>NZ_LT629705.1:5143484-5823181 GCF_900103875.1 Pseudomonas arsenicoxydans | reverse complement strand
TCCTGGTTCCAGTCGAACGGTTCGTCGTTCTGCTCGGCTTCGAAACGACGTTCTTCCAGGGCCTGGTACAAGTCGATTTCATCATCGGGCATGTAATGCAGGCAGTCCCCGGCGAAGTACCACAGCAGGTCACGAGGGACCAGATGGGCAATTTGCGGGTAACGAGTGATCACCTGGCACAGAATGTCCTGGCCCAGGTATTGGCTTTCGATCGGGTCGACCGGCAGTAATGCACGCAGTTCGTCGAAGCGCTCCAGGAACAAGGCATGGCTTTCTTCGGGAACCTGTTCGGCCTCACCCACGGCGACCAGGATGCTACGCAAGTGGTCAAGCAAGACGAGATGATCGGCAACGACGTTGGACACGAGATAAGTCCTCAAGAGCAAAACGGGCGCGGGAGTATAAAGCCCCCGCGCCCATTTTTACATGATAGTCGACTTGATCAGCGGACCTTTCCTTCGGCCCGCGCCAGCTCTTCCTTGGCGAAATCATCGACGTCGATCACTTTGCGCCGCGCTACTTCGGCCTCACGCAGGGAGTGCGCCTCACCCGCCTGCAATACTCCGGCTTCCAGCGCCGCATCGATCGCGTGCTCCCCGGCAGCCGGTTTGACCTGGCCGCTTTTGAGCGCCACGTGCAGCTTTTTCTGCAACGGCTGGGCGGCGTTCAACAGGTTGCATGCATGTTGCAGCGCTCCGACGGCGTCATCGGCCGATTGCGGACGGTAGCAACCGGCCAGCAGCTCTTCGAGCGTCGGATCGCCCTTGGCCCGGCCAATCACTGCGGCCACTTCGGCAGCGAGTTTGTCCGACGGACCTTTGTGTCGACGACCCAGCGGGAACACGATAACGCGCAACAGGCAGCCCAGTACCTTGTTCGGGAAGTTGCTCAGCAACTCATCCAACGCTCGCTCCGACTGGCCAAGACTCTCTTCCATAGCCCAGGTAAACAGCGGCGCCATATGCTCCGGCGAGTCGAGGTCGTGGTAACGCTTGAGCGCGGCGGAGGCGAGGTACATGTTGCTGAGCACATCCCCAAGCCGTGCCGACAGGCGTTCGCGACGTTTCAGCTCACCGCCCAGCAGCATCATGCTCAAGTCCGCGAGCATGGCGAACGCGGCGGCCTGACGATTAAGGGCGCGGAAGTAACCCTGGCTGAGCTTGTTGCCTGGCGCGTGTTCTAAGTGCCCGAAGCCGAGGTTCAGCACCAGGGTGCTGGCGGCGTTGCCCACGGCAAAACCGATGTGCTTGAGCAGCAGGCCATCGAATTCGGTGAGGGCCTGGTCCTTGTCTTCACGACCGGCGAGGGCCATTTCCTTGAGCACGAACGGATGGCAGCGAATGGCACCCTGACCGAAGATCATCAGGTTGCGCGAGAGAATGTTGGCGCCTTCCACGGTGATGAAAATCGGCGCGCCATTCCAGCTGCGACCCAGGTAGTTGTTCGGGCCCATGATGATCGCCTTGCCGCCGTGAACATCCATGGCGTGGCTGATGCATTCGCGGCCGCGTTCGGTGAGGTGATACTTGAGAATCGCCGACAGCACCGACGGTTTCTCGCCGAGGTCGACTGCGTTGGCGGTCAGCATCCGCGCCGCGTCCATCATCCAGGCGTTGCCGCCGATACGCGCCATGGCTTCCTGAATGCCTTCGAACGCGGACAGTGGCACGTTGAATTGTTCGCGGACCTGCGCATATTGACCGGTCACCAGGCTGGTGAATTTGGCGGCGCCGGTGCCGACGGCCGGCAGGGAAATCGAGCGCCCGACCGACAGGCAGTTCATCAGCATCATCCAGCCCTTGCCGAGCATTTCCTGGCCACCGATGAGGAAGTCCAGCGGCACGAATACGTCTTTGCCAGAGTTCGGACCGTTCATGAATGCTGCACCCAGCGGCAGGTGGCGGCGGCCGATTTCAACACCGGCTGTGTCCGTCGGGATCAGCGCCAGGCTGATACCCAGGTCTTCCTTGTCGCCGAGTAAATGGTCCGGGTCATAGGCCTTGAAGGCCAGGCCGAGCAGGGTCGCCACCGGGCCCAGCGTGATGTAACGCTTTTCCCAATTGAGGCGCAGGCCGAGGGTTTCCTTGCCTTCCCATTCACCTTTGCAGATCACCCCGGTGTCGGGCATGGCACCGGCGTCGGAACCCGCCAGTGGACCGGTCAATGCGAAGCAGGGAATGTCGTCGCCGCGGGCCAGCCGTGGCAGGTAATGGTTGCGCTGTTCCTCAGTGCCGTAATGCAACAGCAGTTCGGCCGGGCCGAGGGAGTTGGGGACCATCACGGTGGACGCGAGGTCGCCGCTGCGGGTCGCCAGTTTCATCGCCACCTGGGAGTGGGCATAAGCTGAGAAGCCCTTGCCACCAAACTCCTTGGGGATGATCAGCGCGAAGAAACCGTTTTCCTTGATGTGAGCCCAGGCCTCGGCGGGCAAGTCCATGTCTTGTCCGATCTGCCAGTCTGTGACCATTGCGCAGAGCTCTTCGGTCGGACCGTCGATAAAGGCCTGTTCTTCTTCACTCAACTGCACCTTTGGATAAGACAGCAGTTTGTCCCAGTCCGGACGACCGCTGAACAGTTCGCCGTCCCACCACACCGTGCCGGCGTCTATTGCATCGCGTTCGGTCTGTGACATGGGCGGCAAGGTTTTCTGAAACCAGTTGAACAGCGGCGCGCTGAAGTATTTGCGACGCAGGTCGGGCAGCAACAACGGCGCCGCGACGGCAGCGATCAACACCCAGAGAACCAGCAGCAGCCAGCCAGGCGCGCGGCTGAAGGCACCCATCGCGACGACAAAGACCGCGACGATGCACAGGGCGGGCAGGGGGGCGATGCGGCGGTGCGCCAAATAGGCTATCCCGACAACCAGAACCAGTATCCACAACAGCAGCATATTTAATCCTCCGTGAACCAGGGCAAAACCAACCTTCAGAGCTTAGACGGCATCCGCAAAACAGGGTGGTCAGAGCGAGGTGATTGAATTCGTGGGAAATCATGGGTGAGTTTTGTAGGTTGGGTTGGCAACACGCCCGGTAATTCGTTCGTTTCCTACGCGGCTATACGCCCATGTTTGGCCGAAACGTCGTTATCTCTGTGCTGATGGTCTCGCTAGACTCGTGGCTTCCTCAAGGAGATTGTTCTCATGCGCGAGTACCTGACACCCGGTCGCTTCATCGATAGTGACCACCCGTCGGTGGTGGAGTTCGCCGAAAAACATCGCGGTGCAAGTCGCGACCCGCTCGAGCAGGCGATCAATCTCTATTACGCAGTCCGTGAAGCCGTGCGCTACAACCCCTACACCTTCAGTCGCGACCCGCAGACCTTGCGCGGCAGTCATGCGTTGGCAACCGGCGAGAGCTATTGCGTGCCCAAGGCCACGCTGCTGGCAGGGGCCGCGCGCCATTGCGGCATCCCGGCGCGTATCGGCCTGGCGGATGTGCGCAATCATTTGTCGACCCCACGTTTGCTCGAGTTGCTCAGGAGCGATGTGTTCGCCATGCACGGTTATACCGAGCTGTACCTGAACGATCGCTGGGTCAAAGCCACACCGGCCTTCAACCAGAAACTCTGTGAACTGTTCAATGTGGCGCCACTGGAGTTTGACGGGATCAACGACAGTGTTTTCCACCCTTTCAATCGCGATGGCGAACAGTTGATGGAGTACCTGGTCGACCACGGCCAGTTCACCGATGTGCCCGAAGCATTTTTTTTCGAGCACCTGGAAAAGTGCTATCCGCATCTGTTCAGCGACACACTGCCGGTGCTCCTGGGTGATATGCAGAGCGATTTGAGCCGCGCCTGATCCGGCGTATGCTGCCTGCGCATTCATCCATAAAGAGGCGGTCATGCTGAAGATCTGGGGTCGGAAAAATTCGTCGAATGTCAGAAAGCCATTGTGGGCCGCCGAAGAGCTGGGCCTGGCGTACGAGGCCATCGATGCGGGCGGGGCCTTTGGTGTGGTCGATACGCCAGAGTATCGCGCGATGAATCCCAACGGCCGCGTGCCGGTGATCGAGGACGACGGCTTTGTGCTGTGGGAATCCAACGCCATCGTGCGCTACCTGATGGCCCGGCATGCCAGCGACACGGCCTGGTATCCCGCGGATTTGAAAGCTCGGGCCTCGGCTGACAAGTGGATGGACTGGGCCACCTCAAGTTTCGCCGGCCCGTTTCGCACGGTGTTCTGGGGTGTGTTGCGCACGCCCAAGGATCAACAGGATTGGACCGCGATCAACGCCGCAATAAAAGAATGCGATGGCCTGCTGTCGATGGCCGACCAGACGCTGGCGGCCCAACCGTACCTGTCGGGTGACGCCATTGGCATGGGTGATATCCCGCTCGGCAGTTTCATTTATGCCTGGTTCGAGATGCCGATCGAGCGTGCGCCGCAACCCAATCTTGAAGCCTGGTACGCCCGTCTGAAGCAGCGGCCGGCGTATCGCAAAGCGGTCATGACCGCGTTGACTTAATAATCACTATCGACACACTTGACTGTACTTGTGGGGCGGCGACACGCACCATTGCGCTCATGCGCCGTGGTTGTTTTAGTCGCCGCCCGCCCTTATTTATCCCTTTCTTCCCTTCTTGGTGCGTAATCAGATATGAGTTCCGCTCTGTCCATCCGGCAGCTAACCAAAACCTACGGCAACGGTTTCCAGGCCTTGAGTGGTATCGATCTGGACGTCGCCGAAGGTGACTTTTTCGCCTTGCTCGGCCCCAACGGCGCGGGCAAATCCACGACCATCGGCATTCTCTCGACCCTGGTGAACAAGACCAGCGGCACGGTGAACATCTTCGGTCACGACCTGGACAAGAATCCTGCGCAGCTCAAGCGCTCCATCGGCGTGGTGCCCCAGGAATTCAACTTCAACCAGTTTGAAAAGACCTTCGATATCGTAGTAACGCAGGCCGGTTACTACGGCATCCCGCCGAAAATCGCCAAGGAACGCGCCGAGCAATACCTGACCCAACTCGGGTTGTGGGACAAGCGCGATGTGCCGTCTCGTTCACTGTCTGGCGGCATGAAGCGTCGATTGATGATCGCCCGTGCGCTGGTCCACGAACCACGCCTGCTGATCCTCGACGAACCGACGGCGGGTGTCGACATCGAACTGCGTCGCTCGATGTGGACCTTCCTCACTGAGCTGAACCAGAAAGGCATCACCATCATCCTCACCACGCACTACCTGGAAGAGGCTGAGCAGTTGTGCCGCAACATCGGCATCATCGACCACGGCACCATTGTCGAAAACACCAGCATGAAACAGTTGCTCAGCCAACTGCATGTGGAAACCTTCCTGCTCGACACCAAGAACACCCTGACCAGTGCACCGCAGTTGCTCGGCTACCCGACCCGTCTGCTGGATGGCCACACGCTGGAAGTCCAGGTCGACAAGGCCATGGGCATCACCGCGCTTTTTACCCAGTTGGCGCAGCAGAACATCGAAGTGCTGAGCCTGCGTAACAAAACCAATCGCCTTGAGGAGTTGTTCGTGTCCCTGGTGGAGAAAAATCTGTCGAAGGTGGCGGTATGAGTTCCGAGCTGCAGCCCAACCTCGTCGCCCTCAATACCATCGTTTACCGTGAAGTCCGGCGTTTTACCCGGATCTGGCCGCAGACTCTACTGCCGCCAGCCATCACCATGGTTTTGTACTTCGTGATCTTCGGCAATCTGATCGGCAAGCAGATTGGCGGCATGGGTGGCTTCACCTACATGGAGTACATCGTCCCGGGGTTGATCATGATGTCGGTGATCACCAACTCCTACGGCAACGTGGTGTCGAGTTTCTTCGGCAGCAAGTTCCAGCGTTCCATCGAGGAATTGATGGTCTCGCCGGTGTCGCCGCACACCATTCTGATCGGCTACACCCTCGGCGGCGTCCTGCGTGGCTTGATGGTCGGGGTCATCGTGACGATGCTGTCGCTGTTCTTCACCGATTTGCAGGTCCATCACCTGGGCGTGACCATTCTGGTCGTGGTGCTGACGGCAACGATCTTCTCGCTGTTGGGTTTCATCAACGCCGTGTTTGCACGCAACTTCGATGATATCTCGATCATCCCGACCTTCGTGCTGACACCGCTGACGTATCTGGGCGGGGTGTTTTACTCGATCAGCCTGCTGCCGCCGTTCTGGCAGACCGTGTCCCTGGCCAACCCGGTGCTGCACATGGTCAACGCCTTCCGTTACGGCATTCTTGGCGTATCGGATATCAAGATCAGCGTGGCGATTACCTTCATGCTGGTGGCGACCGTTGTGTTGTACGTCGGTTGTGCGCGGTTGCTGGTCAGTGGGCGCGGCATGCGTACCTGATCAAGACTGAGTCGCCCCTTTCGCGGGTAAAAAAAAACGGCCTCCCAAGCGGAGGCCGTTTTGCATTTCTACATCCGGTTTTTCTTGCGCCGCCTCCATTGCCGCGCAACCCACCAACGCCAATACAGCATGGTCAGGCAATAGGCGAGGGCTCCCAGCACCAGCCCTGTCACCACCGATCCCAGCAGGAACGGTTGCCACAGCGTCGATAGCTCACCGCTGATCCATTCCCAGGTCAACTCGTCCGGCAAATGCCTGGCGGGAACGTCCATCAACCACGCCCCGGTCTGATACGTGCAGAAAAACACCGCCGGCATGGTGATCGGGTTGGTCAGCCAGACCAGGCTCACGGCAATCGGCATGTTGCCGCGCACCATGATGGCGAGGACGGCGGCCACCAGCATCTGTAACGGAATCGGCAGAAAGGCCGCAAACAAACCCACCGCCATGGCACGAGCGACCGAGTGACGGTTGAGGTGCCAGAGGTTCGGGTCATGCAGCAGGGTGCCGAGAAAGCGTAAGGATTTGTGTTCCCTGATGCTGGTCGGGTCTGGCATGTAACGTTTGAATAAGCGCCGGGGCATAAGGCTTCTCGGTCGGTTAAGGCGGCAAGTATGTCTGGATTCCGTGAACGGCCCATTCAGACTTTGTGACAATTAATAACCGTGCCTGTGCGATCCACCCGCTATGCCTAGGAACGGGACTCTCAAGGACGGGCTTATGCGCACAGGGATGATGGCGCTGGCGATGGGTTTGCTGGCGTTGCGTTTTTTACCGGAATTACCGCCGGTCTGGATTTGGATGTTGCTGCCAGTGGTGGGGCTGATGCTGCTGCCGTTTCGCACTTACGCGTTGGCATTCTTTGTGTTCGGCTTCAGTTGGGCCTGCGCGAATGCGCAGTGGGCGCTGGATGATCGTCTGCCGCTGAAGCTTGATGGCGAGACTCGCTGGGTCGAAGGGCGGGTGACCGGGCTGCCGCAGAATGCTGACGGTGTGGTGCGTTTTGAACTGACTGACAGTCAATCGCGACGCACCCGGCTGCCCAGGCATTTACGCCTGGCCTGGTACGACGGCCCCGCCGTCAACGCCGGGGAACGGTGGCGTTTGGCAGTCAAATTGAAGCGTCCCGCCGGGCTGCTCAATCCGCATGCGTTCGACTATGACGCCTGGTTGCTGGCGCAACGCATCGGCGCCACCGGGACAGTCAAGGCCGGTCAAAAGCTTGCCGATGCTCAATGGGCCTGGCGCGACAACATTCGTCAACGCTTGCAGGCTGTGGATGCCCAAGGCCGAACGGGTGCGCTGACGGCCCTGGTGCTGGGGGATGGCGCCGGGCTGAGTCGTGAGGATTGGCAAGTTCTGCAAGACACCGGCACCGTGCATCTGTTGGTGATTTCCGGGCAACACATCGGATTGCTGGCGGGATTGGTGTATCTGCTGATCGCCGGGCTGGCCCGTTATGGCCTGTGGCCGAATCGTTTGCCCTGGCTGCCGTGGGCGTGCGCGCTGGCGTTCGCGGCTGCGCTCGGGTACGGGCTGCTGGCCGGTTTCGAGGTGCCGGTGCGGCGCGCGTGCGTGATGATCGGCCTGGTGCTGTTGTGGCGGTTGCGGTTTCGTCATCTCGGTGCCTGGTGGCCGTTATTGCTGGCGCTCGACGCGGTATTGCTGCTGGACCCGCTGGCCAGCTTGCAACCGGGTTTCTGGTTGTCTTTCGCCGCAGTGGCCGTGCTGATCTTCACCTTTGGTGGTCGGCTGGGCCCTTGGCGATGGTGGCAAACCTGGACCCGTGCGCAATGGCTGATCGCGATCGGTTTGTGTCCGTTGCTGCTGGTGCTGGGCTTACCGATCAGCATCAGCGGCCCGCTGGTCAACTTGCTGGCGGTGCCCTGGATCAGCCTGGTCGTGCTGCCTCCAGCCTTGCTGGGCACGCTGCTCTTGTCAGTGCCTTATGTGGGCGAGGGGCTGTTGTGGTTAGCGGGCGGTCTGATTGACTGGCTGTTCAAGGGACTGGCGTTGATGGCGGGCCGGTTGCCAGCGTGGGTGCCGGTAGCGATCCCTTGGTGGAGTTGGGCGCTTGGCACGCTGGGGGCCATTTTTCTCTTGCTGCCCAAAGGCGTGCCGATGCGGCCGCTGGGTTGGCCGCTGCTGTTGCTGCTGGTTTTTCCACCTCGAGAACTGCTGCCCGAAGGCATGGCCGAAATCTGGCAACTGGATGTCGGCCAAGGGTTGGCTATTCTCGTGCGCACGCGTCATCACACCTTGTTGTACGACACCGGCCCGCGTTTCGGCGATTTCGACCTGGGGGAGCGGGTGGTGCTGCCGTCGTTGCGCAAACTGGGGGTGAACGGGCTCGATCTGATGCTGATCAGTCACCCCGACGCCGATCACGCCGGCGGCGCACGAGCGGTGGCCAACGGATTGCCGGTGACCCGGGTCCTCAGTGGCGATCATCAGGCGCTGCCGGCCGAGTTACAGGCCGAAGCCTGTGAAAGCGGTCGGCAATGGACCTGGGACGGCGTGAACTTCCAGCTTTGGCAATGGGCATCCGCCAGCGACAGCAATCAGAAATCCTGCGTCTTGCAGATCGAAGCCAACGGTGAGCGATTGCTGTTGACCGGTGATATAGATGTCGCTGCCGAACGGGCGCTGCTCGACAGTCCCCTCGCCGTGCCCACCGATTGGCTGCAATCACCGCACCACGGCAGCCGCAGTTCGTCGTCAATGGCGCTACTGGCTGTGCTTGCGCCCCAAGCGGTGCTGATCTCCCGTGGCCAGGGCAATTCCTTTGGCCATCCGCATCCCACGGTCATGGCGCGCTATCAAAAACGTGGCATGGCGATCTATGACAGTGCCGACCACGGCGCCATTCGTCTGCAACTCGGCCGCTTCAAACCGCCCTGGTCGATGCGTCTGCAACGGCGTTTCTGGCGTGATTCGCCGCCGCTCGCTCAATAACCCGGAGTTATTACAGACCGACCGGATGCGACATCACGGTCTTCGGTGCATCCACCCCCTATGTTAGAGTGGCGCACTTTTTCGAGGGGACTGTCACTGTGTGGGAATTGGTCAAATCCGGCGGCTGGATGATGCTGCCGATCATTCTGAGTTCCATCGCGGCCATGGCAATCGTCGCCGAGCGTCTCTGGACCCTGCGTGCCAGCCGTGTAACCCCGGAGCATCTGCTCGGGCAGGTCTGGGTATGGATCAAGGACAAGCAACTCAATAAAGAAAAACTCAAGGAGCTGCGCGCCAACTCACCTCTGGGCGAGATCCTGGCGGCGGGCCTCGCCAACTCCAAACATGGTCGCGAGATCATGAAAGAGTGCATCGAAGAAGCCGCTGCGCGGGTGATTCACGAGCTCGAACGCTACATCAACGCGCTGGGCACCATCGCCGCCATGGCTCCGTTGCTGGGGTTGTTGGGCACGGTGCTGGGCATGATCGATATTTTCAGCGCTTTCATGGGCAACGGCATGGGCACCAACGCCGCCGTGCTGGCCGGGGGTATCTCCAAGGCCTTGATCACCACGGCCGCGGGCCTGATGGTCGGTATCCCGGCGGTATTCTTCCACCGTTTCCTGCAACGCCGGATCGATGAGCTGGTGGTGGGCATGGAGCAGGAAGCGATCAAGCTGGTCGAAGTTGTGCAGGGTGATCGTGACGTGGACCTGTCCGAGGGCAAAAAAGCGTGAAATTCCGCCGTAAACCGCGGGAAACGGTCGATATCAACCTCGCGTCGCTGATCGACGTGGTGTTTATCCTGCTGCTGTTTTTCGTCGTCACCACCACGTTTACTCGTGAAACCCAATTGCGCGTCGATCTGCCTGAAGCGGTCAGCGGCTCACCGGCCGAAGACCAGCAGGTCAAGCATCTGGACGTTGCCATCAATGCCGAGGGCGTGTTCTCGGTGAACAATCAGGTGCTGCAGAAAAACGATCTGGCGACCCTGATGGACGCGTTGCAAAAAGAATCCAATGGCGACACCAACCTGCCGTTGTCCATCAGCGCTGACGGCAAGACCCAGCATCAATCCGTTATCACCGCCATGGACGCTGCCGGCAAGCTTGGTTTCAGCCACTTGCGCATGACCACGGTCGAGGCGGCGCCCGCGCCCTGATGGCCATGTCCGATCGTTTGCTCGCCGCGTGGTACGAAGGTCATCCGGCCCTGAAGCTGTTACAGCCACTGGAGTGGCTGTATCGGCGCGTGGTCATGAACAAGCGCAAACGCTTTCTGGCGGGTGAGGGCGAGATCTATCAGCCGCCGGTGCCTTTGATCGTTGTCGGTAACATCACGGTCGGCGGCACCGGCAAGACTCCCCTTATTTTGTGGATGATCGAGCATTGCCAGCGCAGTGGCCTGCGGGTCGGCGTGGTCAGCCGGGGTTACGGCGCCAAACCGCCGCAGTTGCCGTGGCGCGTCGAGGCAGATCAAGGCGCCGAATTGGCCGGCGACGAGCCGCTGTTGATCGTCCAGCGCACCGGTGTGCCGTTGATGATCGACCCGGACCGCAGCAGCGCCGTCAAAGCCCTGCTGGCGAGCGAACCGCTGGACCTGATTCTCTCCGATGACGGTATGCAGCATTATCGCCTGGCTCGCGATCTTGAGCTGGTGCTGATCGACGCCGCGCGTGGCCTGGGTAATCGTCGTTGCCTGCCCGCCGGGCCGTTGCGCGAGCCGGTCGAGCGTCTGCAAAGCGTCGACGCGGTGCTGTACAACGGCGCTGCCAATGATCGCGAAGACGGTTTTGCCTTCCAGTTGCAACCCACCGAATTGATCAATCTGCACAGTGGTGAACGGCGTCCTCTGGACCATTTCCCCCAAGGCCAGGCGCTGCACGCCGTGGCCGGGATCGGCAATCCCCAGCGTTTCTTCAAAACCCTCGAAACGCTACACTGGCAGCCAGTCCCGCATGCATTTGCCGACCACGCTGAGTACAGCGTTCAGGCCTTGAATTTCACGCCGTCATTGCCATTGGTGATGACTGAGAAAGACGCGGTGAAGTGCCGTGCTTTCGCCGGGACCGACTGGTGGTACCTGGCGGTCGACGCCGCGCCATCGCCGGCCTTTGTGGCGTGGTTCGATACACAGCTGATGCGCCTGTTGCCGGATCGTCTTCTGCCTTAACCATTTTTTTCCAGGGAATGTTCATGGACACCAAATTGCTCGATATCCTCGCTTGCCCGGTCTGCAAAGGCCCACTCAAGCTCAGCGCCGACAAAACCGAGCTGATCAGCAAGGGCGCAGGTCTGGCCTATCCAATTCGTGACGGGATTCCGGTCATGCTCGAAACCGAAGCCCGCACCCTGACCACCGAAGAGCGCCTGGATAAATGACCACAGCCTTCACCGTTGTCATTCCATCGCGTTATGCCTCGACTCGCCTTCCGGGCAAACCGCTGCTGTTGATCGCCGGCAAGCCGATGATCCAGCACGTCTGGGAGCAGGCGAGCAAAAGCAGTGCCCAGCGTGTCGTGGTCGCGACGGATGATGCGCGTATCGTCGAGGCCTGCAACGCCTTTGGTGCAGAAGTGGTGCTGACGCGTGAAGACCACAATTCCGGCACCGACCGTCTGGCTGAAGTGGCGGAGAAACTGGGCCTGGCGCCTGACGCCATCGTGGTCAACGTCCAGGGTGACGAGCCGTTGATCCCGCCGAGCGTGATCGATCAGGTCGCAGCCAATCTGGCGGCGCACACTGAAGCGCGGATGGCCACGTTGGCCGAACCGATCGAAGACGTCGAAACCCTGTTCAATCCCAACGTGGTCAAGGTTGTCAGCGACCTCAATGGCCTGGCGCTGACCTTCAGCCGCGCCACGTTGCCGTGGGCCCGGGACGCGTTCGCCAACACCCGCGAGCAAATGCCGCAAGGCGTGCCCTATCGCCGCCACATCGGCATCTATGCCTACCGCGCCGGTTTCCTGCATGACTTCGTCAGCTGGGGCCCGTGCTGGCTGGAAAACACCGAATCCCTCGAACAGCTGCGTGCGCTGTGGCACGGCGTGCGAATTCACGTTGCCGATGCGCTGATCGCACCGCCGACCGGTGTCGATACCGTCGAAGACCTTGAGCGCGTTCGTCGCCTGCTGGAGGCCTGATGCGCGTTTTGTTCGTGTGCCTGGGCAACATCTGCCGGTCTCCCACGGCCGAAGGTGTACTGCGTCATAAACTGCGTGAAGCAGGGCTGGCCGATCAGATCGAAGTCGCTTCCGCCGGCACCGGCGACTGGCATGTCGGCAAGGCGCCGGACAAACGCAGCCAGGCGGCCGCAAAGCTGCGTGGTTACGACCTGTCCGCCCAGCGCGCCCAGCAAGTGACCCGTGCTGATTTCGCCGCCTACGACCTGATCCTGGCAATGGACAACAGCAACCTGCGCCACCTCAAGGCCCTGCAACCGGCCAAGGGCAAGGCCGAATTGGACCTGTTCCTACGGCGTTATCAATCGGAACTCGATGAAGTGCCGGATCCCTATTACGACGGCGACCAGGGTTTCGAACAGGTGCTGGACCTGATCGAGCGCGCCAGTGATCTGCTGGTAATTGAATTGAAGGGGCGGTTATGAGTTTGCAGGTTCAACCTCAGGTTTCGCTCAAGCCGTTCAATAGCTTTGGTGTCGACGTCAAGGCGCGGTTGTTTGCCGAGGTGCACAGCGATGCCGATGTGCGCGAAGCCCTGACATATGCGACAGCGCATGACGTACCGCTGCTGGTGATCGGCGGTGGCAGCAACCTGCTTCTGACGGCCGATATCCCGGCGCTGGTGCTGCGCATGGCCACGCGCGGGATTCGGATCCTAAGCGATGACGGCAACAAAGTTGTCATCGAAGCCGAGGCCGGCGAGCCCTGGCACCCGTTTGTGCAACACACCCTGGCGCAGGGTTTGGCGGGGCTTGAAAACCTCAGCTTGATCCCCGGCACCGTGGGCGCGGCACCGATGCAGAACATCGGCGCTTATGGTGTCGAGATCAAGGACGTTTTCGCCGGCTTGACTGCGCTGGATCGCCAGAGTGGCGAGCTGCGGGACTTCACCCTGGCGCAGTGCAACTTCGCCTATCGCGACAGCGTGTTCAAGCAGGAGCCGGGACGCTGGTTGATCCTGCGCGTGCGTTTCACCCTGGACCGTGCCGCACACCTGCATCTGGAATACGGCCCGGTTCGCCAGCGCCTGACCGAGCAAGGCATCGATCATCCGACCGCTACCGATGTCAGCCAGGCGATCTGCAGCATTCGCAACGAAAAACTCCCGGACCCGGCCGTGTTGGGCAATGCCGGCAGTTTTTTCAAGAACCCTCTGGTGTCGGCCGCATTGGTCGCACAGCTCAAGATCGAATACCCGGACCTGGTGGCCTACGCGCAGCCCGATGGGCAGATGAAACTGGCGGCGGGTTGGTTGATCGAGCGAGCGGGCTGGAAAGGCTTTCGAGACGGAGATGCCGGCGTGCATAAGTTGCAGGCGCTGGTGCTGGTCAACTACGGCAGCGCCACCGGCCTGCAATTGCTGAACCTGGCGCAGCACATTCAGAAAGACATTTCGGAGCGATTCAAGGTCGATCTGGAAATGGAGCCGAACCAGTATTGAAGCTAAGCTTCAATGACTGATTTCAGAGCCCTGCACACCTTCAAATGTGCAGGGCTTTTTTGTTAATGCTGAGTTAACTTAGCCACCTAACGATGCAAGCATTTGCTCCACCAAAGGCCCGATGCAGACCTGTCCGTCCGCATAAGAGAGCCTCATTAGCCTGAGTCGATCTGCGTGATTCCAACCGCCAACCCCAGGCGGCAGATTGCTCGACCCCATAACCTGAATAAATATGCGGGCGTGCCCATGATTACCCTGAAACTCAATGGTCAAGACCATCAACTCGACGTCACCGAGGACATGCCGCTGCTCTGGGCTATCCGCGATGTGGCCGGCTACAACGGCACCAAGTTCGGCTGCGGCATGGGCCTGTGCGGCGCCTGCACCATTCATATCGACGGCGCTCCGGCGCGCAGTTGCATCACGCCGATCGGTTCGGTGGTCGGCCAGAACGTCACTACTATCGATAACTTGCACGTCGACCCGGTCGGGCAAGTCGTGCAACAGGCCTGGCTCGACACTGCTGTGGCCCAATGTGGTTTCTGCCAGGGCGGGCAAATCATGTCGGCCACCGCGCTGCTAAAGACCCATCCAAACCCCAGCGACGAACAGATTGAAGAGGCGATGGTCGGCAATATTTGCCGCTGCGGCACGTATAACCGAATCAAGACCGCCATCCGCCAGGCATCCACTCACCTGAAGGAGGCCAAGGTATGAGCCAGTTGCCGAATGATTTTGCGCTGAGCAACCTCAGTCGCCGTGGTTTCCTTAAAGGCGTCGGTGCGACCGGTGCGTTGGTGCTGGTGGCAAGTTGGGGCTGGCAAGACGCTTTCGCCGAAGAAAAAGAGAAGAAATTCGGCGCCGACGGCATGCCCAATGGCTGGATCGACGATCCCAAGGTTTACGTCAGCATCGCCGCTGACGGCATGGTCACAGTCATCTGCAACCGTTCGGAAATGGGCCAGGGCGTGCGCACCAGCCTGACCATGGTGGTGGCCGATGAACTGGACGCCGACTGGGCGATGATGAAGGTGCAGCAGGCACCGGGCGACGAAGTGCGCTTCGGCAACCAGGACACCGACGGCTCGCGCAGCATGCGTCACTGGTACGAGCCGATGCGCCGCTGCGGTGCTGCCGCGCGGACCATGCTGGAGCAGGCTGCCGCCGATCAGTGGAAAGTCCCGGTCAGCGAGTGCCATGCGCAACTGCATAAAGTGGTTCACCAGCCCACCGGACGTGAACTGGGCTATGGCGCCCTGGCCGCCGCTGCCGGTGCGCTGGCCGTGCCGGCTCGCGACAGTCTGCGACTCAAGCAGCCATCTGAATTTCGCTACATCGGCAAAGAGGGCACCAAGGCCATCGACGGCGCCGACATCGTCAACGGTCGTGCCGTTTACGGTGCCGATGTGCATTTCGACGGCATGCTTTACGCCACGATAGCCCGTCCGGCGGTCTATGGCGGCAAGGTTAAATCCGTCGATTCCAGCGCCGCGCTGAAAGTCCCGGGGGTGATCAAGGTCATTCAGATCGAAGGCCGTCCGCTGCCGTCCGAATTCCAGCCATTGGGTGGTGTGGCCGTCGTGGCCAGCAACACCTGGGCCGCGATCAAGGGCCGCGAAGCACTGAAAATAGAGTGGGATGACGGTCCCAACGCCAGTTATGACTCGATTGCCTACCGCAAGGAACTGGAAGCCGCGTCCCTGCAACCCGGCAAAGTGGTGCGCAATACCGGCAACATCGACGAGGCCATGAAAGGCGCCAACAGCACCGTCGAAGCCTCCTACTACCTGCCACACTTGGCGCAGGCGCCAATGGAGCCGATGGTCGCCATCGCTCGCTTCAAGGATGGCGTGTGCGAAGCCTGGGGGCCGAGCCAGGCACCGCAAGTCACCCGCGAGCGCATCGGTGAACGCCTGGGCATTCCCTTCGATAACGTCACGTTTAACGTGACCTTGCTGGGTGGCGGTTTCGGTCGCAAGTCCAAACCGGATTTCATCATCGAAGCGGCCATTCTCGCCAAGGAATTCCCGGGCAAGGCTGTACGTGTGCAATGGACCCGTGAAGACGACATCCACTGTTCCTACTTCCACACGGTGTCGGCCGAATACCTGAAGGCCAGCCTGAACAAGGATGGCTTGCCTTCCGGTTGGCTGCATCGCACCGTCGCCCCGAGCATCACGGCGCTGTTCGCGCCGGGCATGAACCACGAAGCGGCGTTCGAGTTGGGCATGGGGTTCACCAACATGGCCTATGCCATTCCCAATGTGCGCCTGGAAAACCCGGAAGCCGCGATCCACACCCGGGTCGGCTGGTATCGCTCCGTATCGAACATTCCTCACGGCTTCGCGATTCAGAGCTTCGTCGATGAGCTGGCGCACAAGGCAAAGCAAGATCCGCTCAAGTACCAGATCAAATTGCTCGGTCCGGACCGCCAGATCGATCCGCGCACCTTGAGTGAAGAGTGGAACTACGGTGAGTCGCCCGAGCGTTATCCGATCGACACTGGCCGGATGCGCACGGTGCTGGAAACCGCGGCCAAGGCAGCCGGCTGGGGGCGTGAGTTGCCCAAGGGCCGAGGTTTGGGGCTGGCGGTGCATTACAGCTTTGTCACTTACGTGGCGGCGGTCATTGAGGTCGAGGTCAAGGACGACGGCACGTTGATCGTGCATAAAGCCGACATTGCCGTGGATTGCGGTCCGCAAATCAACCCGGAGCGGATTCGCTCGCAGTTGGAAGGCGCCTGCGTCATGGGCCTGGGCAATGCGGTGTTGGGGGAAATCAGCTTCAAGGACGGCAAGGTCCAGCAGGACAACTTCCACATGTACGAAGTGGCGCGCATGTCCCTGGCGCCGAAGGAAGTCGCCGTGCATCTGGTGACGCCTCCAGGCGTGGTGCCGCTGGGCGGTGTCGGTGAGCCAGGCGTGCCACCGATTGCGCCAGCGCTGTGCAACGCCATCTTCGCGGCGACCGGCAAGCGCATCCGTACTCTGCCGGTTCGCTTTCAGCTGCAGGGTTGGCAGAAGGCACAAGCCTGATGGACAGCGCAGATCTGAACGTCCTGCGCAGCGTCCTCGAATGGCGCCTTGCTGGTCAGCGGGTGGTGTTGTTCAGCGTGGTCCAGACCTGGGGCACCGCGCCCCGGGCGCCTGGCGCCATGCTGGCGTTGCGTGAAGACGGCGTGGTGATCGGTTCGGTGTCCGGCGGTTGTGTCGAGGATGATCTGATTGCGCGGTTGCACGACGGGCGGATTGCGACTGACGGGCCGCCCGTGCAATTGATCACCTACGGCGTCACCCGCGAGGAGGCTGCGCGGTTTGGTTTGCCGTGCGGCGGCACGTTGCGCCTGACCGAAGAGCGCGTGGGCGATCCGGGGTGGGTGGCCGAGTTGCTGGCGCGTTGCGAAGCCCATGAAATCGTCGCCCGTTCGCTCGATCTTGAAACGGGAGCAGTGGTTTTACAGCCGGCGACCAAGAGCGATGTGCTGACGTTTGATGGCAAGACGCTACGGGCCATCTACGGTCCTCGTTGGCGGTTATTGCTGATCGGCGCAGGGCAGCTATCCCGGTACGTCGCCGAAATGGCCCGATTGCTCGATTTCGAGGTGCTGATCTGCGATCCGCGCAGCGAGTTCGTCTACGGTTGGGAAGAGCAGCACGGGCGTTTTGTCCCGGGCATGCCGGATGACGCGGTGCTGACGATCCAGGCCGACGAACGCACGGCCATCGTCGCCCTGACCCACGATCCGCGTCTGGACGACATGGCGCTGCTGACGGCTCTGGATTCCAAGGCTTTCTATGTCGGTGCGCTGGGCTCGCGGGTCAACAGCCTCAAGCGTCGGGATAACCTGGCTCAGCTAGGCTTGTCACCACAGGCCATCGAACGGTTGCACGGTCCGATCGGTTTGCACATTGGCAGCCACAGTCCGGCGGAAATCGCCTTGTCGCTGCTGGCCGAAATTGTGGCGATCAAGAACGGCGTCGAACTCAAGCAGAAGAAGCCGTTGCAGGAGGTTGTATGAGTGAGCCCATCGGCATCATCGTCCTGGCGGCGGGGCAGGGCAGTCGTTTCAGGCAGGTGGCGGGGACGGACAAGGACAAGTTGCTGGCTGATTGCACGGGCCGTGACGGCGTGGTTCGCTCCGTCATCGAGCAAGTCCTGGTGAGCCTGCCTGCTTCGCTGGGGAAGCGAGTGCTGGTGACCACCGAAGATCGTCCCCAAGTGATACGCATGGCTCAGGCGTACGGCTTCGAGATCGTGGTGATCGAGCCTGCCGGGATGGGCGACAGCATTGCTGCCGGGGTGAAGGCGTGTCCGGAGCTGGGTGGCTGGCTGATTGTACTGGGGGATATGCCGTTTATTTTGCCGTCGAGTATTGATCAGGTGCTGACAGGAATTGCTGATGATTGCGTCAGCGTGCCGGTGCATGAAGGAAAGTTTGGGCATCCGGTGGGGTTTGGCCGCCGCTTTGGACCGGGGTTGATGGGGTTGTCCGGCGATCACGGTGCCAAGCCGCTGTTCGCGCAGGGCAGGGTGGTCGAGGTGGCGGTGGATGATCCCGGGGTGTTGTGGGATGTCGATGTCCCGGAGAAATTGCTCTTCAAGTAGCTTCAGCACAAATCCCCTGTGGGAGCGCGGTTATTTACAACGGGAATAAAAAAAGCCCCGCCTGGATTACCAGGCGGGGCTTTTTAGTGGCCGATGGAATCAGACGAGTGGTTTAGGCTCGTGTTCTTTTTCCAGGGCTTGTTGGTGTTGCTCTACCGCTTCCTGTACGGAGCGCGGTGCTTCTTCGATGACCGACTCGGCAACAGGTGCCGAGTCGACCACTTCAGCTGCAACCGGTGCAGGCTCGGAAACCGGAGCCGGAGCCACTTCAGCTGGAGCAGCAGCGGCAGCCAGTTCGGCTTCTTTCTTCAGGCGCTCTTCTTCACGCTTGCGACGACGCACTTCACGCGGGTCGTTAGGCGCACGGCCGCTCGGCGTCAGGGCGCTGACAGGGGCAGCTTCGACTTGCGGTGCAGCCACTTCAGCCACAACCGGCGCTTCCACGACCGGAGCAGGCTCGGCGGCAGCAACCACTGGCTCGGAGACTATCGCTTCAGCCACCGGGGCTTGCACAACAGGTGCTGGAGCTTCGACAGTTACCGGCTCGGCAACCCAGTTGAACGCGGTTTGTTCTTCGCGAACTTCACGGACAGCTTCGGTTACGGTTTCGCTGGAGGTTTCGACAGCTGGCTCGGCGGCAGACACTGGTTCGGCGACAGGTGCAGCTTCAACCACAGGCTGTGCTTCTTCGCGAACTGGAGCTACTTCGATTTCCGGTGCGGCGGTGGCTTCGACCGGAGTCGTTGCTTCAACCACTGGAGCTTCAACCGGAGCTGTTTCCAAAGTAACGGCAGTAGCGCGTTCGGCTTGCTCGTGGGCTTGTGCTTCAGCCGGCGCGCTGATCACGGTGCTGGCAACGGCTGCGGTAACAGCCAGGCCGGCGGCCAGATCGGAAGTGCTTGGCGCTTCGTTGCGGTCGGCAGCTTCGTTGCCTTCGCCAGACTCGGATTCTTCCGAACCTTCGATCACGTTGCCGTTGGCATCACGCTGACGCTCGCGACGGTTGCTGCGACGACGCTGACCACGGGAGCGGCGGCGTGGACGATCGCCTTCGGCGCCTTCCTGACCGTCTTCCTGCAGTTGCTCTTCGTTGGTCACCAATTCTTCTTCGGCGACGGCAGCAGCAGCTTGCTCGGCACGTGGCTGACGTTCTTCACGCGGTGGGCGTGGAGCGCGTTCTTCACGTGGCTGGCGAGCTGGACGCTCTTCAGTGGTAACGGCAGCAGTCGCGACAGCGGCAGCGGTAACTGGAGTGGCATCCAGCGGCTCGCGCAGTTCACGAACCGGACGCTCTTCGCGGTCGCCGCGTGGCTTGCGATCTTCGCGTGGAGCGCGCGGGGCACGTTCTTCGCGAGGGGCGCGTGGTGCGCGTTCTTCACGAGGCGCGCGTTCTTCGCGAGCAACAACAGGCGTTTCTTCACGAGCTTCACGTGGCTCACGTGGTGCGCGCTCTTCGCGTGGTGCACGTTCTTCACGAGGCTTGCGTTCTTCATCGCGGCGACCATTACGGTTGCGGCTCTGCTGACGACCGTTGCGACGCTCTTCGTTGCGGGCCGGACGCTCGGTGGTTGCTGGTTTTTCAACCACAACCGGAGCGACAGGCTCTTCCTTGGTCGCGAACAGGCTGACCAGCGACTTCACCAGACCCTTGAACAGGCTTGGCTCTGGCGCGACGGCCGGTGCAGCGACTGGTGCGGCAGCGACGACTTCGGTCGGAACCGGAGCGTTGGCGCGGGCCGGAGCGGTCTTGACCGCGGCTTCCTGGCGAACCAGGGTGCGGGTCGCGGCGGCTGGCTGGACTTCTTCGACTTCGGCAGCGGCAGCAGCGATTTCGTAGCTGGACTGGCCGACTGCGGCTTCCGGGCTGTCATCGCGCAGACGCTGAACTTCGAAGTGCGGCGTTTCGAGGTGATCGTTCGGCAGAATGACGATGCGAGCACGGGTGCGCAGTTCGATCTTGGTGATCGAGTTGCGTTTTTCGTTGAGCAGGAACGCAGCCACCGGGATCGGCACTTGGGCGCGAACTTCGGCGGTACGGTCTTTCAGGGCTTCTTCTTCGATCAGACGCAGGATCGCCAGCGACAGCGATTCAACGTCACGGATGATGCCGGTGCCGTTGCAACGCGGGCAGACGATGCCGCTGCTCTCGCCAAGCGATGGACGCAGGCGCTGACGGGACATTTCCAGCAGGCCGAAGCGCGAGATGCGACCGACTTGCACGCGAGCGCGGTCGGCTTCCAGGCATTCGCGGACTTTCTCTTCCACGGCACGCTGGTTCTTGGCAGGGGTCATGTCGATGAAGTCGATGACGATCAGGCCGCCGATGTCGCGCAAGCGCAACTGACGGGCGATTTCTTCGGCGGCTTCAAGGTTGGTCTGCAGGGCGGTTTCTTCGATGTCGCTGCCTTTGGTGGCGCGCGCCGAGTTGATGTCGATGGACACCAGGGCTTCGGTCGGATCGATAACGATGGAACCACCGGAAGGCAGTTCGACGACGCGCTGGAAAGCGGTCTCGATCTGGCTTTCGATCTGGAAACGGTTGAACAGCGGAACGCTGTCTTCGTACAGCTTGATCTTGCTGGCGTACTGCGGCATCACCTGACGGATGAAGGTCAGGGCTTCGTCCTGGGCTTCAACGCTGTCGATCAGCACTTCGCCGATGTCCTGGCGCAGGTAATCGCGGATGGCGCGGATGATCACGTTGCTTTCCTGATAGATCAGGAACGGCGCGGAGCGATCCAGCGAGGCTTCTTTGATGGCGGTCCACAGTTGCAGCAGGTAATCGAGGTCCCACTGCATTTCTTCGCTGCTGCGGCCAAGGCCGGCAGTGCGTACGATCAGACCCATGTCGGCCGGGGCAACCAGGCCATTCAGGGCTTCGCGCAGCTCGTTGCGCTCTTCACCTTCGATGCGACGGGAGATACCGCCGGCACGTGGGTTGTTCGGCATCAGCACCAGGTAACGACCGGCCAGGCTGATGAAAGTGGTCAGGGCGGCGCCCTTGTTGCCACGTTCTTCTTTTTCGACCTGAACGATGACTTCCTGGCCTTCGCTCAGGACGTCCTTGATGTTGACGCGGCCTTCAGGGGCTTTCTTGAAGTATTCGCGGGAGATTTCTTTGAGGGGCAGGAAGCCGTGGCGCTCAGAGCCGAAATCGACAAAGGCAGCCTCAAGGCTTGGTTCGATGCGAGTAATCCGGCCTTTATAGATGTTGGCCTTCTTCTGCTCGCGTGCACCGGATTCGATGTCCAGGTCGTAGAGGCGTTGGCCATCTACCAGTGCAACACGCAACTCTTCGGGTTGAGTTGCGTTAATCAGCATTCTTTTCATGTAGTACCGTCGGTTTCCGGGCTGCCGGAAACGGCGTTCGGCACACACGACTTCTCATGGTCGGTGTCAGGTGCGTCGGGAGTGGTTGGCCATTCCCGTGTCCAGCGATGTCTGGCCAATTGGGCCGTTATCGCGACGTACGCGTCCTGCTTGCTGTGGCTACTTAAGCACTCAGTCAGGAGGAGGAATCAACCAGCGGCTGTGGACGAGATGAAGCGTCTTGATAAAGCCTATTGCTACACAGTCCAGCGGTTGTGCATCTCCACCCTACACGTATCCCTGATAATTCGGGTGCTGCCGCGCGCAGAATCCGCAGCGGGTTGGCATTTACCGTGAGCTCCGAAGGGGGAGGTCACGCATCATGGCTAATTTAGGCGGTGTTTCCGAAGCCTTCGCTCGAGGTCGTTCGTCGCTGACTGCACTTTGTGAACTGGCCGTGAATATTGGCTCGCAAAGCGAGTGAAAACTCTGCTTTGTGGCTTGATTCAGGCCTCATGTCACCTGCGCTTGTTACAGCTGCAAACTCCACCGTTACGTAGCGAAAGCCCCGTAGGACGGCCTCGCGTCCTGGTGAATTGCGTTGGTCAGGGCCGGTTTTTGACCGTTAGTCCGCTGTCCAGGCCGCTTTTGGCGGCGTTCGCGACTATAGCAGCAATGATTAAGTGCTTCAATTCCATAAAAAATTGTTATCATCCGCGACATGACGACTACTGCCCCTTCGACCCCAGCCGTACAACTGCTGGAGGTCTCGCCGGAATATGCCGGCCAACGTATTGATAACTTCCTTCTCGCTCGGCTCAAAGGCGTGCCCAAGACTTTGATTTACCGCATTTTGCGCAAAGGCGAAGTGCGGGTGAACAAAGGTCGGATCAAGCCCGAATACAAGCTGCAGGCGGGCGATATCGTGCGCGTGCCGCCGGTTCGCGTGCCTGAGCGCGACGAGCCTGTACCGCTGGCCCAAGGCCTGCTGCAGCGCCTCGAAGCGTCGATTGTCTTCGAGGACAAGGCGCTGATCGTGATCAACAAGCCTGCCGGCATCGCTGTTCACGGTGGCAGCGGCCTGACTTACGGGGTGATCGAAGCCTTTCGTCAGTTGCGTCCCGATTGCAAGGAGCTCGAACTGGTTCACCGTCTCGACCGTGATACCTCCGGCCTGTTGATGATTGCCAAGAAGCGCAGCATGTTGCGCCACTTGCACACTGCCTTGCGCGGCGACGGTGTCGACAAGCGCTACATGGCGCTGGTTCGCGGTAACTGGGCGACATCGATCAAGCAGGTCCGCGCGTCGCTCGGCAAGAGCAACCTGCGCTCGGGCGAGCGCATGGTCGAGGTCGACGAGGAGGAGGGCAAGGAGTCTGTGACCGTATTCAAGGTCCTGCGTCGCTTCGGCGACTTTGCCACCATGGTCGAAGCCAGGCCGATCACCGGCCGGACTCACCAGATTCGCGTTCACACCTTGCACGCCGGGCACTGCATCGCGGGCGATACCAAGTATGGCGATGAAGCGTTCAGCAAGGAAATTCGCGACCTGGGCGGCAAACGCCTGTTCCTGCACGCCTACATGCTGACTGTGCCGCTGCCCGATGGTGGCGAACTGAAGTTGCAGGCGCCTGTCGATGAAATGTGGGCCAAGACCGTGGAGCGCCTGAGTGCACCCCTCTGATTACAGGCTGCTGATATTCGATTGGGACGGCACGCTCGCTGACTCCATTGGTCGGATTGTCGAGGCGATGCATGTCGCCTCCGAGCGATCCGGATTTCAGTTGCGCGATGATTTTGCCGTCAAAGGCATTATCGGCCTGGGCTTGCCCGAGGCCATTCGCACCTTATATCCCGATATTGGCGATGCCGAACTCGTGGCGTTCCGTCAGCACTATGCCGATCATTACATCGCCTCCGAAGCCGTGCCTTCACCGCTGTTCGAGGGGGTTGTTGAGTCGATGGAGGCGTTTCGCGCCGAGGGTTATCATTTGGCCGTGGCAACGGGCAAGGCGCGTCGCGGGCTGGATCGGGTGCTCAAGTCTCATGGTTGGGAAGATTATTTCGATATCACCCGCGCCGCTGACGAAACCGCCAGCAAGCCTCATCCGCTGATGCTCGAGCAGATTCTGGCGCATTGCAACGTCCGCCCCGAGCAGGCGTTGATGGTCGGCGATTCTTCGTTTGATCTGCAGATGGCGCGCAACGCCGGCATGGATTCGGTGGCGGTCAGCTATGGCGCGCAATCGATCGAGGCGCTGAAGTTGTTCGAGCCGGCACTGGCCATTGACCATTTTTCAGAATTGCATGCCTGGCTGGGACAGCGGGCTTAATCGTTTTTTGCTGGGGTAGATGTCATGACCGACGAATGGAAAGCGCCCGCCAAGGCGAGCGCAGAGAGCGGTGACGAAAAAAGCTGGAAGCTGCTGGAAAAAACCTTGCTGGCCAGTGTGCAGGAGCAGCGCCGGTCTCGTCGCTGGGGGATTTTCTTCAAATTGCTGACCTTTGTGTACCTGTTTGGCGCACTGGTCCTGTTCACGCCGCTGATGGACATGGAAAAAAGCGCCACCCGCGGTTCCCACTACACGGCATTGATCGACGTGACCGGCATGATTGCCGACAAAGAGCCGGCCAGCGCAGACAACATCGTCGGCAGCTTGCGTGCGGCGTTCGAGGACGAAAAGGTCAAGGGCATTATCCTGCGCATCAACAGCCCGGGCGGCAGTCCGGTGCAGTCGGGTTATGTGTATGACGAAATCGTCCGTTTGCGCGGTCTGCACCCGGACACCAAGGTGTATGCGGTGATTTCAGACCTGGGCGCGTCCGGTGCCTACTACATCGCCAGTGCCGCAGACCAGATCTACGCCGATAAGGCGAGTCTGGTGGGTTCCATTGGTGTGACGGCGGCCGGGTATGGTTTCGTTGGCACCATGGAGAAGCTTGGCGTTGAGCGTCGGACCTATACGTCGGGCGAGCACAAATCGTTCCTCGACCCGTTCCAGCCGCAGAAACCCGAAGAAACCCAGTTCTGGCAGGGCGTGCTTGATACGACTCACCAGCAGTTCATCAACAGCGTCAAGAAAGGGCGTGGGGATCGCATCAAGGACAAGGAGCATCCAGAGCTGTTCTCTGGTCTGGTCTGGAATGGCGAGCAGGCGTTGCCGCTGGGTTTGATCGATGGTCTGGGTAATGCCAGTTCGGTTGCGCGCGATGTGATTGGCGAGAAGGAGTTGGTGGATTTCACCGTTCAGGAATCGCCGTTCGATCGCTTCTCGAAAAAACTCGGAGCCAGCGTTGCCGAGCAATTGGCGATGTGGATGGGTTTTCACGGTCCGTCGTTGCGCTGATCCTCCGGTTTTTTTCAAGCCAAAAGATCGCAGCCTCGTTGCACTCGACAGCTCCTACAGGAATACGCATTCCAATGTAGGAGCTGTCGAGTGCAGCGAGGCTGTGATCTTTTGACCTTTAAGGTATCTGCACACCTTCGGCCAGCAGCATGTCGATCAGGCGAATCAGTGGCAGGCCGATCAGGCTGGTGGCGTCAGGGCCTTCGGTGCTTTGAAACAGGCTGACCCCTAAACCTTCAGCCTTGAAGCTGCCAGCGCAGTCGTAGGGCTGTTCGGCGCGCAGGTAGCGCTCGATGCGTGCCGGGTCGAGCGTGCGCATGTGTACGGTAAAGGGTACGCAGTCGACCTGGCAGTCGCCGGTCTGGCTGTTGAGCAGTGCCAGGCCGGTGAGGAAAGTGACGCTGGCACCGCTCGAAGCCAGCAGTTGTTCGCGGGCTTTTTCGAAGGTATGGGGTTTGCCGATAATCCTCTCGCCAAGTACGGCGACCTGGTCGGAGCCGATAATCAGATGAGCGGGGTGGCTGGCGGCCAGCGCCAGCGCCTTCTCTTTGGCGAGGCGCTTGACCAGATCAATGGCTGGCTCGCCCGGACGATGGCTTTCGTCGATATCCGGTGAGCTGCACGTGAATGGCAGCTGCAGGCGGGCCAGCAATTCCCGGCGATACACCGAGCTTGAAGCGAGTAATAAAGGCAGCATGCGCATCTCCAAAGGGCAGGTGCGAATTCTAGCGGAGGCGTGCAAGTGACGGACAGGGCTGAATTTCCTTTGACATGGCTGGGGGCATCCCTATAATGCTGCGCCTATGTTGAATGACCCGATTCCACCTCACGTTGACCCGCGCAAATTGGCTGATCGTGGCACCACCCTTCAAGGTGAATTGCTGCTAGCCGATTTGGAGAGACTCTGCGACCCGCTTTCCGACACTGTCGGTACGGTGCAGGCTAAATTCGTTTTTGAACGAGATGAACGTAAATCTGTGGTAATTCACAGCTTTATCGACACCGAAGTCAAAATGGTTTGCCAGCGTTGTCTTGAGCTGGTCACCCTGCCGATCCATAGCGAATGCAGTTATGCTGTGGTGAAGGAGGGTGCGAATACCCAGTCGTTGCCGAAAGGTTATGACGTGCTGGAACTGGGCGAAGATCCATTGGATCTGCAGTCACTGATCGAGGAGGAGCTTCTGCTCGCCTTGCCCATTGTGCCTGCTCATCATCCGGAAGAATGCCAGCAGCCGGCGGGTCTCGATGAGCCCGAACCGAGCGAGGACGAGGTAACGCGGTCCAACCCGTTCAGTGTATTGGCGCAGTTAAAGCGTGACCCAAACGTTTAGGAGTTAATCAATTATGGCTGTTCAGCAGAACAAAAAATCCCGCTCTGCCCGTGACATGCGTCGTTCGCACGACGCCCTGACGGCAAGCACTCTGTCTGTAGAAAAAACCACCGGTGAAATTCACCTGCGTCACCACGTATCGCCAGAAGGCGTATACCGTGGCCGTAAAGTGATCGACAAGGGCGCTGACGAGTAATCACTTGTCTGCTCAAGTCATCGCGATTGACGCAATGGGCGGGGACTTCGGTCCCCGCAGCATTGTTCAGGCCAGCCTTGCTTGCCTGTCTGCTACGCCCTCGCTGCACCTGACCCTCGTCGGTCAACCCTCACTTCTTGAAGAATTGCTCTCCGGCCAATCGGCTGTGGATCGCGCGCGCCTGTCGATTGCTCCGGCATCCGAAGTCATCACCATGGACGAAAAGCCTGCCCAGGCACTGCGTGGCAAGCCCGATTCGTCGATGCGTGTGGCGCTCGAGTTGTTGCGTGACGGCAAGGTCCAGGCGTGTGTCAGTGCCGGCAATACCGGCGCGCTGATGGCGTTGTCGCGGTTTGTGCTCAAGACATTGCCAGGCATCGATCGGCCGGCGATGGTGGCGGCGATTCCGACGCAGAAGGGGTATTGTCAGCTGCTTGACCTTGGCGCCAACGTCGATTGCAGCGCCGAGCATTTGTTGCAGTTTGCGGTGATGGGTTCGGTGGCGGCAGAAACCCTGGGCATCGTTCGTCCGCGTGTGGCGTTGCTGAACATCGGCACCGAAGACATCAAGGGCAATCAGCAGGTCAAGCTGGCCGCGACTTTGTTGCAGAGCGCTCGCGGCATCAACTACATCGGCTTTGTCGAAGGTGATGGTTTGTACCGGGGTGAGGCGGATGTGGTGGTGTGTGACGGCTTTGTCGGCAATATCCTGCTCAAGTCCAGCGAAGGCCTGGCGACCATGATCGCCGGGCGTATCGAGGCCTTGTTCAAGAAAAACCTGGCGTCAAAAATGGTTGGTGCACTGGCGCTGCCGTTGATGAAGCGCCTGCAAGCCGATCTGGCGCCTGCGCGGCATAACGGCGCAAGTTTCCTCGGGTTGCAGGGGATTGTCGTGAAGAGCCATGGTTCTGCTGGTGTTCAGGGGTTTCAAAGTGCGATACAGCGTGCGGTGATCGAGATCCAGGAAAACCTGCCGGAGCGTATTCACGGCCGTCTGGAGGATTTGTTGCTTTAGGCGTTTTCGTCGGACAATGCTTAAATGTGACCGCTCAGTTCAATTGGCCATCCAACTGTCAGTTTCTTGCGTCCCCAAGGCGGGACGTCAATTCTCCGACGACAAGATCATTAGGGGCTTGTTACATGTCTGCTTCCCTCGCATTCGTCTTTCCAGGACAGGGTTCGCAGTCCCTCGGCATGCTGGCCGAGTTGGGCGCGCAACATCCGATTGTCCTCGAAACATTCAAAGAAGCTTCCGATGCTCTGGGTTACGACCTGTGGGCACTGACCCAGCAAGGGCCGGAAGAGCAACTCAATCAAACCGATAAAACCCAACCGGCCATTCTGACCGCCTCGATCGCCTTGTGGCGTCTGTGGCTGGCTGAAGGCGGCGCGCGTCCGGCTTACGTAGCCGGTCACAGCCTGGGCGAGTACAGCGCACTGGTTGCCGCGGGTAGCCTGAGTCTGGGTGACGCCGTCAAGCTGGTTGAGCGCCGTGGTCAACTGATGCAGGAAGCCGTTCCGGCCGGGCAGGGCGGCATGGCCGCTATCCTCGGTCTGGACGATGCTGATGTGCTGGCCGCCTGTGCTGAAGCGGCACAAGGCGAAGTGGTCAGTGCGGTGAACTTCAACTCCCCTGGCCAAGTGGTTATCGCTGGCGCCAAGGCAGCTGTCGAGCGCGCCATTGAAGGCTGCAAGGCCCGTGGCGCCAAGCGCGCCATGCCATTGCCGGTGAGCGTGCCATCGCATTGCGAGTTGATGCGTCCGGCAGCCGAACGCTTCGCCGAGTCGATCGCTGCGATTGACTGGCAGGCGCCGCAGATCCCTGTGGTACAGAACGTCAGCGCCAGCGTGCCGGCCGATCTGGAAACCCTCAAGCGCGATCTGCTCGAGCAGCTCTACAAGCCTGTGCGCTGGGTCGAATCGGTCCAGGCACTGGCTGCCAAGGGCGCGACCCAACTGGTCGAATGCGGTCCTGGCAAAGTGCTGGCTGGCCTGAACAAACGTTGCGCCGAAGGCGTGTCGACATCCAATCTTAATACCCCAGACGCTTTCGCTGCCGCCCGTGCAGCGCTGGCCTGAATCAGGAGAAGCTTGCATGAGTCTGCAAGGTAAAGTTGCACTGGTCACCGGTGCAAGTCGCGGTATCGGCCAGGCCATTGCCCTGGAGTTGGGTCGTCAGGGCGCCATCGTTGTGGGCACCGCGACTTCCGCTTCTGGTGCCGAGCGTATTGCCGCCACCCTGAAAGAAAATGGTATTCAAGGCACTGGCATGGAACTCAATGTCACCAGCGACGAATCCGTTGCGGCGGTGCTGGCGAGCATTTCTGCGCAGTTCGGTGCGCCGGCGATCCTGGTCAATAATGCCGGTATCACCCGCGATAATCTGATGATGCGCATGAAAGATGACGAATGGCATGACGTCGTCGATACCAACCTGAACAGTCTGTTCCGCCTGTCCAAGGGCGTTTTGCGCGGTATGACCAAAGCCCGTTGGGGACGAATTATCAGTATTGGTTCGGTTGTGGGTGCCATGGGCAACGCAGGCCAAGTAAACTACGCAGCCGCCAAGGCCGGTCTGGAAGGTTTCAGCCGTGCACTGGCGCGTGAAGTCGGTTCGCGTTCGATTACGGTAAACTCGGTGGCCCCAGGGTTCATCGACACCGATATGACCCGTGAACTGCCTGAGGCGCAGCGTGAAGCCTTGCAGACGCAGATTCCGCTGGGTCGTCTGGGACAAGCTCAAGAGATCGCGTCTGTGGTCGCTTTTCTTGCATCCGACGGTGCGGCTTACGTTACTGGGGCTACAATCCCGGTGAACGGCGGGATGTACATGAGTTAAATGTGACGGATTGCTTCAAAAAAATGTCATACGAGCTGTCTAAAATCCGTTATAAAGCTGCAATCTATTTATAGGCAGAGGGCCGCCGGGTTTGAGGAGTGAAGCTTTCAGTTGAAATGCTGAAAAGTCTTTCTATACACTTACCCACTGGCCAGCTGCCTGAATTTGTCCATTAGGAGTGAAAACAAGGTATGAGCACCATCGAAGAGCGCGTCAAGAAAATCGTTGCCGAGCAACTGGGCGTTAAAGAAGAAGAAGTGGTCAACACTGCTTCCTTCGTTGAAGACCTGGGTGCTGACTCCCTTGACACCGTTGAGCTGGTGATGGCTCTGGAAGAGGAATTCGAGACCGAAATCCCTGACGAAGAAGCTGAGAAGATCACTACAGTACAAGCCGCAATCGATTACGTTACAAACCACCAGGCTTAATAGCTTGTAATCGTTGCTTGCTGTCATGGAAAAACCGCACTGCCATCACGGCGTGCGGTTTTTTCTTTAGGCCTGATGCAAAGTCGTCATTTGAAAAAGGAGAGTGCTGTGTCGCGTAGACGCGTCGTAGTCACCGGTATGGGTATGTTGTCGCCACTGGGCACGGATGTGCCGAGCAGTTGGCAGGGCATTCTGGCTGGCCGTAGTGGCATTGGTCTGATCGAACACACCGACCTTTCTGCCTATTCCACCCGTTTTGGCGGCTCGGTAAAGGGCTTCAATGTCGAGGAATACCTGTCGGTCAAGGAAGCTCGCAAGCTCGACCTGTTCATTCAGTACGGTCTGGCCGCAGGTTTTCAGGCTGTACGCAACTCCGGTCTGGAAGTCACCGACGCCAACCGTGAGCGCATCGGCGTGGCCATGGGTTCAGGTATTGGCGGTCTGACCAATATCGAAGAAACCAGCCGCACGCTGCATGATTCCGGCCCACGACGGATTTCTCCGTTTTTCGTGCCTGGCTCGATCATCAATATGATTTCCGGTTTTCTGTCCATCCACCTGGGTGCACAGGGACCTAACTACGCCATCGCCACAGCCTGTACCACCGGTACGCACTGCATCGGCATGGCGGCACGCAACATCATGTACGACGAAGCCGACGTGATGATTGCCGGCGGCGCCGAGATGGCGGCTTGCGGTCTGGGCATGGGCGGCTTCGGTGCCTCTCGCGCGCTGTCGACCCGCAACGACGAGCCAACCCGTGCCAGCCGTCCATGGGACAAGGGCCGTGACGGCTTCGTGTTGTCCGACGGTGCCGGTGCGCTGGTTCTCGAAGAACTGGAACACGCCAAGGCGCGTGGCGCGACCATCTATGCCGAGCTGATTGGCTTTGGCACCAGTGGCGATGCCTACCACATGACTTCGCCGCCCGCCGATGGCGCCGGTGCCGCGCGTTGCATCACCAATGCCTTGCGCGACGCGAAGATCAATGGCGATCAGGTCCAGTACGTCAACGCCCATGGCACGTCGACTTCGGCCGGCGACCTTGCTGAAGCGTGTGCGATCAAGTCGGTGTTTGGCGATCACGCTTACAAACTGGCCGTCAGTTCGACCAAGTCCATGACCGGTCACTTGCTGGGTGCGGCGGGCGCAGTCGAGGCGATCTTCAGCGTGCTGGCGATCAACAGCCAGGTGGCGCCACCGACCATCAACCTCGATGAGCCGGACGAAGGCTGCGACCTCGATTTCGTACCTCACACCGCGCGTAACATGGACATTGATGTGGTGCTGTCCAACTCCTTCGGTTTTGGCGGTACCAATGGCTCGCTGGTGTTCCGCCGGTTCGCTGACTGATGGACAGCTGGGTCGACGGTCAGCCGGCTGACGCTTTGTCGCTGAAGGATCGCGGCCTGGCTTACGGCGATGGTCTGTTCGAGACGATCGCAGTCAAGGGCGGGCAGCCGTTGTTGCTGGACCGGCATCTGTCGCGTCTGGCCGATGGCTGTTCGCGCCTGGCAATCACTGCCGATCACGCACTCATCCGCAGCGAGCTGCTGGCCTACGCCAAAGCGCTGGGTGAAGGCGTGCTCAAGCTGATCCTTACGCGCGGTGACGGTCTGCGTGGGTATGCCCCCGATCCCTCGGCTCAGGCCCGACGCATTCTGCAAGGCAATCCTCCCGCGGCTTATCCTGCCGGGCATGGCGAGCAGGGGGTTCGCCTGTTCCCCTGCGCGACACGGCTGTCCCGGCAGCCGCTGCTTGCAGGACTCAAACACCTGAACCGTCTTGAGCAAGTGATTGCCCGCGCTGAATGGCAAGATACGGATCACGCTGAAGGATTGATGCTCGATCAGTCCGGTCGGGTGATCGAAGGCGTGTTCAGTAATCTGTTCCTGGTGCGCGAAGGTGTGTTGATAACGGCCGATTTGAAACGCTGCGGCGTAGCCGGCGTAATGCGTGCCGAATTATTGTTTCAAGCCAAATCACTGGGGATCCCCACCCAAATCACTGACATCAGCCTCGATCAGCTGCAATGGGCTGACGAAGTCTTTGTCTGCAATAGCGTGTATGGCGTTTGGCCGGTGTGCGCCTTTGCAGCTCTGAGCTGGCCGGTTGGGCCGCTCACCCGTAAACTCCAAACCATTGCCCGCGCGCTACTGGATGCTTGATACGTGAGACGTAAACTCTTGCTGCTGCTGGAAACCGGATTGGTTCTGGCGGGACTGTGTCTGGGCGCTGCCGCCTGGAAAATCCATTCGGCGCTGGAACAGCCGCTGAACATTTCCCAGGAGCAGTTGCTGGATGTGCCCAAGGGCACGACGCCGACCCGCACTTTCTATCGACTCGAAGCCGATGGCATCATCAAGGATGCTTTCTGGTTGCGCGTGTATTGGCGGTTCAATCTGACCCGGCAGCCTTTGCATAAGGGCGAGTACCGCATGCAGCCTGGGATGACCGTCGAAGGGTTGATCGATGAGTGGAAGCGCGGTGACATCGTGCAGTACAGCCTGACACTGGTTGAAGGCTGGAATTTCCATCAGGTCCGTGCAGCCCTCGCCAACAATGAAAAACTCGAGCAGACCCTGAACGGTTTGAGCGATAGCGAAGTGATGGACAAGCTCGGTCACGCCGGGATTTTTCCGGAGGGACGTTTCTTCCCTGACACTTACCGCTTCGTGCGCGGGATGAGCGACGTCGAGCTGCTGAAAAAAGCCTACGATCGTCTCGACGAAGTCCTTGCCAAGGAGTGGGAGCAGCGCGCCGTTGATGTGCCGTACACCGAACCCTATCAAGCGCTGATCATGGCCTCGTTGGTGGAAAAGGAAACCGGTGTGCCGCAAGAACGCGGGCAGATCGCCGGTGTGTTCGTGCGGCGTATGGCGATGGGCATGTTGCTGCAGACCGATCCGACGGTGATCTACGGCCTCGGTGAACGCTACAGTGGCAAGCTGACTCGCGCGCACCTCAAGGAGCCGACGCCTTATAACACCTACATGATTTCAGGCCTGCCGCCGACGCCGATTGCGATGGTCGGCCGCGAGGCGATCCATGCGGCATTGAACCCGGTGGCCGGCAACAGTCTGTATTTTGTTGCGCGCGGCGATGGCAGCCATGTGTTCTCCGATGATCTGGAGGCCCATAACAATGCGGTGCGCGAGTTCCAGCTCAAGCGTCGTGCCGATTATCGCTCCAGTCCGGCACCGGTCTCGGCGCCCGAAACGTCGAGTGGTGATACCCCGAATACTGGAGCCCCGGACTCGGAGGCGCCGATTCCGGCTGCGTCTCCCAATCCCGATCCCGAAGCTTTGCCGCAAGTAGCGCCACAAGAGGCGCAGAAAGAACCCGCTGCCGTACCCGCTCCGGAGCCTGCGCCTGTGCCGGATGCCGCGGCGCCGCAAAACCCGCAATGACTTTGATTAAGGACCGCCTGTGACTGGCTTGTTTATTACCCTGGAAGGCCCGGAAGGCGCCGGCAAGAGCACCAATCGCGAATACCTGGCCGAGTGCCTGCGCGCTGCCGGTATCGAGGTTGTGCTGACTCGCGAGCCCGGTGGCACGCCTTTGGCCGAGCGGATCCGCGAGGTGTTGTTGGCGCCAGTCGATGAAGTCATGAACCCGGACACCGAGTTGTTGCTGGTGTTTGCCGCGCGAGCCCAGCACCTGGCCGAAGTGATCCGCCCGGCGCTGGCGCGGGGTGCGGTTGTTTTGTGTGATCGATTTACCGATTCGACTTATGCCTATCAGGGAGGCGGTCGCGGCTTGTCGCTGGCGCGCATCGCGACCCTGGAAACCTTTGTCCAGGGCGATTTGCGTCCGGACCTGACACTGATCTTCGATCTGCCGGTGGAAGTAGGACTGGCCCGCGCCAGCGCACGCGGCCGGCTGGATCGCTTCGAGCTTGAAGGGCGTGCCTTTTTCGATGCCGTGCGCAGCGCGTTCCTGACGCGTGCCGAAGCGGATCCTTCGCGTTATGTCTTGATCGATGCTGCTCAGCCGCTGACACAGGTCCAGCGCTCTCTGGACGCTTTGCTACCACGTCTGCTGGAGCTGGCCCGTGGCTGAAGCCTATCCGTGGCAGGACGGCCTCTGGCAGCAGTTGGCCGGGCGCAAGCAACATGCTCATGCCTATCTGCTGCATGGCCCGGCCGGGATCGGCAAGCGGGCGCTGGCCGAACGGTTGATGGCCAGCCTGCTGTGCCAGCGCCCGACTGCTCAGGATGCGTGCGGTGAATGCAAATCGTGCCTGCTGCTCAAGGCCGGCAGTCATCCCGACAATTACATCCTGGAACCGGAAGAGGCCGACAAGGCGATCAAGGTCGATCAGGTGCGTGATCTGGTCAGCTTCGTGGTGCAGACCGCACAAATGGGCGGGCGCAAGGTGGTGTTGATCGAGCCGGTCGAGTCGATGAACATCAACGCCGCGAACGCCTTGCTCAAAAGCCTTGAAGAACCGTCCGGCGACACCGTTTTGCTGTTGGTCAGTCACCAGCCCAGCCGGTTGTTGCCAACCATCAAGAGTCGCTGTGTGCAGCAGGCCTGCCCGCTGCCGAATCAAGCGATGAGTCTGGCCTGGCTGGCCAAGGCCCTGCCGGACAGCTCGGAAGAAGAACGCATTGAACTGCTGACGCTGGCCGCCGGTTCGCCGCTGGGCGCGGTCAAATTGCAAACCCAGGGCGTGCGCGAACAGCGGGCGTTGGTGGTCGAAGGGGTGAAGAAGTTGCTCAAGCAGCAACAGTCGCCGACGCAGTTGGCCGAAGAGTGGAAAACCATTCCGCAGTTGCTGCTGTTCGACTGGTTCTGCGATTGGTCGAGCCTGATCCTGCGCTATCAGTTGACCCAGGATGAAGAAGGCCTTGGGTTGACCGACATGCGCAAGGTCATTCAATACCTGGCGCAGAAGTCGGCCCAGGAGAAAGTCTTGAATATCCAGGACTGGATCCTTGCCCAGCGTCAGAAGGTCATGAGCAAAGCCAACCTCAATCCAGCGTTGCTGCTGGAAGCGCTGCTGGTGCAATGGGCATCCTTGCCTATCCAGAAGTGATCGTCCGGGCATAGACTCAGGTCATCAGTAACGGAGGTGCGCATGAATGAAGCCGTCAATCCGGGGCCGCGCAACGGCATTTTGTCCCTGACCATCAAGGACAAGTCGGTGCTTTATGCGGCGTACATGCCATTCATCAAGAACGGCGGCCTGTTTATCCCGACCAACAAGAGCTACAAGTTGGGCGATGAGGTGTTCATGCTGCTGAACCTGATGGACGAGCCGGAGAAGATTCCGGTGGCCGGTAAAGTTGCCTGGATCACGCCCAAAGGTGCGCAGGGCAACCGGGCTGCTGGTGTCGGCGTGCAGTTCAACGACGGCGACAACACCGCGCGCAGCCGAATCGAAACCCATCTGGCCGGAGCCCTGAAGTCCGACCGTCCCACTCATACGATGTAAGTTGCAGCCCTTTTATGCTCGTAGATTCCCATTGTCACCTCGATCGTCTTGACCTTGCCGCCCACGACGGCTCACTCGATGCTGCGCTTGATGCGGCCCGGGAACGCGGGGTTGGTCACTTTCTGTGTATCGGTGTCAGCGTCGACAACGCCGCAGACGTCAAAGCCTTGGCTGAACGTTATGACGATGTCGATTGTTCAGTGGGCGTGCATCCGCTGGATGTGCAGCCGGGTGCCGCGCCCGCGCTTGACTGGCTATTGCGCGAACTCAATCACCCGCGTGTGGTGGCGATTGGTGAAACCGGTCTGGATTATCACTACGAGCCGGAAGCGGCAGAGTTGCAGCAGGAGTCTTTCCGTCTGCATCTACAGGCGGCCCGGCAAACCGGCAAGCCCGTGATCATCCACACCCGTGGTGCCCGCGCCGACACGCTGAACCTTCTGCGCGAGGCCGCGTTGCCTCAGGCGGGTGTGCTGCATTGCTTCACGGAAGATTGGGACATGGCCAAAGCAGCGTTGGACATGGGCTATTACATTTCCTTGTCCGGCATTGTCACTTTTCGCAATGCCGATGCGCTGCGCGACGTCGCCAGCAAGGTGCCGGCTGATCGATTATTGGTGGAAACCGACTCGCCGTATCTCGCGCCGATCCCTCATCGCGGCAAGCCGAACCTGCCGCAGTACGTTCGCGAGGTAGCGGAATTTCTGGCAATGTTGCGAGGAGAGTCCTACGAGCGATTTGCCGCGCAAACCACTGAAAACTTTAAGCGGCTGTTTCCGCTGGCGCATGTGAAAGGTTAAATCGCAGGCAAAAAAAACCCGGGTTCTGGGGGGTGAATCCGGGTTAAGACCATTAGGAGTAAAACAAAGGCACGCGGTCCGTTGGTACCTATATCGGCGCGACACTTGGGGGAGATGCCCCGCCGACAGTTGAAGTATTGATCAGTATTGCGCCGAGTCCAGTTTACCAGCCCTGATTTTTAAACAATTTTGGAATACGGGCGCTTCAGAAGAGTTCTCATCAATGGGCAACCCTGTCTGAAATCATCAAGAAACATAGATATGGTCGGATGATCCGTGCATTTTTGCGTAATTTAGGCATAATACGCGGCTTCAAATTTTGACCCCTACAGACCTTTTCTTATGCATAAAGAACCTCGTAAGGTCCGTGAGTTTCGTCGCCGCGAGCAAGAAATTCTCGATACCGCGCTCAAGCTGTTCCTCGACCAGGGTGAAGACAGTGTCACCGTCGAGATGATTGCTGATGCCGTCGGTATCGGTAAAGGCACGATCTACAAGCACTTCAAATCCAAGGCCGAGATCTACCTGCGCCTGATGCTCGACTACGAGCGTGATTTGAACGAGCTGTTGCATTCGGCCGATGTCGACAAGGACAAGGAAGCCCTGTCCCGGGCCTACTTCGAATTCCGCATGCGCGACCCGCAACGCTATCGCTTGTTCGATCGCCTGGAAGAGAAGGTGGTCAAGGGCAATCAGGTGCCTGAGATGGTCGAGGAGCTGCACAAGATCCGTGCCTCGAACTTTGAACGCCTGACATTGCTGATCAAGGGCCGGATCAGCGAAGGCAAGCTCGAAGACGTGCCGCCATACTTCCATTACTGCGCGTCCTGGGCGCTGGTGCACGGCGCTGTTGCGCTGTATCACTCGCCGTTCTGGAGCAATGTGCTGGAAGATCAGGAGGGCTTTTTCCAGTTCCTGATGGACATTGGCGTGCGCATGGGCAACAAACGCAAGCGCGATACCGACACCCCAAGCAGCTGAACCATTCAGTGGCCTTATTGCGCCATGTTTTTGCTACATGGCGCAGTACCTCAGGAATATACTCAGGCATAGGACTTGCTAAAACTTGATTTGTGAGTCAAGTTTTGTGCGTTCAAATTCCTTTTGCCGGAGTGATCCATGATCGTTGACCGTCAAGGCAGGCGTTTTCGCAATTTGCGGATCAGTCTGACTTCAGCCTGCAATTACGCGTGTACCTACTGCGTGCCCAACGGCAAGCGTCTGGTGGCTGCGCAGGATGAATTGTCGGCCGAGGCCATGGCGCGCGGCGTGGCATACCTGATCGAAGCCGCCGGCATCGAGCGTTTGCGCATCACCGGCGGCGAGCCGCTGGTCAGTCCAAAGCTCGAAGCCTTCATGACGGCTGTCGGCAAAATGGGCCTGGAAGACATCAGCCTGACCACCAATGGTCAGCTGCTGGCGAAAAAGCTGCCCTTGCTGGTAGACGCCGGCATCCGCCGCATCAACGTTTCACTCGATACCCTGGATGCCAGTGCTTTTCGCAGCATTGCCCGTGGCGGCGATCTGGCGACGGTGCTCGACGGTATGGATCAGGCCAAGGCCGCCGGCCTGAAGATCAAGGTCAACATGGTGCCGTTGCGTGGCCAAAACCTCGATCAGGTCATGCCGTTGCTCGATTACTGTCTCGAGCAGGGCTATGAGCTGCGCTTCATCGAACTGATGCGCATGGGTCACCTGGCCAGCGATAACAACGCCTTCCTGCAACAGTTCGTCAGCCTTCAGCAATTGCTGAGCCTGATTGGCGAGCGCTACGAATACCTGCAAGCCGACGCCCCCGTGGACGCCACTGCCGTGCGTTACGAAATTCCAGGGCTTGGGCACTTCGGCGTCATCGCCAACGAAAGCGTTCCCTTCTGCCGCACCTGCTCACGGCTGCGCCTGTCGTCCACCGGCTGGTTGCACGGTTGCCTGTCGTCGAGCAACCGTCACTATGTCGGAGACCTGCTGGACAAGCCGCGTCATCAGGCATTGCCGGCCTTGCAGCGTCTTCTGGTCAAAGCCTTGGGCGACAAACAGGAAGTGGCGTTCTCCGGCGGCGCGACCATCATGAAGATCATTGGCGGCTGATCCGTTCTGTCAGGCACCCGATACGCTTGAGCTGGCGCGGAAGCTGCATCCCATGGCCATTCGCCGGTTTTCCGTCACCGGCCTCTGGAGGGTAGGATGCGTAGCCTGGTTTTGCTGCTGGCCGTTTTGGCGCTTGGTGGCTGCATGAATGTCAGCGATATGGCTGAAGGGACTCGCTACCACATGAGCGATGCGGGGCTGCTGGATCACAGCGACAATCACCGGGCCAATAACCTGCGCATTCAGCCGGATTCGTTCATCTACATCGCCCAGGGCGCTTTTGCGCCGCCAGGCAGTGCCTACCCACGGCCCAACGTGGTCGCTGAAGAAGCCTTCAATGGCTTTATCGAATACTTCCCGATGGTGCGCCGTGCCCGTGCCCCCGAAGGGCTGGACCAGGCCATGGGCGAAGCCCGTGCCGCCGGTGCCCATTATCTGCTCTACACCCGATTCGCCAAGGCCGACGACCGGATCGGCAACTCGGATGAGTGGCTCGATCAGGAATACGTGGATCGCCTGGGCATCGACAGCGGGGTGATTCAGATCATGTTGATCGAGACCAGCACCCAGTATTTGATTGATACTGCACGCATCAAGAGTCGTGGCGGTTTACTGACGTTCCACGACAACAAGCCAGAAGATCTGATTGGTCCGCCGCTAGCGCAATACGCGCGCAGCCTGATCGGGCTCAGCGACCAATAATTCAAGGAGAACGCCATGAGTGGCCCGCAAAAAGCCAACGACTTGTTGGGGCAAATCCCCAAAACCAAAGGCTTGCCGCCGGTTCACCTATGGAATCCTGACTTTTGCGGCGACATCGACATGCGCATTGCGCGCGACGGCACCTGGTACTACCTGGGTACGCCGATCGGGCGCAAGCCGATGGTCAAGCTGTTCTCCACCATCATTCGTCGCGACGGCGATGATTACTTTCTGATCACCCCGGTCGAGAAGGTGGGCATCAAGGTTGATGACGCGCCGTTTGTGGCGATTGCCCTGGAAGTGGAGGGCGAGGGCGAAGCCCAGGTCCTGCGCTTCACCACCAACGTCGACGAGGTTGCCGAGGCTGGCGCCGAACACCCGATCCGTGTGGTCATCGATCCGGTCACCCAAGAACCTGCGCCGTACGTGCATGTGCGCACCAACCTCGAAGCGCTGATCCACCGCAATGTGTTCTATCAACTGGTGGAGCTGGCGGTGAGTCGCGACATCAACGGACAACGTTGGCTCGGGGTATGGAGCAGCGGCGAATTCTTCCCGATTGGCCTCGAACCGTAATCGGTAATGTGGGAGCGTCGCTCCCACTTTGATTTTCGCGTGCTTATTCAAAAATCAAATTGACACCCAATCGTATGATGATTAGCGTGGACTCCCATCGCGAACGGCTTTGTGCCGTTCCTGCATCGAGGTGCCCATGTCCAGCAGTTTTCATGCGTCGACCGTCGATTGGCTGGGTTGCTGGATAGCCGCCGGCCAGGTCAAACCCGGTGAAACCATCAAGGTCGAAGCCGACCTCGGCGAACAACTCGGTGTCAGCCGCACGGTCATCCGCGAAGCCATCAAAACCCTGGTCGCCAAAGGCATGCTCGAAGTCGGGCCGAAGGTTGGCACGCGGGTGTTGCCGGTGCGGCGCTGGAATCTCTTTGATCCGCAAGTCGTGGGCTGGCTGTCACGCAGCGGCTTACCGGAAAACTTCGTCGATGACTTGCTCGACCTGCGCCGCACCATCGAACCGATGGCGGTGCGCTGGGCCTGCGAACGGGCGACTGCCGAACAGGTGCAAGCTGTGCTTCAGGCCTATAACGCGTTGGAGCGAGCCGTCGACAGCGGCATCGATTACAACCGCGCCGACCAGTTCTTCCACGAATGCATCCTCGCTGCCAGCCACAATCAATTCATCGAGCAAATGGTCCCGGCCCTCGGTGCGCTCCTGGCCGTGTCGTTTGAAGTGTCGGCCGCCGACCCGGACGAACTGAGACGCACGCTGCCCATTCACAAAGACATGGCCGACGCCATTGCCGCCCGGGATTCGGCGCGTGGAGTCTGGGCGTGCATGACGCTGATCGATAACGCCGACCTGGCGATCAAACGTTTCTACCCGAAAGTCATGGCCGACAAAAAAGCCAGCTGACAACAACGAACCTTGTGCGAGCGAGCCTGTTCACTCCCACCTAACGCACATAGCAGGAGGCTTCATGATGTGGAATGCGGTTACCGGACACCGTGCGCAGCTGGGCGAAGCCCCGTTCTGGGATGCGCCGACCCAAGCGTTGTACTGGGTCGACATCGCCGGTCAGCAGGCGCTAAGGCTGATCGGTGCCAACGTGCAGATCTGGCAGATGCCGGAGCACGTGTCCGCGTTCATTCCCTGCGAAAGCGGCGATGCGCTGGTGACTTTGAGCAGCGGAGTCTATCGACTCGATCTGGATTCGCCGGGCCTTGAGCCGCGCCTGACCTTGTTCTGCGTCGCCGATCCACAACCCGGCAATCGTGCCAACGAAGCCCGCTGCGATGCACTGGGTCGGCTCTGGCTCGGCACCATGCAAAACAATATAGGCGAGCAGGGCGAAGACCTGCCGATCGAGCGGCGCAGCGGTGGCCTGTTTCGCATTGACCGCGATGCCCGGGTCACGCCGCTGCTGCGAGGGTTGGGCATTCCCAACACGTTGCTGTGGAGCGATGACGCAACGACGCTGTATTTCGGCGACAGCCTCGACGGCACGTTGTACCAGCATTTCATTCATACCGACGGCAACCTGGACACCGCGTACGTCTGGTTTGGCCCCCATGCGCGTGGCGGCCCGGATGGTTCGGCGATGGATGCCGAGGGTTTCATCTGGAATGCCCGCTGGGACGGTAGTTGCCTGCTCAGGCTGACCCCGAGCGGGCATGTCGACCGTGTGATCGAGCTGCCGGTCAGCCGCCCGACCAGTTGCGTGTTCGGCGGCGACGACCTGAAAACCCTGTACATCACCAGCGCCGCCAGCCCGTTGAACCATCCGCTGGATGGCGCGTTGCTGTCGATCCGCGTCGATGTGGCCGGGAAACCCTGTACCCGATTTGCTGGATAGATCCCAGAATATGGGATGTAAAATTATATATTGAGATTATTTGGCGGTCGGGTTTATAGTCGGCCATCAGTTACACGCACTCACACTTAAAAAAACAAAACAGGTGAAGTGATGCAGCGATTTTCCAAACAGCCTTATGGCCGGTCATCGACAGATGCCCGGTTTTTGTCGTGTCTGCAAAAAGGGGCGGTGAGCCATGGCTGAACCTCTCTCCTTGCCGCCGGCGCCAGAGCCGCCCAAGGGCGAGCGCCTGAAAAACAAGGTCGTGTTGCTGACAGGCGCGGCGCAAGGCATTGGCGAGGCCATCGTTGCCACTTTCGCGTCGCAACAGGCCAAGCTGGTGATCAGCGATATTCAGGCTGAAAAAGTCGAGAAAGTCGCAGCGCATTGGCGTGAGCAAGGCGCGGATGTGGTCGCCCTCAAAACCGACGTCGCACGCCAGCAAGACCTGCATGCCATGGCCCGGCTGGCGATCGCACTTCATGGCCGGATCGATGTGCTGGTCAATTGCGCTGGGGTCAACGTGTTCCGCGATCCACTGGAAATGACCGAAGAGGACTGGCATCGCTGCTTCGCCATCGACCTCGACGGCGCCTGGTACGGCTGCAAAGCGGTGCTGCCGCAAATGATCGAGCAGGGTATCGGCAGCATCATCAACATTGCCTCGACGCACTCCAGTCACATCATTCCGGGCTGCTTTCCCTACCCGGTCGCCAAGCACGGTTTGCTCGGCCTGACCCGCGCCCTGGGCATCGAATATGCGCCCAAGGGCATTCGCGTCAACGCGATTGCGCCGGGCTACATCGAAACCCAGTTGAACGTCGATTACTGGAACGGCTTTGCCGACCCTCACGCCGAACGTCAACGGGCCTTCGACCTGCATCCGCCGCGCCGCATCGGGCAGCCGATGGAAGTGGCGATGACCGCCGTGTTCCTGGCCAGCGATGAAGCGCCGTTCATCAACGCCTCGTGCATCACCATCGATGGTGGGCGTTCGGTGATGTACCACGACTGAATACAACAGGTTTCAGGCGCGGAACTCCGTCTGAAATCCAATCATCATACGATATGACTATTTGCTGTACCGGCTTTCAAATAACGCCTCAAAAAAAATAACAAGGAGTCAGCTTATGAATCGTCGTCGTGGGATCCGTTCCCTGTGCTGTGCCGCTTTGGCGGTCACTGCGGTCAGCTTGAGCAGTACGTTGCTGGCGGCAGAAGAAGTGAAAATCGGTTTCCTGGTCAAGCAAGCGGAGGAGCCCTGGTTTCAGACCGAATGGGCGTTCGCCGAAAAGGCCGGGAAAGACAAAGGTTTCACCGTCATCAAGATCGCCGTGCCTGACGGCGAGAAAACCCTCTCGGCCATCGACAGCCTGGCCGCCAACGGCGCGAAAGGTTTTGTGATTTGCCCGCCAGACGTCGGCCTCGGCCCGGCTATCGTGGCCAAGGCCAAGGCCAATGGTTTGAAGGTGATCGCGGTCGATGACCGTTTTGTCGATGCCAGCGGCAAGTTCATGGAAGACGTGCCTTATCTCGGCATGGCCGCGTTTGAGGTCGGCGAGAAACAAGGCAGCGCCATGGCCACTGAAGCGAAAAAACGCGGCTGGGACTGGAAAGAAACCTACGCAGTCATTAACACCTTCAACGAACTCGACACTGGCAAGAAACGCACCGACGGTTCCGCCAAGGCACTGCAAGACGCCGGTTTTCCAAAAGACCACATCCTCTTCACCGCACAGAAAACCCTCGACGTGCCGGGCAGCATGGACGCCACCAACTCGGCGCTGGTGAAACTGCCGAGCGGGGCGAAAAACCTGATCATCGGCGGTATGAACGACAACACCGTGCTGGGCGGCGTGCGCGCCACCGAAAGCGCCGGCTTTACAGCTGCCAACGTGATCGGCATCGGCATCAACGGCACCGACGCCATCGGCGAATTGAAGAAAGCCAACAGCGGCTTTTTCGGTTCGATGCTGCCAAGCCCGCATATCGAAGGCTACAACACGGCCAACATGATGTTCGAGTGGGTCACCACCGGCAAAGAGCCGCCGAAATACACCGCGATGGACGACGTGACACTGATCACTCGCGAAAACTTCAAGCAGGAACTGGAAAAGATCGGCCTGTGGAACTGAGGCTCGGTTGATTTCATCGGCGGCCTTGGTCACAGGGCTGCCTGATCTGTGTGATGAGGTGGTTTTATGCACGCGCAAGTACAGACACACGAGCATAGCGTCGGCGGCAGCCTGCGTTTCAACGGAATCGGCAAGACCTTTCCCGGAGTGAAGGCGCTGGACGGCATCAGCTTCGTTGCCCATCCGGGCCAGGTTCACGCCCTGATGGGCGAGAACGGCGCCGGTAAATCCACGCTGTTGAAAATCCTCGGCGGTGCCTACACGCCAAGCAGCGGCGACCTGCAGATCGGCGAACAGACGATGGCCTTCAAGTCCACTGCCGACAGCATTGGCAGCGGCGTCGCGGTAATCCATCAGGAGCTGCACCTGGTCCCGGAAATGAGCGTGGCGGAGAACCTTTTCCTGGGGCACTTGCCGGCCAGTTTCGGCCTGATCAATCGCGGCGCCCTGCGCCAGCAAGCACTGGCCTGCCTCAAGGGCCTGGCCGATGAAATCGATCCGCAAGAGAAAGTCGGGCGCCTGTCCCTGGGCCAGCGGCAGTTGGTGGAAATCGCCAAGGCGTTGTCCCGCGGTGCGCATGTCATTGCATTCGACGAACCCACCAGCAGCCTGTCGGCGCGCGAGATCGATCGCTTGATGGCGATCATCGGACGCCTGCGCGACGAAGGCAAAGTGGTGCTCTACGTTTCCCATCGCATGGAAGAAGTGTTCCGCATCTGCAACGCGGTGACGGTGTTCAAGGACGGTCGCTACGTGCGCACGTTCGAGAACATGAGCGAACTGACCCACGATCAGCTGGTGACGTGCATGGTCGGTCGCGACATCCAGGACATCTACGATTACCGCAGCCGCCAGCGCGGCGCGGTGGCGCTCAAGGTTGACGGTTTGCTCGGGCCGGGGTTGCGCGAACCGGTGAGTTTCGAGGTACACAAGGGCGAGATTCTCGGGCTGTTCGGCCTGGTCGGCGCGGGGCGCACCGAGTTGTTCCGGATGCTCAGCGGGCTGACGCGCAATACCGCTGGACGCCTGGAGCTTCGCGGTCATGAAGTGAAACTGCGTTCACCCCGCGATGCTATCGCGGCCGGCATTCTGCTGTGCCCCGAGGACCGCAAGAAGGAGGGCATCCTGCCGCTTGCCAGCGTCGCCGAGAACATCAACATCAGTGCTCGCGGTGCGCATTCCACCTTCGGCTGCCTGTTGCGCGGCCTGTGGGAAAAGGGCAACGCCGACAAGCAGATCACTGCACTGAAAGTAAAGACGCCGAACGCGGCGCAGAAAATCATGTACCTGTCCGGCGGCAATCAGCAGAAAGCCATTCTCGGTCGCTGGCTGTCGATGCCGATGAAAGTCCTGCTGCTGGACGAGCCCACTCGCGGCATCGACATCGGTGCCAAGGCCGAGATTTACCAGATCATCCATAACCTGGCCGCCAGCGGCATCGCGGTGATCGTGGTGTCCAGCGACCTGATGGAAGTGATGGGGATTTCCGACCGCATCCTGGTGCTCTGCGAAGGCGCGATGCGCGGCGAGCTGTCTCGTGCAGAGGCCAATGAATCCAACCTGCTGCAACTGGCTTTGCCGCGCCAACGCGCTGACGGCGTGGCGAACTGAGAGGTGACTATGACAATCCAAAACAACGCTTTGCCTACCCAGCGAAAACCTCTGGACCTGCGGCGCTTTCTCGATGACTGGGTGATGCTGCTGGCAGCGGTCGGGATCTTCGTCGCCTGTACTTTGCTGATCGACAACTTCCTCTCGCCGCTGAACATGCGCGGTCTGGGCCTGGCGATTTCGACCACCGGGATCGCGGCCTGCACCATGTTGTATTGCCTAGCGTCCGGGCATTTCGACTTGTCGGTGGGCTCGGTGATTGCCTGTGCCGGCGTGGTCGCGGCGGTGGTCATGCGTGACACCGACAGTGTGTTCCTCGGTGTGAGCGCGGCGCTGTTGATGGGCCTGATTGTCGGTCTGATCAACGGGATCGTGATCGCCAAGCTGCGGGTCAACGCGTTGATTACCACGCTGGCGACCATGCAGATCGTACGGGGGCTGGCTTACATTTTTGCCAACGGCAAAGCGGTGGGCGTGTCCCAGGAATCGTTCTTCGTCTTTGGTAACGGCCAGTTGTTTGGCGTGCCCGTGCCGATCCTGATCACCATCGTGTGCTTCCTGTTTTTCGGCTGGTTGCTCAACTACACCACCTACGGCCGCAACACCATGGCCATCGGCGGCAACCAGGAAGCGGCGTTGCTGGCCGGGGTCAACGTTGACCGTACCAAGATCATTATCTTTGCCGTGCACGGCTTGATTGGTGCGTTGGCCGGGGTAATCCTGGCGTCGCGCATGACGTCCGGTCAGCCAATGATCGGCCAGGGTTTCGAACTGACGGTGATCTCTGCTTGCGTGTTGGGCGGGGTGTCGCTGAGCGGCGGGATCGGCATGATCCGGCATGTGATTGCCGGGGTGTTGATTCTGGCGATTATTGAGAATGCGATGAACCTGAAGAACATCGATACGTTCTATCAGTACGTGATTCGCGGTTCGATCCTGCTGCTGGCCGTCGTGATCGATCGCCTCAAACAACGCTGAGATTTGCGCCGATCCTACTGGCGCCATCGCGGGCAAGCCCGCTCCCACAGGATTTATACATGACTTGTGGGAGCGGGCTTGCCCGCGATTGACCGCGCAGCGGTCGCTCCTCCTTCCGTCATTTCCCTTAAATTTTCCTTGCTCGCCTGACCCCGTTTCGGTTATCAATTTGTACATGATTAGACAGGTACGATTTGACAAGAAACAACGGGTGGTCGACGAACTCATTCGGCGCATCGAAAGTGGCCTCATGGAGGACGGCTTTCTGTTGCCGGGCGAGCATCAATTGGCTCAAGAATTCAAAGTCAGCCGCGGCACGCTGCGCGAAGCCCTGGCCGAACTGAAAAGGCGCAAATACATCGCCACGCAAAGCGGAGTCGGTTCCATTGTCACCTTCGACGGTGTGGTACTCGACCAACGCAGCGGTTGGGCCCAGGCGCTGGCCGACAGCGGAGCGCTGATCAATACCGAAGTGCTGCGGCTGGAGGCGGTGACGCGTCCTGACCTGCTGCCGCGCTTTGGCACCGACCAATTCATTACCCTCGACCGACGCCGCCGTTCCACCGACGGCAAACTGGTTTCCCTCGAACGCTCATTGATGCCCGCCACCGGAGGCCTGGAAAGCCTGCCGCGTGTCGGCCTGATCGACAATTCCCTGACCATCACCCTGGCCGCTTACGGCTACATCGGCGAGCGCGGCGATCAATGGATCGGCGCCGAGCCATTGAACGCCGAAGACGCCGAGTTGCTCGGACGTCCCGAAGGCACCGTCTTTCTCAAAGCCTTGCGCACCACGTACGACCGGCAAAACCGCTTCATGGAGCAGGTTGAAAGCCTGCTCGACCCGGTGCATTTTCGTCTGCACCTGCAATTCGGAGAGTCGAGATGACCGCGCTCACCCGTGCACTTGGCGCGTTCTACGGACTCGCCCTGGGTGACGCACTGGGCATGCCGACTCAATCCCTGAGCCGCGCCGAAATCAAGGCGCGCTTCGGCGCAATCACCGACCTGCAAGACGCTGGCCCCGATCAACCGATCGCTGCCAACCTGCCAAAAGGCTCGATTACCGACGACACCGAGCAGGCGATCCTGGTCGGTCAATTGTTGATTGAAGGCAAGGGCTGGATTGAACCGGCCTTGCTCGCTCAACGACTGATCGAATGGGAAGCCGCGATGCAAGCCAAAGGCTCGCAGGACTTGCTCGGGCCGTCGACCAAGCGCGCGATCGAGATGATCCTCGACGGGTACTCGCCGGAAGAAGCCGGGCGCTACGGCACCACCAATGGCGCGGCGATGCGCATCACGCCGGTGGGGATTGCGGCAGATGTCGCCAACCCTGAACGCTTCATTCGTGCCGTGGTACAAGCCTGCCAGGTCACCCACAACACCACGCTGGGCATTTCCAGTGCAGCGGCGGTGGCGGCGGTGGTCTCTGCCGGAATCAATGGCATGGACTTGGGCGAGGCATTGAACCTCGGCCAGCAAATAGCGCAGCAAGCCGAGGGCCACGGTCACTGGGTGGCTGGCGGAAGGATCGCCTCACGTATCAGTTGGGCACGAAGCATTAGCGTCGACAGTGACAAAGAGTTACTGGCGGATTTGCTGTATGACGTGATCGGCACGTCGGTGGCATCGCAGGAATCGGTGGTAGTCGCATTCGCCTTGGCGCAACACGTGGCCATCGGCGAAATGAATGCCTTCGAAGCGTTGTGCATGGCCGCCAGTTTGGGCGGCGACACCGATACCATCGCGGCGGTTCTTGGTGCGATGCTCGGAGCCTGCCTGGGTCTTGAGAGTTGGCCGGTGGCGATGATCGACACGGTCAAGGCCGTTAACGATCTTCAACTGGAACCATTGGTGCAAGGACTTCTCGCCCTACGTTGACTGGACCGACGCCTTCGCGGGCAAGCCCGCTCCCACAAGGTTATTGTGCAAGCCTCAGGTACATGCCCAACCTGTGGGAGCGGGCTTGCCCGCGATGGCCGCACCGCCATTTAATTTGATAACCCCGCAATGGAACGCACGAATACGGCCAGGACGGCCGGGATGTAGTTTCGTCTTCCGTCATTGCCCACAACCACAACAAAGGCAACAGGAGCATTTCACATGAGTTCATCGAACGCCGGGCCAAGTGCCGGGCAACTGGAAACCCGTGGCATCGAGCCGGTGCCCGAAGCGGAGTGCAACGGTCATCCGCTGCAGCTGTTCTGGGTCTGGTTTGCCGCCAACATTTCCATCCTCGGCCTGCCACTGGGCGCTACGCTGGTGGCGTTTCGCGGCTTGGCGATCTGGCAGGCGATCATTGTCGCGATCCTCGGCGCCGCTGGTTCCTTTGCAGTGGTCGGGATCATTTCCATCGCCGGTCGCCGTGGTCGCGCACCAAGCCTGACGCTGTCGCGAGCGATCTTCGGCGTACGCGGCAATATCGGCCCGACCCTGGTCTCGCTGATGTCGCGCCTGGGTTGGGAAACCGTCAACACCACCACGGCCGCGTTCGTGTTGCTGTCGCTGTGCTCGATCCTGTTCGGCTCACCGGTGGAAGCCAAAAGCGCCCCAGTGCTGACCCTGATCTTCATCGCGATTTTCGTCCTGCTGACCTTGTCGGTGTCCGGCCTCGGTCACGCCACGTTGCTGGTGATTCAGAAGTGGGCCACCTACGTGTTCGGCGCGCTGAACATTCTGGTCGGCGGCTTTCTCTGCGCCACCATCGACTGGAGCGCGGTGTTCAACGCCACGCCTGCACCGTTGAGCGCAATGATCATCGGCGTCGGCACCATGGCAGCGGGCACCGGGATCGGTTGGGCCAACGCCGGTGCCGACATGTCGCGCTATCAGCACCGCAGCGTCAAAGCCGTGCGTCTGGTGGCGTCGGCGGCGTTTGGTGCAGGGATTCCGCTGGTGTTGCTGATCACCCTCGGCGGCTTGCTGTCGGTGGGCAACAATGACCTGGCCTCGGCCACTGACCCTATCATCGCAATCCGCGACATGTTGCCGACCTGGATGGCCGTGCCGTACCTGATCACGGCGTTCGGCGGGCTTCTGCTGTCGAACAACCTGTCGGTGTATTCCGCCGGTTTGACCACGCTGACCCTTGGCCTCAAGGTCAAGCGCGTCTACGCCGTGGTGGTCGACATCGTGGCGATCTTCGCCGGTTCGATCTACTTCATGCTGATTGCCGACAGCTTCTACGGCCCGTTCATTACCTTCATTTCACTGTTGGCGGTGCCGATCACGGCGTGGGTCGGGATCTTTGTGGTCGACCTGATTCACCGTCATTACTACAGCCCCAAAGACCTGCTGGACGTGAGCCCGAGCAGCGCCTACTGGTACAACGGCGGTATCGAATGGCGCGCGTTCGGCGCGTGGGCGCTGGCGATCGTGCTGGGTTTCAGCTTCACCACCATCGGCACCACCGAACAGACTGTCTGGTTCCGGGGCTTCCTGTCGGACTCGTGGCTGGGCCATAACGGCCTCGGCTGGATCGTGACGTTCCTGGTGGCTGGTGGGATTTATTTCGTACTCGGTGGGGCCAAGGATCGTCGTGCCGCAATGACCGAGAATGCTCATGCCTAAGATGTTGCACACCGGCCAGGTCATCATCGACCTGGTCATGGCCGTCGATAAACTGCCTCAACCGGGCGGCGATGTCTTGGCGCAGTCCGCCAGTTTCGAAGCCGGCGGCGGCTTCAACGTGATGGCCGCCGCTCAGCGTAATGGCTTGCCAGTGATCTACCTTGGACGTCACGGCACCGGTCGTTTCGGCGATCTGGCCCGGGAAGCGATGCAGGCCGAAGGCATTCGGATCGGCATCGCGCACAAAGCCGAACGGGACACGGGATTGTGCGTTGCAGTGACCGACGCGTCGGCCGAGCGCAGTTTCATTTCCTATATCGGTGCCGAGGGTGAGCTGACAGCGCAGGATCTGGCTAGCGTGTCGGCCGAGGAGGGCGACTACGTTTACGTCAGCGGCTACAGCCTGTTGCACAGCGGCAAGGCCCAGGCGCTGGTGGATTGGGTGCTGGCATTGCCTCGCACAATCAACGTGGTGTTCGATCCGGGCCCGTTGGTGGAATCGCCGGAGGCGCCATTGATGCAAGCGTTGTTGCCGCGCATTGATCTGTGGACCAGCAACAGTGTCGAAGCGCTGCGGTTCACCGGGGCGATGGACATTGCCGAGGCGCTGGACAGGCTGATCGATCATCTGCCGGCCAATGTGCTGATGGTGGTTCGCGATGGACCGCAAGGGTGCTGGATCAGTCAGCGTGGCGACCGTCAGCATGTGCCGGGTTTCAAGGTCGAGGCGGTGGACAGCAATGGTGCCGGTGATGCGCATGCCGGCGTGTTTATCGCCGGTCTGGCGCAAGGCTTGTCGGCAGGCGAGGCGGCCCGGCGCGCCAATGCGGCAGCGGCGCTGGCGGTGACTCGTTGGGGGCCGGCGACTTCGCCAGGAACTGCTGAAGTGGATGCGTTGATCCGCAAGACTTTCGGCGGCTGACCTACCGCTATCGCGGGCAAGCCCGCTCCCACACTGGATCTGAGTCTAGCCACAAATTGGTGGCCAACCCGGATCCCTGTGGGAGCGGGCTTGCCCGCGAAAGGGCCATCCAATTCAGTAAAAATCCTGGATTTATCCAGCCTTGCGCAACGCCTCGATCAACTCCTGCTTGCGCATGCTCGAGCGCCCCGGAATCCTCTTGGCGCTGGCTTCCTTCCTCAAACTGTCGACGGTCTGAGTGTCCCGCGAAGCCTTGCTATTGCGCGGATGACCTTCGCGACTGGCCACCGCTCGGCGCGATGACTCCTTGCGATCTTCGGACTTGGCACTCGCCGGTTTCTTGCGTCCGGAACCACCTTTGCGCTCGCCGCCACCGGACTGCTTGTTCACCGTCGCCCAGGCGCGAGCTTCGGCTTCATCCTTGGAGATGCCTTTTTTCTCGTAGCTGTCTTCGATGTGTTCTGCCTTGCGTTTCTGCTCGGCGGTGTATTTGTCTTTGCTTCCACGAGGCATGGGATTTCTCCTGCTGCTTGTAGAGTCGGTCAAACAGTCGCCGCCGCGCACGACGGCGACCTGATTCAGAGTGTTAAACGTCCAGCTTGCGCGCCGCTTCCACCCCGGCGGCGCTGAGTTTGATCGGCAGGTTCAGCGAGTGCTCGCCGGCCTCGTTGCACGTCACATGCCCGTGCTGGATCAACCCACGGTCCTGCAAAGTGGCGAGAGTGCTGGCCACGACTTTCTCCCCCCGGTAATTGTCCAGGACCTCCTTGCCCAAGCCACCAGGGTGGGCGTGCAGCAGGCGGGTCAAGACTTCTTTTTCCAGGTTTTTATCGACGTTCATGCTTACCTCTTCATGGATGTGGATAGGTGCAACTCGCATCGGCGAACTATTGGCTGGCACCGCCCTCGGAACCCGAACCACCGGTGGTGGTTTTCGAGCCGATGCCGCTGCCGGCGTTGTCGGGCGTCTGGGTATCGGGCTGATTCATTCCACCTTGACGGCCCGCGTCGTTGCCTTGAGTCCGCGGGTCGGTGCCCGTAGAGGGAGGCAGGCCGCTGTCGACGCCCGTGCCGTTGATGTTCAGGCCGGGCGAGCTTTGAGTCGTCGGGGATTTAGGGCTTTCGACCGGGTCGGTCGGGCCGGTCCCCGAGGTGCTGGTTGCGGCGAAGGCGGCAGAGGACAGCAGCGTGGCGAGTGCGAGGGCAGTCAAGCGGAATGTGATCATGGTTCGTCTCCATTTAATAAGAGTCCTTACCTGATGTTGGTCCGCCCTCGATTTAATTTGGTGCCTTATGAACGACGAACGGTCCAGGCCCCTTGCTGGCCGGAGTATTGGATTCAGACGATGCCGATTTCTTCCTCGAACAACTCCATGAAGCCCTTCAACCGATCATGCCGGATACGCGCCAGGCGCTGGCCGGTGACCGTCTGGAAACCGTCCGCCAGATGCAGGAGCTTGGTCTGAAAGTGATCGAGGCAAAAACGCTTGTCATCGTAGTCCCGCGCCTTCGCTTGCGGGTCTTGCGGATCGTACAGCGCGCTGCCCATGCGTCCGGCGATATAGAACGTGCGCGCGACACCGAGCATACCGAGGGAATCGAGCCGGTCGGCGTCCTGCACGATTTTCGCTTCGAGCGTGAGTGGGGCGATGTTGGCGCTAAAGCTGTGCGCTTCGATGGCGTGGGCCACCGCGTTGATTTTTGCGCTGGGCCAATTCATGTCGGCCAACACGGCAGACGCTTTCTCGGCAGCCAGTCGTGACGCCTGCGAGCGCAACGGCGAGTTCTTCTCCACCGCCACGCAATCATGCAAAAGCACCGCCGCCAGCAACACGTCAAGGTCGCCAGCTTCTTCAGCGTGAAGCGTGCGCACGTTGTGCCACACCCGTTGCAGATGGGACAGATCGTGAGCGCCATCCTCCGAGGGCTCGAGTGCGTGGGGCAGTAGCTGCGCTGCGAGGGTTTGCAGTGGCGCGAAAGCATCAGTGGTCATAAACATCCTGTTAAGTGAAAACGTTTCTGGCTGCGGCACATGCTCCACGGATCAGCTTTGCATTTCCAGTGTGACGAGTCCCTCGCGCCGACTTAGTATGGCGTTTTCAAACTTTGACGAAGGCACGTCCATGACGATCGAGATCCGCCCGGCGACCCCCAGCGATGCACCGCAAATCCTCGGGTTCATCACTGAATTGGCCGACTACGAACGTGCCCGCCACGAAGTCATCGCCAGCGTTGCCGACATCGAGCGCAGCCTGTTCAGCGAAGGCGCCACCGCCCATGGCCTGATCTGCCTGCGCGACGGCTTGCCCATCGGCTTCGCCGTGTTCTTCTTCAGCTACTCGACTTGGCTGGGCAGCAACTGCCTGTACCTCGAAGACCTTTACATCACCCCCGAACAGCGCGGTGGCGGCGCCGGCAAAACCTTGCTGCGCCACCTCGCTAAAATCGCCTGCGCCAATGACTGCGGGCGGTTTGAATGGAGCGTGCTGGACTGGAATAAACCGGCCATCGAATTTTACAAGTCTTTGGGGGCGCAGCCTCAGGAAGAGTGGGTTCGGTATCGGATGGACGGGGCGGTGTTGCGCGAGTTTGCCGAGGGCAACTGACTCCCTGAACGATCGCGGCCTTTGGCAGTTTTTACACCCAGGTGTAGGCGCTGACCAAGGCTGCGATTTTTTTTGCCTTTGTCCCATAATATGGGAGAGATATTTATATATTGAGATTTACCCGCTCTCGGGTTTATAGTCCAGCTCACTCACTGCCAATAAACAAAACAGGTGAAGCGATGCTGGCGCAATTGATCGCGCTCGATTGGGGGACAACCTCATTACGTGCTTACAAACTCGCCGCGGGTGGCCAGGTGCTGGAACAGCGTTCGCTGTCGTCCGGGATCATGCAGCTGCCGCGGACGCCGCGAATCATCAACGGCCAGGAATGCCCCGACGGTTTTGAACTGGCCTTCGATGAGGCTTGCGGTGACTGGCTCGACGCTCAACCCGATTTACCCGTGATCGCCTGCGGCATGGTCGGCAGCGCGCAGGGCTGGCACGAAGCGGCCTACTGCGACACGCCGGCGAACGTCGCCCATCTCGGCAACTCCCTGCAATCGGTTCGCAGTCTTCGCGGTATCGATGTGCACATCGTGCCGGGCGTGATTCAGCGTTCGCGCTTGCCGAATGTGATGCGCGGTGAAGAAACCCAAGTGCTGGGTGTCCTGCAGAATCTGCCGGTCGAGCGAGGCACTGATCTGTTGATCGGCCTGCCGGGCAGTCATTCGAAATGGGTGGAAGTGGCCGACGGTTGCATCGTGCATTTCGACACTTTCATGACCGGCGAGATCTTCGCCGTGCTCAGCGAACACAGCATTCTGGGGCGCACCCAGCAACGCGGCGCGTCCTTTGATGGCGAAGCGTTTGACCGAGGCGTGCAGGTCGCCCTGTCGGCGGACGGCGAGATTGGGCCGTTGTCGACACTCTTCAGTGCGCGCAGCCTCGGCCTGACCGGCGAACTGAGTGCCACTGCGCAACCGGACTATTTATCCGGGCTGCTGATCGGCCATGAGCTGTCAGCGCTGGCCAACGTTCAGCGACGCCGACGCAGCAACGCTACGTTGCCCTCGGTCATCCTTATCGGTAATGCCCAACTCTGTGCCCGCTACCGCCGGGCACTCGACGCCTGCGGTTTTGCCCACGTGACGCTGGCTGAAAATGCCACCGAGCGCGGCTTGTGGCAGTTGGCGGTTGCCGCCGGACTGATCACTCCAACCCCATCCCGTTAAACCTGACTGGAGGTCTGACATGCTCAAGCAAGCACTGGCGCAAAACGGTCTGATCGCGATCCTGCGTGGCCTGCGCCCGCAAGAAGCGGCCGCCATTGGCGAAGTCCTTTACGCCGCCGGATTTCGCGTCATCGAAGTGCCGCTCAATTCCCCCGAGCCGTACGACAGCATTCGCATCCTGCGCAGTACGTTGCCCGCCGATTGCCTGATCGGCGCGGGCACGGTGTTGACGCCGGAGCAGGTCGAGCAAGTGAAAGCGGCGGGCGGCCAAGTGATCGTCATGCCGCACAGCGATCCCAAGGTGCTGCGCGCGGCGAAAGCGGCGGGGCTGTTCCTGTCGCCGGGCGTTGCCACGCCGACCGAAGCCTTTGCCGCACTGGCCGAAGGCGCGGACGTGCTGAAGATGTTTCCGGCCGAGCAAATGGGCCCGGCCGTGGTCAAGGCCTGGCTCGCGGTGCTGCCGGCCGGAACCATTCTGGCGCCGGTCGGCGGGATTACACCGGACAACATGCAGGTGTTTATCGACGCGGGCGTCAAAGGTTTCGGCCTCGGTTCCGGGTTGTTCAAACCGGGCATGACCGCGCAAGAAGTGGCAGTCAACGCCAAGGCGTATGTCGCCGCATGGAACGCTCTGCGTTAAGACTTTTTTGGCGCCGAGCGCGCTGCACCTAATAAGAGCTGCATCTACAAAAAGAGAGCACAGATGAAAATCACCAAACTCACCACCTTCATCGTTCCGCCGCGCTGGTGCTTCCTCAAGATAGAAACCGACGAAGGCGTGACCGGTTGGGGCGAGCCCGTGGTCGAAGGCCGCGCGCACACCGTGGCGGCAGCCGTTGAAGAATTGTCCGACTACCTGATCGGCAAAGACCCACGCAACATCGAAGACATCTGGACCGTGCTGTATCGCGGCGGCTTCTACCGCGGCGGCGCGATCCACATGAGCGCGCTGGCCGGCATCGACCAGGCGTTGTGGGACATTAAGGGCAAGGCCCTGGGGGTATCGGTCAGCGATCTGCTCGGTGGTCAGGTGCGGGACAAGATTCGCGTCTATTCATGGATCGGCGGCGATCGCCCGGCAGACACCGCTCGTGCGGCGAAAGAGGCGGTCGAGCGTGGTTTCACCGCCGTGAAAATGAACGGCACCGAAGAGCTGCAATTCCTCGACTCCTTCGAGAAAGTCGACCTTGCCCTGGCCAACGTTGCTGCCGTGCGTGACGCGGTCGGCCCGAACGTCGGCATCGGCGTGGACTTCCATGGCCGGGTGCACAAGCCTATGGCCAAGGTGCTGATGAAGGAACTCGACCCGTACAAATTGATGTTCATCGAAGAGCCGGTGCTCAGCGAAAACTACGAAGCGCTGAAGGAACTGGCGCCGCTGACCAGTACCCCGATTGCCCTCGGCGAGCGCTTGTTCTCGCGCTGGGATTTCAAGCGTGTGCTCAGCGAAGGTTACGTCGACATCATCCAGCCGGACGCATCGCACGCCGGTGGCATCACCGAAACCCGCAAGATTGCCAACATGGCCGAAGCCTACGACGTGGCATTGGCGCTGCATTGCCCACTGGGCCCGATCGCGCTGGCGGCGTGCCTGCAACTGGATGCGGTTTGTTACAACGCGTTCATCCAGGAGCAGAGCCTGGGCATTCACTACAACGAGAGCAACGACCTGTTGGATTACGTCAAGGATCCGCGGGTGTTCGACTATGACAAAGGCTTCGTGAAGATCCCGAATGGCCCGGGCCTGGGCATCGAGATCAACGAAGAGTACGTGATCGAACGTGCGGCGGTCGGCCACCGCTGGCGCAACCCGATCTGGCGTCATGCCGACGGTAGCTTCGCCGAGTGGTGAGTTCCTTCTAACCCACCGCAACCCCCTGTGGGAGCCAGCCTGCTGGCGATTTGGTTGGCACATCCAGCATGCATGTTGCCTGACACACCGCTATCGCCAGCAGGCTGGCTCCCACCGTTTGATCTCCATGGACAGGAGATTTTCGGCAACAACCGATTTCAATTCGACCTCAATAAACATAAGAAGAGGCATCCCTCATGCAACCGCAAACCCTCACCGGGCAGGCGTCGTTGGTGACGCCCAGTCGCAAGCGTTTTTTCATCATGGTCCTGCTGTTCATCACCGTGGTGATCAACTACCTGGACCGCAGCAACCTGTCCATCGCCGCCCCGGCACTGACCAGCGAACTGGGGATCGACCCGATCCATGTCGGGCTGATTTTCTCGGCGTTCGGCTGGACCTACGCCGCCATGCAGATTCCCGGTGGCTGGCTGGTCGACCGGGTGCCGCCGCGCATTCTCTACAGCGTTGCCTTGCTGCTGTGGTCGGTCGCCACGGTCATGCTCGGTTTCGCCGCCAGCTTCATTGCGCTGTTCGTATTGCGCATGGCGGTCGGTGCCCTGGAAGCGCCGGCGTATCCGATCAACAGCCGCGTGGTCACCACCTGGTTCCCCGAGCGCGAACGCGCCACGGCCATCGGTTTCTACACCTCCGGGCAATTCGTCGGTCTGGCGTTCCTGACGCCGGTGCTCGCCTGGCTGCAGCATGAATTTGGCTGGCACATGGTGTTCGTCAGCACAGGTGTAGTCGGCATTCTCTGGGCGGTGATCTGGTACGCGGTGTATCGCGAGCCACGGGATTTCAAAGGCGCCAACGACGCCGAAATCGACCTGATCCGCGAAGGCGGCGGGCTGGTGGATATCCAGGCCGAGCAAGCCAAGGTCAAGGCCAAATTCAGCTGGACCGACCTGCGCGTCGTGCTGACCAAACGCAAGTTGTGGGGCATCTACCTGGGGCAGTTCTGTCTCAATTCGACACTGTGGTTTTTCCTGACATGGTTCCCGACCTACCTGGTGAAATACCGCGGCATGGACTTCATCAAGTCCGGACTGTTGGCGTCGCTACCGTTTCTCGCGGCCTTTGTCGGCGTGTTGTGCTCCGGTTTCTTCTCCGACTTTCTGATCCGTCGCGGCTACACCGTGGGGTTCGCCCGCAAATTGCCTATCATTGGCGGACTGTTGATTTCCACCTCGATCATCGGCGCCAATTTCGTCGAGTCGACGCCACTGGTGATTGCCTTCCTCGCGTTGGCGTTCTTCGGTAACGGCCTGGCCTCGATCACCTGGTCGCTGGTTTCCACGCTGGCCCCGGCGCGCTTGCTCGGATTGACCGGCGGGGTGTTCAATTTCATCGGCAACCTGGCGGCGATTACCACGCCGATTGTCATCGGTTTCCTCGCTACCGGTGATTCGTTCGCTCCGGCGATCACCTACATCTCGGTTCTGGCGTTGATTGGCGCGCTTTCCTACATCTTGCTGGTCGGCAAAGTCGAGCGTATCAAGTTGTAGTGACCGCCGTCGGGCGACCATAATGCCGCCCGTTCACTCGCTCAACGGTAAAGGCTGGATATGCAGGAAGACGCCCCAAAAATCGCCAAGGACGCCGCGCCGACCGGCACCCAGACACTGCTTCGCGGTCTGGGTGTGGTTCAGGCCGTGGCCAGTGGCGCCCGCGATCTCAAGGAAATCGCCCGGTTGATCGGTACGACACGCAGCACCACTCATCGTCTGGCCAGTTGCCTGGTGGACGAGCGCTACCTGCGCGTGGTGCCGCAAGTCGGATATCTGCTGGGGCCGAAGCTGATCGAACTGGGTTTTCAGGCGCGCGAAGAATTGCCGTTGGTGACGCTGGCGGGTCCCTATCTGGATGAGTTGTCGGCGTTGACGGGCGACACCATTCACCTGGCGATACGTGAAGGTGACGAGGTGCTGTACCTGCACAAGAATCCGGGGCGCAATGGCCCGGAAATGCGCTCGCGGGTCGGCCATCGCATGCCGTTGGCGCGCACCGGGATCGGCAAGGCGTTGATGCTCGATGACACGCAGGAAGAATGGAAAAGGCTGTACGAAGTCAGTCTGCCGGCGGGTGGGAAAAATCAATTCTGGCCGCAGCACCCGGAGCAGTCCTGGGAGCAATTTCAGCAGCGCATGATCGAGTATGTCGCGGGTGGTTATGCCTTCGACCTCGAAGACAACGAACCGTCGATCCGCTGTGTCGCGGCGCCGATCCGCGATGCCAGCAAGCGCATCGTCGCCGGCATCAGCATCGCCAGCACCGTGCCGTACATGCCGCTGGAAAAAATGGCCGAGCTGATTCCCCTGATCAAAGGGGTCACGGCCCGGCTCTCGGCGGAGCTTGGCGCTAAGGTTTAGACCTTCAGCGTCGCCATGTCGATCACGAAGCGGTACTTTACGTCACCGGCAATCATGCGGGTGAACGCTTCGTTGATCTGATGGATGTTGAGCATTTCGATGTCGCAGGTGATGTCGTGTTCGGCGCAGAAATCCAGCACTTCCTGGGTTTCGGCAACGCCGCCGATCAACGAACCGGCGAGCACCCGACGGCCCAACACCAGTTTGGCCGCGTGGACCGGTGGATCAATCGGCTCGATCAAACCCACCAGAATGTGCACGCCGTCGAAACGCAGGGTGTCGAGGTAGGGGTTGAGGTCGTGCTGCACCGGAATGGTATCCAGCAGGAAGTCGAAATGACCGGCAGCTGCCTTCATCTGCTCGGCATCGGTGGACACGATCACGTGGTCCGCACCTTGGCGACGACCTTCTTCAGCCTTGCTCGCCGAGCGGGTGAACAGCGTGACTTCGGCGCCCATCGCCTTGGCAAACTTGATACCCATGTGGCCGAGGCCGCCCATACCGAGAATCCCGACCTTATCGCCCGCTTTCACGCCGTAATGCTTGAGCGGCGAGTAGGTGGTGATGCCGGCGCAAAGGATCGGCGCGGCGCTGGCCAGGTCGAGTTTTTCCGGGATGCGCACCACGAAGTGTTCGCTGACCACGATGCTGTCGGAGTAACCGCCCATGGTGTTGCTGCCATCGACCCGGTCCGGGGTGGCGTAGGTCATGGTCGGACCTTCGAGGCAATATTGCTCAAGGTTGGCCTGGCAGGCTTCGCAACTGCGGCAAGAATCGACCATGCAGCCCACGCCGACCAGGTCGCCGATTTTGTGCCGGGTGACATTCGCACCGACGGCGGTAACTTTGCCTACGATCTCGTGACCAGGCATCAGTGGGTAAACAGCAATGCCCCACTCGTTGCGGGCCTGATGGATGTCGGAATGGCAGACGCCGCAGTAAAGAATATCGATGGCAACGTCGTCAGCACGAGGGCTGCGGCGTTCGAATTTTACGGGGGCGAGGGGAGTGGTGGCCGACTGGGCGGCGTATCCGATGGCGGTGTACATGAGGAACCTCGCAAAAGCAGTGACAGGTGAGGCGACGCATTTTGGGCGCCGTGCCGGCCACCGGCCATGGCGATTCCTCCGGGTGTCATGCCTAATCCTCCGGCATCAGCCTTTAATGGGGTGCATTGGCGATCAGACCTGCGATGATGCTTTCATCCCTTTTTCCGCAACTTTTTTGGTGAAGAACTCCCATGTTGTTGACCCGTCATCTCGACGCCAATGCCACGTTGGTTTCGTTGATCCAGCCGCTGACCACTCGCGACGGCTTTGCCCCTACGGCGTTGCCGGGCGTGCAGGTTTTGCGGGCCAGTTGTGATGTGGCGCGTGGTCCACAGATCTACGAGCCGAGCCTGGTGATCATCGCCCAGGGCAGCAAACTGGCGTACCTCGGGCCGCGAACCCTGGAATATGGCGCCGGGCATTATCTGATCCAGGCATTACCGGTGCCTTTCGAGTGCGAAACGTTTTCAGCGCCGGACGGGCCGATGCTCGGGGTTTCGATTGCCATTGATCGGGTCTTGCTCGGTGAGTTGGTGTTGGCCATGGGATTGGCGCCGGGGCGCAATATTGCTGCGCAAACGCCAGAGTCGATGGCCTCGGCCGTGCTCGACGATGACATGCGCGGTTGCGTGGAGCGATTGTTGCGTTGCCTGCACGATCCGCAGGAATGCCAGATCATGGGGCCGGCGCGATTGCGCGAATTATTGTTCGTCGCGTTACGCGGTCCGCAAGCGGATGTATTGCGGGCGCTGGTGGAGCAGCAGGGGCAGTTCGCCAGGATTGCGGCCTCGCTCAACCATCTGCACGGGCATTACACCGAACCGCTGAACGTCGAGACGCTGGCCAGTTGCGCGAACATGAGTGCGTCGACCTTCCATGAGCATTTCAAGCGCAGCACCTTGTTGTCGCCGGTGCAGTACTTGAAGCGCTTACGCTTGCTCAAGGCACAGCAATTGTTGCTCGCCGAAGGCCTGGGTGTGGCGCAAGCGGCGCATCGAGTGGGGTATCAGAGCACGTCGCAGTTCAGTCGCGAGTACAAGCGCTACTTCGAGCGTAATCCAGGGGATGAGCGCGCTGCTTGAGTTGGTAATGAGGCTCTGTGGTGTGGCTTGAATGGCGGGCAACAAAAAGGCCCCCGTTCGGGAGCCTTGATGTTCAGGCGTTCGGCTTACATGTTCGGGTAAGTCGGGCCGCCAGCACCTTCCGGCGCCACCCAGGTGATGTTCTGTGCAGGGTCCTTGATGTCGCAGGTCTTGCAGTGAACGCAGTTCTGGGCGTTGATCTGGAAGCGTTTTTCGCCGTCTTCCTTGGTCACCACTTCGTACACGCCGGCCGGGCAGTAACGCTGGGCTGGTTCATCGTACAGCGGCAGGTTCTTGCCGATGGGGATGCTCGGATCGGTCAGCTTCAGGTGGCACGGCTGTTCTTCTTCATGGTTGGTACCGGAGATGAACACCGAGCTGAGTTTGTCGAAGCTGATCTTGCCGTCGGGTTTCGGGTAGTCGATCTTCTTGCAGTCCGCCGCGAGCTTGAGGCAAGCATAATCCGGCTTGGTGTCGTGCAAGGTGAACGGCAGTTTGCCGCCGAAAATGTTCTGGTCGAGCCAGTTGAAACCGCCGCCAACGATGGCGCCGAACTTGTGGATCGCCGGGCCGAAGTTGCGGCTGGAGAACAGTTCGTCGTAGAGCCAGCTCTTCTTGAATGCGTCGACGTAAGTGGTCAGTTCTTCGGTGCCGTCTTTCTCGGCGAACAATGCATCGGCCACGGATTCAGCGGCGAGCATGCCGGACTTCATCGCCGTGTGGCTGCCTTTGATCTTGGCGAAGTTCAGGGTGCCCAGGTCGCAACCGATCAGAGCGCCACCCTTGAACACCATCTTCGGCAGCGAGTTCAGGCCGCCTTTGCAGATGGCGCGTGCGCCGTAACTGATGCGCTTGCCGCCTTCCAGGTACTGCTTGAGCACCGGGTGATGCTTGAGGCGCTGGAACTCGTCGAACGGCGACAGGTAGGTGTTGCTATAGGAAAGATCGACAATCAGACCGACGACCACTTGGTTGTTTTCCAGGTGATAGAGGAACGAGCCACCGGTGTTCTCGGTGCCCATGATGTCCATCGGCCAACCGGCGGTGTGGACCACCAGGCCAGGCTGGTGCTTGGCCGGATCAACTTCCCAGATTTCTTTCAGGCCGATGCCGTAGTGCTGGGCGTCAGCCTCGCTGTCGAGGTTGAAGCGCTTGATCAGTTGCTTGCCGATGTGGCCACGGCAACCTTCGGCGAACAACGTGTACTTGCCACGCAGCTCCATGCCTGGGGTGTACAGGCCTTCTTTCGGGTGACCTTCGCGGTCGACCCCCAGATCACCGGTGATGATTCCGCGCACCACGCCGTTCTCATCGAACAGCGCTTCCTGGGCGGCGAAGCCCGGGTAGATTTCCACGCCCAGATTCTCGGCCTGCTGGGCGAGCCAGCGGCACAGGTTGCCCAGGGAGATGATGTAGTTGCCTTCGTTGTGCATGGTCTTGGGCACAAAGAAGTCTGGAATTTTTTGCGCGCTGTCGGCGTTCTTGAGAACGAAGATGTCATCGCGGGTGACTGGCGTATTCAGCGGGGCGCCGAGTTCTTTCCAGTCCGGGAACAATTCGTTCAGGGCGCGCGGTTCGAAAATCGCGCCGGAGAGGATGTGAGCACCGACTTCGGAGCCTTTTTCGACCACGCAGACGCTGATTTCCTTACCGGCTTCAGCGGCCTTCTGCTTCAAGCGGCAGGCGGCGGAAAGACCAGCGGGGCCGGCACCGACGATGACGACGTCGAATTCCATGTATTCGCGTTCCACAGGTTATCTCCTACTCAAGGCTCAACAGTTTTTTTTCTAATTGGAGGTTTGGTGTCGCATCCATGAATGACTGCTCAACGCGCAGCACGGACAATCGATTGACCACCTTTCTCTTTGGGTGGCGCATTATATCTACACCACTCCTAGCGTCCAATACAAACGTTTGTTTGAATTGGCTCAAAGCCAGAGAAATCAAAGTCACGCGGCTTATGAACGGCCATTTTGCCGTATTGACCGGAATAAGCGTTCCGGTCAAGATACGGTCGGTTTTGCACTCGCCGTAGGCTGACTGTTGGTATCAAGAGCACCTCTAAAGACAGGGCGATGGCAGTACAAGGTGATTTGTTGCGCAGATTTGGCGCGCAGTTTACACGCCGCGATAATAAATGACTTGTCGGTCACCACTGACGAACGGTCATCTGCCTCGTGAGCAAGGTCACCCGATACACCTGCCAGCGTTTTTAGAGGTGCCCTTGCGCCGATGAGCATCAAACCGCCAGGTTCGCCTAGGCGACTTTCTTTTCACCGGAGAGTAACGAGGAATCCATGAAGGTTCTTGTAGCTGTCAAACGCGTTGTGGATTACAACGTCAAGGTTCGCGTCAAGGCGGACAATTCCGGCGTCGACCTCGCCAACGTCAAGATGTCGATGAACCCGTTCTGCGAAATCGCAGTGGAAGAAGCCGTACGCCTGAAAGAGAAAGGTGTTGCGACTGAAATCGTCGTCGTCTCCGTAGGCCCGTCCACCGCTCAAGAGCAACTGCGCACTGCGCTGGCTCTGGGTGCCGACCGTGCCATCCTCGTCGAATCCGCTGAAGATCTGACTTCCCTGGCCGTTGCCAAGCTGCTCAAGGCTGTTGTCGACAAGGAACAGCCTCAGCTGGTGATCCTTGGCAAACAAGCCATCGACAGCGACAACAACCAGACTGGCCAGATGCTCGCTGCATTGAGCGGCTACGGTCAGGGCACCTTCGCATCGAAAGTCGAAGTGTCCGGCGACACCGTTGCCGTGACCCGCGAAATCGACGGCGGCGCGCAGACAGTTTCCCTGAAGCTGCCGGCCATCGTCACCACCGACCTGCGTTTGAACGAGCCGCGTTATGCGTCCCTGCCAAACATCATGAAAGCCAAGAAGAAGCCTCTCGAAGTGCTGACTCCGGACGCTTTGGGCGTTTCCACCGCCTCCACCAACAAGACCGTGAAAGTCGAAGCGCCAGCTGCACGCAGCGCGGGTATCAAGGTCAAGTCGGTGGCTGAACTGGTCGAGAAACTGAAAAACGAAGCGAAGGTAATCTAAATGACTATCTTGGTTATTGCTGAACACGACAACAAAGTAGTGGCCCCGGCCACACTGAACACCGTGGCCGCTGCCGCCAAAATCGGCGGTGACATTCACGTTCTAGTTGCCGGCCAGGCCGTTGGCGCCGTGGCTGAAGCCGCAGCGAAAATCGCAGGCGTGACTAAAGTGCTGGTGGCCGACAACGCTGCCTACGCTCACCAGTTGCCGGAAAACGTCGCTCCTCTGGTTGCAGAGTTGGGCAAGGGCTACAGCCACATCCTGGCTGCCGCCACTTCCAACGGCAAAAACATCCTGCCGCGCGTAGCCGCTCAGCTGGACGTTGACCAGATCTCCGAGATCATCTCGGTCGAAAGCGCTGATACCTTCAAGCGTCCGATCTACGCCGGTAACGCCATCGCCACCGTTCAATCGAACGCTGCCGTGAAAGTCATCACCGTGCGTGCTACCGGTTTCGATCCAGTTGCTGCCGAAGGTGGCTCCGCTGCTGTTGAAGCGGTTGCTGCTGCACACGACGCTGGCACTTCGAGCTTCGTCGGCGAAGAACTGGCCAAGTCCGATCGTCCTGAACTGACCGCTGCCAAGATCGTCGTTTCCGGCGGTCGAGGCATGCAGAACGGCGACAACTTCAAACACCTGTACGCCCTGGCCGACAAGCTGGGCGCTGCCGTCGGTGCTTCGCGCGCCGCGGTCGACGCAGGTTTCGTACCCAACGACATGCAGGTCGGTCAGACCGGCAAGATCGTTGCTCCACAGCTGTACATCGCCGTCGGTATCTCCGGCGCGATCCAGCACCTGGCCGGCATGAAAGACTCCAAAGTGATCGTTGCGATCAACAAGGACGAAGAAGCGCCGATCTTCCAGGTGGCCGATTACGGCCTGGTGGCGGACTTGTTCGAAGCCATCCCTGAGTTGGAGAAGCTGGTCTAATCCGGCTGCTTCACTTATAAAGAGCCCGGCCTGTTGGTCGGGCTTTTTTTTGTTCTTTTGTAGGAGCTGTCGAGTGAAACGAGGCTGCGATCTTTTGATCTTGGGATTCAAGTGGGCCTGAAAGGATCGCAGCCTCGTTTCACTCGACAGCTCCTACAGCTGGCATAACCGGGATTGAGAGGAGTATTTGGGCATGGATCTGCGTCTCGTGTGGGGCTTGCTGGGATTAGCGGTATTGCCGGCGCTGTCCAGCGCGGCGGGCAAATGCGAACGCCTGGTGGTGACCGGCAGTCCGGACGCACCGCCCTACCTGTGGCAAGACCCGCAGAACCCCAAGCACTTGATCGGTGCCAGTGCTGACCTGTTGCAACAGGTGGCGGGGGAGATGGGCATCAAGGTCGAGCTGCTTTATGCCGGCAAGCGCTCACAGGCACTGGATGAAGTGCGCAGCGGGCGCATGGACATGCTGGCCGACGCGCCTCTCACCACCAGTGAACTGGAAACCCTGGATTACATCCATCCGCCGCTGCTGGAAAATGATTACCTGGTCTGGACCCGTAAAGACTCGGCGCTGGTCTATAACCAAGCGCTGGATCTCCATGGCCATCCCGGCGCGCTGTCGGAAAGGTCTCGAATGACCCAGGCATTTGGCACTTTCGCCGAGCAGCAATTGACCTTGGTACGCACTCCAAACCTGACCCAGGCCTTTCAGAAATTGCTGCTGGGGGAGGTGGAATTCGTCCTCGCCGGGCGCTACTCGGGCATGGCCGCCGCGCAGGCACTGAGCATGGCCAATGACCTGATCCCTCGCCCGCAACCGGTCGACAAGCCCGGCCTGTTCCTCGCGGTTTCCCACAACTCCGCCTGCAACGATCCTTGGTTACGCGGACAGCTGGCCAAAAAGATGACAGAATTGCCCGCGTCCGGACTGACGGAGGCTGTGTTGCAACGCAACATCGAGCGTTGGAAAGCGCAGCAGCAACAACCGCAGCAACTGCCTGTCAGTACCCCAAAACAGTAGGGATTTTTAGTGAGTATTCGACCTCTTTTCGCTGCCCTGGCCGTTCTGGCTCTGGCGGGTTGTGCAGCCGATCCGGCGCCGAATGAACAAATACGCTTGACCGAACAGACCCTCGAACAAGCCAAGGCCGTTGGCGCCACTGCCGACGATGTGCCGGAATTGAAGCTGGCCGAAGAAAAGTTTTCCCGCGCCCAGGGCGACATGGCCGATCATTCGTACAAGCATGCGCGCATGCGGGCCGAGCAGGCCGAGCTGGATGCGCGCCTGGCTGAAGCGAAAGTGCTGACGCTCAAGAGCGAGGAGCAGTTGAACGTGCTCAACACCCGCATCACTCGTCTGCGCAAGCAACTGGGAGATGCCCAATGAGCCTCACGTCCAAAGCACTCGGCGGTTTGATCCTCGCAGGTTGCGCGAGCCTTTATGGTTGCGCCGGTCAACACAGCGAGACCGCGCTGCAGCAGGCCGGCAGCGACTTCCAGAAGGTCAAGGAAGACTCCAACGTGCTGCGAATCGCTCCCAAGGATGTGATCCGCGCCGGTGAGTCCCTGGCCCGCGCCGACCGGCTTTCCAGCTATTGGGGCAGCGGTGCGGACGTGGTGCATTACGCGTACCTGAGCCAGCGCTACAGTGAAATCGCGCGTGAACATACCAATCAAGTACTCAACGAAGAGCGCGCGGCGAAGCTCGAACTGGAGCGTCAGCGCCTGCAACTGGCCTTGCGTGAGTCCAAGTTGCTCAGCGTGCAGCAGCAGGGCAAGTGGCTCGAAGAACAGATCGTTGCACTGGCGACCACGCAGACCGATCGCGGTCTGGTGATGACCCTGGGTGACGTGCTGTTCGATACAGGTGAGGCGGAGTTGAAGAACTCGGCGAACCGTGTGGTGCTCAAGATCGTGCAATTCCTGCAACTCAATCCCAAGCGTGTGGTTCGCATCGAGGGCTACACCGACAGCACTGGCGGCAAACAGGACAACCTCAAGCTGTCCCGTGACCGTGCGCAGTCAGTAGCGGATGTGCTGATGGACCTGGGTATCGACGATAAACGTATCAAAGTCGAAGGCTACGGCGATGAATACCCGGTGGATGTGAACGCTTCCGAGCGTGGTCGCGCGCAGAACCGACGGGTGGAAATTGTGTTCTCCGACGAAAAAGGCCAGCTCGGCGCCGCCCGCTAAGGACCGCGTCACTGGAAAACCCGGCCTGCCTGTCAGCGCCGGGTTTTTTTACGCCTGCCAATAGCTTCACAAAGCAGTACAGTTTTTGCTGACACTGCACTGTACGGTCGACTATTGTGGCAACTGTCCCAGTACACTTCTAAACTGTTCCGGTATTGTTTCACACAAGAATAAAATGCCCGTGAAATCGAGTGCTGCGTCATGACCAATCTCTTGCTCTACCAACGTATTGCTCAGCAACTGGCCGAAGACATCCGCCGTGGCGTCTATCAGCCAGGGGAGCGCGTGCCTTCGGTACGCAAGATGAGCTCGCAGCTCAACGTCAGCCATGCGACCGTGTTGCAGGCTTACGCCAACCTTGAGGATCAAGGGCTGATCCGCGCCCGGCCACAGTCCGGTTACTACGTACACCAGACGCCGGCCCTGACCGCGCCGACCCCGGATATTGCCCGGGTCGAGCGCCCCGGCCTGGTCACGCGCAGCAGCATCATTCAACAAGTGCTCGTCGAGTCGCGCCGCGAGGGTGTTTTTCCCTTGGGGGCGGCGGTGCCAAGCGTCGACTATCTGCCGGTCCGCGCCTTGCACCAGCAGTTGGCCAAAGTCACCCGTTTCCATAGCCCGCGGGCTTTCAGCTACATGTTCAGCCCCGGTTTCGAACCGTTGCGCCGGCAGGTGGCGATCCGCATGCGCGATGCTGGCGTTGTGGTCGACCCGTCCGAAGTGGTGATCACCCACGGTTGCGTTGACGCGTTGCAGATGTCACTGCGGGTGCTGACCCGGCCTGGCGATCTGATTGCAGCCGAATCACCGACCTATTATGGATTGCTGCAGCTGGCCGACCTGCTGGGCCTCAAAGTCATTGAAATCCCGAGCGACCCGGCGACGGGCATGAGTCTCGAAGCCCTGCAACTGGCCGCTAACCAGTGGTCGATCAAGGCGCTGGTACTGACCACTCGTCTGAGCAATCCATTGGGCGGCACCATGCCTGAAGAGCGGCAGAAACAACTGCTGCGCCTGGCTTCGGATTTCGATATCCAGATCGTCGAAGACGACATTTATGGCGAGCTGATGTTTGAGCAGGGGCGCACCAAGTCCCTGAAAGCCTATGACCGGCTGGATCGCGTGATTTATTGCTCAAGCTTCTCTAAAACCCTGTCACCGGGCGTGCGCATTGGCTGGATGATCGCCGGCAAGTATCAGCAGGAAATTCAGCGTTTGCAGACCTTCAGCACGCATTCGGCGTGCAGTGTCACGCAAATGGGGATCGCCGCTTACCTGGAGAACGGCGGTTACGACCGTCACCTGCGCTACATTCGTCAGGAATATCGCAAGAACCTCAGCGCGTTCCAGCTGGCCGTGCAGCAGTATTTCCCGGAAGGCACGCAAATGACCCGGCCTACCGGCGGTTTTATTCTATGGGTCAGTCTGCCGGGGCGGGTCAACACTCAGGAACTGCATGTGCGTGCTTTACAGCAGGGCATCAGCATTGCGCCGGGGTTGATTTTCAGTAATACCGAGCAGTTCAATCACTGCATTCGGCTGAACTGTGGCATACCGTGGAACCGTGAAGCCGAGCGTGCATTGATGACATTGGGAATGTTGGCGACTCAGCTTTGCCAGGAGACGGCCGGCGGCATTTGAAGAGAGCCTGTCCATGCTTGTCTTGTTGCGCGCAACAGGCGAGCATATGGCCCTCTGCCGTTAGACCTGTTGGGTCCATGAAACCGATTTATCCTGCCATCTGGCTGTCGTTATGCCTGTTGATGACCTTTCACGCCGAAGGCGTCATGGGCGCTTCCGTTCAGGAAAAACCGGTAGCCAGTACATCCTCGAAGAAAGCAGCTCCTGTAAAAAAAGTCGCGCCGGTGAAAAAGAAGCCGACGGTGAAAAAGCGCCCGCCCATTGCCTCCAAGTCAAAATCGGCCAGCGAAGTGGTGAAAACCCCACTTCCTCCGGTCAAACTGGACTTGAGCTTGCCTCAAGGCATGGTTGAAGAGCTGAAGCCGATCGGCACGGTGCCGTTGCCCCGGCACGATGCGGTGTTGCCACAAATGTTTGGTGACAAGGCGAGCAGCAGCCCATTTCAGCTCAACGGCCGTCTGCTCAACAACGAAATGCAGTTGCAACGGCGTAACGAAGAACGCCGGGATGTCGAAGGCGCAGCACTGGATTTCGAGTTCAAGCAGTAAACGCCACTGATTCGTGACCCGCGACGCAGACGCTTTGTCGGAGACTGGTCGGTCACGCTCGTTTGAGTGCAAAAACCCCGGTCCAGGTAATTTTAAACGGCTGTTTTAGCGGTTACTCTGTGCCTCGTCCTTTAACACATTGCCCCGCGAGGAGCTTTTCGTCATGAAGTGCCGTGAAGGCTGTGGCGCCTGTTGCATTGCCCCTTCCATCAGTTCGCCGATTCCCGGCATGCCCAATGGCAAAGCCGCTGGCGAACGTTGTATCCAGCTATCGGTCGATAACTTGTGTCGCCTGTTCGGAATGCCGGAGCGTCCGGCGGTCTGCTCGGCATTTGCAGCCGATGTCGAAGTCTGCGGAAGCAGCAGTGACGAAGCGATCAAGTTGTTGGGTTGGTGGGAGCAAGAAACGGCGGCGTGATGTGTTCAACGAACGGAACTTCAACAATAAGGAATAAGACTATGGGTTCGCTGCATCGTATGGCTGTGCTGTGTGGTTTGACGGTGGTGCTGGCCACCTCGGCGGCACACGCCGAAGACTGGAAAGTTGCCAAGAACGAAGACGGTATCAAAGTATCCCTGAGTGAAGTGGCCGGCTCTGACTACAAGGCCTATCAAGGCGTTACGATGATGAAGACCACCGTCGCCAAACTGCGTGCACTGCAGGAAGACGTGGCCGGCGCCTGCGCCTGGATTCACGACTGCAAGACCCAGAAACTGCTCAAGCACGAAGGCGATCAGAATTGGACCTACACCCAGTTCAATACGCCATGGCCGGTAACTCCGCGTGATTCGGTATTGCATGTCACCACCACTGAAGGCGCCGACGGCAGCCTGACTCGCAAACTCGAAGGCGTGCCGAAGTACATTCCGGAAGAAAAAGGTTTCGTGCGGGTCACCAAGGTCGACGGTTTCTGGAAGTTCGTACCCAAGGGTGACCAGGTTGAAGTGACCTATCAGGTGCACACCGAGCCAGGCGGCAGCATCCCGTCGATGGTGGCCAACAAGTTCGTGGTCGATGCACCATTCAACACGCTCAAAGCCCTGAAGGAACGCGCCGAGAAGTAATCGAGCGGCGCTTTCATGTAACGCCCCGACTTTTCGGGGCGTTTGCATTTCTGACGGGGGTGAAACGGGTTTATTTTGTTTCTGGATATACGTTGCACGAAATTTTCACAAAGCCTCCAAGACAATCCGCCCGATCAGCCTGCCAAACAGTAATCATTGGCAATGAGGCGGGTGATCGTGCAACATTTGCGCACCGCGCAAGCCCCGGGGCCGAGAACTGGCCAACAGAGGGCAGGTCGCCACCTTATTTTTGAAACTTCAACTTCCAATGGGTCCTAAAACGACATGGTTAACCCGGACGCCCTGAGTCAGCAGCGAGCTTCTAGTCGCCTGCTGCAACCGACCGTCAAATCGCATCTGGCCTACACGCTGCTGTGCGCTTTTATCATGATGGTCATGTTCAGCCTGCTGCGTGTTGCGCTGCTGGTCTACAACCGCTCGATGATTCTCGATACATCGGCGTCGACCTTCCTTGAAGCCTTCGCCAACGGCCTGCGTTTTGATCTGCGTCTGGTGGTCTACCTCAGCGTGCCGTTGCTGCTGGCGTTGTTCAGTGCCCGGGCGATGGCGGCACGCGGTTTTTTCCGCCTTTGGCTCACCGTCGCTTCGAGTATCGCGCTGTTTCTCGGCTTGATGGAAATGGACTTCTACCGCGAATTCCACCAGCGCCTCAACGGTCTGGTCTTCCAGTATGTGAAGGAAGACCCGTCTACCGTCATGAGCATGCTTTGGTATGGTTTTCCGGTGGTTCGCTACCTGCTGGCCTGGGCCTTCGGGACGCTGATCCTGACTCTCGCGTTCAAGGGTGCGGACCGTGCGACCCGGCCTCGTGGCCCATTCAGCGGCGGCAGCATCGGCACGCGCCAGATCGCCCCGTGGTACGCGCGCATCATGGTGTTCGTGGTCTGCCTGCTGGTCTGCGTGGTCGCCGCTCGTGGCACCTTGCGTCAGGGCCCGCCGCTGCGCTGGGGTGACGTCTACACCACCGATTCGAACTTCGCCAACCAGTTAGGCCTCAACGGCACCCTGTCGCTGATCGCGGCGGCCAAGAGCCGGATGTCCGAAGAGCGCGACAATATCTGGAAAGCCACGCTGCCGCAGCCTCTGGCTCAGCAGACCGTGCGTGACATGCTGGTGATGAAAGACGAAAAACTGGTGGACGCCCAAACCGCCGCCGTGCGTCGCGATTACACGCCACCGGCTGACAAGACCCTGCCGATCAAGAACGTGGTTGTGATCCTGATGGAAAGCATGGCCGGTCACTCGGTCGGCGCGCTGGGCGGCCCGGGCAACATTACGCCGTACCTCGACAAATTGTCGAAGGAAGGCCTGCTGTTCGACCGCTTCTTCTCCAACGGCACCCATACCCACCAGGGCATGTTCGCCACCATGGCCTGCTTCCCCAACCTGCCGGGTTTCGAATACCTGATGCAAACCCCGGAAGGCAGCCACAAACTGTCCGGCCTGCCGCAGTTGCTCAGTGCCCGTGACTACGACGATGTGTACGTCTACAACGGCGACTTCGCTTGGGATAACCAGTCGGGTTTCTTCAGCAACCAAGGTATGACCAACTTCATCGGTCGTAACGACTTCGTGAACCCGGTGTTCTCCGATCCGACGTGGGGTGTGTCCGACCAGGACATGTTCGACCGTGGCCTGGTAGAGCTCAAGGCGCGGGAAAACGGCAAGCCGTTCTATGCCCTGTTGCAGACGCTGTCCAACCACACTCCGTATGCCTTGCCGACGCCATTGCCGGTCGAGCGCGTGACTGATCGCGGCAGCCTCAACGAGCACTTGACCGCCATGCGTTACGCCGACTGGGCGTTGGGTCAGTTCTTCGAGAAGGCGCGTAAAGAGCCGTACTTCAAGGAAACCCTGTTTGTGATCGTGGGTGACCACGGTTTCGGTAACGAACAGCAAATCACCGAAATGGACCTGGGCCGTTTCAACGTACCGATGCTGATGATCGCGCCCGGTATCCAGGAAAAGTTCGGCCAGCGTGACCACACCGTGGGCACTCAGATCGACATCGTGCCGACCATCATGGGTCGTATCGGTGGCGAAGTGCGCCATCAGTGCTGGGGGCGTGACCTGCTCAACCTGCCTGAAGGCGACACCGGTTTTGGTGTGATCAAGCCATCGGGCAGCGAACAGACCACGGCCATTCTCACGGCTGACCAGATTCTGGTGCTGCCCAAAGAGAAGGAAATGGAGCCGAAGATGTACCGCTATGAATTGGGCGCTAAGCCGCACGCCGAGATCGTACCTAACGATCCACGCACCGCGGAGTTGAAGCTCAAGCTTGAATCGTTCCTGCAGACGGCGACCAAGAGCCTGCTCGACAATACCGCCGGTGTGGTAGACGGCAAGCCGGACTAAATTTTCGGCAATAAAAAAGAGGCCCTTTTTCAAGGGCCTCTTTTTTTGCCTGTCAGATCGTTAGATCTTGCCGAGTAACAGCAGAATCAACAGCACTACCAATACCACGCCGATGATACCCGACGGGCCATAACCCCAACTTCTGGAGTGTGGGAAGACCGGCAAACCACCTACCAGTAGAAGAATCAGAATAACGATAAGAATTGTGCCCATGTCTATTTCCTTGTTGGAAGTGTTCCGAAGTGACCTAGCTTTAAACTGTCAGCTGGAAAGCATTTAATTCAAGCTGCTTATAACGTCGGACTGGCGCGTGGGTCAGAAAATTCCAAGTTTTTTTAATGTTTTTCGAAGATAGGCTTATTTCGTTTTTGCAACGTTAATTGTGGCAGGTTTGCCGTGGTTTGCTCGGGCCATTCAGCAATCTGATGGAGCGTGGGTCGGGCAATGTCCTTCGCTACACTCAGCGCATCTTTCCCGGAACGACAAGGCTGTTTGCTATGCAAAATCGCATGATGATCACTGGCGCAGGCTCAGGCCTGGGTCGCGAAATCGCGCTGCGCTGGGCGCGTGAAGGCTGGCAGCTGGCCTTGTCGGATGTCAGCGAGCCTGGCCTGCAAGAGACCCTCAAGCTGGTCAAGGAAGCCGGCGGTGACGGGTTTATCCAGCGTTGCGATGTGCGCGATTACAGCCAGCTGACGGCCTTCGCCCAAGCGTGCGAAGAGAAACTGGGCGGCATCGATGTCATCGTCAACAACGCGGGTGTGGCCTCGGGCGGTTTCTTCAGTGAGCTGTCGCTTGAAGATTGGGATTGGCAGATCGCGATCAACCTGATGGGCGTGGTCAAGGGCTGCAAGGCTTTCCTGCCGCTGTTGGAAAAAAGCAAAGGCAAGATCATCAACATCGCGTCGATGGCCGCCCTGATGCAAGGCCCGGCCATGAGCAACTACAACGTGGCCAAAGCCGGCGTCGTTGCATTGTCCGAAAGCTTGCTGATCGAATTGGCGCAGCAGGAAGTGGGCGTGCATGTGGTCTGTCCTTCGTTCTTCCAGACCAACTTGCTCGACTCCTTCCGCGGCCCGACCCCGGCCATGAAAGCCCAGGTCGGCAAACTACTGGAAAGTTCGCCGATCACCGCGACCGACATTGCCGATTATATCTACGAGCACGTCGCCGCCGGTGAGTTCATGATCCTGCCCCACGAACAGGGCCGCATGGCGTGGGCGCTCAAGCAGAAGAACCCACAACTGCTCTACAACGAAATGACCGTCATGGCCGACAAAATGCGCGCCAAGGCCAAACAAAACGCTGGCTGAACTTGCCCCTGCGCAACACCCTCGTTAGGGTGGCCGCAATCGGTCATCCTCGCGAGACGTTTGCATGCTCAATTACTTGTGGTTTTTCCTCGCGGCGCTGTTTGAAATCGCCGGTTGCTTCGCCTTCTGGATGTGGCTTCGTCAAGGTAAGAGCGCCTTGTGGGTCATACCGGCGCTGCTCAGCCTGACTTTGTTTGCGGTGTTGTTGACTCGGGTCGAAGCGACTTACGCGGGCCGCGCCTATGCCGCTTACGGTGGTATCTACATTGTTGCGTCGATCGGCTGGCTGGCGGTGGTCGAGCGGATTCGTCCTTTGGGCTCGGACTGGCTGGGTGTGGCGTTGTGCGTGATCGGGGCCAGCATCATTTTGTTCGGCCCGCGATTCTCTGCCTCCTGATGCTGGAATGAAGCGATTTGTCAGACGTTTCCGTCGGGGGGAATCGTCGTGCGCTGTAGGGCAGGACTGATTTGCCTTCGCTGCATTGAAGAGCCGCTGTGCGACGGGCATCTTCAAGGGCCGGTAACCCTGAAGGATGAATGCCATGCTTGTACTCAGCCGCGTTGTGGGCGAGATGATTTCCATCGGTGACAACATTTCCGTGCGCATTCTTGCCGTCAACGGAGGGAGTGTGCGTTTCGGCGTCGAAGCCCCCCAAAACGTCAATGTGCATCGCGCCGAAGTCTATGAGCGCATCCAGATCAAACTGGCCAAAAACAAGGGGCGTTGAAAGGCTCAGTCGAACAGATGCTTGGGCACATCATGCTTGAGCATCAACTGGCATTGCTCGCTGTCCGGATCGAAGACAATCAGTGCCTGACCCTTGGTCAGCGCCTGGCGGACGCGTAATACGCGGGTTTCCAGCGGCGTGTCATCGCCGTTGTCCGTCCCGTCACGGGTCACGAAATCCTCGATCAGGCGGGTCAGGGTATCGACTTCAAGTTGGTCGTAGGGAATCAGCATAGGCACCTCGGTTTGACAATGGCGCGATGCTACGGCGAATGATCGGTGACGGCTAGCCTAGGCACATTCATTGCCTGACCTGCCGCCACGGATATGAAGTCGTGAATCAGCTCTCGGAGCGCTGCCCCACCAGACTGTCCACCGACGGCACCCGCGTATCGCTTTCCATCTGCGCGTCGTGTTCGATCTGATGACTGAACCGGTCCAGCGATCCCTTCGCCGGCTGAGCATCGCTGGCAAATACCGGCGGACTCAGAATATAGGCACCCAGCAATCGGCTGAGCGCTGCCAGGCTGTCGATGTGCGTACGTTCATAGCCGTGAGTAGCGTCACAGCCGAAGGCGAGCAGGGCGGTACGAATGTCGTGGCCGGCTGTCACCGCCGAATGCGCGTCGCTGAAGTAATAACGGAACAAGTCACGGCGCACCGGCAGCTCGTTTTCACTGGCTAATCGAAGCAGGTGCCGTGACAGGTGATAGTCATAGGGACCGCCGGAATCCTGCATGGCGACGCTCACCGCGTGCTCGCTGGAATGCTGGCCGGGGGCGACCGGTGCGATGTCGATGCCGACAAATTCGCTGACGTCCCAAGGCAATGCCGCCGCGGCGCCGCTGCCGGTTTCTTCGGTGATGGTGAACAGGGGATGGCAGTCGATCATCAACTCTGCGCCGCTGTCGACGATTGCTTTCATGGCCGCCAGCAGTGCCGCGACGCCGGCCTTGTCGTCCAGGTGGCGAGCACTGATGTGGCCGCTTTCGGTGAATTCGGGCAGCGGGTCGAAGGCGACAAAATCGCCCACGCTGATGCCCAGTGAGTCGCAATCGGCACGGGTCGCGCAATAAGCGTCCAGGCGCAATTCAATGTGATCCCAGCTGATCGGCATCTCATCCACCGCCGTGTTGAACGCGTGCCCCGAGGCCATCAACGGCAATACGCTGCCGCGGATCACGCCGTTGTCGGTGAACAGGCTGACACGGCTGCCCTCGGCAAATCGGCTGGACCAGCAACCGACCGGCGCCAAGGTGAGTCGACCATTGTCTTTCACGGCACGCACCGCCGCACCGATGGTGTCGAGGTGGGCGGAAACCGCGCGATCTGGGCTGTTCTTCTTGCCCTTGAGCGTTGCGCGGATCGTACCGCGCCGGGTCATTTCGAATGGAATGCCCAGCTCTTCAAGGCGCTCGGCGACGTAACGCACAATGGTGTCGGTAAACCCGGTCGGGCTGGGAATGGCGAGCATTTCGAGCAAGACTTTTTGCAGGTAGTTGAGATCCGGTTCAGGGATTTTGCTGGTCATGGAAACTCCTGATGAGTTGTGCGCATCGATGGTTTCGATGAGGAGAGAAAAGATCTCGCCTGAACTGGCGCCTTCGCAAACAGGCGCCATTCCAGGCGTTAATCATTAAGAAGCCGCTGGCTGACTGTGCGGAAACAACAAATCCACGAACCGCTCTGCCGTCGGCTGCGGTTCATGGTTGGCCAGCCCCGCACGCTCGTTGGCTTCGATGAATACGTATTCCGGCTGATCCGCTGCAGGCACCAACAGGTCGAGCCCGACCATTGGAATGTCCAGCGCCCGAGCGGCACGTACGGCGGCATCCACCAGGGTCGGATGCAAGATCGCCGTGACATCCTCAAGGACGCCACCGGTGTGAAGATTCGCCGTACGCCTTACGAACAGATGCTCGCCGGCTGGCAGAATGCTGTTGTAGTCGTAACCCGCCGCCTGCAAGGTGCGCTGGGTCTCGTGGTCCAGAGGGATTTTGCTTTCACCGCTGGTAGCGGCCTGTCGACGACGACTCTGGGCCTCGATCAGCGCACCGATCGAATGCTGGCCATCGCCAACCACTTCGGCCGGTCGGCGAATGGCCGCGGCGACGACTTCAAAACCAATCACCAGAATCCGCAGATCAAGGCCTTCGTGGAAGCTTTCCAATAACACACGGCTGTCGAATTGGCGGGCCGCGTCGATGGCTTGCTGAATGTCCTCGATGGTCTGCAGATCCACGGCAACGCCTTGGCCCTGTTCGCCATCCAGAGGTTTGACCACCACCCGTTCGTGCTCATCGAGAAAGGCCAGGTTGTCATCGGCATTGCCCGCCAGTTGCTGGGACGGCAGGTTCAGCCCGGCGGCCTTGAGCACTTTATGCGTCAGGCTTTTGTCCTGGCACAAGCTCATGCTGATGGCGCTGGTCAGGTCACTCAACGATTCGCGACAACGTACGCGACGTCCGCCATGACTGAGGGTGAACATGCCGGCATTGGCATCATCGACATGCACATCGATGCCACGGCGATGGGCTTCCTCGACAATGATTCGTGCATACGGATTGAATTCGGCTTCCGGGCCCGGACCGAGGAACAACGGCTGGTTGATGCCATTCTTGCGCTTGATGGCAAAGGTCGGGAGGTTGCGGAAACCGAGCTTGGCATAAAGACTTTTAGCCTGACGGTTGTCGTGCAGCACCGACAAGTCCAAGTAGCTCAGGCCACGGCTCATGAAGTGTTCGATCAGGTGGCGTACCAGCACTTCACCGACGCCGGGCCGCGAACAGTGCGGATCCACCGCCAGGCACCAAAGGCTGCTGCCGTTTTCCGGGTCGTTGAAGGCCTTGTGGTGATTGAGGCCCATGACACTGCCAATGATTGCGCCGCTGTCCTCATCTTCAGCCAGCCAATAAACCGGGCCACCTTGATGGCGCGGCGTCAGGAGATGTGCATCGATGGGCAACATGCCGCGTGCGTGATACAGCTGATTGATCGCCTCCCAGTCTGTTTCGCTCTGGGCGCGGCGAATCCTGAAACCACGAAACACGCGCGTTGACTGACGGTAATCGCTGAACCATAGACGCAACGTGTCGGATGGGTCGAGGAACAGTTGAGCCGGCTCCAGCCCCAACACTTGCTGGGGGGCGGCGACGTACAGCGCAATGTCTCGCTCGCCCGGCTGCTCATTGAGCAACTCCTGGGCGAGGCTCGCCGGATCAGGAAACGTGTGGCCGATCAGCAATCGGCCCCAGCCGCAATGCACCGCAATGGGCGCGGTGCCCAGTTCACTGCCGTCTTCGGCCAGTCGCGCCTGCAAGCGTTCATAAGTAGGCGACTGACCGCGCAACAAGCGTTGGCTATACGCCGTGGCGTTAGGTTTCATCGATCAGATTCCTTGTTCACTGAGCCACAGGTTCAGGGCCGCCAACTGCCACAGCTTGGAGCCGCGCAACGGGGTCAACTGGCCTTGCGGATCGGTCAGCAGGCGGTCAAGCATGGCCGGCTTGAACAGACCACGATCCTGACTCGGATCCAGCAGCAGTTCGCGGACCCAGTTCAGCGTGTCTCCTTGCAAGTGCTTGAGGCCCGGCACCGGAAAGTAACCTTTCTTGCGATCAATCACTTCGCTCGGAATGACCAGTCGCGCTGCTTCCTTCAGTACCTGTTTGCCACCGTCCGGCAGTTTGAATTTGCCCGGCACGCGGGCCGACAATTCCACCAGGCGATAGTCCAGAAACGGTGTGCGCGCTTCCAGGCCCCACGCCATGGTCATGTTGTCGACGCGTTTGACCGGGTCGTCCACCAGCATGATCGTGCTGTCCAGGCGCAGGGCCTTGTCGACGGCGGCATCGGCGCCGGGTTGTGCGAAATGTTCCTTCACGAAGTCGCCTGCGGCGTCATTCGCTGTCAGCCATTTCGGCTGCACCGTGGCGGCGTAATCTTCATAGCTACGGTCGAAGAACGCATCGCGGTAAGCGGCATACGGATCGGCGGCGCCGTCGACTTGCGGATACCAGTGATAACCGGCAAACAGCTCATCCGCACCCTGGCCGCTCTGCACCACTTTGCAATGCTTGGCCACTTCCCGGGACAGCAGGTAGAAGGCGATGCAGTCATGACTGACCATCGGCTCGCTCATGGCACGAAACGCCGCGGGCAGTTGTTCGATGATCTCTTTTTCGTCGATGCGCAGTTGATGGTGTTGCGTGTTGTAGTGCTTGGCGATCAGGTCCGAATACTGGAATTCGTCGCCGCGCTCGCCGCCCGCATCCTGGAAACCGATGGAAAACGTCGACAGGTTTTCGACGCCGACTTCGCGCAACAGACCGACCAGCATGCTCGAATCGACGCCACCGGAAAGCAGGACGCCAACGTCGACCGCTGCCCGTTGACGGATCGCCACAGCGTCACGGGTGCTGTCGAGGACACGGTCACGCCAGTCTTCGAGCGTCAGATTCATCTCGTCGGCGTGTGGGCCGTAGGGCAGGGTCCACCAGGTTTTCTGTTCGGTACGACCGTCGGCCTCGATGCGCATCCAGGTCGCGGGCGGCAGTTTTTCAATGCCGGCCAGCAAGGTGCGCGGCGCTGGGACCACCGCATGAAAGTTCAGGTAGTGATTGAGTGCCACCGGATCAAGGATCGGGTTGATATCGCCGCCCTTGAGCAGTGCCGGCAGAGCGGAGGCAAAACGCAGGCGCTGCCCGGTGCGCGACAGGTACAGCGGCTTCACGCCGAGACGGTCGCGGGCGATGAACAGGCGTTGGGCGTCACGTTCCCAGATAGCGAACGCGAACATGCCGTTGAGTTTTGGCAGCAGCGCTTCACCCCAGGCGTGATAGCCCTTGAGCAGCACTTCGGTGTCGCCACCGGAATAGAAGGCATAGCCGAGGCTTTCAAGCTCGGTGCGCAGTTCCGGGAAGTTATAAATCGCGCCGTTGAAGGCCAGGGACAAGCCCAATTGATTGTCGATCATCGGCTGCGCCGAGCCGTCCGACAGGTCCATGATTTTCAGGCGACGATGGCCCAGGGCAATCGGCCCTTGGGCATGAAACCCCCACGCGTCAGGACCGCGTGGTGCCAGGTGATGGGTGATCCGTTCAACGGCCGCCAGGTCCGCAGGTTGATGATCGAAGCGTAACTCGCCAGCTAATCCGCACATAAATTCCTTACCGGTTTTTCCGTTGGGGAGGGTCAATCGATAGTCGGCCAAAGTGCCGGGTACTCAGAAACTGACCCGGTGAAATCGTGGGAGTTTTAGATCGATAAGTAATAAGGGTTCAAGTTCAAGGGGCTGCCCATAACTCAAAATGCGCGGTCGCGTGCGGTAGATAGTTAGGTTATGGATGAGTAATGCTGATGGTTAAGCGGCTGAAAATAATGGGATTTTGCGTTATTCATCGTTCAACGCATTCTCTACGGTAGAGGCTCTTTTGTATGAACAAGGAACACTGCGTAAGTCTGACCGAAAAAGAAGCCGCGCAGACTTCAGTTTTTTCGAGCAGTTGAACCAGACCGCGTAGGGAATTGAAGATCTGGCCATCTGTGCGCTGCCACGCAGTTGAGTTTTATTGGCCCCGGATCAGGCGCCGCAGGGCAAAGCGATTCGGATGACAGGCCTCGGCTACGGCTCTGGGCAGTGGCAATGGTTCGTCGTCGAGCCAGGCCGCCAGCAATTCGCCTGACAAGGGCGCGGTGATCAGCCCACGCGAACCATGGCCACTGTTGACGTACACACCTTCCAGCCATGGGCACGGGATGTCCGGGGTTTGCCGGGCGTCCTTGCCCAAGGAGGCGTAGGCGTCGACGAAGGCCTCACGGTCTGCCAAAGGGCCGACAATCGGCAGGTAATCGGGGCTGGTGCAGCGAAACGCTGCGCGTCCTTCGAGTGCTTCGGGTCGCAAGGTGTCGGCGCCAAGTCGAGCCACCAGGTCCATCGAGATTTCTTCGAGCATGTGCAGATTGCCGGCATGCTCGGCGGCTGTTGGCGTCAGGTCATCGTTGTTGAAATCAAAACTCGCGCCGAGTGTGTGCTCACCCAAGCGAGCAGGCGCGACATAGCCTTCGGCGCAGACCACGGTACTCAAGCCTTGGCTTTCTGGTGTCTGGGGGAGTCGGGTGATTTGGCCGCGAATACGTTTGAGGGGTAAATCGCTACTGAAGTCGAAACGCTTGATGTCGGCTGCACCGGCCAGTACCACCGTCGGCGCGCTGGCCAGCAACCGGTCGCCGTCCCACGCCTGCCAATGCCCCTGCTCACGACGCAATTGCAGTACATCGTGGTGCGTCAGGATCTGGATACCCGGATGCGCTGCTTGCCAGGTGCAAAGTGCGGGCGGGTGCACCCAGCCGCCCTCGGGATAGAACAGGCCGCCCCATTGCAGGTCAATACCGGCGCGAATCCGGGCCTGTTGCTGATCGAGCGTGTGCAATAAATCTTCGGGAAAGGCTTGCGCCAACTGCGCCTGGCGTTGCTCTTCCTTGGCGTTGAACGCCAGTTGCAGCACGCCGCAATCGTCCCAGTCAACGCCGCGCTGCAGATGCTCGAGCAGACGTCGGGTGTAACCGAAACCACTGACAATCAACTGTGACAATGCCGTACCGTGGGCCGAAAGCTTGAGGTACAAAACGCCTTGGGGATTGCCTGAGGCTTCCTGTGCCAGTGCGTCATGTCGCTCCAGCAGACTCACTTGCCAACCCCGCGCCGCGAGGCTGGCGGCAGTCGCGCAACCGGCCAGGCCGGCGCCGATCACCAGCGCATGACGTTCGCCGGGCGCTGGTGTCGGGCGAGCAAACCAGGGCTTGGCGGCAACGGGTACAGCGCTGTCTTCCGGCCACCCCAGGAACACGCCCCGCAGGACTTCCCACTTATGGCCAATACCCGGCGTGCGCTTCATCTTGAACCCTGCCGCATTCAGCAGGCGGCGCACCCAGCCGGTACTGGTGAAGGTGCTGATGGTCGATCCTGGCGCGGCCAGGCGCGCCAGTTCGGCAAACAGTTCGGCGGTCCACATGTCGGGGTTTTTCGCCGGGGCGAAACCGTCGAGAAACCAGGCATCGATCCGTGCATCCAGTTGCGGCAACTGCTCCAGTGCATCGCCGATCAACAAGGTCAGGGTCACGCGGCCATTGTCCAGAACCAGTCGCTGGAAGCCATGATGGATCGCCACGTAGTGCGCCAGCAATTGGTCGGCAAACGGCTTGAGCTCCGGCCATAACGCCAGTGCCCGTTGCAGGTCCGGGGTGCTCAACGGGTATTTTTCGACGCTGACAAAATGCAGCCGCGCACCGGCCACTGCCTGCTGCTCGAACAACTGCCAGGCACACAGAAAGTTAAGCCCGGTGCCAAAGCCGGTTTCGCCAATGACCAGTCGACCCCCGGCCGGCAGCGCCGCAAAACGTTCACGCAATCCGTTCTGTTCAAGGAACACGTAGCGGGTTTCTTCAAGGCCTGACTGGTTGGAAAAATACACATCGTCAAAGACTCGCGAACGCGGGAGTCCCTGGTCGTCCCAGTCAAGTTGGGCGTTAGGCAATACAGGTTTCATGGCAGGCTCTGCAACGGCAAGGTGGCCATTCTAGCCGATCGCCGTGACGACGCTTGATCCATGACAGCTCCTCACCTCATAACCCTGGCCCGAGGGAATTTCTCTACGGACTGGCGGCCCAATCCGCTAGTCTTGCTCAATACGGGAAAGGGAGCTGTCCATGTTCGAATCTGCTGAAATCGGTCACGCTATCGACAAAGAAACCTATGACGCTGAAGTGCCGGCGCTGCGTGAGGCCTTGCTTGAAGCGCAGTTCGACCTTCAGCAGCAAAAACGCTTTGCAGTGATTATTTTAATCAATGGCATCGAAGGCGCCGGCAAGGGTGAAACGGTCAAGTTGCTCAACGAGTGGATGGACCCACGCTTGATCGAGGTCCGCACGTTCGATCAACAGACCGACGAAGAACTGGCGCGACCACCGGCCTGGCGCTATTGGCGGATGCTGCCGGCCAGTGGGCGCATGGGGGTGTTCTTTGGCAACTGGTACAGCCAGATGCTGCAAGGTCGGGTACATGGCTTGTTCAAGGACGCGGTGCTGGATCAGGCGATTAACCAGTCCGAACGCTTTGAAAAAATGTTGTGCGACGAAGGCACGCTGATCTTCAAGTTCTGGTTCCACCTTTCCAAAAAACAAATGAAGGCGCGACTCAAGGCGCTCGCCGACGATCCGCTGCACAGTTGGCGCATCAGTCCGCTGGACTGGCAGCAATCGGCCACTTTTGACAAGTTCGTTAAATACGGCGAGCGCGTGTTGCGCCGCACCAGTCGTGACTACGCACCCTGGCATGTGATTGAAGGAGTGGATGCGCATTATCGCAGCCTGACGGTGGGCAAGATCCTGCTCGAAGGTTTGCAAAATGCCCTGCAGCGTCCCCAGGTGCACGCGGACAAGGTCAACGCAGCGCCGCTGCCGATCCATGTCGATCAGTTGAACCTGCTCGACAGCCTGGACCTGACCCTGAATCTGGAGAAGGAAGATTACGAAGAACAACTGATCACCGAGCAGGCGCGGTTCTCGGGCTTGATGCGCGACAAACGCATGCGCCGACACGCCTTGGTGGCGGTGTTCGAAGGCAATGATGCGGCGGGCAAGGGCGGGGCGATTCGTCGGGTCGCCGCGGCGCTCGACCCCCGTCAGTACAACATCGTGCCGATTGCCGCGCCCACCGAAGAGGAACGGGCGCAGCCCTATCTGTGGCGTTTCTGGCGGCACATCCCGGCCAAGGGCAAGTTCACGGTGTTCGATCGATCGTGGTACGGCCGGGTATTGGTCGAGCGCGTTGAGGGCTTCTGCCCGCCCGCCGACTGGCTGCGGGCTTACAGCGAGATCAATGATTTCGAAGAGCAGATTTCCGATTCGGGCGTTATCGTGGTCAAGTTCTGGCTGGCTATCGACAAGGTGACGCAACTTGAGCGATTCCAGGCGCGCGAAAATATTCCCTTCAAGCGTTTCAAGATCACCGAAGACGACTGGCGCAATCGCGACAGATGGGACGCTTACCGCGCGGCGGTGGGCGACATGGTTGACCGCACCAGCACCGAAATCTCGCCGTGGACCCTGGTGGAAGCCAATGACAAGCGCTGGGCTCGGGTCAAAGTCCTGCGCACGATCAACCATGCGCTGGAAGAGGCGTTCGAGAAATCAGACAAACAGGCGAGGAAAGCGAAAAAACGCAAGCAGTGAGGCGATGGTTACGCATACGCGGGGTGAATGATTGTCGCGGTCGGTTATGCGGTGGACTTATGCTCGGTCCACTCTCAACCGACAACAACAATGAGGTATGCCATGCGTGAAGTGGTGATCGTCGACAGCGTGCGGACCGGCCTGGCCAAATCCTTTCGCGGCAAGTTCAACCAGACCCGTCCGGACGACATGGCGGCGCATTGTGTCAATGCGCTGTTGGAACGCTCAGGCATTGACCCTGCCAGCGTCGAGGATTGCATCGTCGGTGCAGGTTCCAACGAAGGCGCGCAGGGCTTCAACATCGGGCGCAATGTCGCGGTGTTGTCGCGGTTGGGCATCGGCACCGCCGGCATGACCTTGAACCGTTTCTGCTCCTCGGGCTTGCAGGCCATCGCCATTGCCGCCAACCAGATCGCCTCGGGTTGCAGCGACATCATTGTTGCCGGTGGTGTGGAATCCATCAGCCTGACCATGAAAAGCGTCAACACCGATAACCTCATCAACCCGCTGCTGAAAGAGCAGGTGCCGGGCATTTATTTCCCGATGGGGCAGACCGCCGAAATCGTTGCGCGCCGTTACCACGTCAGCCGTGAAGAGCAGGATCTGTACGCCCTGCAAAGTCAGCAACGAACCGCTCAAGCGCAGGCCGCTGGATTGTTCGACGATGAAATTGTGCCAATGGCGGTGAAGTATCGGGTTGAAGACAAGGCCACCGGCCAGATTCAGATCCTCGACGGTATCGTCGATCACGACGACTGCAATCGCCCGGACACCACGCTGCAAAGCCTGGCCGGGTTGAAGCCGGTGTTTACTGAAGACGGCTCGGTGACGGCGGGCAACTCTTCGCAATTGTCCGATGGCGCGTCGATGACGCTGGTGATGAGCCTGGAAAAAGCGCTGGAACTGGGTCTGAAGCCTAAGGCGTTTTTTCGTGGGTTCGCGGTAGCTGGGTGCGAGCCGGACGAAATGGGGATCGGCCCGGTGTTCTCGGTGCCCAGGTTACTCAAGGCCAAGGGTTTGCAGGTGGCGGACATTGACCTTTGGGAGCTCAACGAAGCCTTCGCTTCGCAGTGCCTGTACAGCCGCAATCGCCTGGAGATCGATAACGACAAGTACAACGTCAATGGCGGCTCGATATCCATCGGTCACCCGTTCGGCATGACCGGATCGCGTCAGGTCGGGCATATCGTGCGTGAGTTGCAACGGCGCAATGTGCGCTACGGCGTGGTCACCATGTGCGTGGGTGGCGGGATGGGGGCGACCGGGTTGTTTGAGGCGGTGCGTTAAGTACTTCAAGATTTGTAGCGGTTGTTAAATAGCTATCGCGGGCAAGCCCGCTCCCACAGTGGATCGCATTCCAATGTGGGAGCGGGCTCGCCCGCGATGCAGTCGCCTCGGTCTACAGGCTCATACGCACAAGCAGCCTGCGTTCGATGTAAGCCTGGATCTCCTGCGCCGCCTTCTCCCGGTTTTCAAACGGCCCCTCGAGGGTGTTCTCCCGGGTGACGAAAAACAATTGTCCATTCACACGGCACAAACGGTCACTGCGAAAGTACGTGGCGGGAGCTGGGTCCTTGGCGCGCATGCCGTACATGGCTGTCTCCTGTTGGATGTTGCTGTTAGCAGACCCAATGAGCTTATGCATGAACCACTTGCGGCGCCTGTCCAGCTGATCGACGGCACTTCGCCAGATTTTTGATGCGACCTGCACAGTTTCATTCGCGGCCTGGCGGTAACTGTGCCTGTGTCGCACTCCGGTCTGAGCCTAGAATGGTGTCTCTTGCTATCTGGCTTTTTCGGGGTTCGCATGCACATTTCATCCGGTCGCTGGGTTTACGGTCTCTGCCTGGCCTTGCTGACCGCGTTGTTGTGGGGAATCCTGCCGATCAAACTCAAACAAGTGCTGCTGGTGATGGACCCGGTGACGGTGACCTGGTTTCGCCTGATCGTGTCCGGCGGTTGCCTGTTCATTTCATTTACCTGGCCGCGACCAGGCGCCTGCCCAGCCGTAAAGTCCTCGGCCCGCGCGGTGGCTGGCTGGTGGTGATGGCGGTGCTCGGTCTGGTCGGTAACTACGTGCTGTACCTGACGGGCCTGAACCTGCTCAGCCCCGGCACCGCGCAACTGGTAGTGCAGATGGGCCCGATCATGTTGCTGATCGCCAGTCTGTTTGTGTTCAAGGAACGGTTCAGCGTGGGGCAGGGGATAGGCCTGCTGGTGCTGTTGATTGGCTTCGGGCTGTTTTTCAACCAGCGTCTGGTCGAGTTGCTGACGTCGCTGAGCGATTACACCGCGGGCGTGTTGCTGGTGTTGTTGGCCTCAACCGTCTGGACCTTTTACGCGTTGGGGCAGAAGCAATTGCTGACGGTGTGGAATTCATTGCAGGTGATGATGGTGATTTACCTGTTCTGTGCTCTGTTGCTAACGCCATGGGTGCATCCGCTGGAAGCGCTGCAACTGAGTCCGCTTCAAGGTTGGCTGCTGCTGGCGTGCTGCATGAACACGCTGATTGCCTACGGCGCATTTGCCGAAGCGCTGGCGCATTGGGAAGCGTCACGGGTCAGTGCTACGTTGGCGATTACACCGTTAGTGACGTTCGCTGCTGTCGCTTTGGCGGCGTGGTTGTGGCCGGAGTATGTGCACGCCGAGACGATCAATGGTCTGGGGTATGGCGGGGCGGTGCTGGTGGTGCTGGGATCGGCGCTGGTGGCATTGGGGCCGTCGTTGATGGCGGGGCTTCGGGCCCGGCGCGTTCGGATGTCCGTGAGCTGATCGTTCCCACGCTCTGCGTGGGAATGCCTCAATGGACGCTCCGCGTCCGCTTCGGCAGGGACGCGGAGCGTTCCGGGCTGCATTCCCACGCAGAGCGTGGGAACGATCAACTCAATCACTACAAGATTCAGCCTTTGGCCCCGGCCTCCAGCATATTCTCCGGCCGCACCCACGCATCAAACTCTTCATCGGTCAGATAGCCCAACTGCAATGCCGCTTCCCGCAGCGTCAGCCCTTCGGCGTACGCCTTCTTGGCAATCTCCGCCGACTTGTCGTAGCCGATATGCGGGTTCAGCGCCGTCACCAGCATCAATCCGCGTTCCAGGTGCTCGGCCATTTTCGCCGCGTCCGGCTCAAGGCCGGCGATGCAATGTTGCTGGAAGTTGCTGCAGCCATCGCCCAGCAATCGGATCGATTGCAGCAGGTTGTGGATGATTACCGGTTTGAACACGTTCAATTGCAAGTGGCCCTGACTCGCCGCAAAACCGATGGCGACGTCGTTGCCCAAGACCTGACACGCAAGCATCGACAGCGCTTCGCACTGCGTCGGGTTGACCTTGCCCGGCATGATCGAGCTGCCCGGTTCGTTGGCCGGCAGCTTCACTTCAGCGAACCCGGCTCGCGGCCCGGAACCCAGCAGGCGCAGATCGTTGGCGATCTTCATCAGGGTCACGGCAAGGGTTTTCAGTGCCCCGGACAACGTGGTCAGCGGCTCATGACCGGCCAGCGCGGCGAATTTATTCGGTGCGGTGACGAACGGCAGGCCGGAGAGGGCGGCCAATTCGGCAGCGATCGCCTCGCCGAAACCATGCGGCGAGTTCAGCCCGGTGCCGACGGCGGTGCCGCCCTGTGCCAGCTCGCACACTGCCGGCAGCGCACTGCGGATCGCCCGTTCGGCGTAATCCAGTTGCGCGATGAATGCCGAGACTTCCTGGCCGAAGGTGATCGGCGTGGCATCCATCATGTGGGTCCGGCCGGTCTTGACCAGTTTCATGTGCCGCGCCGACAGCTCGGCCAACCCGCCAGACAGCTCGCTGATGGCCGGCAGCAAATGCTGCTGGACCGCCTGAACGGTGGCGATGTGCATGGCCGTCGGGAAGCAGTCGTTGGAGCTTTGGGAGCGATTGACGTGATCGTTGGGGTGAACCGGCGACTTGCCGCCGCGTGGGTTGCCGGCCAATTCGTTGGCACGTCCGGCAATCACTTCGTTGACGTTCATGTTGCTCTGGGTGCCGCTGCCGGTCTGCCAGACCACCAGCGGGAACTGGTCGTCGTGGCTGCCGTCGAGCACTTCGTCGGCGGCCTGTTCGATCAGCCGGGCGATGTCGGCCGGCAGATCACCGTTGCGGTCATTGACCCGCGCCGCGGCTTTCTTGATCAGCGCCAGTGCATGCAGCACAGCCAGCGGCATGCGTTCGTTGCCGATGGCGAAGTTAATCAGCGAGCGTTGCGTCTGAGCGCCCCAGTAGGCTTCATCCGGGACTTCCACCTGGCCAAGGCTGTCGGTTTCGATACGGCTCATCTTGCACACTCCTGTAGGTCGATAGCGCAGTTTAGGCCGTGATCGCCGGCCGTGGTTCCATCAGTCTGGATTTTGACCGTTCAACCCCTCTAAATCAGACCCGACAAGGCTTGGGGTTGAGTGACACACTTTTTTAGGCGCAGAATGGACGCCCTTGGGGTTTTACCTCGCCTGCTAGAAAAGGAAACTCGATGACTCGTCTTCGTGCCATCTGTACCGCGGTTGCACTGGTTTGCGCCAGCGGCCCTGTTTTTGCCGATACCGCCAGCCACAACGCCAGTGCCGAAGCTTTCCTGACCCTGGCGCACGCTGACAAATTGGGCACTCCGGTGTACATGCAAGTGCAGCAAATGTTCGCTCAGCGCTTTGAACAGACCAAAGCCCCTGAATCGAAAAAAGCCTTGTTGGAAACTTACCAAGCCAAAGCCAACGCAGCGCTGGACCAAGCCATTGGCTGGAACAAGCTGAAGCCGGACATGGTCAAGCTCTACACCACCAACTTCAGCGAATCCGAGCTCAAGGACCTGGTTGCTTTCTACCAGTCGCCACTGGGCAAGAAAGTCCTGGAAAAAATGCCGCAGCTGACTCAGCAATCGGCCCAGATGACCCAAGCCAAGCTGGAAAGCGCAGTGCCTGTGGTCAACAAACTGCTGGCTGACATGACGGCCGAGCTGGAGCCTAAAGGCGCCGCTGCTCCTGCCAAGAAAAAGCCATAAGCGGAGTTCGGTATGACCATGCAACAACGCATTGAATCGACGCTGGGCCTGTTACAGCCCGAGCACCTGCAAGTGCTGGATGAAAGCCACATGCACAGCCGTGGGTTGCAGACCCATTTCAAGGCCGTGGTGGTCAGCCAGCAGTTCGAGGGGCTCAACCGCGTCAAGCGTCACCAAAAAGTCTACGGCACGCTCGGCGAGCTGATGGGCGAGTTCCATGCGTTGGCGCTGCATACCTACACGCCAGAAGAATGGGCACAGATCGATGCGGCTCCGGCCTCGCCAACCTGTGCTGGAGGAAAGCAGTAAAAAGCAGCTTCAAGCTGCAAGCTGCAAGATTACGGTGACCTGCTTCAACTTGCCGCTTGAAGCTTACCGCTCGAAGCTGCTTTCTTGCTAAAATCCGCAACGCGCCGCTCACCCGGCGCGTTTTTTTTCGCATCCGGTTCACCCTTTGCGAGGGTAGCCACCTGGAGAATCACCCATGACACAAAAGATTGTCGTGGCGGCACTGTATAAGTTCGTCACTCTGGAAGATTACGTCGCCCTGCGCGAGCCATTGCTGCAAGCGATGGTCGATAACGGCGTCAAAGGCACGCTGCTGATCGCCGAAGAAGGCATCAACGGCACCGTGTCCGGCAGCCGTGAAGGCATTGACGGGCTTATGGCCTGGCTCAAGAACGACCCGCGCATGGACGACATCGACCACAAAGAGTCGTACTGCGACGATCAGCCGTTCTACCGCACCAAGGTCAAGCTCAAGAAAGAAATCGTCACCCTCGGCGTCGAAGGCGTGGACCCGAACAAAAAGGTCGGCACCTACGTCGATCCGCAGAACTGGAATGCGCTGATCAGCGATCCTGAAGTGCTGTTGATCGACACCCGCAACGATTACGAGGTCTCGATCGGCACCTTCGAAGGCGCCATCGATCCGAAAACCACCAGTTTTCGTGAATTCCCTGATTACATCAAAGCCAATTTCGACCCTGCCGTGCACAAGAAAGTCGCGATGTTCTGCACCGGCGGCATTCGTTGCGAGAAGGCGTCGAGCTACATGCTCAGCCAGGGCTTCGATGAGGTTTACCATCTCAAGGGTGGCATCCTGAAGTACCTCGAAGAGGTGCCGCAGGAAGAAACCAAATGGCAGGGCGACTGCTTTGTGTTCGACAACCGCGTGACCGTGCGTCATGACCTCAGCGAAGGCGACTACGATCAGTGTCATGCCTGTCGTACGCCGGTAAGCGTCGAAGACCGCGCCTCCGAGCACTACGTGGCCGGCATCAGTTGCCCGCATTGCTGGAACACGCTGAGCGAGAAGACCCGGCGCAGTGCCATTGATCGGCAGAAGCAGATCGAACTGGCCAAGGCGCGCAACTTGCCTCACCCGATCGGCTACAACTACAAGCAAACCCCTTCCGAGGCTTGAATCATGTCTGTACGCCGCCTGCTCTATGTGATGGACCCGATGTGTTCCTGGTGCTGGGGCTTTGCGTCGGTGGCCAATGCGCTGGTCGAGCAGGCGCATGCGGCAGGCGTGGAGGTGCATTTGGTGGTCGGCGGTTTGCGCACCGGCAGTGGCTCGGCGCTGGAGCCGACCACCCGGCGCTACATTCTTGAACACTGGCAGGCGGTCAAAGAGGCCACCGGCCAGCCGTTCAAAATTGAAGGCGCGTTGCCAGACGGGTTTGTCTACGACACCGAGCCTGCCTGCCGGGCACTGGTGACCGCGCGCAGCCTGGCGCCGGATTGCGCGTGGAAACTACTCGGGCTGATTCAGCATGCGTTCTACGCCGAAGGTCGCGATGTCACGCACGCCAGTGTGCTGGTGGAACTGGCTGAGAAAGCCGGTCTGCCACGCATCGAATTTGCCGCCGCGTTCGACCGTGCCGATCAGCACGCCGCGACCGCTGCTGATTTCACTTGGGTTCAGGACCTGGGCATTGCCGGCTTCCCGACATTGCTGGCTGAACGTGACGGTCAACTGGCGCTGTTGACCAACGGTTACCAACCCTTGATTGAGTTGTCGCCGTTGCTTGGCCGTTGGCTGGAGCGCGCCGCCTGTGCATGACCTGCCCGATGGCGCGCCCGTTCCCAAGCGTGTCGATCGGCTGAGTTGGGCCGAAATCCGTCGATTGGCCCTGCACCATAAAAAATCCCTGTGGATCGCCAATGGCGTCGCGGTGCTGGCTACTTTGTGCAGCGTGCCGATTCCGTTGCTGCTGCCATTGCTGGTCGACGAAGTGTTGCTGGGGCACGGCGACGCAGCCCTGAAGATCATGAATCACGCACTGCCCCAAGGCTGGCAGAAAGCAGCAGGCTACATCGGCCTGATGCTGCTGGTGACCTTGTTGCTGCGCTGTGGCGCCTTGTTGTTCAACGTGGTGCAGGCGAAGTTGTTTGCGGCGTTGGCCAAGGACATCGTCTATCGCATTCGCGTGCGGTTGATCGAGCGGCTCAAGTGCATTTCCCTGGGCGAATACGAAAGCCTGGGTAGCGGCACGGTGACCACGCACCTTGTCACCGACTTGGACACGCTGGATAAATTCGTCGGCGAAACCCTCAGCCGTTTTCTCGTCGCCATGCTGACGCTGGTGGGCACCGCATCGATCCTGATGTGGATGCACTGGAAGCTGGCGCTGCTGATTTTGCTGTTCAACCCGTTGGTGATTTACGCAACGGTGCAGTTGGGCAAGCGGGTCAAGCACCTGAAGAAACTCGAGAACGACAGTACTTCGCGCTTCACCCAGGCGTTGACCGAAACACTCGATGCCATTCAGGAAGTGCGCGCCGGCAACCGTCAGGGGTTTTTCCTCGGGCGTCTGGGACAGCGCGCCCGGGAAGTGCGCGATTACGCCGTGAATTCGCAGTGGAAAACCGATGCCTCCAACCGTGCAAGCGGTTTGCTGTTCCAGTTCGGCATCGATATTTTCCGTGCGGCAGCGATGCTCACCGTGCTGTTTTCCGACCTGTCCATCGGCCAGATGCTGGCGGTGTTCAGCTACCTTTGGTTCATGATCGGTCCGGTGGAGCAACTGCTCAATTTGCAGTACGCCTATTACGCCGCCGGCGGTGCACTGTCACGGATCAACGAACTGCTGGCCCGCGCCGATGAGCCGCAATACCCCGGTGGGGTCGACCCGTTCCAGGGGCGTGAGACCGTGGGCATTGAAGTCCGGGGGCTGAGCTTCGGCTATAGCGACGAGCTGGTATTAAACAAGATGGACCTGTCCATCGCACCCGGTGAAAAAGTGGCCATCGTCGGTGCCAGTGGCGGCGGCAAAAGCACCTTGGTGCAATTGCTGCTGGGGCTGTACACGCCGCTTGCCGGGAGCATTCGCTTCGGCGGTTCGACTCAGCAGGAGATCGGTCTGGAGGTCGTGCGGGAAAATGTTGCCGTGGTCTTGCAGCACCCTGCGCTGTTCAACGACACCATCCGTGCCAACCTGACGATGGGCCGTCTGCGCAGCGACGAGGCCTGCTGGCAGGCGCTGGAAATTGCGCAGTTGCACCAGACCGTTCGAGAGTTGCCCGATGGTCTGGACAGCATCGTCGGACGTTCCGGGGTGCGTTTATCCGGAGGTCAGCGTCAACGACTGGCCATTGCACGGATGGTGCTTGCCGAGCCCAAGGTCGTGATTCTCGATGAGGCCACCTCGGCGCTGGACGCGGCCACCGAATACAACCTGCACCAGGCGTTGGCGCGGTTCCTGAGCCACCGCACCACGCTGATCATCGCGCATCGGTTGTCGGCGGTGAAGCAGGCCGATCGCGTGCTGGTGTTCGACGGAGGACAAATTGCCGAGGATGGCGACCATCAGCAACTGATTGCCGAAGGTGGTTTGTACGCCAAGCTTTATGGGCATTTGCAGCAACATTGAGTGAAGTGCGTCGCACTTCAGAATCATCCTGCGTCGGTTTTTGGAACTGTGAAGGCTGTTTCCCGGTCTGCCAATTAACTGATTTTGCACAGTATTGCTGTCAGCCTGTTGGTCGTCGACACGCACGCCTCGATGGTGCGTTGAAGCGGATTTCCGGCTCGTGGGTAGTTCCAGGTTGTCAGATTCAACGCCTGCAGATGCGCTAGTATGTGGCCGACGGGAGGGAGACCCCGTTTCAGCCCGAATGAATAAAAAATGCGGTACAGGTCCACGGCTCGACGGCGAAGCGCTGATCGGTCGCAGGCACGTGTATGCGCAAAATATGGGCGCTGGCTTGCCGGGATCGATTACGCACCCTAGTCTAGCTTTAGCGATCACGTGGAATGATGATCTGGTAGTGCTAATACAAGGGACCTCATGAAGCAAAAGCGGACTCTCGGAACGCCAAGGTTGTTGGGCATCGTCTGGCCATTTATCGCGGTAGTGCTGTTTCAGGCGCTATTGGGTGGGGTCAGTCTGTATGTGCTTTCGGCGGTTCGCGGCTATGTCGCCGGAGAAAGCCTCTGGTCCAAGGGCCAGAAGGATGCCATCTATTACCTTAATCTCTACGCGGACAGCCGTGATGGGGCGATTTTTCTCAAGTACCAGAACGCCATTGCCGTCCCTCAGGGGGGCCACGAGTTGCGGTTGGCGCTGGACCACGAACCGCCGAATATCGAAGCTGCGCGTGTAGCCATTCTTAAAGGTGGCAACCACCCTGACGACGTCTCCAGCTTGATCTGGCTGTACCTCAATTTCAGGCACTTCAGTTACCTGGAAAAGGCCATTGATCGTTGGACGGTGGGTGATGCCTATCTGGTGCGGCTCGATGACGTCGCCCAGGAGATGCATCAGCGCATTACCGAAGGCCAGGCATCGGACGCCGACATCCAGCGCTGGAAGGCGCAGATTTTTGCGATCAACGACGGTGTGACGCCTGCCGCCAAAGCGTTCAGTGATGCCTTGGGCGAGGGCTCGCGTCTGATTTTGCGCCTGCTGCTGGTGACGAACCTCGCCACGGCCCTGGGCTTGATTGCATTGGCCCTGATGCGCACGCACAAACTGCTCAAGCAGCGCCACGCTTTCGCCGAGGCCTTGCAGTTGGAGAAGGACCGGGCGCAGATCACGTTGCAATCCATTGGCGACGGGGTCATTACCACGGATGTCGAGGGGGCGATCGCCTACATGAACCCGGCGGCCGAGGCACTGACCCACTGGAAAGGCGAGCAAGCCATGGGCTTGCCGCTGGCAGCCTTGTTCAATCTGCTGGATGAAAACGCTCAGGCGGATGGGTTCACGCTGATTGAACACATCCTGAGCGGTCAGCTCAGTGGTGGCAGCGAACATTCCAAACTGATCCAGCGCCTGGATGGCAGCACCGTCTCGGTCACCCTGGTCGGCGCGCCGATCCGTAATGCCGGCAAGGTCAGTGGCACGGTGCTGGTGTTGCATGACATGACTCAGGAGCGCCAGTACATCGCCAATCTGTCCTGGCAGGCGACCCATGACGCCTTGACCGGGTTGGCCAACCGCCGGGAGTTTGAGTATCGCCTGGAGCAGGCAATGCACAATCTGACGCGGCACTCCGGTCGCCACGCGTTGATGTTTCTCGATCTGGATCAATTCAAACTGGTCAACGATACCTGCGGCCACGCGGCGGGCGATGAACTGTTGCGGCATATCTGCGCGCTGCTGCAATCGGGCTTGCGCGAAGGTGACACCCTGGCACGACTGGGTGGCGACGAGTTCGGTATTCTGCTGGAAAACTGTCCGCCGGAAGCGGCCGAGAAAATTGCCGAGAGCCTGCGTCAGACCGTGCAGAATCTGCATTTCGTCTGGAAAGGCCGGCCTTTCGTGACAACGGTCAGCATCGGGCTGGTTCATGTCGCGCAAACGCCGACCACCCTTGAAGCCTCGTTGCGCGCCGCGGATATGGCCTGTTACATGGCCAAGGAGAAGGGGCGTAATCGTGTGCAGGTCTATCATGCCGATGATTCGGAGTTGTCCCTGCGATTCGGTGAAATGGCGTGGGTGCAGCGCCTGCACATGGCGCTGGAAGAAGACCGCTTTTGCCTCTACTCCCAGGAAATCGCGCCGCTTGGACACACTCAACAAGGGGGCGGGCATATAGAAATCCTGCTACGTCTGCATGACGAAGCCGGGCGCATGATATTGCCTGACAGTTTCATTCCGGCGGCAGAGCGTTACGGGCTGATGACTGCGCTGGACCGTTGGGTGGTGGAAAACGTTTTCAAGATCATTGCCCAATGTATTGCAGAAGAACGCAAAGGCCCGTTGGCCATGTGTGCGATCAATCTGTCAGGCACTACTATCGGAGATGATGCGTTTCTGGACTTCTTGCGTGAGCAATTCGTTGTGTGGTCCATTCCTCCTGAAATGATTTGTTTTGAAATTACAGAAACCAGTGCAATTTCAAATTTGGGAAGCGCCATTAGATTTATCAACGAACTCAAAGGTTTAGGTTGCCATTTTTCATTGGATGACTTCTGCGCCGGGATGTCCTCGTTCGCCTACTTGAAACATTTACCTGTAGACTTCTTGAAGATCGATGGAAGTTTCGTGAAGGATATGCTGGACGACCCGATTAACCGCGCCATGGTAGAAGTGATCAATCACATCGGCCATGTCATGGGTAAACGCACGATTGCCGAGTTTGTGGAGACGCCCCAGATCGAGCAGGCATTGCTGGAGATCGGGGTCGATTTCGCTCAAGGGTATGTCATTGAACGCCCGCATCTGTTTACCTGCGATAGTTTGCAAAGTCGTCCCGCCAGGCCCCAACCTTTGTTATTCAAGGCGCCTGGTACGTTCCGTTGAAATCTCTAGCTGATCCTAACAATCACAATCAAAAGGAGCCCGACAGTGATCGACACATTCAACCGAACCGGACCACTCATGGAAGCTGCAAGTTATCCTGCCTGGGCGCAACAGCTCATCAAGGATTGCAGCGAGAGTAAGCGCCGGGTTGTAGAACACGAACTGTATCAGCGCATGCGAGATAACAAACTCAGCGCAAAAACCATGCGTCAGTACCTCATTGGTGGCTGGCCGGTGGTTGAGCAGTTCGCGTTATACATGGCACAGAACCTGACCAAGACCCGCTTTGCCCGCCACCCCGGTGAGGACATGGCGCGTCGCTGGCTGATGCGCAACATTCGTGTCGAATTGAACCATGCCGATTACTGGGTGAACTGGAGTCGGGCACACGGCGTCAGCCTGGAAGATCTGCAGGCGCAAAACGTTGCCCCGGAACTTCACGCGTTGAGTCACTGGTGCTGGCACACCAGCTCGGCGGATTCTCTGATCGTTGCCATCGCCGCCACCAACTATGCGATCGAAGGCGCCACCGGAGAGTGGTCGGCACTGGTCTGTTCCAGTGGCGTGTATGCGGCTGCCTTCCCTGAGGAGGATCGTAAGCGGGCCATGAAGTGGTTGAAGATGCACGCCCAGTACGATGACGCCCATCCATGGGAAGCGCTGGAAATCATCTGCACGCTGGCCGGCATGAACCCGAGCAAGTCGCTGCAAGTGGAATTGCGCCAGGCTGTCTGCAAAAGCTATGACTACATGCACCTGTTTCTGGAGCGCTGCATGCAACTGGAGCATTCGGAAAAGGCTCCCGTGGCACGTGAACGCATGGCGTTTGCCGAGAGCTGATCCATAGGCAGCACAAACAAAAAATGAGGGAGCGAGTTTACTCGCTCCCTCATTTTTTTATGGTGTTGCTGATGTTCTCAGCCCGCCATCTGCAGCCGGTTACGGCCCTCGCGCTTGGCGACATACAGCGCGCTGTCGGCTCGTCGCAACAAACTTTCGGCAGACTCTCCGGGCAGCAGGGTCGAACAACCCAGGCTGACCGTCAGTTCGACCAGGTTGCCGTCGGCCTTGTAGTCCTGGGCCTGTGCTGCAAACCGCAGTCGTTCGCCGACCATGGCCGCTGCTTCCCGATTGGTATTGGAAAGCAGGATCAGGAATTCTTCGCCCCCAAAGCGAAACACCATGTCCACGTTTCGCAATTGATTCTTGATCGAAGCTGCGACAGCCTTGAGCACGTCATCGCCTGCGCTGTGTCCGTAGTTGTCATTTACATTTTTGAAATGATCGATATCCAGCATCAGTAGCGACAACGGCATCAAGTGCCTTCGCGACATCTCGATTTCACGCTGCAACGTCTGATCCATCGCGATGCGATTACCGGTACCGGTCAGTGGATCGCGCAATGCGCTTTGAGTCGCGGCCCGATAGAGCAGGGCGTTGCGGATCGGGAACAGCAAGGTGGGCAGCAACGATTCCAGCGAGGCCTGTTCGTATTCGCTGAATCGCTGGTTGCGGCGGAAAATCAGATCACCCAGGTTCTCATCTTCATGGACGAGGCTATAGGTGACCGAATGGTGGCCGCGCTGCCCGAGCTCCAGGCGCAAGTCGCTGGCGGTGTGCTTGTAAGTCAGCGCATCCAGTGGCACGACACGCTGAATCTCGCGGAAGAAAAGTCCGAGAATGCGTTGTGGCTCAAGGCTGGTCTGCAGTTGCTGGCCAAGTTGCTGACGCAATTGTGCGAGGCTGAATGGCCGCTCCAGAACGGGAGGCTTTTGACCAAAGCCCAGGCGCTGCAATTTGGCGTTATCGAAGTCAATTGCGTTGGTCTGGGATGGTGATTTCATATGGCGTGAGCCCCTAAGCAGTAAGGCTGTCTTACAGGCTGGGTGAGAGCGGCTTTGGGCTGCGCGTCATACTGGTCCATCAGTCCCGTAGGACATTTGGCGCAAGTTTAGTCCGCTTTGTCGAATATTAGTAACCAATCGACTGAGGCGTCCGCCCGATAGCTTTCACACGGCGTGTCTGAGCAAATTTAGAGCGAAAGTCATGCCAATGAGTTCCTTCGGATAAAAAGCCTTTTTAATCAACGTGTTATTAGGTGTGCTGGACTTATTTGCAGAATAAGTGACGGCGAATTGACAGAAGTGGGTGTGATTAAGGCGGGCTTTAAGTGCCGCGCCGAAATGTCGACGCGACACAAAAAAGCGACGTGCGGCTGTTATTGAGCGTTGAAAGCCTGGCCATTGATGCCGGTACTGTCCGGGCCCATCAGGTACAGGTACACCGGCATGATTTCTTCCGGCGTAGGGTTGTTCAGCGGATTTTCTCCCGGATAAGCCTGGGCACGCATGCTGGTGCGGGTGGCGCCGGGGTTGATGCTGTTGGAGCGCACGGGGGCGACGGTGTCGACTTCGTCAGCCAGGGTTTGCATCAAGCCTTCGGTTGCAAACTTGGACACGCCATAAGCGCCCCAGTACGCGCGACCCTTGCGGCCCACGCTGCTGGAGGTGAACACCACTGACGCGTCTTGAGACAGCTTGAGTAGGGGCAGCAGGGTGCTGGTGAGCATGAACATGGCGTTGACGTTGATGTGCATGACGCGCATGAAGTTCTCGCCGGACAGCTGCTCAATCGGCGTGCGCGGACCAATGATCGAGGCGTTATGCAGCAAGCCGTCAAGGTGGCCGAATTCTGTTTCGATCATCGCCGCCAGCTCATCGTATTGATGGGGCAGGGCGGTTTCCAGGTTGAACGGGATCACGACCGGCTGAGGATGCCCGGCGGCCTCGATGTCGTCATAGACCTGCGTCAGATTGGCTTCGGTCTTGCCCAGCAGCAATACGGTGGCGCCATGGGCGGCATAGGTTTTCGCCGCTGCTGCGCCGATGCCGCGGCCCGCGCCGGTGACCAGAATAATCCGGTCCTTGAGCAATTCAGGACGTGCGGAGTAATCGAACATAAGAAACCTCAACAAAACAAAAGACAGATGGCGTCAGTCTTCTCGCCATATTCCCGGAACCTGAAAGCGGCGGTCAGCAGCCACACAGGGCGCTATCGAGCACCTTGCGCAGCTCCATTGGATGATCCACCACCACATCCGCGCCCCAATGCCGAGGGTTGTCTTCCGGGTGAATGTAGCCGTAGGTCACGGCCGCCGTTTTGGTGCCGGCATCACGACCCGACTCGATGTCGCGCAAATCGTCACCCACGAACAGCACGCTGGCCGGGTCCAGGTCGAGCATCTTGCACGCCAGGATCAACGGCTCAGGGTCCGGCTTGCTGTTCGTTACGTGATCCGGGCAGATCAATAAGGCCGAGCGTTCGGCAAGACCCAATTGCTGCATGATCGGCTCGGCGAACCGCAGTGGCTTGTTGGTAACCACACCCCAGATCAGGTTGGCCTTCTCGATGTCGGCCAGCAGTGCTTCCATGCCGTCGAACAGCTTGCTGTGAACCGCGCAGCCGATGAGGTAGCGCTCCAGGAACTCCAGACGAAGCTCTTCGAAGCCTGGCGATTCGGGGTCCATGGAGAAGGTCACCGCGACCATCGCCTTGGCGCCGCCGGAAATCTCGTCGCGAATGTGCTTGTCGTTCATCAGCGGCAAACCGCGATCAGCGCGCATCGCCTGACAAATGGCGATGAAGTCCGGCGCGGTGTCGAGCAGGGTGCCGTCCATGTCGAAAAGGACTGCTCTGATACGCATCGGCTTACTCCTCGCGCAGGGTCTGGATCATGTAGTTGACGTCAACATCGGCCGCCAGTTTGTAGTGCTTGGTCAGCGGGTTGTATGTCAGCCCGATGATGTCCTTGACGGTCAGACCGGCCATGCGGCTCCAGGCGCCCAGTTCGGAAGGACGGATGAATTTCTTGAAGTCGTGAGTGCCGCGCGGCAGCAGCTTCATGATGTATTCGGCGCCGACGATGGCGAACAGGTACGCCTTCGGATTGCGGTTGATGGTGGAAAAGAACACCTGGCCGCCGGGCTTGACCATGCGGAAGCAGGCGCGGATTACCGAGGACGGGTCCGGCACGTGTTCAAGCATTTCCAGGCAAGTGACCACGTCAAACTGCTCGGGCATTTCTTCTGCCAGTGCTTCGGCGGTGATCTGCCGGTATTCGACGCTCACGCCCGATTCCAGTTGATGCAGTTGTGCGACGGCCAGTGGCGCCTCGCCCATGTCGATGCCCATAACCGTGGCGCCACGCTGGGCCATGGCTTCACTGAGGATGCCGCCGCCGCAACCGACATCGAGGACTTTCTTGCCGGCCAGATTGACCCGTTCGTCAATCCAGTTGACCCGCAGCGGGTTGATGTCGTGCAGCGGTTTGAACTCGCTTTCGCGGTCCCACCAGCGATGCGCCAGGGCTTCGAATTTGGCGATTTCGGCGTAGTCGACGTTGCTCATGGTTCAGTCCTCTAAAACTTGAAAAATCCTGTTGCCCCGGGGGTGAGTCCGGAGTCATTGCTATTCGGTGCGGCCGCTGATGCGCTGGCCCCAGGCCTTGGTCGTGGCGCAAAGTTGTTCTTCGTCCAGGCGGGTCAGGCGGCGGTCGTCGAGCAGTTGCTTGCCGGCGACCCACAGGTGCTTCACGCAGTCCCGGCCGGTGGCATAAATCAATTGTGAAACCGGATCGTAGACAGGTTGCTGCGCCAGGCCCGACAGATCGAATGCGACGATGTCCGCTGCTTTGCCGATTTCCAGCGAGCCGACCTCAGTCTCGATTCCCAACGCGCGGGCACCGTTGAGGGTGGCCATGCGCAATGCGCGGTGGGCGTCCAGCGCGGTGGCCGAGCCGGCGACCGCTTTGGCCAACAACGCGGCAGTGCGGGTCTCGCCAAGCAGGTCGAGGTCGTTGTTGCTGGCTGCGCCATCGGTGCCGACCGCAACATTGACGCCTGCTTGCCACAGGCGCTCGACCGGGCAGAAGCCGCTGGCGAGCTTGAGATTGGATTCCGGGCAATGAATCACATTGGTGTTGCTTTCTACCAGCAATGCCAGGTCTTCCTCGCTGATCTGGGTCATGTGTACTGCCTGGAAGCGCGGGCCGAGCAGACCCAGGCGACCGAGGCGAGCCAATGGGCGTTCACCTCGCTGTTCGACCGACTGTTGAACCTCGAAGGCGGTTTCGTGGACGTGCATATGAATGGAGGCGTCCAGCTCTTCGGCAATCACCCGGATTTTCTCCAGGTTTTCATCGCCCACGGTATACGGGGCGTGGGGGCCGAAGGTCACTTTGATGCGCTCATGGTGCTTGAGATCGCCGAACAGTTCGACGCCCTGACGAATGGCTTCGTCGGCTGTGCTGGCGCCCGGGATCGGGAAGTCGAGGATCGGAATTGCGATCTGTGCACGAATTCCGCTGTTATGGACGCGCTCGCTGGCAACCTTCGGGAAGAAATACATGTCAGAGAAGCAAGTGATGCCACCTTTTATCTGCTCGGCGATCGCAAGATCAGTGCCGTCGCGTACAAAGGCTTCGTCGACCCATTTGGCTTCAGCGGGCCAAATGTGGTTTTCCAGCCAGGTCATCAACGGCAGATCGTCGGCCAAGCCGCGGAACAGCGTCATCGCCGCATGCCCGTGGGCATTGATCAGGCCGGGACTGAGCAGCACGTCCGGCAGCTCACGTACTTCGGTTGCGTTAAGCTTCAGCGCAGCCGACCGTGGGCCGATAAACACAATGCGCCCGTCGCGGATGCCCAGGCCATGCTCTTTGAGGACAACGCCGGCGGGTTCGACGGGTACCAGCCAGGTCGGCAGCAATAACAGGTCGAGCGCAGCGGCAGTGTTCGGCATCGAGGGTCGGTTCCAGTGCTTTTGTAAAGGATGGCGAAGTATACCCGAGCGTCTTCGCGGGGGGATCGCTATAATCGGCGGCTTTTGTTCATGAGTGCGGGGTGTGGGATGCGCGATCGACTGTTGGCTGCGGAGAAGGTAAAGGCCATCGATTGGCGTGATGGCGCCCTGTACCTGTTGGATCAGCGTGTTTTGCCGTTCGAAGAAACGTGGATCGCCTACACCAGTGCAGCAGGTGTCGCCGAGGCGATCCGCTCGATGGTGGTGCGTGGCGCGCCGGCCATCGGCATCAGTGCGGCCTATGGCGTGGTGCTGGCAGCACGTAGCCGGTTTGCCGAGGGGGGCGACTGGCAGGCGGCGCTGGAAGAAGATTTCGCTCTGCTTGCCGACTCCCGTCCGACGGCGGTCAACCTGTTCTGGGCCTTGGGCCGCATGCGTGAACGGCTTGAGCGTCTGAAGCACCATGCCGATCCGCTGGCGGTGCTTGAGGCAGAGGCCATCGCCATTCATGAAAGCGATCGCGAAGCAAACCTGACCATGGCGCAGTTGGGAGTGGACTTGATCCGCAAACACCAGGGCAATGCACAGGCGATCCTGACCCACTGCAACACCGGCGCGCTGGCCACGGGCGGTTTCGGCACGGCGCTGGGGGTGATTCGCGGCGCCTATATCGAGGGCATGGTCGAGCGTGTTTATGCCGACGAAACCCGCCCTTGGCTGCAAGGTTCGCGATTGACTGCCTGGGAGTTGGCCAATGAAGGCATTCCGGTCACGGTGAATGCCGACTCCGCCGCCGCGCACATCATGAAAACCAAAGGTGTGACCTGGGTGATCGTCGGTGCCGACCGGATCACCGCCAATGGCGACGTGGCGAACAAGATCGGCACTTATCAACTGGCGGTGAGCGCAATGCACCACGGTGTGCGCTTCATGGTGGTGGCGCCGAGTTCGACCATCGACATGAACCTGGCCAGCGGCGATGAAATTCCTATTGAAGAGCGCGATGGCCGTGAGTTGCTGGAAGTCGGCGGCAAGCGAGTCGGGGCGGATGTCGATGCCTTCAACCCGGTATTCGACGTGACGCCTGCGGACCTGATCGATGCGATCGTCACTGAAAAAGGCATCGTCGAGCGCCCGGATACGGCGAAAATGGCCCAGTTGATGTGCCGCAAGCGTCTGCATTGAGAGCGTCCGGCGCCTTGTAAATCGACATCGCCAGCAGGCTGGCTCCCACGGGTTTTGTGGTCGACACCGATCCTGTGGGAGCCAGCCTGCTGGCGATGAGGTCCTAAAAGTCAATAAACATCCTAATTCAGCTGCCAATTTTGCATTTGGAGCGGCTCTAAGCCTCTCTCGTCCCCTTTCAGCCTGTCACCGGTCAACTAACTATGCTCCATGCGCATCTGGGGGATAGGTGCGTGGCGGCTCTTGTGATAACATCCGGCGTTTTCCGAGGCAGTCCCACGGGGTTGTCTTTACTGCGCAAATCCATGGTTCAACTTGTTGATTTGTCGTAAGTCGGTGCATGGCACTCAGCCTGCAGCGGCGAGCTTCGTTCGTCCCATATGGATGTGACGAAGTTTCACCAGAAAAAGGAATCGAGCTTCTCATGGGCGAACTGGCCAAAGAAATCCTCCCGGTCAATATCGAAGACGAGCTGAAGCAGTCCTACCTCGACTACGCGATGAGCGTAATTGTCGGGCGGGCCCTGCCGGATGCGCGCGATGGCTTGAAGCCCGTGCACCGGCGCGTGCTGTTCGCGATGAGCGAGCTGGGCAACGACTTCAACAAGCCGTACAAGAAATCTGCCCGTGTTGTCGGTGACGTAATCGGTAAGTACCACCCGCACGGTGATACCGCGGTGTACGACACCATCGTCCGTATGGCGCAGCCATTCTCGCTGCGCTACCTGCTGGTAGACGGTCAGGGCAACTTCGGTTCCGTGGACGGCGACAACGCTGCAGCCATGCGATACACCGAAGTGCGCATGACCAAGCTGGCGCACGAGCTGCTGGCTGACCTGCATAAAGAAACCGTGGACTGGGTGCCGAACTACGACGGCACCGAGATGATCCCGGCGGTCATGCCGACCCGTATTCCCAACCTGCTGGTCAACGGCTCCAGCGGTATCGCCGTGGGCATGGCGACCAACATCCCGCCGCACAACCTCGGTGAAGTCATCGACGGTTGCCTGGCCCTCATCGACAACCCCGAGTTGACCATCGATGAGCTGATGCAATACATCCCCGGTCCGGACTTCCCGACCGCCGCGATCATCAACGGTCGTGCCGGCATCATCGAAGCCTACCGCACCGGTCGCGGGCGCATTTACATGCGTGCCCGCTCGATCATCGAGGACATCGACAAGGTCGGTGGCCGTCAACAGATCGTCATCACCGAACTCCCTTACCAGCTGAACAAGGCCCGTCTGATCGAGAAGATCGCCGAGCTGGTAAAAGAGAAGAAGCTTGAAGGCATTACCGAACTGCGCGACGAGTCTGACAAGGACGGTATGCGCGTCGTGATCGAACTGCGTCGTGGCGAAGTGCCTGAGGTGATCCTCAACAACCTCTACGCCCAGACCCAGCTGCAAGCCGTATTCGGTATCAACATCGTTGCGCTGATCGACGGCCGTCCGCGGATCCTGAACCTCAAGGACCTGCTGGAAGCCTTCGTGCGTCACCGTCGCGAAGTCGTCACCCGCCGTACCGTGTTCGAGCTGCGTAAAGCCCGCGAACGTGGCCACATTCTGGAAGGTCAAGCGGTTGCCCTGTCGAACATCGACCCGGTTATTGCCCTGATTAAAGCCTCGCCAACGCCGTCGGAAGCCAAGGAAGCGCTGATCAAGACTGCGTGGGAATCTTCCGCCGTGGTTGCGATGGTTGAGCGTGCCGGTGCCGATTCGTGCCGTCCAGAGACCCTGGACCCGCAATACGGTCTGCGCGAAGGCAAGTACTTCCTGTCGCCGGAACAGGCGCAAGCCATTCTGGAACTGCGTTTGCACCGTCTGACCGGTCTGGAACACGAAAAGCTGCTGGCCGAGTATCAAGAGATCCTCAACCAGATCGGCGAGCTGATCCGCATCCTCAGCAGCGCCACGCGCCTGATGGAAGTGATCCGCGAAGAGCTGGAAGTGATCCGCGCCGAATACGGCGACGTGCGTCGCACCGAGATTCTCGATGCCCGTCTCGACCTGACCCTGGGTGACATGATCCCGGAAGAAGAGCGCGTCGTGACCATTTCCCACGGTGGCTACGCCAAGACCCAGCCATTGGCTGCGTACCAGGCTCAGCGTCGTGGCGGTAAAGGCAAATCGGCGACTGGCGTCAAGGATGAGGACTACATCGCTCACCTGCTGGTTGCCAACAGCCATACCACGCTGCTGCTGTTCTCCAGCAAGGGCAAAGTGTACTGGCTGAAAACCTACGAAATCCCGGAAGCCTCCCGCGCTGCCCGTGGTCGTCCGCTGGTCAACCTGCTGCCGCTGGACAGTGATGAATACATCACCACCATGCTGCCGGTCGACGAATACACCGAAGGTCACTTCATCTTCATGGCTACCGCCAAAGGCACCGTGAAGAAGACCCCGCTGGAATCCTTCAGTCGTCAACGCAGCGTCGGCCTGATCGCGCTGGAACTGGATGAAGGCGATGTGCTGATTTCTGCTTCCATCACCGATGGCAGCCGCGAAGTCATGCTGTTCTCCGACGGCGGCAAGGTCACTCGCTTCAAGGAAACCGACGTTCGCGCCATGGGCCGTACCGCTCGTGGTGTGCGTGGCATGCGTCTGCCGGAAGGCCAGAAGCTGATTTCCATGCTGATCCCGGAAGAAGGCAGCCAGATCCTCACCGCTTCGGCCCGTGGTTACGGCAAGCGTACGGCGATCACCGAGTTCCCTGAATACAAACGTGGCGGTCAGGGCGTTATCGCCATGGTCAGCAACGACCGCAACGGCCGTCTGGTTGGCGCGGTCCAGGTGCTCGACGGCGAGGAGATCATGCTGATTTCCGACCAGGGCACCCTGGTTCGTACTCGTGTCGACGAAGTTTCCAGCCTGGGTCGTAATACCCAGGGCGTGACCCTGATCAAGCTGGCCAGCGATGAAACGCTGGTAGGTCTGGAGCGGGTTCAGGAGCCGTCGGAAGTCGAAGGCGAAGAACTGGAAGGCGAAGAGGGCGAAGAGGGTGCAGTGTTCGACGGTGAGGTCGTGATCGACGACATCGTCGAAGATCAGCAGCTCGACGCCGCAGCCGACGAAGAACCGCAGGAATAAGCGGGCAAACAGGGGGCGGATGAAAATTCGCCCCCTTCTTGTTTCTCCTGTTTGAATGTAGGAGCTGTCGAGTGAAACGAGGCTGCGATCTTTTGATCCAGCTTCGCAGGTGCACGGAAAGGATCGCAGCCTCGTTTCACTCGACAGCTCCTACAGAGTTTCAGAGTTTTCAGATTTATTGCGTGATTACCACCAAATCAGAGCGAGATTGGATGTGAGCAAGAGAGCCTATAACTTCTGTGCCGGTCCTGCGGCACTTCCCGAAGCTGTCCTGCAGCGCGCCCAGGGTGAACTCCTTGATTGGCACGGCAAGGGCCTCTCGGTCATGGAAATGAGCCATCGCAGTGATGAGTTCGTGTCCATCGCCACCAAGGCCGAGCAGGATCTGCGTGATCTGCTGAATATCCCTTCGAACTATAAAGTGCTGTTTCTGCAAGGTGGCGCCAGCCAGCAATTTGCCCAGATTCCGCTGAACCTGTTGCCGGAAAACGGCACTGCCGACTATATCGACACCGGCATCTGGTCACAGAAAGCCATCGAAGAAGCTTCGCGCTACGGCCGCGTCAACGTTGCCGCTACCGCCAAGCCTTACGACTATTTTGCTATCCCGGGCCAGAATGAATGGAGCCTGTCGAAGGATGCGGCCTACGTTCACTACGCGCCGAACGAAACCATCGGCGGTCTGGAATTCAGCTGGGTCCCGGAAACCGGTGATGTTCCTCTGGTCGCCGACATGTCCTCGGACATTCTTTCGCGTCCAGTCGATGTTTCGCGCTTCGGCATGATCTACGCCGGTGCCCAGAAAAACATCGGCCCGAGCGGCATCGTCGTCAACATCGTTCGCGAAGACCTGCTGGGGCATGCCCGTTCCATTTGCCCGACCATGCTCAACTACAAGGTCGCGGCCGACAACGGCTCGATGTACAACACCCCGCCGACTCTGGCTTGGTACTTGTCTGGCCTGGTATTCGAGTGGCTGAAAGAGCAGGGCGGTGTTGAAGCAATCGGCAAGCTCAATGAAGTGAAACAGCGCACGCTGTACGACTTCATCGACGCCAGCGGCTTGTACAGCAACCCGATCAACAAGTCGGATCGCTCGTGGATGAACGTGCCGTTCCGTCTGGCTGACGACCGTCTTGACAAGCCATTCCTGGCTGGTGCCGACGAGCGTGGCTTGTTGAACCTCAAGGGTCACCGCTCCGTGGGCGGCATGCGCGCCTCCATCTATAACGCCGTCGACATCGTTGCGGTCAACGCACTGATTTCGTACATGGCAGAGTTCGAGAAGGAACACGGCTAATGTCTGAGCAAGAACTCAAGGCACTGCGCCTGCGCATTGATGCCCTGGACGAGAAAGTCCTGGAGCTGATCAGTGAGCGCGCACGCTGCGCCCAGGAAGTTGCGCGAGTAAAGATGGCCTCGCTGGCCGAAGGCGAAGTGCCGGTGTTCTATCGTCCTGAGCGTGAAGCCCAGGTGCTCAAGCGCGTGATGGAACGCAATCAGGGCCCGCTGGGTAATGAAGAGATGGCGCGGTTGTTTCGCGAAATCATGTCCTCGTGCCTGGCGCTCGAGCAGCCGCTGAAAGTGGCTTACCTCGGCCCTGAAGGCACCTTCACCCAGGCGGCGGCCATGAAGCATTTTGGCCACGCCGTGATCAGCAAGCCGATGGCCGCGATCGACGAAGTGTTCCGTGAAGTGGCGGCCGGTGCGGTGAACTTTGGCGTGGTCCCGGTGGAGAACTCCACCGAAGGCGCGGTCAACCACACCCTCGACAGTTTCCTCGAACACGACATGGTCATCTGTGGCGAAGTCGAGTTGCGGATTCACCATCACTTGCTGGTGGGTGAAAATACCAAGACCGACAGCATCAGCCGCATCTATTCCCACGCCCAGTCCCTGGCCCAGTGCCGCAAGTGGCTGGACGCCCATTACCCGAATGTCGAGCGCGTGGCGGTGTCGAGCAATGCCGAAGCGGCCAAGCGGGTCAAGGGTGAGTGGAACTCGGCGGCGATTGCCGGCGACATGGCCGCAGGCTTGTACGGGCTGACCCGTCTGGCCGAGAAAATCGAGGATCGCCCGGACAACTCCACGCGATTCCTGATGATCGGCAGCCAGGAAGTGCCGCCGACGGGCGATGACAAGACGTCGATCATCGTCTCCATGAGCAACAAGCCCGGCGCGCTTCACGAGTTGCTGGTGCCGTTCCACGACAATGGTATCGACCTGACGCGGATCGAAACCCGCCCGTCGCGCAGCGGCAAATGGACCTACGTATTCTTCATCGACTTCGTCGGCCACCATCGCGACCCGCTGGTCAAAGGTGTGCTGGAAAAGATCAGTCAGGAAGCAGTGGCACTCAAAGTGCTGGGTTCCTACCCGAAAGCAGTTCTCTAAGGGGTAGCAAATGAGTGGTGACTTCCTCGCTCTGGCACAGCCGGGCGTGCAACAACTTTCGCCGTACGTCCCGGGCAAGCCCGTGGACGAACTGGCGCGTGAGCTGGATCTCGATCCGGCCAGCATCGTCAAACTGGCCAGCAACGAAAACCCGCTGGGCGCCAGTCCAAAGGCTTTGGCGGCGATTCGTGACGCACTGGCCGAGCTGACCCGTTATCCGGACGGCAACGGTTTTGCGCTCAAGACCTTGCTGGCTGAGCAGTGCCGTGTCGAGCTCAATCAGGTGACGCTGGGCAATGGTTCCAACGACATCCTCGAGCTGGTTGCCCGCGCCTATCTGGCGCCGGGTCTGAACGCGGTGTTCAGCGAGCACGCGTTCGCGGTCTACCCGATCGTGACCCAGGCCGTGGGTGCGGAGGCCAAAGTGATTCCGGCCAAGGACTGGGGTCATGACCTGTCGGCCATGCTGGCGGCGATCGATGCCAATACCCGCGTGGTCTTTATCGCCAACCCGAACAACCCAACCGGGACCTGGTTCGATGCCGAGGCGCTGGACGAATTCCTCCAGGATGTACCGGCACACGTGCTGGTGGTGCTGGACGAGGCCTACATCGAATATGCCGAAGGCAGCGATTTGCCGGACGGCCTGGATTATCTGGCGGCTTATCCGAACCTGTTGGTCTCGCGCACGTTCTCCAAGGCTTACGGCCTGGCGGCGCTGCGGGTGGGTTATGGTTTGTCCACCGCTGTGGTCGCGGATGTGCTGAACCGTGTGCGTCAGCCGTTCAACGTCAACAGCCTGGCCCTGGCTGCTGCGTGCGCTGCCTTGCAAGACACCGATTACCTGGCCGAAAGCCGTCGTCTGAACGAATCCGGCATGCAGCAGCTTGAAGCGGGTTTTCGCCTGTTGGGGCTGAGCTGGATTGCGTCCAAGGGCAACTTCATTTGCGTCGATGTCGGTCGTGTTGCAGCGCCAGTGTTTCAGGGCCTGCTGCGCGAAGGCGTGATTGTGCGTCCTGTGGCCAATTACGGCTTGCCGAACCACCTGCGTATCACCATCGGTTTGCCGGCTGAAAACAGTCGCTTCCTTGAGGCGCTGACCAAGGTTCTGGCTCGTGGGTGATGTCACTGCTCTGCAATCTGCTGAACCTATGATCGGTCGCCTGGTGGTGGTCGGTCTGGGGTTGATTGGCGGTTCGTTTGCCAAGGGCCTGCGTGAAAGTGGCCTGTGCCGTGAAGTGGTCGGGGTCGATCTCGACCCGCAGTCACGCAAGCTGGCGGTTGAGTTGGGCGTGGTGGATCGCTGCGAAGACGACCTGGCCGTTGCGTGCCAGGGCGCTGACGTGATTCAGCTAGCCGTGCCGATCTTGGCGATGGAGAAAATGCTTGGCCGACTGGCTGGCATGGACCTTGGGCAAGCGATTCTGACCGACGTCGGCAGCGCCAAAGGCAACGTCGTTCGGGCGGCCACCGAGGCGTTTGGCGGCATGCCCGCGCGTTTCGTGCCTGGGCATCCGATTGCCGGTTCCGAGCAGAGCGGGGTGGAAGCTTCCAACTCGGATCTGTTTCGTCGCCATAAAGTGATTCTGACGCCGCTGGATCAAACCGATCCGGGCGCGCTGGCCGTGGTCGACCGTTTGTGGCGCGAATTGGGCGCCGACGTCGAGCACATGCAGGTCGAGCGTCATGACGAAGTGTTGGCGGCAACCAGCCATTTGCCGCACTTGCTGGCGTTCGGTTTGGTCGATTCACTGGCCAAACGCAATGAAAATCTTGAGATCTTCCGTTACGCTGCCGGCGGTTTCCGTGATTTCACAAGAATCGCGGGAAGCGACCCGGTCATGTGGCACGACATCTTCCTCGCCAACCGCGAAGCTGTCCTGCGCACACTCGATACATTTCGCAGCGACCTCGACGCCTTGCGCGACGCGGTCGATGCAGGGGATGGGCACCAATTGTTGGGCGTATTCACTCGCGCCCGGGTTGCCCGCGAACATTTCAGTAAAATCCTGGCCCGCCGGGCTTATGTGGACGCTATGAACTCCAACGACCTGATTTTCCTGGCACAACCTGGTGGCCGCCTGACTGGGCGGATTCGTGTACCGGGCGATAAATCGATTTCCCACCGTTCGATCATGCTGGGCTCCCTGGCCGAAGGCGTCACCGAAGTCGAAGGCTTCCTCGAGGGCGAAGACGCCCTGGCGACCCTGCAGGCTTTCCGTGACATGGGCGTCGTGATCGAAGGTCCGCACCACGGTCGCGTGACGATTCACGGCGTCGGCCTGCACGGCCTGAAGCCTGCGCCTGGCCCGATCTATCTGGGCAACTCCGGCACTTCGATGCGTCTGCTGTCCGGCCTGCTGGCTGCGCAGAGCTTCGACAGCACCCTGACCGGTGATGCCTCGCTGTCCAAGCGTCCGATGAATCGCGTGGCCAATCCGCTGCGTGAAATGGGCGCTGTGATCGAGACCGCCGCTGATGGTCGTCCACCGATGACCATCCGTGGTGGCAATAAGCTCAAAGGCCTGGCTTACACCATGCCGATGGCCAGCGCGCAGGTTAAATCCTGCCTGCTGTTGGCGGGTCTGTACGCCGAAGGCAAGACCACCGTCACTGAGCCGGCTCCGACGCGCGACCACACCGAGCGCATGCTGCGTGGTTTCGGCTATCCGGTCACCGTCAACGGCGCGACTGCGTCGGTTGAGTCCGGCCACAAGCTGACCGCGACCCATATTGAAGTGCCAGGTGATATCTCGTCGTCGGCGTTCTTCCTGGTGGCGGCGTCGATCGCTGAAGGTTCGGAGCTGGTGCTTGAGCACGTCGGCATCAACCCGACCCGTACTGGCGTGATCGATATTCTGCGCCTGATGGGCGCTGACATCACCCTGGAAAACCAGCGTGAAGTCGGCGGTGAACCCGTGGCGGATTTGCGCGTACGGGCAGCTAAACTCAAAGGTATAGAGATTCCGGAAGCGCTGGTGCCACTGGCCATCGACGAATTCCCGGTGCTGTTCGTGGCGGCGGCCTGTGCTGAAGGGCGCACCGTTCTGCGTGGTGCCGAAGAATTGCGCGTCAAGGAATCGGATCGTATTCAGGTCATGGCCGATGGCTTGCTGGCCTTGGGCGTGAAATGCGAACCGACCCCGGACGGCATCATCATCGACGGCGGCCAGATCGGCGGCGGCGAAGTTCACGGTCACGGCGACCACCGGATTGCCATGGCTTTCAGTGTGGCATCGCTGCGCGCCACTGCGCCGATCCGTATTCATGATTGCGCCAACGTTGCGACGTCGTTCCCGAACTTCCTCGCGCTGTGCACGCAGGTCGGTATTCGTGTAGCACAAGAGGCACAGTCGTGATCATCAAGCCACCGGTCATCACCATCGACGGACCCAGCGGTTCGGGCAAGGGCACGATTGCCGGGATTCTGGCCAAGCGTCTGGGCTGGTGCCTGCTGGATTCCGGTGCGTTGTACCGTTTGCTGGCATTCGCGGCACGCAACCACGGTGTTGATCTGACCAATGAAGAGTCGCTGAAACTGCTGGCCGCTCATCTGGACGTGCAGTTCGTCGGAGCGACTGAAGGGCATCCGCAGCGGATCATTCTTGAAGGTGACGATGTCACTGACGATTTGCGCAATGAGCAGGTGGGGGCCTGGGCTTCCCAGGTCGCCGCGTTGCCGGCCGTTCGCGACGCTTTGCTTCAGCGTCAACGGGCGTTTCAGGAACCTCCGGGATTGGTCGCCGATGGTCGCGACATGGGCACGGTGGTTTTCCCGGATGCGCCACTGAAGATATTCCTCACTGCCAGTGCCGAGGAGCGTGCGCGCCGTCGATACTTGCAGTTGAAGGGCAAAGTCGATGGTGTTAGTCTGTCGAGTCTGCTAGATGAGATACGTGTTCGCGATGAGCGTGACACCCAGCGAGCGGTAGCCCCGCTCAAGCCGGCGGCTGACGCCATACAGCTGGATTCCACGGAATTATCCATCGAGCAGGTGCTGGAACGCATCATGAGTGAGATCGCCATTCGCGATATCGCCGGGTGACCAAGAAGCTTTGCAGGGGACCAGTCATAGTCTTGCAAGGCTTCTTTAAATGAACATAACCCACGTCGTCTGGGATGTGGAGATGGGCGTATCCTTCGCCCTTATTCAACAGGAATTAAAATGAGCGAAAGCTTTGCGGAACTCTTTGAAGAAAGCCTAAAAACCCTGAACCTTCAGGCAGGCTCCATCATCACCGGTGTTATCGTTGATATCGATTACCAAGCTCGCTGGGTAACCGTTCACGCTGGCCTGAAGTCTGAAGCACTCATCCCGCTTGAGCAGTTCTACAACGATGCTGGCGAACTGACTATCAACGTCGGTGACGAAGTTCACGTTGCTCTGGACTCGGTTGAAGACGGCTTTGGTGAAACCAAGCTGTCCCGTGAAAAAGCCAAGCGCGCTGAATGCTGGATTGTTCTGGAAGCAGCCTTCGCAGCCGAAGAAGTGGTCAAGGGCGTTATCAACGGTAAGGTTAAAGGCGGCTTCACTGTCGACGTTAACGGCATCCGTGCGTTCCTGCCAGGTTCTCTGGTTGACGTCCGTCCTGTGCGCGACACCACGCACCTGGAAGGCAAAGAGCTGGAATTCAAGGTCATCAAACTCGACCAGAAACGCAACAACGTTGTCGTTTCCCGTCGTAGCGTCCTCGAAGCCGAGAACTCCGCTGAGCGTGAAGCTCTGCTGGAATCCCTGCAGGAAGGCCAACAAGTCAAAGGTATCGTCAAGAACCTCACCGATTACGGCGCATTCGTCGATCTGGGTGGCGTCGATGGCCTGCTGCACATTACCGACATGGCTTGGAAGCGTATCAAGCATCCTTCCGAAATCGTCAACGTTGGCGACGAGATCGATGTAAAGGTTCTGAAGTACGATCGCGAACGCAATCGTGTTTCCCTGGGCCTCAAGCAACTGGGCGAAGATCCATGGGTTGCTATCAAAGCCCGTTACCCAGAAGGCACTCGTGTTACCGCTCGCGTAACCAACCTGACCGACTACGGCTGCTTCGCTGAGCTGGAAGAAGGCGTTGAAGGCCTGGTACACGTTTCCGAAATGGACTGGACCAACAAGAACATCCACCCTTCGAAAGTCGTACAAGTCGGCGACGAAGTGGAAGTTATGGTTCTGGACATCGACGAAGAGCGTCGTCGTATCTCCTTGGGCATCAAGCAGTGCAAATCTAACCCATGGGAAGATTTCTCTGGCCAGTTCAACAAGGGCGATAAAATCTCCGGCACCATCAAGTCGATCACCGATTTCGGTATCTTCATTGGTCTGGATGGCGGCATCGACGGTCTGGTTCACCTGTCCGACATCTCCTGGAACGAAGTGGGCGAAGAAGCCGTTCGCCGCTTCAAGAAGGGCGACGAGCTGGACACCGTTATCCTGTCGGTTGACCCAGAGCGCGAGCGCATCTCCCTGGGTATCAAGCAGCTGGAAAGCGATCCGTTCTCCGAATACGTTCAAGAGAACGATAAAGGCGCCATCGTTAAAGGCATCGTGAAAGAAGTTGACGCTAAAGGCGCCATCATCACTCTGGCCGACGATATCGAAGCGACTCTGAAAGCCTCCGAAATCAGCCGTGACCGCGTTGAAGACGCGCGCAACGTTCTGAAAGAAGGCCAGGAAGTAGAAGCCAAGATCATCAGCGTTGATCGTAAGAGCCGCGTAATTCAGCTGTCGATCAAATCGAAAGACGATGCTGAAGAGAAAGAAGCAATCCAGAGCCTGAAAACTGGTTCGGATAGTGAAGTTCCAGCTGACACCACCATGGCGGCACTGCTGCGCCAGGCAATGGCTAAACAGAACTAAGTTCTGTCGGACCATTGAAAAAGGGCGACTTCGGTCGCCCTTTTTTGTGCCCGGAATTTGACGGATTTGCCTGGCATGGCTAACCCATGTGGGGAAGGTGTGAAACCAATAAGGTCAACAAGTTGTCCGATTCTTTAATCGGATCAATCGTTTATTAACAGCTAACCTTTAGTCTGTAGAGAACGACAGTCGGGCGGGCCGTCCGGCGTAAGGAAGTGAATGAACAAGCTCATTGTCGCAATCGCGTTACTGACATTGGCGGGCTGTGCCGCAAATGCCAAGACTCACGTTGTGCGCGGGGTCAGTGGCATCGAGATTGATTGTTCGGGGTTGGGATCAGGGTGGGAGAAATGTATCAAGCGCGCGAACAAGGAGTGTAAGGCGTCAGGGTATAAGGTTGTCGCGCGGTCTGATGATGTCAAGGATGAAGATGAATTCCCCTTTGGCTTCAATCCTGCCGGCTATCTGACGCGCACCATGCTGGTTATTTGTAGATGAGCGGTGTGGTTGGTGTTTTGAAGCCTTGGTGTCGGGTGCTCCAGCGCTGGCAAATATATGTCGAAACCCGGGCTGTTCAAATTCATCCGGGCGTGCTAAAACCTTTGAAGCGCTGATCTAGCTGCTTGAAAAAGAAGGGAAAAATATGACGAAGTCGGAGTTGATCGAACGAATTGTCACCCATCAAGGGCTGCTCTCATCTAAAGATGTGGAGCTGGCCATCAAGACCATGCTCGAGCAAATGTCCCAATGTCTGGCCACGGGTGATCGTATCGAAATCCGTGGGTTTGGCAGCTTCTCCCTGCACTACCGCGCGCCGCGCGTAGGCCGTAATCCGAAAACCGGTCAGTCGGTTAGTCTGGATGGCAAATTCGTTCCGCATTTCAAGCCTGGTAAAGAGCTGCGCGATCGTGTGAACGAGGATGAGGAGGAGGGGCTTTGACGGCTGTCGTAATTCAAGGAGCCGCTCATGCGTAATGTAAAGCGCGTACTGCTTGCCATATTGGTTTTGTTGCTGGTTGTAGCGACTCTTGCATTTGTTCTTGAGAATCAGCAATCGGTATCCTTGCTGTTTCTAGGGTGGGAAGGGCCGCGGTTGCCGGTATCGCTGGTCATGGTTCTTTCGTTGCTGATCGGCATGGTGATCGGACCAATTCTTGGTTGGTTCCTAGGACGTACGTCCAGGGCGTCGCGCAAGCGTTTGGTCTGACTGCGATATCGCATGAGACACGTCGAATTTGCGTCACAGCTTGTCTATATCCATTAGTAAAACCTTCATTTAGCTGTAAAATGCTGCGGTTGTCCGATAGTGGCATATTCCCACGTCGGTTCAGACTGACTCTGTCAGAAGCCTCAGCGAACTTGATGGCTTTTGCATTCATGGATTCGACAGTGCTCGGTTGGCGGCCCTGTCAGCAACTCAAGGGTATAGGCTCGCGTGAAAATTCTAGTTACCGGCGGCGCCGGGTTTATCGGCTCGGCAGTTATCCGTCATATTATTTCGAACACCTCTGACGCTGTCGTTAACGTCGATAAGCTGACTTATGCTGGCAATCTTGAGTCGTTGGCCGAAGTCAGCGAAAACCCGCGCTACGCATTCGAGCGTGTCGATATCTGCGATCGTGATCAAATCGACCGTGTCCTGCGTGAACACCAACCGGATGCCATTATGCACCTGGCCGCAGAGTCCCACGTTGATCGCTCGATCTCCGGACCGTCTGAATTCATCCAAACCAACATTATTGGCACTTACACCCTGCTTGAAGCTGCGCGCCACTACTGGGCAGCGCTGGATGACGCGCGTAAAGCCAGCTTCCGCTTCCACCACATTTCGACTGACGAAGTTTACGGAGACCTTGAAGGTCCGGAAGACCTCTTTACCGAAACAACGCCATATCAGCCAAGTTCGCCTTACTCCGCGAGCAAGGCCAGTTCCGATCACTTGGTTCGAGCCTGGAGCCGTACTTATGGCTTGCCGACCCTGGTCACCAACTGCTCGAACAACTATGGCCCATGCCACTTCCCTGAGAAGTTGATCCCGCTGATCATTCTCAATGCACTGGAAGGCAAGCCGCTGCCGGTCTACGGCAAGGGGAATCAGGTCCGTGACTGGCTATACGTCGAAGACCACGCTCGTGCGCTTTACAAAGTCGTGACCGAAGGCGTTATCGGCGAGACGTACAACATCGGTGGCCATAACGAAAAGCAAAATATCGAAGTCGTGAACACCTTGTGTGCGCTGCTCGACGAATTGCGTCCGGATTCCGCATACCGGCCACATGCCAGCCTTATTACATACGTTCAGGATCGTCCAGGTCACGACCAGCGTTACGCCATCGACGCCAGCAAAATCCAGCGGGAGCTGGGTTGGTCGCCGGAAGAGACCTTCGATACGGGCATCCGTAAGACTGTCGAGTGGTATCTCAGCAATACTGAGTGGGTTGCTCACGTGAAGAGCGGCAGCTATCAACAGTGGATTGACCAGAACTACAGCGATCGTTCGAGCAAGGCATGAAGATCCTCCTGCTTGGAAAAAACGGCCAGGTCGGATGGGAGTTGCAGCGCTCCCTTGCGCCACTCGGTGAGTTGATCGCACTTGACCGGCATGCTGAAGAAGGGCTGTGCGGAGACCTGCTGAACCTTGAAGGGCTACGTGCGACGATTCGTCGAGTCAAACCCGATGTTATCGTTAATGCGGCGGCATACAACGCCGTCGACAACGCCGAGTCTGAGCCTGAATTGGCCAGTGCTGTAAATGCAATGGCAGTTCAAGTTATGGCTGAGGAAGCCAAGATGATGGACGCCTGGCTGATTCACTATTCGTCTGACTACGTTTTAGGCGGCCAAGGGCAGACTCCGTGGCGAGAAGCGGATCTCGCTTGCCCGCTAAATCTCTATGGCAAAAGTAAACTGGCAGGTGAACAGGTAATACAAGCCTCAGATTGTAACCACCTGATCTTTCGCACTAGCTGGATTTACGGAGCGCGTGGCCATAACTTTGCGAAAACGATATTGCGCCTGGCAAAAGAGAGAGAAGCCATTAGCGTCATTGCAGACCAGATCGGTGCACCAACCGGAAGCGATCTTATTGCGGACGTGACAGCATTTGCGCTTCAGCAAGCCCTGCGGCGCCCTGAGTTGTCAGGGTTGTATCACCTGGCCGCCAGCGGTGAAGTGTCTTGGTATGGTTATGCGAGTCATGTGATCGATGTTGCTAGGGCTCATGATGAACGGCTTGCCGTAAAGTTGATCAATCCAATTGAGACCAGCGCATATCCAGCCGCAGCCCGCCGTCCTCTGAACTCACGTTTAAATACTCAAAAACTACGTGACAACTTTTCTCTACACCTGCCGGACTGGCGAAGTGGTGTAACCCGAATGCTTAGGGAAGTTTTAAACAAATGATTACGACCAATCGTAAAGGCATCATCCTCGCAGGTGGCTCCGGAACTCGCCTTCACCCTGCAACGCTGGCGATATCCAAGCAGCTTTTGCCTGTTTTCGACAAACCGATGATTTACTACCCGCTAAGTGTCCTGATGCTTGCAGGAATACGAGATATTCTTATTATTTCGACGCCTCAAGACACTCCTCGATTCGAGCAGTTGCTGGGGGACGGCAAACGCTGGGGTATCAATCTGGAATACGCCGTTCAGGACTCGCCCGATGGCCTTGCCCAAGCATTTGTTATTGGTGAAGAATTCCTTGCGGGTGGGTCTTGTGCGTTAGTCTTGGGCGATAACATTTTCCATGGTCACGATTTCCACAACCTCCTCAAGAATGCGATGTGCCGCACTGAGGGGGCAAGTGTATTTGCTTATCATGTCAACGACCCGGAGCGGTATGGTGTAGTCGAATTTGACAATAAGGGAAAGGTGATCAGCCTCGAAGAAAAGCCATCGGTGCCTAAGTCGAGCTATGCGGTAACCGGTTTGTATTTCTATGATTCGCAAGTTGTAGAACTTGCCAAGTCGTTAAAACCGTCCGCCCGGGGTGAGCTCGAAATCACTGACTTGAATAGACTCTATCTGGAAAAAGGCCAGTTAGATGTTGAAATCATGGGCAGGGGGTATGCTTGGCTAGATACCGGAACGCACGAATCGCTACTTGATGCAGGCCAATTTATTGCGACGATGGAAAGCCGCCAAGGCTTGAAAGTCGCATGCCCTGAAGAAATTTCATTCCGCCAGGGATGGATTAATGATGAGCAGTTGGAGGCGCTCGCGACGCCATTAGCAAAAAATGGATATGGTAAGTACCTCCTGGCCATTCTGAAAGAAATAAAGAGCACACGAGCTTAATGAAGCCCCGTCAGAATGAGTGTTAAAAAGGGCGTGTTCTGCTAGTTATAAGGGAAAAAATGAAACTATATTATAGTTTGGATGTTGATAGGGTCTCTGAGGTGGTCGGGTGATTAATAAGGCATTTAGGCAGCTTTTCGAGCTGTATAGTAGCCGCGCCGTACTATGGCAGTTAGTTCGTCAACATTTGATCCTGCGGTATCGTAGGACTGCTCTGGGCTATCTTTGGACATTGATTAATCCGCTGATGATGATGACCGTCACGGCGGTGGTATTTTCGACTTTGTTCAAGGCAGACCTGAAGACTTATGCCGTGTTCTTGTTTGCAGGGATGATTCCCTGGAATTGCTTCAGTGGCATAGTGACGCAATCGGGGGCCGCGTTCATCAATAACGAAAGCTTGATAAAAAAGATATATCTACCCAAGCTTATCTTTCCGTTGAGTGTTGCTCTCGGAGTTTTGATAGATAGTTGTCTTTCCTTTGTTGCTCTGTTTTTGATAATTTTTGCAATCGGTGGGCACCTGACATGGGCGCTTCTGTCTATTCCGTTCGCCTATATACTGCTGTTTGTGTTTGCGCTAGGTATTGCTCTATTTATCTCAATTGCGACAGTTTTTTTTCGGGACCTGCAACATATCATTTTGATTGCAATGCAAGCCTGGTTTTTCCTGACGCCAATCATGTACAAAAATGACGCTCTGATGGGGAAGGTGGCTTGGTTAGTTAGCTTTAATCCGGTCGTTCCGTTTGTGGATATGTTTCGAGCTCCCTTGACTCAAGGCGTCTTGCCAAACTCTACAACGGTTATGATTTGCATGGCTCTGGCAGCAGGCAGTCTTTTTCTCGGGTTTGTATTTTTTCTCCTTAAAGAGAAAAAAATTATCTTTAGGCTGTAAATAAAATGTCGAATATCTCAATTGTCGATTTATCAATTAAGTTTCGTATTTATCACGATTCGACGCCATCATTTAAAGACTATTTTACCGGCATATTCAAGAAGAAGAGCAAGTCGGCATATTCGGATTTTCTCGCGGTGAATAATGTTTCCTTTAATTTGAATGCAGGCGACCGCGTCGGGATTGTCGGGCACAATGGCGCGGGAAAAAGTACGTTATTGAAAGCGTTGTGTCGAATATATGAGCCGTCAGAGGGCGCGATAAAAGTATCGGGACGTATCGCGCCGTTGTTGGAAATTGGTGCGGGCTTTCACCCGGAGTTTACAGGGCGAGAAAACATCTACCTGAATGGTTCGATTCTGGGTTATACCAAAGCTCAATTGGCCGAGATTGAGCCGGAAGTGATCGCGTTCGCCGAACTTGAAGATTTTATTGATACACCGGTTAAATACTATTCTACAGGTATGTATATGCGCCTGGCATTTTCGCTAGCAACAGCTGTACACCCTGAAGTGCTAGTGCTGGACGAGATTTTTGCAGGTGGCGATGCGGCCTTTATGGAAAAGGCCAAGGCGAGAATGCATTCGATGATCGCTAAGGCAGACATTATGATTATGGTTTCTCACGATCATAATTTGGTTAAGTCGTTATGTAATCGCGTCATCTGGATGGATCACGGAAAGAAGGTTGCTGATGGTGATCCTGCGGAAATTATAGAAATGTACCTCAAGGGGGCACCTACTCATGGATGAACTAAGTAATGATGAGTTAAAAAAGCAGTTAGCGCTTCTTGAGACAAAAGTAGAGCGGCACGAAGAGCAACTGCGCTCGTTGAGCATATTACTTAACGCGCAGGGTCGCATCTTTGAAGTTTCCAGATGGACGCCAGCATCTAGAGGATCAGATACAAAAGTTGAGGCGGTTGAAACGACAGTTGAAAGGCTCGATTTCAATCCGGAGAAACCTCATAACAGGGTTGAACGATTAAGAAACACGGCAGTCGGCAAGTTTTATTTAAAGCATCTTAAACAGAATGTTTTTGTTCGTTGGGTTGTGCTGTGGATTTGGCGGAACGGATACCCAATTTATGCGAATGTTCGCGCGCATATGTCAGGTAGCAAAAATCAGAGATGGCGAGAACTCACCAGTCATAAAAATTATGTAGCATCGCATGATTTGAGTCCACTGGTGCTTGTGACGGCGGAGCGAGTCGAAACACCTGCGCCACGAGTTCTTCCCGCGGAAGATCAAGACTATTTAGTCTCGCCGCATACGTCGTATGTATATCCGGCAATTTATGTTTTTTCCGTTGATAATGCAATTGTATACGGCGGGTCAAACTTCGTATTGGTCGACAATAAAATACTGCATCACGATCTTTATGATTTTAATCGAGATTATACCAGTGAAGAACTGCACGGCCGGTTGGTTTTCGATCGCGCGCTCAGCAGAGGACGTTGGTTATCACACGATGCAGCACCGGAAGTCATCGAGGTGGCTGCTTCATTTCTTGATTCCTGTGCATCCAACTACGCGCACTGGATGACTGAAGTATTACCTCGCGTCGCTGTTTTTTGTGCGAATGAGGCTTATAAGGATGTTCCGATTCTTATAAATGATGGGTTGCATCGGAACTTGATGGAGTCGCTACGAGTTATCACAGGGAGCGAGCGTAAAATTCTGGCAATACCAACAGGTAAAGCTGTTGCTGTCGTCCAGTTGTACGTCACATCGGTAGCAGGTTATGTGCCATTCGAGCGCCGTAATACAGCGTTGGAGGGGCATTCGCATGGTCAGTTTAGCCCTTCTGCATTTGATCTGCTCAAATCGAGTGCTGAAAGTCAGGCTGGTGAGTCGGATGGCAACTGGCCAGAAAAAATTATTCTCAGGAGAAGAACAGGAGCCCGGCTGGTCAGCAATTTTGTGGATCTGGAGTCGGCGCTTGTTCCCAAAGGGTTTAAAGTTGTAGAAGCGGAAAGCCTTACGTTTATTGAGCAAGTCGCTCTATTTAGCCGTGCTAAAATAATTATTGGATCGTCGGGGGCGGCGTTGGCAAGCCTGGTGTTCGCTCCAAAAGACGCAAAAATATTCATTCTGATAAGCAAGTTTCCTGACACCAGTTACTGGTATTGGCAAAATATGGCATGCTCCTCCGGGAAGCAAATAAATTATGTATTGGGAGCGGCAGATTCCACTGGAAAGGGTATCCATGCCGATTTCAGTATTGATTTGAAAGACTTTTTAGGTGTGCTTGAAACTGATGCGAATGTGTGAATTACGTGACCCGAAAAGAGGAGGCGCTGGAAATGAATTTGGACAAGTGTGAAATATTAACCTTGCCGAGAATCAATGACCCTCGTGGGAATCTCACTTATGTCGAGGCGGGTCGCCATATTCCGTTTGATATAAAGAGGGTTTACTACCTTTATGATGTTCCAGGTGGAGCAGAGAGAGGTGGACACGCTCACAAAGCGTTGCATCAGTTGATTATCGCCATGTCAGGCTCTTTTGATATCCATATTGATGATGGGTTCGGCAAGAAAACGATTCATATGAATCGCAGTTACTCTGGCCTATATATCTGTCCGATGATCTGGCGAGAAATTGATAACTTTTCTTCAGGTGCGGTATGTATGGTTTTAGCGTCAGACTTTTATGATGAAGAAGACTATTACCGAAATTATGAAAAGTTTCTAGCTGACGCTAATCCAGGTCTCGGCATTAGTTAACATGAATATGACTAAGCCCTGATCGCAGGGCTTGGTTTTTTTATTAAGCGATAGTAGCTACTTTAGCTCCCCGTTTCGCCAGCGCAGTTTCAATTCTCGGCAACGGCTCGTCTATTATTTTCAGTATCTGTGGTTGCTCGTAGCGTGGTCATCTCTGTGCTTGAGTGGTTAGCGAACGCGTACCATTTGGGCCGCAGTGACGCAGTATATGCCGCTAGAGGTGGGCGTTATTAACGGCTGATAGTTAACCGGTCTTAAGACTTTCTGGTGTTTTTAACAGTGGCCCGCTACAATAATTTCTGTGCGGTCGCTCTCTGTGGTGCTGCTCAATCGATGACCCGGTGTATCTGATGAGCCCGATAGGTCAGGTAACCAACTAATGAGCAGTGTGTATTGGTGGTAAATTAACGCCAATTTTACATTGATGGAGAAATGCGTAGTGAATTTAGAGCATTCCACAATAGGCCTCAGGTTGGTTGAGGTGACGGACGCGGAGTTCATCCTGAGTCTGCGTTTGGATGATAGATATAATAAGTTTTTGTCAGGGGTTTCTCCAGATCTCGAATCGCAAAAAGCCTGGATTGCAAAGTATAAAGCTGATGAAGCTGACAAAAAGCAGTTTTATTTTATTATACAGAGGCTTGACGGCACACCATGCGGAACCGTTCGAATCTACGATATTCGCTCTGATTCGTTCTGTTGGGGGAGCTGGATTCTCAATGAAAATAAAACACGCTTTTCGGCAATCGAAAGTGCGTTTTTAGTCTACAAATTCGGTTTCGAGCAGCTAGGATTCAAGAAAAGCCATTTCGATGTAATGAAAGGTAACGACAAAGTCATATCCTTTCATAAAAAAATGGGCGCTGTTCAAGTTGGTGAAGATGACGCCAACTATTATTATGAAATTACAAATGATGCAGTTAAGCATTCAGAGCAGAAACTTTCGGTGATTTTTAAATGACAACTATTCCATTTCTTGATTTGGCTTCTGTAAACAGGACGTTACGTAGTGAATTGATTGAAGCTACGACTCGGGTAATTGATTCCGGGTGGTACATCGGCGGGCAAGAACTGGAAAAGTTTGAGGCTGACTTCGCTAGTTACTGCGAGGTTAAGCATTGCATTGGTGTTGCTAACGGGCTCGATGCCCTTATCCTGACGTTGCGCGCGTGGAAAGAACTCGGCAAGTTGAAGGATGGTGACGAAGTTATCGTGCCAGCAAATACATACATCGCCAGTGTGTTAGCTATTACCGAAAATAATCTCACGCCTGTGTTTGTAGAGCCGGACAGTAAGACGTTCAACCTTTGCCCTGAAAATGTTAGGGCGTCGCTGACCGACAAAACGCGCGTGCTCATGTGCGTTCACTTGTATGGTCAACTCGCAGATATGCCGAATCTGATGACTATTGCGAAGGAACATGATCTGCTGGTGCTGGAAGACTCCGCCCAATCCCATGGCGCCAGTATCGATGGCAAACGCGCCGGTAACTGGGGTGATGCCTCAGGGTTCAGTTTCTACCCTGGCAAGAACCTCGGCGCATTGGGTGACGCAGGGGCTATCACTACTAATGATTCTGAATTAAATAATACCCTTCGCGCTATTCGTAACTATGGCTCACATGAGAAATATAAAAGTTTGTATCAGGGTGTCAACAGTCGACTGGACGAAATCCAGGCAGCAATGCTCAGCGTTAAGTTGAAATACCTTGATCAGACCGTTGCCCATCGTAGAGAAATTGCGAGTATCTATACGAAAGGCATTGATAATAACTTTATCGTCCTGCCGGTCAGCAAAGATTCAGACGTGATTAATATGCATCAACATGTCTGGCATTTGTATGTTGTGAGAACCGAACATCGCGAACAGCTACAAGCTCACCTGTCGAAACTTGGGATTCAAACGCTGATTCACTACCCTATTCCGCCACATAAACAGCAAGCCTATTCGCAGTTTAGCACATTGGATTTACCTATTACTGAACAAATTCACAATGAGGTTCTTAGCTTGCCAATGGGGCCAACCCTGAGCCTAGAGCAAGCTGAGGAAGTAGTTCGCGCGTGTAATTCATTTAAGTTGGCCAACTAATTTTATGCTCATAGGCCTGTCAGGCTAAGTAAAGTTTGGCAGGCTGCACGGAATGCATTTAGCGTTTGTGCGATTCTGGGAAAATACAATGTACTCCAGCAGTGTCGGGCCGCTTGTTAGCGTTTGCATTCCTGTTTTTAATCACTCGGATTTTGTGGCGGAGTGCATCGAAAGTGTGATTGCACAGTCCTATCCGAATATTGAACTAATTATTATAGATGATGGCTCAACTGATTCGTCCTATGCGATAGTTGAACACTATATCGACGCTTGTAAATCACGTTTTCGACGATTCAAAGTTATCTCTCGTCCTAATATCGGGGTGTCCGAGACGCTGAATGAGGGCTTACGATGGGCCGAGGGCAAGTACTTTTGTGGCTTGGCCTCTGATGATGTGATTTTCCCCAATAAGACCAGCGTCCTGGTTGATTATCTGGAAAGTAGTCCTGATACGGTTGCTGCCTTTGGTTCTGTTTATCTAATAGATGAGGACTCAAAAAAAATAGGTCAGCGGACGGCCAGTGCAACCTATAATTTCAAAGACATTTTTCTGCTTCGCGCCGAGCTTCCGGCTCCCGCCGCGTTAATTAGACGCAGTGAATTGGATAGTGTCGGCGGATTCGACAAGAACACCAAAGTCGAAGATTGGGACATGTGGTTAAAGCTTTCGATAGGCAGGCACACCGCTATTGCAGTAGTGTCTGATGTGTTGGCGGGTTACCGCGTCCATTCGTCCAATACGTGGAAGCAGCTTGATGCCATGCATGCAGCCAAAGTAAAGATTATTGAGCAGTATTCAGAACATGAATATTATGCTCAAGCGCGCGCTGTTGTTGAGTGTGCGCGATTCAGGGATTTATCAATTACTCGAAAAAAAGAGTCATTGAAGGTTTTTTTTAGTATTGCAAGAGTTCCTCGGGTTTATAAGGAGCTGCGTTTTTATCAAGGTTTATGTTATCTTTTTTTTCGTTGGTAGCTTTACCTTTTATACCTTTTTACATGGATGCGGATGACAGTCCACTGCGCTTTTATTAAAGGAGGAGTATGAAGTTTTTTGTTACGGGAGGCAGCGGCTTCATCGGCAGAGCATTGTGCCGCGCTCTTGTAGCTCGCGGAGACGAAGTAGTTGTTTTAAGCCGAAAGGTTGAGCTACTAATTCCGAACGTTGAGGTGATCCACGGTGATGTTTCTGATTGGGAGGGCGAGCTATCTCCCCGGCTCCATGATGTTGATGTGGTTATTAACTGCATGGGAGAGGTCGGAGCAGAAACAAAGATGTACGAGTTACATGTCAACGGCACTAGAAAGCTGATCAACAGCTTTTTGCGTCATTCAAAGAATACAAAAAGATCGATTCACTTTGTGCAGCTTAGCAGTGTCGGTGCTTATGGAATGGCCTCGAGATCCCACGGGCGTAAAATAACGGTTAATGAACAGTCCGTTCCTTATCCTGTAGGCCAGTACGAGGTCTCCAAGACTATCGCAGATGAAATAGTTGTTACCGCCTGCACAGCAGATCCCGCTTTGAGTTTTACTATTCTCCGTCCCACAAATGTTGTCGGGCAGGGTATGGCTAACAGGTCATTTCACCAACTGGCCAACATGGTGCGCAGACGCGTATTTTTTTATATCGGTGACTCAGCTACTGTCGTGAACTATGTACATGTAGAAGATGTTGTTCGAGCACTTGTGCTTTGTGCGACAGACGAGCGCGCTAAAAACAAGACATACATTGTGTCAAGCGACGGCATGTTGCGTGATGTTATTGTTGCGATGGCCAAGTATTACGATGTTCGATCCCCTTGTCTAATAGTCCCCTTGTGGTTAGCTCGGTTATTGGTTGGCTTTTTTTCGGTAATACCGAAGTTTCCGCTAACTACTCGGAGAATTGACGCTTTGGTTTCGAAAGTTAACTATTCGAGTGAATTAATAAAGGCGGAACTAGGGTTTTCTGCCAATTTTTATATTCCAGATTTTGTTCCTTCCATTTTGGAGGAGCAAAACTGATGAAAAGAAAAAAGATTTGTATCGTTTCGACTGTGCCTGTTGTCCTGAATGTTTTTATGCATTCTCATATTTTAAAACTTTCAGAGTATTTTGATGTCACGCTAGTTACATCTGGCACTGGAGACAGTGTTGAAAAATTGCTTTCCGCACATGTTAATTTTGTGCGTTTGGATATCGAAAGGAAAATATCCATTGGAAAGGATATTCGAGCGCTTATTTCATTATCAAAACATTTACGAATGACCAAGTATGATTGTGTATTTTCCCTTATGCCGAAATCGGGATTGATCGGAATGCTGGCGGGGTTTATAGCAAGAACACCTGTGAGGCTGCACATTTTTACTGGACAAGTTTGGGCGACTAAATCCGGGCTGTTCCGTGTTCTTCTATCCACGCTGGATAGGCTTTTGGCGTTGTGCTCGACTCATCTCTTGGCGGATAGCCACTCACAAAAACGTTTCCTGGAAGTTCATAGAGTTGCTCCTGTAGGCAAGATTAAAGTATTGGGTAATGGCTCGATCAGCGGTGTCGATACCAATAGGTTTTCTGCCAATACATTATTTAGATGCGAGATAAGGGAAAGGTTAGGAATTAAGGAATCCGATGTTGTTTTCCTTTTCCTAGGACGTGCTTCGCGTGCAAAGGGGGTTATTGATCTGGCACGCACCTTCAGCAAACTGTCAGCGCAATTTGAAGATGTACACCTGCTTTTGGTGGGGCCCGACGACGACGGTGTTGATGAGGAATTAAGCTCTATCCTTCTGGGTAAAGAAAGGCGCTACCATCGGATTGGATTTACGGACATCCCGGAAGTATGGATGGCTGCTGCTGATGTTTTTTGTCTACCCAGCTATCGGGAGGGTTTTGGAACGGCGGTCGTGGAAGCGGCTAGTGTCGGATTACCTGCGATAGTCTCAAAAATCTATGGACTCACTGATGCGGTTGATGAAGGTAAAACCGGCGTTTTTCACCCGTCAGGCGACATAGATGAAATATTTAACTGTATGAAAAAGCTCTACGAGGATCCGTTATTCAGAAACCGGCTGGCAGAGCAGGCTCATCAGCGTGCGGTGAATTTTTTTTCGCAAGACTATGTAACTACTGAAATGTCTTTTTATTTGAAATCTATTTTGAAGTGATGACGTGTTCTACTATTTGGAAGAATGCCAGTGAATATATTAATGACAGGTGCAACAGGTTTTGTCGGCAGCGCGCTGCTGCGTAAAATTTGCGATGTGTCCAACGACAACATCATCGCGCTGTCACGGCGAACTATTGAAGATGCGCCCGCTAATGTGAAGGTAGTGATTTCAGATGATTTTTCCGTTCCCGAATCGGACCTGCCGTTATTGAAAGATATTGACGTGGTTGTGCATTGTGGAGCCCGTGCTCATCAAATGCACGATGATCCTAATACGTGCTTAGAAGAATATCGTCGCGTTAACGTGTTCGAAACCATGAAGTTGGCAAAACAGGCGGTTGACGCCAATGTTAAACGATTCATATATATCAGTTCTATCAAGGTTAATGGGGAGTTGACTGAGAAGGGCAGGGAGTTTAGCGCAGAAGATACCCCTGAACCTGTTGATCCTTATGGTATTTCCAAAATGGAGGCAGAGCGTGAGTTGCAAAGTCTCGTGGCTGGCACTCATATGGAATTGGTGATAATAAGACCCGTATTGGTTTATGGTCCCGGTGTAAAGGCTAATTTTCTAACGCTTATAAGATTGATTAACCGGAGGATTCCGCTACCTTTTGCTAGAGTCCGAAACAAACGTAGCTTTATTTATCTGGGTAATCTGGTCGAATTTATCAAGTTGTGTATGGTGCACCCTGCTGCCGCCAGCAACGTATTTTTAATAAGCGACGGAGAGGACCTTTCTACGCCAGGCCTGGTTTCAAAGATATCAGTAGCTTTAGGTCGATCAACCGTTTTGATACCTGTACCCGTACGATTTATGAGTTTTTGTGCAATGGTTTTGGGCCGAAGTGTTATCACAACTCGGTTGTTTTCATCCTTGCAAGTTGATGTCAGTAAAAATTCCAGGCTATTAAATTGGAAACCACCTTATAGCGTGGATCAGGGCATAGAAAATACTGTTAAAGCTTTTATTGAGAATGGCAGAGCATGATCCAGTACCTGTTCGTAGTTTTTGTTGTTTTGCTTTCGCTTGCGCTGACTTTTGGATTACGTCGTTACGCGATAGCACGCAAACTTATTGACGTGCCTAATTCAAGAAGCTCTCATGTGATTCCAACACCGAGAGGTGGGGGGGTAGCGATTGTTATTTCTTTTTTGCTGGCGAACGTGGCTTTGCTAGCGGTAGGCGTGATTTCACTTCCATTTTTTATGGTAGTTTTTTTTCCAGGGGTGGTGGTTGCAACATTAGGTTTTGTAGATGATCACGGTCATGTCTCTGCGCGTTGGCGATTGCTCGGCCATTTTGCTGCAGCGTTGGGAGTTCTATTTTGTTTTGGTGGCAGTCCCTCTATTACCATAGGGGGGGGATCATTGACTCCTGGTTCATCTGTGGGTTTCTTGCGATGTTCTATTTAGTCTGGATGATAAATTTATATAATTTCATGGACGGTATCGATGGTTTAGCAAGTGTCCAAGCGCTGACGGTAACGCTTTCTGCGGCTTTTCTATATTGGTTAACGGGGCTGGATAATCTGATCTGGGCACCTTTGGTCATGGCTGCTTCGGTTTCAGGTTTTCTCTTTTTCAATTTTCCTACTGCGCGAATATTCATGGGGGACGCAGGCAGTGGGTTTATTGGACTGATGCTGGGGGTTTTGTCAGTAAGCGGAGCAATGGCAGCCCCTCAGTTCCTGTGGGGCTGGATAATACTGCTGGGCGTCTTCATTGTTGATGCTACTTATACATTGGGTCGGCGCTTGTTACGTGGAGAAAAAATCTATGTAGCCCACCGAAGCCATGCCTATCAGTCCGCATCCAGAAGGCATGGTAGTCACGTGATTGTTACAATGACTGTAGGCTTAATCAATCTATGTTGGCTTTTGCCCATTGCGACAGCGGTGGTGTGTCTTAAGCTTGAAGGGTGGCTGGGGGGGGGGATCGCCTACTTACCTTTGTTGGTTCTTGCGCACAGATACCGTGCCGGAATACCGGAGTAAGTTTGTCCACCAAGCTGTGTTGAATAGCTGTAAACCTATTCGTGTAGAGTCGTACGATCCATAATCCGATTTTAACGGTTACGGATCGCTATGCTAGTTCTTTGTCGGAATACTGAGGAGGGCAGGAGTATTCGTTTGAGAATTTTCAGGTTTAGCGACGCGCTTTGTTTGATAACGTTTGTTAATCCAGATTCTTGCTGGTTCTTCGATAAAATGATGAGCAAGAGCGGAAGCACCGACGAGTATTAAAAGTGCGCACACCATCAGGATCTTTGGATTGTTTAAGGCACTATAATGTTGCACGACAGAGTCGTGGTGTTTCACCAGCGGGACGATAATTAAGAACTGTAATGAATAGAAGCAATAACTTATTTTACCCAGCCATACAATAATTCTTGATGACAGTAGTTTTGCTAGAGCACTGTTTCCGACAGAGAATGATATTAGTAAGAAGGCGATGGATGGTACGATGATCCAGTTGTGTCCGACATAGAGCGGCATTTTGCTTCCCACGACACATAAATATACTGCAACAGTGAGAATAATAAATATTTGAATCGCTGGGCCGCAGAATTTTTTGTTTCCGCGTAGAAAGAATATACAGGCGCAAATTCCAACGATGAATTCTGGAAGTCTGAATATCGGGATTGAGTAGAAAACCTTATTGGCTGGATCATCAAAAAGTGCCGCGCTTACACCAATCATTGCGGAAAACGCCACGCAGGCTGCACTTAGTATGAAAAGGCGCTTGTTGTCTATATTGGTCAACTTTGGCAGTATGAAAGGGAGAAGAAAGTAACAAAAAACTTCAACTGAAATAGACCAACTTGCCCCGTCGTTCCAGTAGCTGAACATTTGCGGGAACCATGCCTGAATAACAAGGATGTTCGCGATAAACAGCAAGGCAATTTTCGTGAGCGCTGTGGTTGTATCGATAGCTGAGCCACTACCGAAGTCAACGCCAATCCATGGAAGCGTTGCAATCGCGGTGAACGCATAAATTGGGTATATTCGAGAGAATCTATTGATCAGGTATGATCGGTAAGTTGTGTTGCTATTTGAGTATCTATAGGCAAGTACAAAGCCCGAAAGAATGAAGAATAGACTCATCCCGATAGCACCTTGTTCCAATATGTTTTTTATATAAGTGTTATCAGACAGTGGCCAACGAATATGCATGTGAAATAGGAAAACATATAGTGCCGCAAAAAATCTCAACCCGGTAAGTGGTAGGATTTCAGATTTTGCCATCATATTACTGAGTCCGTTTGGTATTTTCGCTAATCTTAACATGTAGGAGCACCGACCTGTGTCTGCTTTTGAAGGGGCAAGTCCACCACCTATCCTTTGCCGTTTCTAAGTAAGTGCTCCATAAACCTCACATTCAAAGTCACCACCTGATCCCCGATGCTGTGCTCCCGATTCCTTTCCTGAGCCAGTACCTCATGATGCGTCCCGACGCAAAAGTCGAAAAAATCTATCTCTACCCCAAGCCCGTCGACTTCCGAAAATCCATCGATGGCCTCGCCGCTCTGGTCGAACTGGGCGTCAAGGTCGCGGTGTTTGACCCGGTGCTTTTCGTGTTCCTCAACAAGCCTCGAAACCGAGTGAAGATTTTGTATTGGGAGCGCAACGGCTTCGTAACCGCTCCACGAATCCCACATTGAACGCCGCGATTTGATGCCTGATGCTGTGCTCCCGATCTCTTTCAGTAGCCAGCGGCCATGGTGCGTTCCGATGCCAAAGTTGAAAAAGTATACCTCTACCCTAAACCTGTGGACTTTCGAAAATCCATCGACGGCCTAGCCGCGCTGGTGGAGTTGGATATCAAAGTGGCGGTGTTCGATCCGGTGCTTTTCGTCCTTCTCAACAAACCCCGCAATCGGGTGAAGATTTTGTATTGGGAACGCAGCAGCTTTTGCCTTTGGCTCAAACGCCTTGAATCCGAACGCTTGAAAACATCGCCTGACCATACCGACGAAGCCATCGTGCTAACAGTCCAGGAGCTGAACTGGCTGCTCGATGGTTTTGATCTGTGGCGCAACCGTCCAAATCAGGTTTTGACAGCTCGATTTGTCGCCTGATTCGGTATAATCCACGGCATGATGTCCATGCCCGACAACCTTCCCGATGACCTGACTGCGCTCAAGCAATTACTTGCTCAGATGCAGTCCAAGGTTGTTCATCTCGAAGAAGAAAATGCGCTGCTCCGTCAGCGCCTCTTCGGGCGTAAATCCGAACAAACAGTGGATAGTGGCCCCGCAATTGGCTCTTTTTAATGAAGCCGAAAGTGTCGCTGAACCTGCCGCCGAAGAGGCGGAGGAAGAAGTCGTCGCTCCAACCAATGAAAAAAGCATGGCCAGTCCCAGTGTGTTGGCGATGTTGCTGACCACCAAATACGTCGACGGTCTGCCGCTGCATCGCTTCGAAAAAGTACTCGCTCGCCACTGCGTCGTATTCCACGACAAACCTTGGCACGTTGAGTCATCCAGTGCGGCGAATACCTGCGACCGCTGTTCAACTTGATGCGCGACCGGCTGCTGGAAAGTCGCGTAATCCGCTGCGACGAAGCGCGTGTCCAGGTGATGAAAGAGCCTGATCGAGAGCCGACCAGTCAGTCCTGGATGTGGGTACAAACCGGCGGACCGCCGAATCAGCTAGTGATCCTTTTTGATTACTTGACCAGCCGAGCGCAAGAGGTGCCGGCGCGCCTGCTCGAAGGTTATCGCGGCTATCCGATGACCGGCGATTACGCCGGCTATAACGCCTTGGGCGCGCAGGCTGGTGTCGAACGTTTAGGCTGCTGGGCCCATGCGCGACGCAAGTTTGTCGAGGCGCAAAAAGTGCAACCCAAAGGCAAAACTGGGCGTGCCGATATAGCCCTGAATCTGATCAACAAGCTGTACGGTATCGAGCGAGATTTAAAAGAAGTCGGCGATGAACATCGTCATGAAGGTCGACGGCAAAACAGCCTGCCGGTCCTGGCGCAGTTACACGCCTGGCTGGAGAAAACGCAGCCTCAGGTGACGGCGCAAAATGCGCTGGGCAAAGCCATCAGTTATCTGGTCCGCAACTGGGACAAGTTAGTCCGTTACACCGAAGCCGGTTTTTGCCAATCGACAACAATACGGCGGAGCGTGCGATCAGGCCCTTCGTGATCGGGCGCAAGAACTGGCTGTTCAGCGACACGCCCAAAGGCGCGACGGCCAGCTCTCAACTTTACAGTTTGGTCGAGACGGCTAAAGCCAACGACCAAGATCCCTATGCGTGGCTGCGCCACGCACATTGAACGGTTGCCGCAGCAGCCGCAGTAGAAGACTTCGAAGCCTTTCTGCCGTGGAACTGCACGCCGCAAATACCAAGATAGCTATACCCCCACCTTTTAAATGTGGGGTTCATGGATCGCATACGGACATTCGGCGTTTGTTCGAGGGCTTCCATTTCGAGACGCTTGACATCCGTTACAGCAATTCCAATCAGCGACAGGGGAAGGCCGAGCTGAGTGGTGAACTGGTTATCATGAATTGGGAGCTGTCGGCTTTTGGAGGATTGTTCAAGCCATTGCTGTGTAGATCTTGGTGCTGAAAGACGGGCGCATGAGCGCGGCACCTTGCCAAGGCTTATGCTTTAGTGGCCGCCAAAACGCCAAGCGAGCACCCCAGTGGCCTGCCATGGACGTGGTGCGACTGGTTCGGTTGCCAGGCGCGCCGTCGCTCTTGAAGGTTTGACTCTAGTCACCGGCCAGTCAGGTGCTGCTGTTGTCATTCATGAGCGGATCGCTTTCGTAGAGATAGACTTTTTCGGCTTTCGCGCCGAGCGTATAATTATAACTGGCTCCTGAAAGAAATCGGGAGCACAGCATCAGGTTTTAAATGGCGGTATTGAATGTGTGGCCGATGGATCGCTTACATTTCTTCTTTATGAGAGAGGATGCAAGAAGAAATAAAAATCTCGCTGAAAATAATTAACATGCTCGTATTGGCGAGTTTAAGTTATCTTTCTTGCGATAACGCGCGCTACTGTAGGATCATCATCGCCATGTTTGGCCAGGCCACTCCTCTCTAAACAATAGTCGATAGCAAATCCTATCTGAGCGAGTCGTTCGCAAAAATCATCAAGGTTTATAAAGCGTCTGTAGTGGTCAGTTAAACGCTCGTTTAAGCCCACAATGACCCCGTCATTCATTAATCTATCTTTATCTGTTCTAAACTCTAAGTAGATTTTTCCTTCCGGCTTGAGTACTTGGTAAGAGTAATTGAGTGCTTGAATTTCATCTTCAAGAGACATTGCATGCATCACAAAGCGTCCATACACTACATCTACAACCGCTGGCATGCCTGAGGTTTTTTTACCAAATTCGCCATCAACGAAGTCTATGTTTAAAATGCCTTCGTCACGCGCTCGTTGCTTATTTGTATTAGTGGCTACTACTGATTGGTCAATTGCTGTTATTCGATGTTTTTTGGAAAAATAAAATGAGTCCCTTCCGTTTCCGCATCCGAACTCCAGTACATGACAGTGGTTGCCGAAGTGGTTTTCATTGCAGAATATGGCAAATGAAGAGGGAGGGGTCGGAGCGACTCGTTTTTTGTAATAAGAGTCCCAATACTTTGCTCGCTCATTATAAGAGGCGGGAATAGGTAGAGAAACTGCGTCCGCTAGCGGCAACGTATTCATGAACTTTTCTATGATTTCAGTTGCTGCAATTTGAGGAGTGGTTTTACCGAAGTTTTTGACGATAATATCCGGATTGCTCGGTTCCTCAAAACCAACAGATGTGGACAAAATATTTCCTGTCGCTTTTGCTGCAAGGTAAATACCTTTCGGGTCACGCTCTGCTCTTATATCTAGTGGGACGTCAAGATAGGCTTCAAGGTAAAATAGATTGGATAAACGATTTTCGGCTCTAACGGATTCAAACATTGCGACAGTGGCGATGACTACAGTTATGCCGTTATCACATATCCGTTTGCATAGCCTAGAATAAACATAAGCCAGCCGTTTTCGCTCATCCAAGTCGTGCCCGAATTTTTCCCCGAGAATACTTCTCAAGTCATCTCCGTCCAAAAAAAGCACAGGAAGCCCTTTCGATTTCAACTCTTCGCTAACGATTCTTGCGACCGTAGATTTCCCGGCTCCTGAATAACCGGTCACCCAAATTAAACCACCTGCTTGCATAATTTTACTGCTCATTTAGTACCCCTACTCAGAAGGAGTCAATTTAAAGTGACTTAAGAAATTTGGCGACTCGAGCGGAACCGCCACCTCTTGTAGATCCAAAGTATTTGTCGAAAAGATAGTCTATCAATTTTTGATTTTCATCCAAAGATATTTGGGAGGTCAAAAACTTCGGCAGAGTTTGAATATTTTCTGGTGTGAATACTGGTAGATATTTTTTTAATTCTAGAACTGAAGAGTCTACATTGATCGGCAGGGAGTCAGCTCCAGGTACATCTAGGAAAATTACATTTTTTCCAATAAATATTGATGAAAATGGGGTGCCACCATAGTCGGCTATGATCAAGTCGGCCGCGCTAAAAAGCTCATTCATGTTTCGAGTGGAGCTACGGTCAATTTTTAAATTGTTTCTTTCAAGCTCATAGATAAAATCTTTTTCTTGCACGAACGATAATGGGTGTGGCCTTACAATAACGTTAAATTCACCATCCAGATCAGCGATCAACTTAGCATAAACTGGGATTGATGAGCCGACGCCGCCAAGGGTTGGCATCCATAGAAGAGTCTTTTTTTGGTCGGACACATCAAATTCTTTTTTGATGCTGGAAAGATCAATTTTCGAATCAAAATAATCGTCGTAACGCGGATAGCCCATGATAAACGTTTTTCCTGAAAAACGCTCTTTGACTATTCGCTCATCGTTTACTCCGTGGCATAGAAATATATCGTATATTTCGTTCCAGTCCATCAGGCTCCAAGCATCACTAAGGTCCGCACCGTACATGTATCTAATCTGTTTTCTTCCGATTTGCAGTGGAAGAAGGAGTTCGATATCAACATTGTATTGCCATATTGGTTGGCGCCCAAGAGCTATCAATATTCGATTGAGCAGCTTTTTTGAAATGTCTTTTTTTGTGGTTTTTTTTATAGATTTGGTTGTCCCCGATATCGGGTGATTTGTTACCACGTAATCGAAAAATATGCCGCTGTTGATGAGGTGCTGTATGTCAAATACTTGGTATTTTTCTTGTCTGATATGGTTGAAGAATGATGGAGTACCTTCTTTTTCATCCCCGTTTTCATCGATATAAAACTGCTCGGTAAGCACGATGGCGAACTCAGAGTTTCCCAATGCTTTCCAAACGTTTTCATAATGATTCAACATCATGGGTTCGTGCAGTAAAAAAGCATATTTTTTAGTTGGGTAAATATACTTAATATTTAAAAGTTTTTGCTGTGCCTTTTTCATAATGTTGTTGTTAAGAAGTTCCTTTGCAGCTGAGCTCGAAAGCCATAGTGGCGACGTTGTATAGTACCAGTTCTGGTCTCGGGAGGCTTCGAGTCATCCGTGCCCATCGACTCAACGCCGTCGAACGCACCGGCCCTCGTCATTGGAGGAAAGAGCTGGATGTTCAGCTACAGGGGCGACGGCCAAGGCATCATAATTTCTCACGGAGAGCCTCCGACCTTGATCGGTAACCGCTATTTGATGCCTGATGCTGTGCTCCTGATCTCTTTCAGTAGCCAGCGGCCATGATGCGTCCCGATGCCAAAGTTGAAAAAGTATACCTCTACCCTAAACCCGTAGACTTTCGAAAATCCATCGACGGCCTAGCCGCACTGGTGGAGCTGGATATCAAAGTGGCGGTGTTCGATCCGGTGCTTTTCGTCTTACTCAACAAACCCCGCAATCGGGTGAAGATTTTGTATTGGGAACGCAACGGCTTCTGCCTTTGGCTCAAACGCCTTGAATCCGAACGCTGCAAAACATCGCCTGACCATACCGACGAAGCCATCGTGCTAACAGTCCAGGAGCTGAACTGGCTGCTCGATGGTTTTGATCTGTGGCGCAACCGTCCACATCAGGTTTTGACAGCTCGATTTGTCGCCTGATTCGGTATAATCCAGGGCATGGTTTCCATGCCCAAGGACCTTCCTAGCGATCCGGTTTTGCTCAAGCAACTGCTTGCGCAGATGTTGAGTGAGCGCGAGTCGGACAAGGGCAAAATCGTTCATCTCGAAGAAGAAAACTCGCTGTTGCGTCAACGCCTTTTCGGGCGCAAGTCAGAGTTGGCTGCCGATCCTGCGACCCCGTAAATGGCCTTGTTCAACGAAGCTGAAAGCGTCGCCGAGTTGGTCGACGAAGCGGTTGAAGAAGAGGTCATAGCGCTGACCAAGCGACGGGGCAAACGCAAGCCTCTGCCCGCCGATCTTCCGCCTATTGAAGTCATTCACGAACTGCCCGAGCACAAGCTGACCTGCGCCTGCGCCTGCGCCTGCGCCTGCCGCAAGCACTCCATTGGCGAGGAAATCAGCGAGCTGCTGGAGATCGTGCAGATGCAAATCCGTGTGATCAAACATGTGCGCAAGGTCTACGGTTGCCGCGATTGCGAAACCGCACCGGTTACCGCAGACAAGCCTGCGCAACTTATCGAAAAGAGCATGGCCAGCCCCAGTGTGTTGGCGATGTTGCTGACGGCCAAATACGTCGACGGTTTGCCGATTCGCCGCTTCGAAGAAGTCCTCGGTCGCCACGGCGTCGATATTCCACGCCAGACCTTGGCGCGCTGGGTTATCCAGTGCGGTGAACACCTGCAGCCCTTGTTGAATTTGATGCACGACCGGCTACTGGAGAGCCGCGTCATCCACTGCGATGAAGCGCGTGTTCAGGTAATGAAAGAGCCAGATCGAGAGCCCACCAGCCAATCCTGGATGTGGGTGCAAACCGGTGGCCGCCGAATCAGCCCGTTTTCTTGTTTGACTACGCGACCAGTCGGGCGCAGCAGGTTCCGTCGCGCTTGCTCGAAAGCTATCGGGGCTACCTGATGACCGATGAATACGCTGGTTACAACGCGCTAGGTGTACAGCCTGGTATCGAGCGTATGGGCTGTTGGGTAGAGGCCCGGTTGAAACCGCCGGAGAGATAGCGAAATGTATGGGTGTCTCTGAGAATAGGGCGTGGCCAGGGCACGTGTTTACAGATTTTACCATCCCGACTGGGTTTAATTCTTTAAGCTTTCCGAAGTCCTGTGTTTCTATTATATGGAACAATTTGTCGCCGGCTGGAAAATATTGTGATCGGCCCTTGGATTTTATTGTTCTTGATAAAACGATGCCGGGTTCGTTACCTCGAAATGAGTTTGAGAAAGTACTGGCTTCAACTGATGAAAAACTAGTGGTGTCAAAAAAAACGACCGTGCCGCCCGGATTGAATTGGCTGGAACAGGTGCGTTTAACAACCAACACTTTAAAAGCGTATGCGATATGCCAACCGTGCAAGTGTTTGAGGTTGTCCAGTAGTTGTTGCTGAAAAATAGTGATTGATTTACCGGTCGTTCGGCGAATAGAGACACGGCACAAAACATCAAATTGAGTCCCTCACTGCAGAGAGGGGCGCCGCAGGTACAGGTGTGGGGGCGGTCGACGGTGTCGCATGATGGTTCTATTTGGCGTTGACTTGGGCAGTCACATAGCGAATTCTCTGTGCTTTTCCGATTCGACGCAGACGAATTGTGATTTTTCTGTGACGATACTCCTCCCCCTACGTACAATGAGGCTGCCGATTAACCCAAGGGAGTAGGCCGGATTGGTAAAGGGGTATATGGATAGATTACGCGCGTTTTTGCTGGCGTTACCGCGTCGGCGGAAACGGATGATCCAGGTTTTTACTGACGTAGTATTGGTCTGGGGTGCCCTGTGGATGGCATTTATCGTGCGGCTGGGCATCGACGACATGGTGAATCCATTCCGCGAGCATTTGTGGTTGTTCGTCAGTGCTCCGCTGATCGCCATTCCGCTGTTTATCCGGTTTGGCATGTATCGTGCGGTGATGCGCTACTTTGGCAATGATGCGCTCATCGAGATATTCAAGGCCGTCACGTTATCTTCCTTGATACTTTCCGTCATTGTTTACTGGTACAGCAACCATCAGGCCGTGGTGCCGAGGTCCATCGTCTTCAACTATTGGTGGCTCAGCCTGGTCATCATTGGTGGCCTGCGTCTGGGTATGCGCCACTATTTTATGGGCGACTGGTTTTCGGCGTCTAACAGAAAGCCTTTCTCCCGCCGCGAAGATGGCCTGACGAAAGTTGCCATCTATGGTGCGGGCGCTGCCGGTAATCAGTTGGTTGCCGCGCTACGTATGGGGCGTGTAATGCGCCCTGTAGCGTTTATCGATGACGATGCTGGTATTGCCGACCGGGTCATTTCGGGGTTGCAAGTCTACAAACCTAAACAAATTCAACAGATGATAGATGTGACCGGGGCTCAGGAGGTCCTGCTTGCCGTTCCTTCTTCGAGCCGTGGGCGCCGTCGAGAAATCCTCGGCTTCCTGGAAGGGTTTCCGTTACACGTGCGCAGTGTGCCCGGCTTCATGGATCTGGCCAGCGGCAGGGTCAAAGTCGATGATATCCAAGAAGTAGATATCGCCGACTTGCTGGGGCGAGATGCCGTTCCAGCACAGCACGCTTTGCTGGAGCATTGCATCAAGGGTCAAACGGTCATGGTGACCGGTGCTGGCGGTTCCATTGGTTCTGAGCTATGCCGGCAGATCATTGAGTTGGCGCCTACGACATTACTGTTGTTTGATCACAGCGAGTTTAATCTGTACACCATCCTCTCCGAACTGGAGAGACGAATCCTACGCGAGTCATTGCCGGTCAGGTTGTTGCCGGTTCTGGGGTCGATCCGTCATCCACACAAGCTCCTTGATGTGATGAAGACCTGGCGTGTGGATACCGTTTATCACGCGGCGGCTTATAAGCACGTACCCATGGTCGAGCACAACATCGCCGAAGGGGTGCTCAATAATGTCATGGGCACACTTAATACCGCTCAGGCTGCGGTGCAAGCTGGTGTTTCCAACTTCGTATTGATCTCCACCGACAAGGCAGTAAGACCGACCAATGTGATGGGGAGTACCAAGCGACTTGCCGAGTTGACCCTTCAAGCCCTGAGCCGCGAAATCGCCCCAGTCTTGTTCGGCGACAAAGGCAATGTTTCGCGCGTCAACAAAACCCGTTTCACCATGGTTCGTTTCGGCAATGTGTTGGGTTCGTCGGGCTCAGTCATCCCGCTGTTCCACAGCCAGATCAAATCCGGTGGTCCGTTGACGGTTACCCACCCGAAGATTACTCGTTATTTCATGACCATTCCCGAAGCCGCGCAATTGGTCATCCAGGCTGGCTCCATGGGGCAGGGCGGCGATGTGTTTGTCCTGGACATGGGCGAGCCGGTGAAGATAGTCGAACTGGCTGAAAAAATGATTCACCTGTCGGGGTTGAGTATTCGTTCGGAGAAGAACCCACAAGGGGACATCTCTATTGAATTCACCGGTCTGCGCCCGGGCGAGAAACTCTATGAGGAGTTGTTGATCGGTGACAACGTCGCGGCTACCCAGCATCCGATGATCATGAGCGCTAACGAAGACCATCTACCCTGGGATGTCCTCAAGGGGCGTTTGGCGGAGTTGCTGGGGGCTGTAGAAGAGGACGACTACGCCCGCGTCCGCCAACTCCTTCGCGAAACAGTCAGCGGCTACACCCCCGACGGCGAGATCGTCGACTGGATCTACCAGCAACGCCGTCTCGAACCCTGATTGTTTCACATCCTGCAATAGACACACTTTTGACAGCTCCACCACATCGCCTAAGTTTGGAGGGCAGCTTCGGAAAAGCTGCTTTCCTAATCGATGTCATGGAGCTTCAATTATGCGTACTGGTTATTTCTACTCCCTGGTTTTTGCCCTGCTCACCAGCGCCTCTATTGCTGCAATTGCCGCGCCTACGGTGAAGCCTGAGACAGGCAACGCACCTTTGGTGCTGGAAGTTTCCCCTCAAGCGCAAACTGGAAAAGTCGATCTTAATGGCGCTGATGCACCCACCCTGCAGCGTGAGCTGTCCGGTATCGGGGAAGCCAAGGCCAAGGCGATTGTTGCTTATCGTGACAGTAATGGTCCATTTTCGTCCGTAGACGAATTGCTGGAAGTGAAAGGCATCGGTAAAGCGATCCTGGATAAGAATCGCGAGAAGCTGGAAGTGAACTAAGCTTTAACATCAACGCCGAGAGGCCGGTCATTGACCGGCCTTTTTGCATTGTGGCGTAAAGCGAGGTGGCGTGCCTTTCATCGGAGTCAAAAAAATTACGGCTATCATATTGCTTTAAGATTATGCCTATAATAATTCTCCTATTTGCTGATGCGCCCAAGCGCTCATCTCTCTATCGCATCTCTCAGGAGCACACTCATGAACACTCTCCAGACCCAAGGTACAGCCCTCGTCACCGGAGCATCCTCCGGTATCGGTGCCATTTACGCTGAGCGTTTGGCAGCTCGTGGTTTTGATTTGTTGCTGGTTGCTCGTGACGAGCAGCGGCTGGAGGCTGCGGCGAGCACGTTGCGCGCCGAGCATGGCATCAAGGTGGAAGTGCTCAAGGCGGATCTCACACAACGGGATGATGTGCTGAAGGTTGAGCAACGGCTTCGCAGTGATTCGAGTATCAGCCTGTTGCTCAACAACGCAGGCGTAGCTGCCGATGGTTTGTTGGCAAACGCCGACATGGAGCAACTGGAGCGCCTGATCCAGCTGAACGTTACGACAGTCACCCGCCTGGCATCAGCAGCAGCCGCCAGTTTTGCCAAGGCCGGGCGCGGCTCTATCATCAATATTGCCTCGGTGGTGGCGTTGTTCCCCGAGCGATTCAATGCGACTTACAGCGCCAGCAAGGCTTATGTGTTAAGCCTGACCCAGTCGTTGAATGCGGAGCTGGAAGGCACCGGGGTCAAAGTGCAGGCGGTGTTGCCAGGCGTAACACGCACCGAGATCTGGGAGCGTTCCGGTATCGATGCAACACAGATTCCGGCGGATATGGTGATGGAGGCGGGGGAAATGGTCGATGCGGCGTTATCCGGCCTGGACCAAGGTGAGCTGGTCACCATTCCATCGTTGCCAAACGCCGCGGAGTGGGACGACTTTGTAAAGGCTCGCCTGGTCATGGCGCCGAATCTTTCCAAAAGTACGGCCGCCGCGCGCTACAAGTGAGGCGCCTTCAATCGGTTTGAGGTAAATGCGGTATGAGTGATCGTCGAGTAGTGGTAACAGGCATGGGGCTGGTTTCTCCGCTGGGTAGCAGCGTTGAGGCCGTGTGGGAGCGTCTGTTGGCGGGGCGCTCCGGTTTGCGTCAGTTGCCTGACGAGGTGGTCGCTGATCTACCTGCCAAGGTCGGAGGCGCAGTGCAGACGTTGGCGGAGGATCCCGAGGCGGGTTTCGACCCGGATCGTGCGACGCCGCCCAAAGAGCAGAAGAAGATGGACCGCTTCATCCTGTTTGCCATGGAAGCTGCGCGTCAGGCGTTGGAGCAGGCCGGCTGGCAAGCTCAGGATGCCAATGCCCAGGAACGCACGGCCACGATCATCGGCTCGGGCGTCGGTGGTTTCGGTGCGATTGCCGATGCGGTTCGGACCACCGACAGCCGCGGCCCGCGACGTTTGTCGCCGTTCACCATTCCTTCATTTCTGGTCAACCTGGCGGCCGGCCATGTGTCGATCCAGCATGGATTCAAGGGCCCGTTGGGTGCTCCGGTGACGGCGTGTGCGGCCGGGGTGCAGGCGATTGGAGACGCCGCGCGGCTGATTCGATGTGGTGAGGCGGACATCGCCGTGTGCGGTGGCGCGGAGGCTGCGATCGATCGCGTCAGTCTTGCCGGGTTCGCCGCGGCTCGCGCGTTGTCCAGCGGTTACAACGACACTCCGGAGCGTGCCTCAAGGCCGTTCGACAGTGGCCGTGATGGCTTCGTGATGGGTGAGGGCGCTGGCCTTCTGGTGATCGAATCACTGGACCATGCGCTGGCTCGCGGTGCTCAACCCTTGGCTGAACTGGTCGGTTACGGCACCACTGCGGACGCCTTTCACCTGACCGCGGGCCCTGAAGACGGCAGCGGTGCGCGTCGGGCAATGTCGTTGGCGTTGGCCCAGGCAGGCATTTCGGCTGCACAGGTGCAGCATCTCAACGCTCATGCCACCTCCACTCCGGTGGGCGACCTTGGAGAGTTGGCGGCGATCAAGTCGTTGTTTGGTTCGGACAACAAGATTGCGGTGACTTCGACCAAGTCGGCGACCGGGCATTTGCTTGGCGCAGCAGGCGGGATCGAGGCGATTTTTACCCTGTTGGCGATCCGCGATCAGATCGTTCCACCGACCCTCAACTTCGAAAACCCGGATCCAGCGGCGCAAGGCGTAGACATCGTCCACGGTCAGGCACGGCCGATGGCTATCGAGTATGCATTGTCCAACGGCTTTGGTTTTGGCGGTGTGAACGCCAGCGTGCTGTTCAAGCGCTGGGAGGGTTAAGCCAGAGGCTGTTTGAGAAACTCGCCGGTCACGTCGAGAATCCGCTGGGCCAGGTCCGGGTTCTCGACACTGCGCGATAGCAGCAACGCCCCGACCAGGGCGGACATTATGACGATGCTGCGATCAGCGGCGTCTTCACCTTCAAGCGTGCCTTGTACTTGTTCAAGCCTTGCGTGGAGCACCGCATCGGAAGTCGGGCTGGGTTGTCCGCGCAATCCCAGTTCCGATGACATGGTCGGCAGCGGGCAACCTTCATGGGGTGAAGTCTGGTGCCATTGTGACAAGTAGGTGTCGATGAACGCTTCCAGCGGATGTTCCTGAGCGAACAGCTCGGCGCAGACAACGTCGCACTGTTCACCGGCAGCCTGCAGGGCTTTCTCCACCAACTCGTCCTTGGACTTGAAGTGTGAGTAAAAGCCGCCGTGCGTCAATCCCAATGCTTTCATCAGCGGTTGCAGGCCGGTCGCGCCGATACCGTCACGGCGAAATCGTACTGAAGCTTCTTTGATTATGCGTTGGTGTGTCTGGGCTTTATGGTCCTGCGAGTAACGCATCGTGTATCTCCGCAACAATGCGCCATCTTAACCAATGAAAATGGGATGGTGACTGTACTTCTACTTCTAAAAAGCATGCAGATGCGTCGATCTTGGTCGAAGGGTATTCCCAGTGGTGGCACGAATAGTGATTACTCATTAGCTGACGATTGTTGAACAATCCTGAGGCGATGAATATGAACAGTGGTATGTCGCTGGCCGACCACATCACATTGGAGCTACGTGCCGACATCATTGGCGGCCGTTTACTGCCTGGCATGGCGTTGGTAGAGAACGATCTGGTGTCCGCCTACAACGCCTCTCGCAATACAATACGCGAGGCGTTGCATCGCCTGGGGCAGGAAGGCCTGACCCGTTACGTGCGCAACAAGGGCGTTATGGTGCGCAGGCTGGGTGTCGATGACGTGCGGGACTTGTTCAACGTGCGTCGCACCCTCGAATTGCAAGCCATCAGTGCCAGTCTGCCGCTGCGCAGCTATCAGTCCGATCGCATGCTCCAAGCCCTGGAAGCCACCGAGCTTGCTCGCGAGCGTGAGGACTGGCGCGCCGTCGGGACCCACAGCCTGGCCTTTCATCAACACATTGTCGGTTTGCTGCGCAGTTCGTTGTTCGATGAGTTTTTCACCAACATCGTTGCGCAACTGCGCCTGGTGTTTTGCTCCGCGCCGGATGAATCACGGTTTCAGGCGCCCTGGCTGGCTCGAGACCGGCAGATTCATGACCTGCTGACCGAGGGCGAAAAGGCCGCGGCTCAAGATGCCATGAGCCTTTATCTCGACGATTCCGAACACCTCCTTTTGCAAATGCTTGCTCCTTCCCATCACTGATCGAGGATTCGTGCCATGTACAAAGACTATCCGGCGGCCTATCAAGTCAGCAAAGGCTCGGCCTTGCAGGTGGACACCGCCTTCTACGAGCGGATCCGCGATGCGAAGGAGGGGCGCACGTTGATCGAGCAGTTCGAAGTGCCGATCCGCACTGGTCGGGCCTGGAACGTGCCAGCCGGGCATGTGTTTCGGGTGACCACGCCGGTCGGCCCGCAAGTCGGCGACTTCAACGTCTGGAATGCCAACGACCCACGCGAACGTCTGTGGGCGGCGCGGACCCGGCAGTTGCAAGGCGCGCATGTCAGCACCCATGACCGGCTCTGGTCGAACCTGCCATTTTTACGGCCGCTGGTGACGATTACCGACGACAGCCTGGCCGGATACGGCATCGATGAACATGGCGGTCGTTTGCACGATTTGCTCGGCACGCGCTGCGACCCCTACGTGAACAAAATGCTCACCGGCGAGGACTTCCACCATCACTGCCATTCCAACCTGACTCGCGCCGTGTTGCCCCATGGCCTGACCGAATTTGACGTGCATGACGTGCTGAACATTTTCCAGTGCACGGGCCTGAACCACGACGACATGTACTTCATGAAAGCCTGTCCGGCGCAGAAAGGCGATTATCTGGAGTTCTTTGCCGAGATCGATTTGCTGTGCGCGCTTTCGACCTGCCCGGGCGGTGACCTGTCGCTGGCCATGTGGGGGCCCGATGCGCAGGATCCGCTAAGCGTCTGTCGCCCGCTGGGGGTGGAGATTTATAGGTTGGAGGAATCTTTGCTCGAGGGCTGGAGCCAGCCCGAGCGCGCGGCCTACAAAGGGCTGCACGGCTTGCACATTGCCAAGGCGGATTGGGAAAAGTAGCCACGCAAAACCCTGTCGTTCATTAAGAGCGACAGGGTTTTTGTTCAGCGGTCCTGCGCATCCTTGGCGTCCGCTTGTGCGTTACGTTCCGCGACACGTTTACGTTGTTCTTCGGTCAGATCGACCTTGGTGGCGGTGTCGCGCAACATCATCAAACCGCCAACGATCGAGCCGATTGCAACGACCAGAATCAACCAGGCATACCAGGGCATAGGGCTCTCCTTGAGGGCAGGACGGTGGGCGGATTTCGCCAACCGATCGTGCATACCACTTTGAGCGATGGAAAATCGCAGTGGTTCCATTCTATGCCTGATATGAGTGCAGCCAGTGAGCTGTTTATAGCCCGGTCAGCATGGCGTCCGCTGGCGCATCGGCGCGCAGTTGTGCGGTGAGCATGAAGTACACGAAACCCACCGCCATGAAGCCGAGGAAAATCACCCCGATCAGTGCGTTGAACCACGCCATCGCCACCAGGCACACCACGGCCAGTACCAGCGCAATCATCGGCACCAGTGGATAGCACGGCGCGCGAAAAGTGCGTTCCAGGTTCGGTTCGGTTTTACGCAACTTGAACAGGCTGAGCATGCTCATGATGTACATCACGATCGCGCCGAACACGGCCATGGTGATCATCGCCGCCGTCAGGGTCATGCCGCCGAGGTTGATCAAACCGTCGCTGTAGATCGCCGCAATACCGATCACGCCGCCCGCGATGATCGCCCGGTGTGGCGTCTGGAAGCGCGAGAGCTTGGCCAGGGATTTGGGCAGGTAACCGGCCCGGGCGAGGGCGAAGAACTGCCGAGAGTAACCCAGGATGATCCCGTGGAAACTCGCCACCAGACCGAACAGGCCGATCCATACCAGCATGTGCAACCAGCCCGAGCTTTCGCCGACCACGGTTTTCATGGCTTGTGGCAGCGGATCGTTGATGTTCGACAGGGTGCGCCAGTCGCCGACGCCACCGGCAAAGAACATCACGCCCATCGCCAGCAACACCAAGGTCAGAATGCCGCTGATGTAGGCCTTGGGAATCGTGCGCTTGGGGTCCTTGGCTTCTTCGGCGGCCATCGCTGCGCCTTCGATTGCCAGGAAGAACCAGATGGCAAACGGAATCGCCGCGAACATCCCGGCTATCGCCGGCGCCCCGAACACATCGGAACCGGCCCAGCCATTGAGCGCGAAGTTACTGAAGCTGAACGCTGGAGCGACCACGCCCATGAATACCAGCAACTCGGCGACGGCCAGCACGCAGACCACCAGTTCGAAGGTTGCCGCCAATTTCACCCCGAGAATGTTCAACCCCATGAACACGATGTAAGCGCCGACCGCTGCGTGTTTCGGGTCGAGGGCCGGGAATTGCACGTTGAGGTAAGCGCCGATGGCCAAGGCAATCGCCGGCGGCGCGAAGACGAATTCGATCAGTGTCGCCAGTCCGGCAATCAATCCGCCTTTTTCGCCAAAGGCGCGGCGGCTGTAGGCAAAGGGACCGCCCGCGTGAGGAATCGCGGTGGTCAACTCGGTGAAACTGAAGATGAAGCAGGTGTACATCGTGGCGACCATAAACGAGGTCACCAGAAAACCCAGCGTCCCGGCCACACCCCAGCCATAACTCCAACCGAAGTATTCACCGGAAATCACCAGCCCGACGGCGATGCCCCACAAGTGCAACGTGCCGAGTGTGGGTTTGAGTTGTGTGTTCATGCGTTTGCTCCCTGAACGGTTTGGAAAGCGTCGGGGAGGGCGTTTGCAGTGGGCGTGCCAGTGTTCGGATAGCGGTCGTAAAGCGCCAAAAGGTGTCGTATCGGGGATGTTCGACGCTGGATGTGCGCATTTTGGTGCGCCAGCTGAGGGCGTGGGTGCCTGTAATGCCGCCTTCGCGGGCAAGCCCGCTCCCACAGGGATCGCGTTGTATGGGCAAACGCATTTCAAATGTGGGAGCGGGCTTGCCCGCGAAGAGGCCCGCCCAGACACAACAAAACCTCCCTGTAACCCCCGCGTAAACCCACTCTTTACGCTTTCTTTATGCCCAGCCAACCCCCTCGGTCTCGTTCCTTTACAGCCTCCCTGCCGACAATGACTCCACACGCGGCAATACGCCGTAACACGGAGAACTTCCATGAGCGTTCTGGACGGGGTGTCACTGCTATTGGCAGTGGGGCTGTTCATTTATCTGTTGGTTGCGCTGTTGCGCGCGGACCGGAACTAGGAGCGGCTATGCACAGTTATGACTATTGGCTGATCCTCGCCTTCTTCGCCCTGGTGCTGATCCCGGCACCGTTTCTGGGGCGGTTCTACTACAAGGTCATGGAAGGTCAGCGCACTTGGCTGTCGCCCATCCTTGGACCGGTCGAGCGCGGTTGTTATCGGGTGGCCGGCGTTGATCCGCAGGCCGAACAGAGCTGGCAGAAATACACCCTGGCCTTGCTCGCCTTCAACCTCGCAGGCTTCTTGCTGTTGTTCATGATCCTGCTGTTCCAGGACCACTTGCCGCTCAACCCGCAGAACCTGCCGGGTCAGGAGTGGACACTGGCGTTCAACACCGCCGTCAGCTTCATGACCAACACCAACTGGCAGTCCTACAGCGGTGAAGCGTCGCTGAGCTACCTGAGCCAGATGGTCGGCCTCACCGTGCAGAACTTCGTCAGCGCCGCGACCGGCCTGGCAGTATTGGTTGCGTTGTGCCGCGGTATCGGTCGCAAGTCGACCAAGACCCTGGGTAACTTCTGGGTCGACATGACCCGCGCGACCCTCTACGGCTTGCTGCCGCTGTGCCTGCTGCTGGCGTTGTACCTGGTCTGGCAAGGCGTACCGCAAACCTTCGCGCAGTATGTGAATGCCGTGACGATGCAAGGTGTCGATCAGGTGATCCCGCTCGGCCCGGCCGCCAGCCAGATTGCGATCAAGCAACTGGGCACCAACGGCGGTGGCTTCTTCGGCGTCAACTCGGCGCATCCGTTCGAGAACCCGACGGCGTGGAGCAACCTGTTCGAACTGGCCTCGATCATTCTGATCCCGGTCGCCCTGGTGTTCACCTTCGGCCATTACGTGAAAGACCTGCGTCAGAGCCGCGCAATCATCGCCTGCATGCTGGCGCTGTTCCTGATCGGCGGTGCGACGTCGCTGTGGGCTGAATATCAGCCGAACCCGAGCCTGAACAACGTCGCCGTTGAACAGACCGCGCCGCTTGAAGGCAAGGAAGCGCGCTTCGGCACCACCGCCACCGTGCTGTGGTCGGTGACTACCACGGCGGCGTCCAACGGTTCGGTCAACGGCATGCACGACAGCCTCAACCCGCTGAGCGGCATGGTCGCGATGGTCAACATGATGGTCGGCGAAGTGATCTTCGGCGGCGTCGGTGCCGGGCTCTACGGCATGTTGCTCAACGTGCTGATCGCCGTGTTCCTCGCCGGCCTGATGATCGGCCGCACCCCGGAATACCTCGGTAAGAAACTGCAAGCGCGGGAAGTGCAACTGCTGGTGGTGACCTTGCTGGTAATGCCGGTCGGCGTGCTGGTGCTGGGCGCGATTGCCGCGAGCCTGCCTGGTCCTGTTGCGGCGGTGAGTAACCCCGGCGCCCACGGTTTCAGTCAGTTGCTCTACGCCTACACCTCGGCCAGCGCGAATAACGGTTCGGCGTTCGGCGGCTTTAGTGCCAACACCACGTTCCACAACTTGATGCTCGGTCTTGGCATGTTGATCGGTCGCTTCGGTTACATCCTCCCGGTACTGGCGTTGGCCGGCAGCCTGGCGATGAAGAAAACAGCACCGATCGGCCAGAACAGCTTCCCGACCCATGGTCCGTTGTTCGTGACGTTGCTGACCGTGACCATTTTGCTGGTGGGTGGTTTGACCTTCTTGCCGACGCTGGCGCTGGGCCCGATTGCCGAACATCTGAGTATGGGCTTCTAAGGAATCCATCATGAATATGCCTGTAAGCAAAACCGCCGTCGTCAAGACGCCGGAACAACCGAAAACCGCGATCTCGGCCCTGTGGCGTCCGGCGCTGGTGCAAGCCTTCGTCAAGCTCGACCCTCGACAGTTGCAGCGTGCGCCGGTGATGCTGGTGGTCGAGCTGACCGCGATCCTGACCACCGTGCTGTGCTTCATTCCCGACACCGCCGTGCCGACCTTCGTCGCCGCGCAAATCGCCCTGTGGTTGTGGTTCACCGTGCTCTTTGCCAACTTCGCCGAAGCCTTGGCCGAAGGGCGTGGCAAGGCTCGCGCCGACAGCCTCAAGGCCGGCAGCGAGGGCTTGAGCGCGCGCCGCAAAACCAGCAACGGCAGCTTCCAAGTGGTGCCGGCCACCAGTCTGCGCAAAGACGATGTGGTCCGCGTCGAAGCAGGGGAAATGATCCCCGGCGACGGCGAGGTGATTGAAGGTATTGCCGCGGTCAACGAAGCGGCAATTACCGGTGAATCCGCGCCGGTGATCCGCGAATCCGGTGGCGACCGTTCCGCCGTCACCGGCAACACGCGGCTGGTGTCCGACTGGCTGCTGGTGCGCATCACCGCCAACCCCGGTGAGTCGACACTGGACCGTATGATTGCGTTGGTCGAGGGTGCCAAACGGCAGAAAACCCCGAACGAGGTCGCGCTCGACATCCTGCTGATCGGCCTGACCCTGATCTTCCTGTTGGTGGTCGTGACGCTGCAACCGTTCGCCCACTTCGCCAACGGCAACCTGCCGCTGGTGTTCCTGGTGGCGTTATTGGTCACGCTGATTCCAACCACGATTGGCGGCTTGCTGTCCGCCATCGGGATCGCCGGGATGGACCGTCTTGTGCGCCTGAACGTGATCGCCAAATCCGGTCGCGCTGTGGAAGCGGCGGGGGACGTACACGTCCTGCTGCTGGACAAGACAGGCACCATCACCTTTGGTAACCGTCGTTGCACAGCGGTTCATCCGGCACCGGGCGTCACTGCCAAGGAGCTGGCCGAAGGTGCGTTATTTGCCTCGTTGGCCGATGACACGGCTGAAGGCAAATCCATCGTCGAATACCTGCGTGGGACCCACCCACAATCCGAGCCAGCGGCCGATGTGTTGACCGCTGTGCCGTTCAGCGCTGAAACCCGCCTCTCTGGCGTCGACTATCAGGGCCGCGTGTATCGCAAGGGCGCGGTGGATTCGCTGCTGGCGTTCGTCGGCCTGAAACGTGCTGACATGGCACCAGCCCTGTCGCGGGAAATCGACAAGATCGCCCAGAGCGGCGGCACGCCGTTGCTGGTTTGCGCCGAAGGTAAATTGCTCGGTGCGATCCACCTCAAGGACGTGGTCAAACCCGGCATTCGCGAGCGTTTCGCCGAGCTGCGCAAACTTGGGATTCGCACGGTCATGGTCACCGGCGACAACCCGCTGACCGCCGCGGCGATTGCCGCCGAAGCGGGCGTCGACGACGTGCTGGCCGAAGCCACGCCGGAGAAAAAACTGGCGCGCATTCGTCACGAGCAGAACGACGGTCGCCTGGTCGCGATGTGCGGCGACGGCGCCAACGATGCCCCGGCCCTGGCCCAGGCGGATGTGGGCATGGCGATGAACGACGGCACCCAGGCGGCGCGCGAGGCGGCGAACATGGTCGACCTCGACAGCGATCCGACCAAGCTGCTGGACGTGGTGCAGATCGGCAAGGAATTGCTGGTGACCCGTGGCGCGCTGACGACCTTTTCCATCGCCAACGACGTGGCCAAATACTTCGCGATCCTGCCGGCGCTGTTCGCCTCGATCTATCCGCAACTGGGCGTGTTGAACGTCATGCATCTGACCAGTCCGCAGAGCGCGATCCTGTCGGCCATCGTGTTCAACGCCTTGATCATTGTGGTGCTGATTCCACTGGCGCTGCGCGGCGTGCGGGTGCAGGCGGCAAGTGCGGCGGCGCTGTTGCGACGCAATCTGCTGATCTATGGCCTGGGCGGGCTTCTGGTGCCGTTCGTGGGCATCAAGGCTATCGATATGTTGTTGACGGCGTTGCATCTGGTTTGACCCGGAACGGCGGTGTGTCAGACACACCGCCTTCGCGGGGCTTGCCGCGATGAGAGCAACTCGGTGCTCCTGAGTGAGCACTTTACGAATTCGAGGAGTTTGAAATGTCCACAATGATACGTCCGGCCCTGAGCCTGCTGGTCCTGATGACCCTGATTACCGGCGTCGCCTACCCATTGGTCGTCACCGGTGTCGCCCAGGTCGCTTTCCCGGATCAGGCCAATGGCAGCCTGGTGCGCGACGCTGCTGGCAAAGTCCGCGGCTCGTCACTGATCGCTCAGGATTTTGTCGGTGACGCCTGGTTCCATCCACGGCCATCAGCCGGTGCCTTTGCCACCGTGTCGAGCAGCGCGAGTAACTTCTCGCCGAGCAACCCGGCCTTGGCCACTCGGGTGATCGACGATGCCAATAAACTGCTGGTGCCAGGCCAGGGTCCGGTGCCATTGGCGATGCTGACCACCTCCGGCAGTGGTCTCGATCCCCACTTGCCTCCGGCGGCGATTGCCTATCAACTGGCGCGTGTCGCGGCGGCGCGTAATCTTCCAGTGACGACGCTTCAGCAACTGCTGGATGCGCACATCGAGCAGCCGCTCGTTGGCCCGCCTGTGGTGAATGTGCTGGCGTTGAACATGGCGCTGGAAAAACTGTAAATCTGTGGTGCCGCCAATCGCGGGCTTGCCCGCGAAGAGGGCCTGACAGTCACTGCATCAACATCAGAATGAGAGAGAGCTTCAAGCATGAGTGACTCCGGCCGCGCCGATGCGTTGTTAGCAGACCTGCCCCGCGATGGCCGTGGCCGGCTCAAGGTTTTCCTCGGCGCCGCGCCCGGCGTTGGCAAGACCTACGCCATGCTGCAAGCGGCTCATGCGCAAATGCGCCAGGGCGTAAAAGTCATCGCCGGCGTGGTCGAAACCCACGGTCGCGCCGAGACCGAGGCGCTGCTCGGCGGCTTGCCGCAACAGCCCTTGGTGCGCTCGGAATACCGTGGCGTGATGCTCGAAGAAATGGACCTCGACGGCCTGCTCGCAGCGAAGCCAAAACTGGTGCTGGTCGACGAACTGGCCCACACCAATGCTCCGGGCAGTCGTCACACCAAACGCTGGCAAGACATCCAGGAACTGCTCGCCGCCGGCATCGACGTGTTCACCACGGTCAACGTCCAGCACCTGGAAAGCCTCAACGATCAAGTGCGCGGCATCACCGGCGTACAGGTTCGTGAAACCCTGCCGGACTGGGTGCTGCAGGAAGCCTACGAACTGTTGCTGATCGACCTGCCGCCGCGCGAACTGCTCGAGCGTCTGCGCGACGGTAAAGTCTACGTGCCGGAGCAGGCGCGGGCAGCCATCGACGCCTTCTTCACCCAGACCAACCTCACCGCCCTGCGCGAACTAGCGATGCAAACCGCCGCCGCCCAGGTCGACGATGATCTGGCCCAGGGTTATCGCCAACTCGGTCAGGACGCGCCGGCGGTGCGCGGTCGCTTGTTGGTGGGCGTCGATGGCGATGCCCAGGCCGAGCGCCTGGTGCGTCACGCCAGCCGCGTCGCCCAGCGTCGACACCTGCCGTGGAGCCTGGTGCATGTGGACAACGGCCGTGTGCGTGACGAGCAATCGCGCTTGCGCCTGCAAAGCGCCCAGCAGTTGGCCGAGCGCCTGGGTGGCGAAGTGGTGTTGCTGCGCGCAGGCGAGGTTGCCAAGACGCTGATCCAGCACGCCGCCGAACGCCGCGCCAGTCTGGTGTTGGTCGGCCAGTCCCGTCCGTGTTTGCGTCGTCGCTTGTTCGGCGGCGGGTTGGCGTCACGCTTGCTGCGCGATGCGCGCGGGCTGGAAATCAACGTGCTCGACAGTGATCACGAACCGAATCAGCCGCGTCAGCGTTCGTCGCAGTCGCTGGTCTGGTTCGACTACGCGCTGGCGGTGGTGGCGACGGTGTTGGCCAGTGGATTGGCCTGGGCTGTGGCGAGTGTCTTGCCGCTGCCGAACATCTCGCTGGTGTTCCTCGCGGCGGTGTTGCTGGTCGCGGTGCGCAGCAGTCTTGGTCCGGCGTTGGCCTGTGCGGCGCTGTCGTTTCTGACTTACGACTTTTTGTTCATTCCGCCGAATTTTTCCTTCAGCATCCAGCGCGAAGAAGATGTGCTGACCTTGCTGTTCTTCCTGCTGATGGCGGCCCTCACCGGTAACCTGGCGGCACGCCAACGGCGGCAATTGCAGGCGTTGCGCGACACCCAGGAAGAGACCACCGAACTGCTCGACCTGTCGCGCAAACTGACCGCCGCCACCGACCGCCAGGCTGTGGTCAGCGCCGCTGCCCAGCACCTGAATGGCTGGAGCGATCTGAAATTATGCCTGCTCAATCGGGACGGCCAGGGCGGCTGGAAAGTCGAAACCGGTGGCCCGCTGGAGTTTTCCGAAGCCGAACGCGCCGCCGCTGATTGGGCCTGGCAACATGACCAACCGGCGGGAGCGGGCACCGGCACGCTGCCGTTCGGGCGTTGGTGGTGGTGGCCGCTGTCGGTGGAAGACGGGCCGCTGGCGTTGCTCGGCGTGTGCGCCAAAGAGGGCCAGACTCTGAGCGGGCAGCGGCGGCGCTTGTTGACCGCGTTGAGCCAGCCGCTGGCTCAGGCCCTGGCCCGTGCGCAACTGGCCGAAGACCTGGAAGCGGCGCGGCTGCACGGCGAAACCGAACAGTTGCGCAGTGCGCTGCTGGCCTCGGTGTCCCACGATTTGCGCACGCCGCTGACCTCCATGCGCGGCAGCATCGACAGCCTGCTGGCCCTCGGCGAAGCGATTCCGCTGGAGGATCGCCGCGAACTGCTCGAAGGCACCCGCGATGAAGCCGAACGCCTCGATCGCTACATTCAAAACCTGCTGGACATGACACGCCTCGGTCACGGCGCCCTGAAGCTGGCGCGGGACTGGGTGTCGCCGGCCGACATTGTCGGCAGTTCGCTCAATCGCCTGCGTGCGGTGCTGGCGCCGTTACAGGTCAGCACCGAAGTGCCGCCCGAATTGCCGCTGCTCTATGTGCACGCCGCGCTCATTGAGCAGGCGTTGGTCAACGTACTGGAAAACGCTGCGCGATTTTCCCCGGCCCATGGGCGTGTGCAATTACGCGCCGGGGTCGATGACAACGAGCTGTTTTTTTCAGTGAGCGATGAAGGACCGGGGATTCCGGAAGAGGAGCGGGCCAAGATTTTCGACATGTTCTACACCGCCGCCCGAGGCGATCGCGGCGGGCAGGGCACCGGGCTGGGTCTGGCGATCTGTCAGGGCATGGTCGGTGCCCATGGCGGGCGGATCAGCGTCGCCGATGGCATCGAAGGGCGGGGCACCTGCATCACGCTGCACTTACCTTTGCAGGATCAGCCAGACGCTGAAATTGAGCGTTGAAAGTGAAGCCTGATACCCTCTGGACATCTTTATGCTGCGATCCGAAACCATGAGCCAGACCGCGACCATTTTGGTCATCGACGACGAACCGCAGATCCGCAAATTCCTGCGCATCAGCCTCGCTTCCCAAGGCTACAAAGTCCTGGAGGCCGGCACCGGCAGCGAAGGCCTGGCGCAGGCGGCATTGAACAAACCCGATTTGCTGGTGCTCGACCTCGGCCTGCCGGACATGGATGGCCAGCAAGTACTGCGGGAGTTTCGCGAATGGTCGACGGTGCCGGTGCTGGTGCTCTCGGTGCGCGCCAGCGAAGGGCAGAAAGTCCAGGCGCTGGATGGCGGCGCCAACGATTACGTGACCAAACCGTTTGGCATCCAGGAGTTTCTCGCCCGGGTGCGCGCCCTGTTGCGCCAGGCCCCGGTCGGCGAGGCTCAACAGGCTGCGCTGACGTTTGGCCCGTTGACGGTGGATCTGGCGTATCGCCGGGTGCTGCTCGACGGCAGCGAGGTCGCGCTGACCCGCAAGGAATACGCGGTGCTGGCGCAACTGGCGCGGCATCCGGGACGGGTGATCACGCAGCAGCAATTGCTGAAAGATATTTGGGGCCCGACCCATACCGACGACAGCCATTATCTGCGGATTGTGGTGGGGCATTTGCGGCAGAAGCTGGCGGACGATCCGACCCAGCCGCGGTTTATCGTGACCGAGGCGGGGGTTGGGTATCGGCTGTTGAGTGAACTCAGCCTTTAGGTTGTGTATTGGATGTTCCGGCCCCATCGCGGGCAAGCCCGGCTCCCACAGGATAAGTGTCGTTCACAGATGTTGTGGTTACCTCAAAACCTGTGGGAGCGGGCTTGCCCGCGATGGGGCCCGTTACATCACTCGAGAACTTCAGGAATCGCGCTCGTTCTCATACCGGTCCAGCGTGTCCCGCGCAATTTCCCGCCCCAGCGCGATCAGCTCCGGCGCTTTGTAAAACTCGAAAAACCGGCACACCCGCTTTGGCACGTTGATCAGGATGTCCGGTGGATACCCGGCAATCTTGTACTGGGCCAACGACGTCTGCATCACCTCGAAACTCTGGTTGATCAGGTCCAGCAAGGACGCCGGGCCGACGTTGTCGATGATGAACGAGCCTGTGGCCGACTTCGGCGCGCCATCGCGCTCCGGGGCGGCAGCCGGTTGTTGGGCTTCGGGTTCGGCGGATTCGATCCAGGGGTTGATCTCGGCCGCTTCCGCCATCAGCGCTTCCTTTTCCAGCAGCAGCAATTGTTCGGCCTGCTTGCGCCGGAACGGTAATTTTGACCCCAGGGAACTGATCAGGCTGTCGAAACGGGTCTTGAACGCGGCGGGGCGCTGGATCACCGGCAGTTGATAGTGGCGCTGGTTGGTGGAGTTGAGGTTGACCGCGATGATCAGGTCGCAATGGCTCGAGACCACGGGCACGATCGGTAAAGGGTTGAGAATGCCACCGTCCACCAGCATCCGGTTGCCTTGCATCACTGGCGTAAACAGGCTGGGAATCGCCGCCGAGGCGCGCATGGCCTGGTGCAGGCAACCTTCCTGGAACCAGATTTCCTGCTGGTTGGTCAGGTCGGTGGCCACCGCCGTGTAGGGGATGCGCAGGTCCTCGATGTTGATTTCACCGACGATCTTGCGGATCTGCCCGAAGACCTTTTCCCCACGAATCGCCCCCAGACGAAAACTGACGTCCACCAGGCGCAGGACGTCGAGGTAGTCCAGGCTCTCGATCCAGTTGCGATATTCGTCGAGTTTGCCGGCGGCGTAGATGCCGCCGACCACCGCGCCCATCGAACAACCGGCGATGCAGGCGATGTCATAACCGCGCCGTTCGATCTCTTCGATGACCCCGATATGGGCATAACCCCGTGCTCCACCCGAGCCCAATACCAGCGCGACACGCTTTTTCATGAATCGCCCTCGTCTGACAAGGTTCAACAATGCACCCATCAAGGGGCGCGCTTCAATCGCCAAGGTCGCTCGATCGGCCGAGGGTGTCGTTTTTTCGACACTGCGTGGCGGCACATGGGTATTCTTACGAGCGCTATAGTTTCCCCTGGCGATCAAAGGCACTTTTCACGCGCCAGACCGTCTTACCTGCACGACTGTTCCCCTGACATGAGGTGTTATTGATGAAAGCCTGGATTTGTGTGCCCTTGATCGCTCTGGCACTGGCTGGTTGTGCGGGAAAAACGGCCTACCGCGATACCTGCGGCAGCCAGATCGATGCCGCCTGGCACGAGCTGGATCTGGCCAAGGCCGAAGGTTTTGCCGGTACTGTCAGTTACTCCAAAGCTTTGTCGCTGCTGACCGGGGCCAAGACCCAGCAACAATTTGAAGCCTATGAAGGTTGCGCCAGCAAAGCCGAGAAGGCTCGTTTCTACATCCGCGAGTCGCGCGCCGGTCGTTGAGGCATGATGTAGTCATCAGCGCACATTCGATTTCAAGGAGCTAGCGATGTCTGCGATGGTTGACCGATTGGTTGCACAGGTTCTGGGACTGGAGGTTCGCGTGCTGGCCTGTCAGGCGCGCTTGAGTGCCCGTACTGACCCCGAAGCATTGCACGACCTGCGCACCACGGTCCGCCGTCTACGCAGCCTGTTGCGGCCGTTGCGCGGTCTTCCCGGCGTCGAGCAGGTGGAAGCGGCGGCGTCCCGCGTTGGCGAACTGACCACGCCGTTGCGCGATCGGGAAGTGCTGGCGGCGTACTTGCTCCAGCATGATCAACCCGAGGCCGCGCATCGGCGCATGGTGCAGATGGCCGAGGCATACCCTGCGGTGGCTGGCAGTCCCGAGTTGGCGCATTTGTTGATGATCCTTGACGCGTTTCCGCGCTTTTTGCGGGCTTCACAGCGCCAGGGATTACTCAAGAGTTTGCGCAAACGCATCGAAAAGCGCCTGGCCAAGCAGTGGGAAAAACTAAACGTCGCACTGCATGATCCCGCGCACGACCGCCATCGCCTGCGACTTTTGATCAAACGCGTGCGCTATGGCATCGAAGCCTATCCCGAGCTTGATCGTCTGCCGAAGGCGGCGATGCCGCGCCTCAAGTCGGCGCAGGCTGCACTGGGCGATTGGCATGATTGCTTCCAATGGCTGGCCAGGGCCGAACAGGAAGCCGATTTGCGCCCCTGTGTCGCGGTCTGGAAAACCACCATGACCAAAGCCGAAGAGCGTGCCGACCGCGTCCTCGAAAAACTCAGCGCCCGCTGCTTCAAATCCTGAAAAAACCTCAATCACCGTAGGAGCTGTCGAGTGAAACGAGGCTGCGATCTCTTGATCTTTAGCGCCATTACCGACGCCGAAGATCAAGAGATCGCAGCCTCGTTTCACTCGACAGCTCCTACAGGGGGCGGATTTATTCGGCCTATCTGTCAGTCTATTTGGCCGGAATAAGCGCTGTGCCGGCCTCGCTGGCTGATTAAGATCACAACAACTTTTTCATGTCTGTGAGGTTTTCATGCGTTTTTCCGATCTGCTCGACGCGGTCCGCAGTCAGCCGCTGGAGCTGTCTATTCCGGCCGAATGGGCGCAGGGCCGTGCCAGTTTCGGAGGCCTTGTCGCTGCGTTGCAATACGAAGCCATGCGCGCAAAAGTCCCGGCGGACCGGCCCGTGCGTTCGCTGGCGATCACCTTTGTCGGCCCGGTCGAACCCGAAGTACCGGTCAGTTTTGAAGTCGACGTGTTGCGCGAGGGCAAAGCCGTCAGCCAGGTGCTGGGTCGTGCGCTGCAAAAGGGCCAGGTGGTGACGTTGATCCAGGGCAGCTTCGGTGCCTCGCGTCCTTCCGAAGTCACGGTCGCGGCTGAGCCAGCGCCTGAAATGAAGCACTGGGACGAGTGTCAGGAGCTGCCGTACATCAAGGGCGTGACTCCGGAATTCATGCGGCATCTGGCGATGCGCTGGGCAGTAGGCGGCATGCCGTTCACCGGCAACAAATCTCGCGAGATGGGCGGTTGGGTGCGATTGCGTGGGGATGTGAAGGAAGAGGCGGTCAGCGAGTCGCATATCCTGGCGTTGGTAGACGCCTGGCCACCGGCACTGTTGCCGCACCTGAACAAACCCGCGATGGGCAGCACGCTGACCTGGACTATCGAATTCGTCCAGCCGTTGCTGGCGTTGAGCACGCTGGACTGGTGCAAATACTTGGTTGAAATCGAGTATGCCGTCGACGGCTACGGTCACGCGGCGGCGAAGCTGTGGAGCGCGGACGGTCAGTTAATCGCCATGAGCCGGCAGACCGTGACGATTTTCGCCTGATCAGTGACGACGGTGGCGCTCACGCCAGGCGCGCCACCAGCCACCGCTCAGGAAAAACCTTGGAAAGGTCAGGAACTGCTCGACCAGCAAGCGCGATACGGCATCTTTGCGATCACTGAACGGCTCGGAGGCTTGCGCCTCCAGGCTATGGCCGTGACGTTGTAAACCCAGTGCTGCGAGCAAGCCGATCACGCCAATGGCGATGTTGACGAAGCTCAGACTGAACACTCCGGAAACAATCAGCAGAAAGGCCACGATGAACAGCGGCACGGCAATCAGGTGCAGGACCAGGTTGGTCGGGTGCTGGTGATTGCCCGGGTACGCGCGCCATTGCCAGGCGGGAAGGTTGGGGTGACGTTTGCCCATGATGCTGATCCTCGATCCATGTTGAACACATGATTTAAGAATAGGCGGGGCGGTGGCGCGGGGCGAATCGAGGTTGGCTATCGGTGTGATAGTGGGCATGGTCGAGATTGAAGGTGACTGAACTGACGCCATCGCGGGCAAGCCCGCTCCCACAGGTAATGCGCGAATCTCCAAATAGCGCTAATCCTGTGGGAGCGGGCTTGCCCGCGAAGAGGCCCTTACAGCTTGAGTTGCCCGATGGCCTTGCTCAATTCTCCCGCCAACGCCGCCAACTCATTGCTGGTGGTCGCCGAGTCCACGGTTTGCTGCACCGTGTTTTCGGTCACATCGCGAATACTCACCACCGCCCGATTCATCTCTTCTGCGACCTGACTTTGCTGCTCGGCCGCCACGGCAATCTGCGTATTGCTTTCGCGCATCTGCGCCACCGCGCTGGTGATTTGCCCCAACGCAACGCCGGCTTCCTGAGCCTGCTGTACGCAATCGTCAGCCTTGAACGAGCTTTCCTGCATGAAGTCCACCGCATCCCGCGTCCCGGCTTGTAATGCGGCAACCATCAACGTGATCTCATCGGTGGACGTCTGCACACGCTTGGCCAGGTTGCGCACTTCATCGGCGACAACGGCAAAGCCTCGGCCCATTTCACCGGCCCGGGCGGCTTCAATCGCGGCGTTGAGCGCGAGCAGATTGGTCTGCTCGGCAATGCTGTGAATCACGCTGACCACGCCGTTGATTTTCTGACTGTCCTCGGCGAGGCGCTGGATCATCTCGGCGGTCTGCTGCACCCCGCTGGACAGCCCGGCAATCGATTTCTGCACCCGAATGACCACTTCCTGGCCGCTGCCGGCCAAGGTGTCAGCGCTCTGCGAGAGGTCGCGGGTGGCGCCGGCGTGCTGGGCGATGTGGTAGACGGTGGCGGTCATTTCGTTGATCGCCGTGGCGGCCTGATCGGTTTCGCTTTGCTGGCCAAGCATGCCGTGGCGCACCTCGTTCATGCTCGACGCCAGTCGTGCGGCACCGACATCCAGTTGCCGGGCGGTGCTGGCGACGGTGTTGACCACGCGCTGGTAACCGGCCTGCATCGCGTTGAACGCGTTGGCCATCTGCCCGACTTCATCCTTGCACGCCAGCGGCACCCGCGCCGACAGATCGCCGGTTTGCTCGACATGGAGCATGACGTCTTTCAAGGTATTGAGTTGGCTGAGCAGGAAGCGGATCAACAGCTGCGAGGCGCCAAGCATTGCCAGCATCAGGATGAACACCGCTGCCGCGTAGTTGGAGAAGCGCTCGGCAAAGACCTGGCTCAGGCTCGGGCCATAGGCGATCACCGCGACGTGCTGGCCATCGTTGCGGGTAAATACCTCGGCACCGCTCAACGGGTTGTCACCAAACAGCGGCATTGAATTGATCTCGACCCAGCCATTGGCATCGGCCAGCTCCAGCAGCGGTTGCCCGTTCAGCAACGGCGCTTGGTTGCGGCTGAAGGTCAGCAGATGCTCGGCCTTGGGCAGCGGTTGCCCCGCAGGCCAGGCATTAAGCAAGCGTGCCTGAGCCTGGGCCGACGCTTGAGCGGCATGGCTGCGAGCCTGTTGTTCGAGCTGTACGGCGTACAGCACCAGCAAGAGGGTGGTGAAGAAGGCGACCGCATTGACCGCCCAGAATTTATATTTCAGCGAGATATTGCTAAGCCAGGCACCCATGGAGGTTTTCTCTGATAGCGGAAACAGCATTGGCAAGGTGCCAGCATTGTGCCGCTATGCAGGGATTCAGATGTTGATGCAGGTCAATGGGCAACAGCTCCCGCAGGGAGGATTCAGGGTTATTGAGGGATCGTAGGCAAGCCGTAGAACGCCCGTGCGCAGGCAGTCGTGTGGGCGGCCAGGTCTTCCTCCGTTTCCCCACGATGCAACGCCACCTCGCGCAGCACCTCGGTCAGATACGCTGGTTCATTGCGACCGTTCTTTGGTTTGGGCCGCAAGCTGCGCGGCAGCAGATACGGCGCATCGCTCTCGAGCATCAGGCGTCCGCGCTTGATCTCTTTCACCAGTGGATGCAGGTGCGTGCCGCGGCGCTCGTCACAAATCCAGCCAGTGATGCCGATGTGCAAATCCAGATCCAGGTAACTGAACAGCGCCTTCTTTTCGCCGGTGAAGCAATGCACCACCGCCGCTGGCAACTGATCACGGTAATCACGCAGGATTTCCAGCAACCGCTGACTGGCATCGCGCTCATGGAGGAACACCGGCAATTGCAGATCGACCGCCATCGCCAGGTGTTCTTCGAGGACCTTTTCCTGCTGGGGGCGCGGCGAGAAATCACGATTGAAATCCAGCCCGCATTCACCCACGGCGACCATGTTGGTTTCCTTGAGCAAACTGCGCAAACGTTGGGCGCTATCAGCGTTCCAGTCACTGGCCGAATGAGGGTGAATACCCGCGGTGGCAAACAGCCGTTGCGCGCTTTCGTCCAGTTGCCGGCACAGCTCCAGCGCCTGTTCACTGCCCTCGACACTGGTGCCGGTCAGTACCAATTGGCAGACCCCGGCGGCATACGCGCGCTCGAGTACAGCCTGGTGTTTGTCGTCGAAACTGGGGTTGGTCAGGTTGACGCCGATATCGATGAGTTGCATGGTGCTACCTCGGACCAAAGGCCGGAAAGCATATCAGAGCTGTAGATTTATAAGAAAAGCCAAGAACTACAACGAGTTAAAGCTGTCTGTTGATGCCGCGAGGTAGGTCGTGATGGCCAGAGTGCCATCACTGTGCCAGTCTTTCGTGCTTTGCCAGCGCTCAAAGCGCTCTGTTTCTGTCGTTCGGTTTCAAGAAATTTCTTGGGATCGGCCCAGTATTCTTTCCGGAGAGTGGATGACACGTCCCTCGATTTTGCTGCTGCTGTGCTGTTCGTTGCTGCTGCCGTTGCCGGCGGTTGCACGCTTGGCTGGGCCGTTGCAAGCCGTGCCGGCGACCAAGGTTCGCGACCTGGCAGAGATCCGCAGCAGCCGGGTATTACGCGTGCTGGTCAACCAGAGCCGCAACAGCTCCGGCGAAGTCCAGGGACAAGCCATCGGCGTCGAATATCACCGCTTGCGTGCGTTCGAGCAATACCTCAACGGTCACGCCCGTGACGGTCAGGAAATCACTCTCAAGATCATCCCCAAATCCAAGGATCAACTGCTTGGCGCGTTGCAGCGTGGGGAAGGGGATCTGGTCGCGCCGGGAGAACTGCTCGATTTGCAACCGGGCCATGCTGTCAGCAGCAGCGAACCGATTGCCAGCAACATCCCGTTGGTACTGGTAGGAATCAAGGGTGAGCGCCGCTACACCCGGGTCGAACAGCTGTCCGGGAAAACCCTGGCATTGCCCACGGGCAGTGCGGCGGGGGATGCGGTCAGTCAGATCAATTCAAAGCTGGCGCTGCACAAACTGGCTCCGGTGAAAGTCGAGTGGGTCGATCCCAGTCTTGCCGTCGAGGATGTGCTGGAGATGGTCCAGGGCGGGATCTTTCACCTGACGATCGTCGAGCAACCGATAGCCGAGCGCTGGGGCAAGATCCTGCCCAAGTTACGATTCGATAAACAGGTGCCGATCAGCGATCCGGGCGAAGAGTTCTGGTTTGTCCGCCGCGACGCCTCGATGCTTCGGGCAAGCATCGACCGCTTTCTGACCACCTACAAGAAACCGTCGGACCAGGATGCGGCGTTCCTGCGAATCTATCGACGCCTATATCAAGTGCACTATCCATTGGCCAAGGCTGATCGCCAGCGCCTGGAAAAACTGCGTCCAGTGCTGCAAAAGCACGCTGACGCTCAAGGCATGGACTGGCTGAACCTCGCGGCGCTGGCCTTCAAGGAGTCAGCGCTACAACCCGGCAACCGCGGTGGCGGCGGCCCCACCGGGCTGATGCAGATCACTCCGACCGCGGCCCAGCGTGTGGGCGTCAACAACGTTCAGGACCTGGATGCCAATGTGCAGGCCGGGGCCAAGTACCTGGCGATGATTCGTCGCAAGTTCTTCGCAAGTCCCAAACTCAATGAGCGCGAGCGCATGGCATTTGTGCTGGCGGCCTACAACATAGGACCCGAACGGGTCCAGGGCATGCGCGCCGAGGCCCGGCGCCGCGGTTTGAATCCCAATCAGTGGTTCTTCCAGGTCGAACGAATTGCCATGGAGCAGGTGGGAATGGGCCCCGTCAGCTATGTTAATAGCGTGAACAAGTATTACCTGGCGTTCGATCGTGAGCGAGAGTCGTTGGAGCCCCAGGGGCAGAAACTTGCCTTACGGAAATGATCGACTAAATTGATTGTTATGTCGCAATTATTGCGCTTTTAACATTATATTTATTGATTAATATGGCGGCCAACCACACACACACTCCAAGGGATGACACAGCATGAGCTCACTGATCAACAAGGTGATGTTTACCCGCGCCAGCTACGGCCTGACCGTTTTGCGCATCTTCGTCGGCATAATTTTCGCCGCGCACGGTTCACAAAAACTCTTTGGCATGTTCGGTGGCTACGGCATCGCCGGTACCGCGCAGTACATGGAAAGTCTTGGCCTGGCACCAGGTCATCTGATGGCGATTCTGTCGGGTGGTACCGAGTTCTTCGGCGGCCTGGCACTGATCATCGGTCTGCTGGTGCGTCCGGCAGCGCTGGGGCTGACCTTCCTCTCGCTGGTCGCCATTTTCACCGTGCACATCAGCCACGGTCTGTTCATGGCCAACAACGGTTATGAATTCGCCCTGGCCCTGCTCGGCGGCAGCATCGCCGTACTGATCGAAGGCGCCGGCAAGCTGTCGGTCGACCGTGCCATCGCTGGCTGACCGCTCTGCCTCAACGAAAAGGCCCGCATTGCGCGGGCCTTTTTTGTTGCGCGTCATTCTTGACACTGTCCGGTCAGCTTCTCTAGGATGCTGCTCATGCGCCGATTTAAACAGCTACTTGCGGGGCGCCAGGTGACTCATTCAGTTGCCGATAGAAGCTTGGAACAGGCTTCGAAATACCGCTAAAGCGCTGGTTCGGTGTTGCCTCTCACCTGCCATGCAGACTTTTGAGGCAGAGACACGACACGATGAATGCACTAAGCCCTGTTGTACGCCCCGCGCCGATCACGGCACACCTCACCCAACGCAATCCAAAAATCCTGCTTGGCGGTAAACATCAGCCGACGCTGCTGCGTTATCTCGACGGCTGGCCTCGTCGCACCGGCGGACCCGCCGCGTTCCTGATCCAGTTTGTCGAAGACGGTGAATCACTGGCTCGATTTGCCAGCGACAGTTTCGATCTGGCGGTGATTCAATCGCCCAGCGCCGAGGATGCCGTCGAGGTGATCAAGCAACTGACTCGCGTTGCCCGACAAGGTCTGATCACTCGCCGCTAAGCTTCAGGCACAGGGCCTCACAGGTACTCGATCGCCACGATATACACGCATTGCTCACCGGTCGGTGTCTGGACCCGAACTTCGGCGTCCAATGCCTTGCCGATCAGCGCGCGTGCCAGTGGCGAGTCGATGCTGATCAAGCCCAGTTTCAAGTCCAGCTCGTCGGGGCCGACGATACGGTAGCGCGACTCTTTGCGGTCTTCGTCTTCGATGGTGACCCAGGCGCCGAAGTAGACCTTGTTCGGATCGCTGGGCTTCTCGCTGACCACCTTCAACGCTTCAAGCCGCTTGGTGAGAAAGCGCACGCGACTGTCGATCTCGCGCAGCATTTTTTTGCCATAGGTGTATTCAGCGTTTTCGGAGCGATCGCCTTGTGCAGCTGCCTCGCTGACCGATTGCGTGACCTGAGGCCGCCGTATATGCCAGAGTTCATGAAACTCGGCGCGCATCCGCGCTTCACCTTCGGGGGTGATCAGTGCGGTGCCGGCGGTGCGGGGAGGGCGATAACGGCTCATGGCACATTCTTTTGATTGAGAGTGTTTGAGTCTATCAACCCTCGCGCAAGACTGTCAGGGGGCTGGCGTTCAGTGCGCGTCGAGTGCCGAATACGCCGGCACCGCCGATCAGCAAGGCGCCGATCAGCGGCAGCACCAATAACCACGGATGAGGGTGCCACGGCAGGTCGAAGGCGTAACGGTAAAGCACCAGGCTCACCAGTTCCGATCCCAGGGCCGCCAGCAAACCGCTGACTGCACCCAACAGGCCGAATTCGATTCGCCGCGCCTTGACCAGTAATTGTCGTTCGGCCCCCAGCGCTCTGAGCAGTGCGCCTTGGCGAATGCGCTCATCGAGCGTCGCCTGCAAGCCGGAGAACAGCACCGCCATCCCCGCCGCCAATACAAACAACAGCACATACTCCACCGCCAGGGTGACCTGGGCGAGGATGCTGCGCAGTTGCTCCAGCAGGGCCTCGACCTGCAGGATGGTCACCGCCGGGAAGCTGCGCGACAGGTCGACAATCTGCTGATCGTGATCCGCCGCCAGATAGAAACTGGTCAGGTAAGTCGCAGGCAAGTCCTTCAGCGTGCCGGGCTGGAAGATCATGAAGAAGTTGGGCTGGAAGTTGTCCCAGTTGATGTCACGCAGACTGGTGACCTTCGCTTCACGATTGACCCCGCCGACACTGAACACCAGGTGATCGCCGAGCTTGAGTTTCAGGCTTTCGGCGACTTTGCCTTCCACCGACACACCGGGAATCTCATCGGCAGGCTGTTCGCTCCACCAGTTGCCTGCGGTCAGTTTGTTGCCGGCCGGCAGGTCTGCCGCCCAGGTCAGGCTCAGGTCGCGCTGGATCGCCCGGTCACCGGCCGAATCCTTGCTGACGATTTGCTGCACCGGTTCGCCATTGATGCTGATCAGGCGTCCAGGCACCACCGGGTACATTGGCGCTGATTGCGCTGAGAGTTCGATCAGACGATCGGTGAAAGCTTGTTTGTCGGCAGGCAGAATATTCAGCGCGAAATAATTCGGCGCGTTTTTCGGCAGTTGATTCTGCCAGGTGTCCAGCAGTTCACCGCGCAACAATGCAATCAACGTCATCGACAACAGGATCAAGCCGAAGGCCAGGGCTTGTCCGGCGGCCGCCAGCGGATGACGCAGCAGCTGGCCCAACCCCAGGCGCCAAGGCAATGAAGCGCGCGCCAGCATCCGGCGCAGGCTTTCGAGCACAAGCAACAACAGACCACCGAGCAGCAGCGCCGCAATCACGCCACCTCCGAGCAGGGCGAAGGTCAGCAGCAGATCAAGGCTCAGGCGCCACATGATCAGGCCGAGGGCACCCAGCGCTGCGCCATAGACCATCCAGGTGCTTGAAGGAATCGGCAGCATGTCTCGACGCAACACGCGCAATGGTGGTACCCGGCCAAGTGCCGCCAGTGGTGGCAGGGCAAAACCGGCTAACGCGACCAGCCCGGTGCCAATCCCGGCAATGGCCGGAAACAGCCCGCCCGGCGGTACATCGGTCGGCAACAGGTCATGCAGCAACGCAAACAATCCGAGCTGAGCCAACCAGCCGAGGAGGGCGCCGCTCGCGCTGGCGAGCAGGCCAAGTACCGTCAGCTGCAAACTGAACAGCACCATGGTGTCCCGACGCGACAAACCCAGGCAACGCAGCAACGCGCTGGCATCGAATCGGCGTGTGGCAAAGCGCGTCGCCGACAGCGCCACGGCCACACCGGACAGCAGCACCGCGACCAGGCTGGCCATGTTCAAATAACGCTCGGCCTTGCCCAAGGCGCCGCCGATCTGCCGGTTGCCATCGCGGGCGTCCTGAATGCGCTGGTTGGCGGCCAGTCCGGGTTTGATCAGTTGACGATAAGTTTCCAGCGCCTCGGGTGTGCCGCGCCAGAGTTCGCGGTAACTGACCCGGCTTCCGGGTTGCACCACGCCGGTGGCGGCGAGGTCGCTGAGGTTGATCAGCACCCGAGGCGTCAGGCTGTAGAAATTGCCGGCGCGGTCGGGCTCGTAAGTGAGGACGCGCGTCAGTTTCAGGGTCCGCATGCCGACATCGATGCTGTCACCGATCTTCAGATTCAGCGCCGTCAGCAGACGCCCTTCGACCCAGGCTTCACCGGGTTTTGGTCCGCCGCCGGGTTGTTCCGGGGCAAAGGGGGCCGGGGCACTTTTCAGTTCGCCGCGCAGCGGATAAACGTCGTCGGCCGCTTTGATGCTGGACAGCTGAATGCCGTTGTCAGTGGCGATGACGCTGGAGAACTCCACCACTTGAGCGTGCTCAAGCCCCAGTTCCGTGCCACTTTTGATCTGTTCGGGGCGAGCAGGAGAACTGCCCTCAAGCAGCAAGTCCGCGCCCAGGAATTCGGTGGCGCGCAACATCATGGCGCCATTCAGGCGGGCGCCAAAGTAACCGATGGCGGTGCTCGCCGCCACGGCGACCACCAAGGCGAAGAACAATACGCGCAACTCTCCGGCACGGGTGTCGCGCAGGAGTTGGCGGATGGCAAGGCTGAACAGGCGCAGTAGCGGCAGGCGTGCCATCAAGGCTCCAGAGGGGCGACCAGCAGGCCGGCTTCAAGGCGAATCAGACGCCGGCAGCGATGTGCCAGGCGTTCGTCGTGGGTCACCAGCACCAGGGTCGTGCCGCGCTCTTGGTTGAGTTCGAATAACAAATCGCTGATGCGCTCGCCGGTGTGGCTGTCGAGGTTGCCGGTGGGCTCATCGGCGAACAGCACATCGGGTTCGGCGGCAAATGCACGGGCAATCGCCACACGTTGCTGTTCGCCCCCTGAGAGCTGGCGCGGTGAATGGGTCAGGCGCTGCCCCAGGCCGACTCGCTGCAACAGTTCGGTGGCGCGTTCACGGGCATCTTTGCGGCCGTCGAGTTCGAGCGGCAGCATGACGTTTTCCAAAGCGTTGAGGCTGTCCAGCAGCTGAAACGACTGGAACACAAAACCAACGTGCTCGGCGCGGATGCGCGCGCGCTGGTCCTCATCGAGTGTGCTCAGGCCTTGCCCGGCGAGGGTGACTTCGCCACTGCTCGGCAGGTCGAGGCCGGCGAGCAGGCCGAGCAGGGTAGATTTGCCGGAACCGGAGGCGCCAACGATGGCCAGGCTGTCGCCCTTGTTCAGTTCCAGACTGAGTTCGTGCAGGATAGTCAGTTCACCTTCCGCGCTAGGAACCACTTTGCTGAGGTTCTTCGCGGTGAGAATGCTTGCGCCCATGGAGAATCCGATGCGTGTGTGGTTTTTGAGTGCTGGCCTGGCCTTGATGTGCATGGCCCAGAACGCAGCGGCGGGTACTGTCCTGATCGTTGGCGATAGTATCAGCGCCGGTTTCGGACTGGATACCCGCTTGGGGTGGGTCTCGTTGCTCGAGCAACGGCTCAAGCGCGAAGGTTTCGACGATAAGGTAGTCAATGCCTCCATCAGCGGCGACACCAGTGCTGGAGGCCAGGCGCGCCTGCCTGCGCTGCTTGCAGAGCATAAACCGGCGTTGGTAATCCTTGAGTTGGGCGGCAACGACGGGCTGCGTGGGATGCCCCCGGCTAATTTGCAACAAAACCTTGCATCGATGATCGACAGCTCCAGGGCGAGCGGTGCGAAGGTGTTGCTGCTGGGCATGCAGTTGCCTCCCAACTATGGCAAGCGTTATACCGACGCGTTTGCCGAGGTCTACGGCAAACTGGCCGAGGAAAAAAAGATCCCGCTGGTGCCCTTTTTCCTCGACGGTGTGGGCGGCCATCCAGACCTGATGCAGGCCGACGGATTGCACCCGGCTGCCGGGGCTCAGGACAAGTTGCTGGAAAATGTCTGGCCGACACTGAAACCGCTGCTTTGACGCTTTTCTAGCGGCGGTGTTTCGGCTAAGGTGGCGCCCCCGATTTGGAGCCCCCGATGCCGCGTCCCGCCTGGTCCCTTTTTGCCTACCAACTGATCGAGCCTGACGAACAGCTGGATCTGTTCGCCTGCCAGGAAGTGCGGGTACATCTGGTGACCCGTCAGCTGGAGCTGGGCGGCTCGGCTGATCGAACCTTGTGCGGCAGCCTGCTGCCTGCGCAACCGCGTTGGTCGAGTGTCGACCGCCGCGTGTTTCAGGACCAGCGCCTGTGCTCGCTGTGCCGGGCGATCCTGGAATCGCAAAAACGCGGCACCTCGCCGATCTGGCCAGAGCTGCGGTTCGAGCTGTAAAGCATTAAAGATAGCGTGCTATCGGCCAACTCCCCGAAGTTCCAGATGCCAGTGTACAATCCCGTTTTTATACCCTTGTCGATCATGCGAAGGACTTTCCGGATGTTGCCGCGTTTTCCTGCCGTCACCCGCTGCCTGTCTCTTGCCGCCCTTTGTGTGGCGGGTCCCGTAGCCGCATTGGAGCTGCCCCTGCCACCACCTGGTGAAGACATCATCGGTCAGGTGCAGGTCATCAAGGCCAAGTACGAAGATACCTTCGCCGACCTTGGCACAACCTACGATCTGGGCTATCTGGAAATGGTCGCGGCCAACCCGGGCGTCGATCCGTGGTTGCCGGGCGCCGGCACTGAAGTCATCCTGCCAACGCGCTTCATCCTGCCGCCGGGCCCGCGTGAAGGCATCGTGATCAACCTGGCTGAATACCGCCTCTACTACTACCCGAAAGGCCGGAACGTGGTGTACACCTTCCCGCTGGGTATCGGTCGTGAAGGCTGGGGCTCGCCGATCGCCCACACCACCATCACCGCGAAAACGCCGAACCCGACCTGGACCCCTCCAGCGTCGATCAAGGCCGAGCACGCCGCCGACGGTGACCCATTGCCGAATGTGGTGCCGGCCGGCCCGGACAACCCGCTGGGGCCGTTCAAGTTCAGCCTGGGCACTCCGGGCTACCTGATCCACGGCTCGAACAAAAAGTTCGGCATCGGCATGCGTACCAGCCATGGCTGCTTCCGTATGTTCAACAACAACGTGCTTGAGATGGCGAGCATGGTGCCGGTCGGCACGTCGGTGCGGATCATCAATGACCCGTACAAGTTCGGCGTCAGCGGTGGGAAGGTTTACCTGGAAGCACACACGCCGCTGGACGACTCGGGCAACCCGTCGGTGGTCGACAAGCACACCGCCGTGATCAACGCGATGCTCAAGCGCGAAGACATCACCAACAACTTGCGCATGAACTGGGATGTGGTGCGTGATGTGGTGGCCGCTGAAGATGGCCTGCCGGTGGAAATCGCCGTGCCGAACACTTCCGCGCCACTGGTGACGAGCGCGCCGCTCGACCCGCTGCAGTAAGGCTTGCACAGAACCCGCCGATGCAGGCTGCGTCGGCGGGTTTTTTATGGCCGGTGCAAAACGACAGGCAATAAAAAAGCCGACCCAAAAATGGGTCGGCTTGATAACAATCCCGAAGGACTATTACTTGCGGCTAGCTTTGTCCAGCATGCGCAGAGCACGCTCGTTAGCTTCGTCAGCAGTCTGTTGTGCTTTTTGAGCAGCAGCCAGAGCTTCATCAGCTTTACGGTAGGCTTCGTCTGCACGAGCCTGGGAGCGAGCTGCTGCGTCTTCAGTAGCGGTCAGACGTGCTTCGGTTTCTTTCGATACGCTGCTGCAACCGGTAGCCAGAACTGCGGCCAGAGCCAGAGCAGAGAATTTCAGAACGTTGTTCATCGTGTTCCCCTTCAAGGACTTTCAATTAAGTAGCTGTCTCCTCAGAGTGAGGAAATGGCCGGCGTACATACTACCCATTACTTCTAGTAAGTAAACTGACGTGTAGCAAGAAGCAAAAAAAATTGTAGGCGTTGATTCTTTTTCGAGCAACTTTTAACTGCATTGTTTAAAAAATATCCAGCTAGGAAGCCCGAGCCTGAGCGAGCCGCCGAGAAAAAGTTTCCGGCACTCGTCGCTGTTTTTCTCAATCTTGGCTAAAGTCTGTCTACATGGATTCGTCCATACTTCTGCTCGGATTTTGCGCAGCGGCTCTCATAATCTTTATCCATCTTGGTGGTGACTTTAAGAGGGCTGCTTCGTCTTAAGTCTCAACATCCGGCAATGTTCAGGCTATCGATCCGGGGGATACCTTCGGTCGAGCCGTCTCTGCGTAACCTGGAGCAGCACCCGTTACCTGTGCGCGATGACGAGCGTACCTTGAGCATTTCTGCCAATGGTGCCTACTATTTGATACGTGCTCGGTTGCGCGAGATTGGTGCAGCTCTTCTCGGTGTCCATTCAGGCACGAGGTGGCGTAGATGTTCCTTCGCCGGAAAAACATCGGTAAGGTAGGGGTCAGAATTCAAGACCCGCGAGGAGTAGTGATGAGCGAGGCGTTGTCCATCCACCATGACCAGGCTGGTCATCAGTTCGAGACCAATGTGGACGGTCATCGTGCCTACCTGACCTATATGGATCTGGGGAAACAGACCCTGGATATCTATCGTACCTTCGTGCCCAATGCACTGCGGGGCCGTGGCATTGCTGCGGCGTTGACCGAGCAGGCGCTGCAGTATGCTGAGGAAATGGGCTACACCGTCATTCCTTCGTGCTCTTACGTCGAGCGCTACATGGAACGTCACCAGCGCCATGCCGCCAAACTGAGTCAGTGATTTTCAGTAAAACGAACGCATAAAAAAACGCCGGGTAAAGCCCGGCGTTTTTGTGTGCGGCGAAAGGCGATCAGGTGCGATCGCGTTTGGGCAGCACATCCTTGAGCTTGGCGTGCATGCTGCGCAAGGTGGTTTCGGTGGCAGACCAGTCGATGCAGGCATCGGTGATCGACACGCCGTATTGCAAGTCGGCGAGGTCTTTGGGAATGGCCTGGCAGCCCCAGTTCAGATGACTTTCGACCATCAGGCCGATAATCGACTTGTTGCCTTCGAGGATCTGATTGGCAACGTTTTCCATCACCAGCGGTTGCAGGGCCGGGTCCTTGTTGGAGTTGGCGTGGCTGCAATCGACCATGATGTTCGGCTTTATCTTCGCCTTGTTCAGCGCTTGCTCGCAGAGCGCGACGCTGACCGAATCGTAGTTCGGCTTGCCGTTGCCGCCGCGCAATACAACGTGACCGTAGGCATTGCCTTTGGTGGTGACGATCGACACGCCACCTTCCTGGTTGATGCCCAGGAAACGGTGCGGGCTCGACACTGACTGCAGGGCGTTGATCGCCACGGTCAGGCCGCCATCGGTGCCGTTCTTGAAGCCGACGGCCGAGGACAGGCCGGAAGCCATTTCACGGTGCGTCTGGGATTCGGTGGTGCGCGCGCCGATGGCCGACCAGCTGATCAGGTCCTGCAAGTATTGCGGGGAGATCGGGTCGAGGGCTTCGGTCGCGGTGGGCAGGCCCATTTCGGCCAGGTCCAGCAGCAGTTGGCGACCGATGTGCAGACCGTCCTGAATCTTGAACGAGTCGTCCAGGTACGGATCGTTGATCAAGCCTTTCCAGCCGACGGTGGTGCGTGGCTTCTCGAAATACACGCGCATGACCAGATACAACGTATCGGACACTTCGGCGGCAAGCGCCTTCAGGCGCTCGGCGTATTCGTGGGCTGCCTTGATGTCGTGGATCGAGCAAGGCCCGATGACGACGAACAGGCGGTGGTCGGTGCCATCAAGTATGTTGCGAATGACTTCGCGACCCTTGGTAACGGTGCGCAGGGCAGCGTCGCTCAAAGGAATATCACGCTTGAGCTGATCGGGAGTGATCAGGGTCTCGTTGGAGGCGACGTTTAGGTCGTTGATCGGTAAATCAGCCATCGTTTACTCGTCAGGTCACGGGTGCCGGCCGCCAGCGAACCCGCGCGGCGGAGCACAGCAAATTAAGCGCGTCGGGGAGCCGAACCTTAGCGCGTTAGGCGCCTGCTCGACAATGGGCAGACGCCGGTTTAGGGGGCATTCTCACGAATTGAGAACGCCACCTAATCCAGCACAGCCTGGGCAAAGGCCCTGCGAACCGTGTCGTGAGAGAACTCGTCGGCATGCTGCTGGACCCATTCGAGGGCCAGGGCCTGGGTTTCCTGCAGGTCGTTATGCGAGTCGTGCTGGCGACAATAACGTTCGATCTGGCACACCTGCTCGCCCATCCGGGCGCTGAACATCATCTGCTCGTCAACGAAGGCGATGCCCACCAGATAGCCGCGCTTTCGGCGCAAGCACCAGGCCACATAGCCCAGAAAACGCAAATCGGGATTAAGGGTCGGCATGCGAACTTCAAGCGCCGTACCGTGGCGCCACGCGCGGTGGTAATTGCAAGCCATGCCGCCCAGGCTGATAGTGTGCAGCTGTTGTCGTGAAATACACTCAGGTTTGAGTAACGTTAATTCAACAGGCACATCGTCAGGATGAGGAATAAAACGTCCCATGAGCACGGACTCCATGTGTCGGCCATCTGACATTGTTCACCCCAGTATAGTGGTCGAATGGGAACTGACTGATTTCGACGCCGACCAACGGCTGCTGGCCTCAAGCGGTGTTTCACTGGTGATTTTCACCAGTGTCGGCTGCGCCTCCTGCCGGTTTGCACGAGAGCAATTGCCAAGACTTGATCTGGCGATCGACCGGCTGTGCTGGATCGATGCGGGGGACAATGGCGGATTGGTCGAGCGTTATCAGGTTTTTCATTTGCCGGCGCTGTTTGTGGTGCGCGACGGCGAGTTCTTCGGGCCAGTACAGTCGCGCCTGACCGGCATCGGGCTCAATGAGGCCCTAGGGCAGGCGCTCAATCGAATTGCAGAGGAGTTGCCATGATGGGGGCAGTTGCCAGGCCGACAATCGGTATTATCGGAACCGGCGCGATCGGCGGGTTCTACGGGGTGATGCTGGCGCGTGCCGGTTTTGATGTGCACTTCTTGTTGCGCAGTGAATTCGCCGCGGTGGCCGAACGCGGTTTGCAACTCGACAGTGCCGTGCACGGCGCGCTGATGCTGAATCCGGTTCAGGCCTACTCGTCGGCTGAAGACATGCCCGCCTGCGACTGGTTGCTGGTCGGCGCAAAAACCACCAGCAACGCGGACCTGGCGCCCGCCATCATTCAGGCAGCGGCCCCGAATGCCAAGGTCCTGCTGCTGCAAAATGGCCTGGACGTCGAAGACAGCTTGCGCGAGTTGCTCCCCGATTCACTGCACTTGCTGGGCGGCCTGTGCCTGATCTGCGTCCATCGCGAAGGCCCGGGCGTGATCACCCATCAGGCGCTTGGCGCGGTCAACATCGGCTATCACAGTGGTCCGGCTATCGACGATCAGGCGCGCATGGCTATTGTCGAGGAAGGCGCCGGGTTGTTCCGCACAGCCGGCATCGACTCCCAGGCCATGCCGAACCTGCACCAGGCGCGCTGGCAGAAACTGGTCTGGAATATCCCCTACAACGGGTTGTCGGTATTGCTCGGGGCGAGTACTGCGCCGTTGATGGCCGACGTCGATAGCCGGGAACTGATCAAGGCACTGATGGCCGAAGTGGTGCAGGGCGCAAAGGCCTGCGGGCACGATATGCCGGCCGGTTATGCTGATTATCTGTTCATGATGACTGAAAAAATGCCCGACTATTGGCCGAGCATGCACCACGATTTTCTGCACAAGCGGCCACTGGAACTGCAAGCCATCTACGCGAGGCCACTGGCGGTCGCCCGGGCGGCGGGGTGTGAATTGCCACGAATCGAAGCCTTGTATCGCAGTTTGAGTTTTATCGATCGACGCAACAGGTGAGTCGATCAACCTGAGGGAGAAGGGCATGGCAAAGACTATCGACGACAAACTGGTGCTGGCGATTTCTTCACGGGCACTGTTCGACCTGAGTGAAAGCCACAAGGTCTATCTGTCGAGCGGCGTCGAGGCCTACCGGCAATATCAGATTGAACACGAAGACGAAATCCTCGAACCCGGGGATGCCTTCCCGCTGGTGGAAAAACTCCTGAACCTGAACACTCGCCTCGGTCGCGCACGGGTCGAGGTGATCCTGGTGTCGCGCAACAGCGCCGACACCGGCCTGCGGGTGTTCAACTCGATCCATCACTATGGCCTGGCGATTTCCCGCGCGGCGTTTGTCGGTGGACGCAGCCCTTATCCTTACCTCAAGGCCTTTGGCTGCGATCTCTTTTTGTCGACCCATGCTGAAGACGTGCGCAGTGCTTTGGACGCTGGATTCGCCGCGGCGACTATTTTGTCGGGCGGTGCCAGCCGCGCGGCCAGCGATGAACTGCGCATTGCCTTTGACGGTGACGCGGTGCTGTTTTCCGACGAGTCGGAACGGGTCTATCAGTCCGGTGGGCTGGAAGCGTTTCAGGCCAGCGAGCGCGAATCGGCTCGCGAGCCTCTGCGGGGAGGCCCGTTCAAAGGCTTCCTCGCCGCCCTCAATCTGTTGCAACGCGAGTTCCCCGATGACGCCTGTCCGATTCGCACCGCCCTGGTAACGGCGCGGTCGGCACCGGCCCACGAACGGGTGATCCGTACCTTGCGCGAGTGGGATATTCGTCTGGACGAGTCGTTGTTTCTTGGCGGCCTGACCAAGTCGGCGTTCCTCGAGGCCTTCGCCGCCGACGTGTTTTTCGACGATCAGGCAGGCCATTGCGAACTGGCCCGCGAAGTGGTTGCCACCGGTCACGTGCCCCATGGCATAAGCAATGAGCAAAAAGTTTAAGCCCACGGTTCAATGCGTTAGGTCAGACGTCGTACTCGCCACGGCACTGCTAAGCTGAATCAAATCTCCGCCATGTTGGCACGCGAGGAGGTCATATGATTCGTTCGATGCTGTATGCCACTGACCTCGGTCTGTACGCACCGTTGGTGATGCAGCATGCATTGGCACTGGCGCGAACCTTCAATGCCGACCTGTATGTGGTGCATGCGGTTGAGCCGATGGGGTTGTTTGCCGAATCAGTACTTCAGAGCTACCTCGATGAACAGGCCTTGAACGAGTTTCACAGTCAGGGCCTGAACACGGTGATTGCCAATATCGAGCAGCGGGTGCTCGACAGCTTTCGCGAAGAGTTGGGGGATGAAGGGGAGCAGGACCTGGAGCGGATTCAAGCGGTGCGGGTGCTGCAGGGCGATCCGTCGCAGGTGATTCTTGACCAGGCGCAGAAACTCTCCGTGGATTTGTTGATCGTAGGTAGTCATAGCCATGGTACTGGCGCGGAAACGCCTCTGGGCAGGACCGCTGCGCGAGTGTTGCAACTGTCTCGGGTGCCGGTGTATCTGGTGCCGCTGGTGGAGCGTCGCCGCAAAGGGGATCGATAGCGCGCGAATAGTGGCAGTTTGATGAAAAAGTTCTAGATTTATTCTTCAAACCATTAATATAGTTATATACCGTCGCTGATGCCCGTGGCGTCTACCTGCTTTGAGGGATTCATATGAAGCTTCAACAACTGCGCTACATCTGGGAAGTGGCGCACCACGACCTCAACGTTTCCGCTACCGCCCAAAGCCTATACACCTCGCAACCGGGCATCAGTAAACAGATCCGTCTGCTGGAAGACGAACTCGGCGTTGAAGTATTTGCCCGCAGCGGCAAGCACCTGACCCGCGTCACCCCGGCCGGCGAGCGCATCATCACCACCGCCGGCGAGATCTTGCGTAAGGTTGAAAGCATCAAGCAGATTGCCCAGGAATTCTCCAACGAGAAGAAAGGCACCCTGTCGATCGCCACCACGCATACCCAGGCGCGTTATGCGCTGCCGCCGGTGATCAGCAATTTCATCAAGCAATACCCGGACGTTGCCCTGCACATGCACCAGGGTTCGCCGATGCAGATCGCCGAGATGGCCGCTGACGGCACCGTCGATTTCGCCATCGCCACCGAAGCGCTGGAGTTGTTCGGTGACCTGGTGATGATGCCGTGCTATCGCTGGAACCGCTGCGTGGTCGTGCCTCAGGGCCACCCGCTGACCAAGCTGTCGAAGCTGACCCTCGAAGCCCTGGCCGAATACCCGATCGTGACCTACGTGTTCGGTTTCACCGGTCGTTCGAAACTCGACGAAGCGTTCAGCCATCGCGGCCTGACGCCGAAAGTGGTGTTCACCGCCGCCGACGCCGACGTCATCAAGACTTACGTGCGCCTGGGTCTGGGCGTGGGCATCGTGGCGAAAATGGCGGTCGATGCCAAACTCGACAGCGACCTGGTCATGCTCGATGCCAGCGATCTTTTCGAGTCCAGCATCACCAAAATCGGTTTCCGTCGCGGCACTTTCCTGCGTGGTTTCATGTGCGACTTCATCGAGAAGTTTGCGCCGCATCTGACCCGTGAAGTCATGGCTAAGGCCATCCAGTGCCACAACAAGCAGGAACTGGAAGAACTGTTCGACGGCGTCGAACTGCCGGTCCATTAATCCTGCTTAAATGACCTCGGTAACGGAAAACTGTTGCCGAGCGCCCGCCACCAGAATCTCCACCTCGTCCCCTTCGAACTTGCCCAGCAGGCTTTTGCCCAGTGGTGAGCGAGGGGTGATGACGGTAATCATCTGTCCCACCAGATCGACCTTCAAGCCCGCCGCATCGGGGGCCAGAAACAACCATTGCTCACGACCCTTTTCGTCTTCCAGACCCAACAGGGCGCCCACTTCGATCCCGCGTTGTTCGTCATACGACCGTAAGGTAAGGTTTTGGCAAAGCGCAAGTGACTGCCTGATTTCTTCCACCCTTTTAGCCTGTCCAGCCGCCAGATAAGAGGCTTCCAGGCCCAGGGTGTCATACTTGTTTTCGGCGATGTTTTCTTCGTGGGTCGCGGTTTCGTATGCGGTTTGCGCGGCACGCTCGGCGATGTCGAGATCGACGCGCAGCTTGGCGAGAATCAATTGGTGGACAGCTTGTTTATTCATGATCAGTCGCAGAATTGCAGGACGTTGGCGCGGCTTTTTTCGCTCGGCGCGGTCTGGTCCTGTTGCAGCCAGAACTGGCATTTCGGATTGGATAGATTGCGGCTGCTGCTGCGAGCCTGATCCATGCGTTGCTGCTGCTCGTTCTTGCGCAGGTTCTCTTCGTATTGTTGAAATATCGGGCTTTGCGGCGGGATGTCCGGTACCTGTCGCGTCACCTCCGGCGGTTTGGCCAATTGCTCCACCACGGCAGCCACCGGCGCGAGTTGCTCGCTGAACAGCAGGCGCGAGGCGAGCCAGCAGGTCAACGCGATGGCGATGAACCCCAGCCATACACCGAGGGCAATGCTGCCACTGAGTTGCAAGGCATTGAGCTGGCCCGGCAACGGGCGGCGCGGGTTGGGACGGTAGGGCATGGCTGCCTCCTGGCGGTGTTCGCGGGGGAGTGGCGATTGTCGCACGAAGATTAATCGCCGTCGGCTCTTCTGCACGAGGTAATTTATGCGGACAATCGGCGCCTTTGCCAACGGGAGCCTGGAATGCCTGAAATGCCTCAAGTGAAAAATCGCAGGCGCTGGGATATTTTTTGCACCGTGGTCGACAACTTTGGCGATATCGGTGTGACCTGGCGCCTGGCCCGACAACTCGTGGCCGAGCACTCGGTCGCGGTGCGTTTGTGGGTCGATGATTTGCGTGCCTTCGAACGGATCTGTCCAGAAATCGACAGGGAAGCTTCGCAGCAGTGGCAGCAGGGAGTGGAAGTGTGTCATTGGCCAACCGACTGGCTACCCACCGAAGCGGCGGATGTGGTGATTGCCGCGTTTGCCTGCCAATTGCCAAGTCCTTACATGGACGCGATGGCTGCGCGGGAAAAGCCGCCGCTGTGGATGAACCTCGATTATCTGAGCGCCGAAGACTGGGTGATTGGCTGCCATGGTCTGCCGTCGGTGAAGTACAAGAACGTGCAAAAGTACTTCTTCTTTCCGGGGTTTCAGAAAGGCACCGGAGGTTTGCTGCGTGAAAGCGGGTTGCTTGAGCGGCGCAGGCAATTTCAGCAAGACCCAGAAGCTCAGCGTGAGTTTCTGCAAGGCCTGGGGATTGATCGTGCGCCAAGCGCCCAACTGATCTCGCTGTTTGCCTACGAGAATGCCGGGCTGGCCAGCTGGCTCGATACGATGGCCGCTGATTCGACGCCCACCCATCTGCTGGTGCCTGAAGGCCGGATCCTGGGGGATGTCGAACGCTGGCTAGGCGTTGACGGGTTAGCGGCGGGCGCGGTGCATGTTCGCGAAGCCTTGACCGTCCAGGTGTTGCCGTTCGTCCGGCAGGATCAATACGATCACCTGCTGTGGTGCTGCGATTTCAACGCCGTGCGCGGCGAAGATTCCTTTGTCCGCGCCCAATGGGCCGGGCGGCCGCTGCTCTGGCACATCTATCGGCAGGACGAAGACATCCACCTTGATAAGCTCGATGCCTTCCTCGCGCTGTACGTCAAAGGCCTGTCCGAGCCTGCCCGCGAGGCGATCAGCGGTCTTTGGCGAACGTGGAATGCAGGTCATGATATGTCTGACCACTGGCTAGCAACCCGTAAACACTGGCCCGAACTGCAAAAACATGCCGAGGCGTGGTGTCTGGAACAGGCCTTGCAGGCCGATCTTGCCGCAGCGCTGGTACAGTTTTATGTAAATTGGATATGATACGCGGCCTAGATTTTTGTAAATCCCATCCAAATTCGGATATTCGCAATGAAAACTGGTAAAGAACTGAAACCCGGTACCGTGATCCGTCTCGAAAACGATCCTTGGCTGGTTCAGAAAGCTGAATTCACCAAATCCGGTCGTAACAGCGCGATCATGAAGACCAAGCTGAAAAACCTGCTGACCGGTTACAAGACCGAAATCGTTTACAGCGCTGACGACAAACTGGACGACGTAATCCTCGACCGCAAAGAAGCGACCCTGTCCTTCATCAGCGGCGACACCTACACGTTCATGGACACCACCGACTACACCATGTACGAGCTGAACGCTGAAGACATCGAAGCCGTTCTGCCTTTCGTTGAAGAAGGCATGACCGATGTTTGCGAAGCGATCTTCTTCGAAGAGCGTCTGGTTTCCGTAGAACTGCCGACCACCATCGTGCGTCAGGTTGACTACACCGAAGGTTCCGCTCGCGGTGACACTTCCGGCAAGGTAATGAAGCCTGCCAAACTGAAGAACGGTACCGAACTGTCGGTTGCTGACTTCATCGAAATCGGCGACATGATCGAAATCGATACCCGCGAAGGCGGTTCCTACAAAGGCCGTGCTAAATAAGCACCGCTTGAGGAATGAAAAAGCCCGACCATTGAGTCGGGCTTTTTTGTGGCCGAAGATCAAAGGATCGCAGCCTCGTTTCACTCGACAGCTCCTACGCGGGATTTCAAAACCCTTGTAGGAGCTGTCGAGTAAAACGAGGCTGCGATCTTTTTGCTTTTTCTATTTCAAATGTTGCTTGAGCTCTTCGCAGCCTTGCAACAACGCCGACCGCGCCGCGGGCTCCTTGCTTACCACTTCAATGCTTAGACGGTAACGTGCAGGCGCACATCAACGTTGCCACGGGTGGCGTTCGAGTACGGGCAGACTTGGTGGGCGGCGTCGACCAGGCTTTGCGCGTCGGCTTGTTCAAGACCCGGCAGGCTGATGTGCAAATCGATATCCAGACCGAAGCCGCCAGGGATCTGGCCGATGCCGACATGGGCGGTGATCGATGCGTCGTTGGGGATGCTGCGCTTGGTCTGGCTGGCGACGAATTTCAGTGCGCCGATGAAGCAGGCGGAGTAACCGGCTGCGAACAGTTGCTCAGGGTTGGTCGCTGCGCCGCCAGCACCGCCGAGTTCTTTCGGGGTGGCGAGTTTGACGTCGAGGATGTTGTCGCTGGAAACCGCACGACCGTCACGGCCGCCGGTGGAGGTTGCGATTGCGGTGTAAAGAGTTTGCATGGTGTGAGCCTCATTTGGGAGCGGATGGTTTGCGCTAAATGTTTGCGCGCTAAGTAAGTGCGAAGTGAATGTACTTCGCTAATATTTAGCGCGCAAGATAAATTTTGAAAAAACCTTTTGGCTTTAAGACGGGTGTCGGTCGGGAATGCTGAGGTAGAGCTGTCGCAGCCAGATTTTTGGCGAGAGTTTTTTTAAGTGGCGCGGGTCAGTGGGGGGCTTTGCAAGACAAATGTGGGGGGCGAGCCTGCTCGCTCCCACAGAGGATAGTGGTAATCAGAGACTGTCTTGCAGATGACTGCGCAGATCCTGAAGCTCAGCTTGAAGCTTCTGCAGATGCTCCAGTGTTTGTCCGCTGGCGGCGAGGATGCACTGGGGAATGCTGCGAGCCTTGTCGCGCAGCGCGCGTCCCTGTTCGGTGAGTTCGACAATCACCACCCGTTCGTCTTCACGGCTGCGGGTACGGGTCAGCAAGCCTTCGACTTCCAGGCGCTTGAGCAGAGGCGTCAGTGAGCCGGGATCGGTCAGCAGCTGCGAGCTGATTTCACCGACGGTCAATCCGTCCTTCTGCCACAACACCATCATCGCCAGGTATTGCGGATAAGTCAGGCCCAGCGCCTGCAATAGCGGCTTGTAGACCTTGGTCATCAGCAGCGAAGTGGAATGCAGGGCGAAGCAGATCTGGTTATCCAGCAGCAGCTGTTCGTAGGTGTCAGGGGTGTTGCTCTCGGTGTCCATTTCAAAACCTTGATCAGTGATCGTCATGAATCTAGCGGGCGAATCTTTAATGCGCCAGATAATTCTGGGCTAGCGACTATGCATATTGTTCTGCAACGGCAAATCCCTCGGCGGGATGGGGCTCAACCTCGTTTTCAGGTATTCGAGGTTGGCATAGTCGTTATGCGTTGCTTTGCGTTTCCCCGCCAGCGTCGACTGCGTAGGATGGGCGGCCTGACAAAAGGAAATCGCTCGTGATTGAAATCTTCATGTACCTGGCCTTCGGCGCAGCGTTGGGAACCCTGGGCGGCATATTCGGCATCGGCGGCGGTTTGATCGCAATACCGTTGCTGGGTGTGTTGTTCGGTCTGGATCAACAGATCGCCCAAGGCACGGCGCTGGTGATGGTAGTGCCTAATGTCATGCTGGCGCTGTGGCGTTATCACCAGCGCAATCGCATCGAAATGCGTCATGCGCTGCCGTTGGCCGCGATGGGTTTCTGCTTTGCCTGGCTTGGTTCGATCTGGGCCGTCGGCATCGACGCACAAACCATGCGAATCGGCTTTGTCGCGTTCCTGATTGTTCTATCGGCTTACAACCTTGTGCGCATGTTTACCGCCAACGCGCCGGCCTCTGCACAAATGCGCTACTCCTGGCCTTGGTTGGGGGTGTTGGGTGCGGCATCCGGCGCCATGGGCGGACTGTTCGGGGTTGGCGGTGCAGTGGTGGCAACGCCGGTGTTAACCAGCCTGTTCGGCACCACCCAAGTGGTGGCCCAAGGGTTATCGCTGGCGTTGGCGCTGCCCAGCACCGGCGTCACCCTGGTGACATACGCAGTACACCATCAAGTGGACTGGATGATCGGCCTGCCCTTGGCGGTCGGTGGCTTGATGAGCATCAGTTGGGGCGTGAGGATTGCCCACGCCATGCCGGAGCGACTGTTGCGCGGGTTGTTCTGCGGATTCCTGGTGCTGTGCGCGGTGATGCTCGCGTTTAAAGTTTGAAGCCTTCGACGATATGCTCGGCCAGGCACTCGGTGATCGGTGACGGGTTGTGCAGGTTGCGCACCAGCATGATGCAGGCTTCCGGCAACAGCGGCAGCTCTTCGGCGGCGCCGAGAATGCGCATGTCCGGTGTGATCAGGCTTTCCAGTTGCGCGGTGACGGCCAGCCCGGCGCTGACCACGGCCATCAGCGCCGACAGACTCGAACTGTTATAGGCGATGCGGTAATCGCGCCCCATCGCGTCCAGTGCATTACACGCCCACAGCCTGCAGAAACAATCACTGTTGAACATCGCCAGCGGCAACGGCGTCTGCTCATGGGCGCTGAAGCATTGTGCTTCGGCCCAGACAAAGCGCTCCTTGCGCAGCAACTGGCCAATTTCGGTGCCAGGCTCCCGGGTGATGATCGACAGATCGAGGTCCTGACGCTGGAGCAACTGCTTGGTTGATTCGCAGTGAACTTCGATCTGGATCAGCGGATAGATCTTGGCAAAGCGCGACAAAATCCCTGGCAGGAAGCGCATCACATAATCATCCGGCGTGCCGATGCGCACCGTGCCGACCATATGCGGCTCGCGCAGGGTATTGAAGACTTCGCTATGGAGTTTGAGGATGCGCCGCGCATAGCCCAGCAGCACTTGGCCTTCCGCCGTCAGCTTAACCTGACGCCCATCGCGCTCGAACAACTGGCGCTGCAATACGTCTTCTTCCAGGCGCTTCATCTGCATGCTGACTGCGGACTGCGTGCGGTTGACCAATTCACCGGCACGGGTAAAGCCGCCGTGGTCGGCGATGGCGACAAAGGTGCGCAGTACATCGGTATCGATACTGGGGTACGCCGACATCCATCAATCTCCGAGATGGTTACCATCAGAAACATTCGTTGGATTGATCTTAGCGCTGAGGCGAGACTTGAGCCATCCCCAACGGAGGACATCAAGATGAAAGGTCAAAACGAACATGTAACGGTAGATAAATTCTCAATCCACGCGGTTTCCGATCTGCTGCACAAGTTTGGTCGCTGGTACGAGCTTCATCGTGAACGTGAGCTCCTGGCGAGTTTGAGCGACGAAGCTCTGAAAGACATCGGCGTGAGTCGCGCGGATGTAGAGCACGAATCGGTCAGACCGTTCTGGGACGATCCGATGCATAAATGATGAGCCCATCGCTACACAAACCACTTCCCGGTGAGGTAGGTTGCGAGCAGACAAGGAGATGCTCATGCCCGCAACAGTGTCCTTTACCCTCAAACAGGCTCGACGTCTGGCGCTGGCCGCCCAAGGGTTCAACGGGCGGCAACCGCCAGCGGCGATCAAACCGGTCCAGCTCAACCGGCTGATCGAACGACTGGGCATCGTGCAGATCGATTCGGTCAATGCGTTGGTGCGCTCGCACTACCTTCCTCTGTTTTCCCGCCTTGGTAATTACTCCCCCGATTTGCTCGACCAGGCTGCCTGGAGTAAAGGCCGGCGACGCACGTTGTTCGAGTATTGGGGCCATGAAGCCTCATTGCTGCCCTTGTCGATGTATCCCTTGATGCGCTGGCGCATGCAGCGTGCAACCCGCGGCGAAGATATCTATCAGCAACTGGCGCGATTCGGGCGTGAGCAGCAAGAGACAATTCGTCGGGTGCTGGCTTCGGTCGAGGAGCTCGGTGCCTTGGGCGCAGGAAGCCTGTCGACCCGTCAAGAGCGGGCAGGGCCGTGGTGGGACTGGAGCGCTGAGAAGCATGCACTCGAATGGTTATTCGCCACCGGTGAAGTCACTGTCGCCGGCCGGCGGGGCTTTGAGCGCCTTTATGACCTGCCGGAGCGGGTGATTCCTTCGGCCATACTGCAACAGCCGCTGCTCAGTGAGGCTGAGGCCCAGCGTGGGCTGTTGTTGCACGCCGCGACCGCATTGGGTGTCGGTACGGAAAAGGACCTGCGCGATTATTTTCGCCTGAACCCGGCGGACAGTCGGCCGCGGCTGGCGGAACTGGTGGAAGCGGGTGAGTTGCAGACTTGTGAGGTTCAGGACTGGCGCCAACCGGCCTACTGCCTGCCCGAGCCGAAAGTGCCGCGCAAAGTCGAGGCCAGTGCATTGCTTTCACCCTTTGATTCGCTGATCTGGGAGCGTAGTCGAACCGAGCGCTTGTTCGATTTCCGTTACCGGCTGGAGATCTATACGCCGCAGGACAAGCGGGTCTATGGCTATTACGTGTTGCCGTTTTTGCACAATGAACGGATAGCCGCGCGGGTTGACCTGCGCGCCGAGCGGGCGTTGAGCCGCTTGGCAGTGCATGCCGTGCATGAGGAAGAGCCGGGGCTGGACGAGGCGGGGATGCTGGCGTTGGCGGCCAATCTGCAGCAAATGGCCGATTGGTTGGGGCTTGAGCGGATTCAGTTGAATTGTCAGCGGGAGAGTGCGGCGAAGTTGCGGGTGGCATTGGCTCGGCTTGGCGGTAACTGACCTTGCCCCATCGCGAGCAGGCTCGCGATGGGGCGGCGCGGTTTAGCGTCGAACCTGCTTCAAGGTCTCGGCAATCAGAAACGCCAGTTCCAGCGACTGATCGGCATTCATCCGCGGGTCGCAATGCGTGTGATACCGGTCCGACAACCCGTCTTCAGTAATCGGCCGCGCGCCACCAATGCATTCGGTCACGTTCTGCCCGGTCATCTCGATGTGGATACCGCCGGCGTAACTGCCTTCCGCTTCGTGAACCTGGAAGAACTGTTTCACCTCGCCGAGAATCTGCGCGAAGTCGCGGGTCTTGTAGCCGCTGCTGGCCTTGATGGTATTGCCGTGCATCGGGTCCGAACTCCAGAGCACCTGCTTGCCTTCACGCTGTACGGCGCGGATCAGTTGCGGCAAGTGATCGCCGACCTTGTTCGCACCCATGCGCGCGATCAGGTTCAAGCGACCTGGGTCGTTGTCCGGGTTGAGCACGTCGATCAGGCGAATCAGGTCATCAGGATTCATGCTCGGACCGACCTTGACCCCGATCGGGTTGTTCACCCCGCGCAGGAATTCGACGTGGGCGCCGTCGAGCTGACGAGTGCGGTCGCCGATCCACAACATGTGCGCCGAGCAATCGTAATAATCGTTGGTCAGGCTGTCGCGGCGCACGAAGGCTTCTTCGTAGTTCAGCAGCAAGGCTTCGTGGGCGGTGAAGAAACTGGTCTCGCGCAGTTGTGGCGAGCTGTCCATGCCACAGGCGCGCATGAAGGCGAGGGTTTCATCGATGCGATCGGCCAGGTGGCTGTATTTTTCAGCCAGCGCCGAGTTGGCTATGAAGTCCAGGTTCCACTTGTGTACCTGATGCAGATCGGCAAACCCGCCTTGGGCGAAGGCGCGCAGCAGGTTCAGGGTCGCGGTGGACTGGTGATAAGACTGCAATAGGCGTTCCGGGTCCGGCACGCGGCTCTTTTCGTCGAAGCCGATGCCGTTGACGATGTCGCCACGGTAGGCGGGCAGGGTCACGCCATCGATGGTTTCATCGTTGGCCGAACGCGGTTTGGCGAACTGACCGGCCATGCGCCCGACCTTGACCACCGGGCACCCGGCGGCGAAGGTCATGACGATCGCCATTTGCAACAGCACTTTGAAGGTGTCGCGAATTTTCGCGGCGGAAAACTCGGCGAAACTCTCGGCGCAGTCGCCACCTTGCAACAGAAACGCGCGGCCTTGGGTCACTTCGGCAAACTGACGGCGCAACTCCCGAGCCTCACCGGCAAACACCAGCGGCGGATAACTGGCCAGGGTTTGCTCGACCTGCTGCAAATGTGCGGCGTCAGGGTATTGGGGTTGTTGCTGGATCGGCAGGGCGCGCCAGCTGTCAGGACTCCAGGGTTGGCTCATCATGTTCTCTAGGTTTTTCCGCTCGGACGTCCATGTTATCAGCAAATTAGTGCGTGACCTGTTCCGGTCGCTTCGCGGACAATCGCGCCTTTGCCGCTTCATGTTGCGGTTTATCGCGTTGCCGGGCCGGTAACGATCAGGAGACGAAATGACTGAGGAGCGCGTCGAGCATCTGCTCGCCGAGGTACAGGATGAGTTCGGCGTGATTCGCGTGCTGGAAGTGGCCGATTACCGGTTTCTGGAGTTCGGTGATGCCATCGAGCAGAGCTGCGTATTCACCGCCGATCCAAGCTGGCTCGAGTACGACTACACGCGGGCCATGTTGATTGGCGCGCTGTGTCACGAACACCCGGAAAGTGCGCTGTTTCTGGGCCTTGGGGCCGGCACGCTGACTCAGGCGTGCCTCAAGTTTCTGCCGCTCGAAGACGTCGAAGCCATCGAGTTGCGCCCGGATGTGCCGCGCCTGGCGATCGAATACCTTGGGCTGGATGACGATCCACGTCTTTACATTCGCGTCGGCGATGCGCTGGACCTGCTGGAGACGGCAGAGCCGGCGGACCTGATTTTCGTCGACCTTTACACCGATGTCGGCCCGGGTGTCGGGCATCTGGCGTGGAGTTTTCTGGAAAACTGTCAGAAACGGCTGAATCCGGGTGGCTGGCTGGTGATCAATCAATGGGCCACGGATGACGGCAAGCCGTTAGGCGCGGCGCTGTTGCGCGGGCTCTATCACCGCCATTACTGGGAGCTGCCGGTGAAGGAGGGCAACGTGATCCTGCTGGTGCCTTCGGAGCTCGACCAGGATCTGGACATGGATGGGCTGATTGCCCGGGCTGAAGGGCTTGCGCCGCGGTTGGGCTATTCGTTGCAGTCGTTGATCAAGGCGATTCGCCCGGCGACTTGATTTGTTGCCTGGACTGGCCTCTTCGTCGGAGCGCCGCCCGGAGCAAGCCCGCTCCCACAGTTATTTGCATCGATCACAAAACCTGTGGGAGCGGGCTCACCCGCGAAGGGCCCTCATAGCCAACACATCCCTCAAAGCCCTTTAAAGACGCCCGGTCGCTTCTCAATCATCGACCGCACACCCTCCTTGGCATCCTCGCTCGCCAGCAGCTTCTTCACCAGCGGCGGTAACGCCTGTGCCGCCACGGTTTCTCCTTCATAACGAGCCTGGCGCGCAGACATCAACGTCGCCTGAACCCCCAGCGGCGCCTGCCGTGCAATGCGTTCAGCCAATTCGATCGCCCGTGGCAGCAGATCCTCGCTGGCCATGACTTCCTGCACCAACCCCAGGTGCAGCGCCTCGTGGGCATCGAACTCATCGCCGGTCAGCAGCCAGCGCATGGCATTGCCCCAGCCGGCGACCTGATGCAAGCGCAAGGTGGCACCGCCGAAGGGAAAGATCCCGCGCTGCACTTCTTTCTGGGCAAAACGGGTGTTGCTGGCGCAGAGATTGATATCTGCGGCCAGCATCAGCTCGATACCGATAGTCAGGCAGTAGCCTTGAGCGGCGACAATCACCGGTTTGCTGACCCTGGGCCCGGCAAACACGCCCCACGGATCGCAACCTCCGGGCGGCGCCTGCCAGCCTTCGGCCAGCGCCGCGCTGGCACTGACCAGGTCGAGCCCGGCGGTGAAATGCTCGCCATGACCGAACACCACTGCCACACGCGCTTCGCTGTCGGCCTCGAACTCGCCATAGGCCAGGCTCAGTTCATTGAGCAGGTCGAGGTCGAACGCATTGCGCTTGGCCACCCGATCCAGGCCGATCATCAGGACATGACCGTGTCGCTCGCGGGTTACACGACTGGAGCCGGACTGATTCATGAAGCTTTTCCTCGGGGGCGCAAAGGAGAGGTCAGACCGAAGGTCTGCATCGCTAGGGTGAACCGTTTTAGCGTCATCGTCAGCGGGGCCGGGCCTTTGAAAAATAGACCGTTGCACAAATATCCGCAAAGCCTGTGACACAACGGTGAATCCGTCAGTTTTCCGACAAATAATGCTCCCTTTTTGGGCGAATTCCGGTATAGTGCGCGCCGGCCTTTAACCGGGCCGCGTTTAGGTAGCGCAATTCCCCGAAGTCAGCTTCGGCTGCACGTCCGCACAGCGGACTCTCCCTTAACGAATCTTTTTCATTCATTCGTTTTCGCAAATCCCCGCCGACAAAGCAGCCAGGGCGACTCTTGAGTCTTACACGGCATGCGCAGCTTTGGAGCATGGGTCTTTGCGGATGCACTTAGAGGCAGACCCATGACCCAGGAAACCGGCGGCTTCGCCGCTTTTAATCTTAATCCGAATATTCTTGCAGCCGTCATCGCGACTGGCTACGAAGAGCCTTCGGCTATTCAGCAGCAATCGATCCCGATCATCATGGCCGGTCACGACATGATTGGTCAGGCGCAAACCGGTACGGGTAAAACCGCCGCGTTCGCCCTGCCGATCCTGCATCGCATCGATCCTGCAAAGCGCGAGCCGCAAGCCCTGATCCTGGCGCCAACCCGTGAGTTGGCGCTGCAAGTAGCAACCGCTTTCGAAACCTACGCCAAGCAAATGCCGGGCGTTACCGTTGTGGCCGTTTACGGCGGCGCCCCGATGGGCCCACAACTGAAAGCAATCCGTAATGGCGCACAGATCGTTGTCGCCACTCCGGGCCGTCTGTGCGACCACCTGCGTCGCGACGAAAAAGTCCTGTCGACCGTGAACCACCTGGTTCTGGACGAAGCGGACGAAATGCTCAAACTGGGTTTCATGGACGACCTCGAAGTCATCTTCAAGGCTCTGCCTCCAACCCGTCAGACCGTATTGTTCTCGGCCACCTTGCCGCAGTCGATCCGTGCCATTGCCGAACGCCATCTGCGCGATCCGCAACACGTGAAGATCCAGACCAAGACTCAGACCGTTACCGCGATCGAACAGGCTCACCTGTTGGTTCACGCTGACCAGAAGACCTCGGCTGTATTGAGCCTGCTGGAAGTGGAAGACTTCGACGCCCTGATCATGTTCGTGCGCACCAAGCAAGCGACCCTGGACCTGGCCAGTGCCCTGGAAGCCAAAGGCTACAAAGCCGCTGCGCTGAACGGTGACATTGCCCAGAACCAACGTGAGCGCGTAATCGAATCCCTCAAGGATGGCCGTCTGGACATCGTTGTGGCGACCGACGTTGCTGCTCGTGGCCTGGACGTTCCGCGTATCACTCACGTGTTCAACGTGGATATGCCTTACGACCCGGAATCCTACGTTCACCGTATCGGCCGTACTGGCCGCGCCGGTCGCGAAGGTCGTGCGCTGTTGCTGGTGACTCCACGTGAGCGCCGCATGCTGCAAGTGATCGAGCGTGTAACCGGTCAAAAGGTTGCCGAAGTTCGCCTGCCGGATGCTCAAGCTGTTCTCGATGCCCGCATCAAGAAGTTGACCAACAGCCTGTCGCCACTGGTCGCTGATGCCGAATCGACTCACGGTGAACTGCTGGATCGCCTGACTGCCGACATCGGTTGCACCCCGCGTGCACTGGCCGCTGCTCTGCTGCGCAAGGCAACCAACGCTCAGGCGTTGACCCTGGCTGCAATCGAGAAAGAACGTCCACTGGTGCCGAACAACGCACCGCGTGGCGATCGTCCAGAGCGTACCGGTGATCGTCCGGACCGTGGTGATCGTGAGCGTCGTGCTCCGGTTCCATTGGCCGAAGGTCGTGCTCGTTGCCGTACCGCGCTGGGTGCGCGTGACGGTATCGCCGCCAAGAACCTGCTGGGCGCTATCCTCAACGAGGGTGGCCTGGCGCGTGAAGCGATCGGTCGCATCCAGGTGCGTGACAGCTTCAGCCTCGTCGAGCTGCCGGAAGATGGTCTGGAGCGTCTGCTGACCAAGCTGAAGGACACTCGCGTTGCTGGTAAGCAGTTGAAGCTGCGTCGCTATCGCGAAGATTGATCCGCTCTCGGGCTGATTGATCGCACATAAAAAATCCCCGACTGGTTCGGGGATTTTTTTTGCCTGCGATTTGTGCCTGCTAGCGTAGGGCGTGAATCGGTTTACCGGTTAGCCAAACCGGTAAATGTCCATCCCCAGCGCTCCCATGGTGAATCCTTGATGGGCAATGCTGAACGCTCCTCCGGCACCCCGGGCAAAGTACAACGGCAGTAAATGCTCATCGCTGGGATGATTGCGCACCGCGTTCGGTGCCTGCTGACGATAATCGTGCAGCGCGGCTTCGTCGTTGGCCGCGAGTTTTTCAATCATCCAGTCACGAAAGGACTTGGCCCAAGGCTCCACGCTTTCCGGGCCGGCATGCCAGTCCAGTTCGCGCAGGTTGTGGGTAATGCTGCCGGAACCGATCAACAGCACGCCGTGTTCGCGCAGGCTGGCCAGCGCATGACCGACACGGGTTTGCAGGGCCGGGCCGCCACGGGTTGGCAGCGACACTTGCACCACCGGGATATCGGCTTGCGGGTACATCAATGACAGCGGCACCCAGACGCCGTGATCGAACGGGCGCTTGGCGTCGATGCGCGCCGGCAATTCAGCGGCTTTAAATAACTCGACAACCTCTGCCGCCAGTTGCGGATCACCGGGTGCGGGGTATTGCACCTCGAACAAGGCCTTTGGGAAGCCACCGAAGTCATGCCAAGTGTCGGGCTGCGGGTTGCCGCCGACCAGCAGCTCGTTGCTTTCCCAGTGCGCGGATACAATCACGATGGCCCTGGGCTTGGGCATTTGTGCAGCCAGGCGCGCAAGAGCCGGGCCGCTGGCACCCGGTTCCAGTGCCAACATCGGCGAGCCATGGGATATGTACAGGCTGGGGAACATGAATGAGCTCCTGAGGGGTAAGATGGCACCATCTTCAGTCAGATCATTGATCTAAATCTAATATAAGTTTTAGAGTCTTTTGATCGAATTTTCGGGATTAATTATGCAGCCGGAGTTTTGGCACAAGCGGTGGACGTCGAATCAGATCGGCTTTCACCTGCCGCAAGTGAATCCATATCTGCAAAGGTACTGGCCGCAGCTGGACCTGGAAGAGGGCGCGCGCGTACTGGTGCCCTTGTGTGGCAAAAGCCTGGACCTGCTGTGGCTGGCGAAATGCGGTCACGAGGTGCTGGGGGTCGAGTTATCGGAAAAAGCGGTGGAAGACTTTTTCCACGAGCATCAATTTGATCCGGACGTCACCGACCAAGGCCCTTTCACGGTCTATCGGGCGGGTTCGATCGAAATCTGGTGCGGTGATTTCTTCGCGCTGACGGCTGGCGATGTTGCCGATTGCAGCGCGTTGTACGACCGCGCTGCACTCATCGCCTTGCCACCGAAGATGCGTGAGCAATACGCCGAACATCTGAAGCGGATTGTGCCGAAGGATTCCCTGGGTCTGTTGATAACCCTGGATTACGATCAGGCGCAAATGGAAGGGCCGCCATTTGCGGTGCTGGATGGCGAAGTGCAGCGGCTGTTCGGCTCATCGTGGACGTTGAAGATTCTCGAGGATCAGGACGTATTGAGCGAGAACGGGAAGTTCATCGAGAACGGCCTTACGCGGCTGGAAGAGCGGGTGTATCGGGTTTCCAGCTGACAGGTTGGTGTTGCATGTGCCAGCCCTTTCGCGGGCAAGCCCGCTCCCACATTAGACCGTGCCCGTTTGAACGACTCGGTCAACTGTGGGAGCGGGCTTGCCCGCGAAGGAGCCCTGAAGAGCACCACACCAATCAGCAGACAAAAAAAAGGCCCGCAGTGATGCGGGCCTTTTCTATTGGTGCAGAACCGATCAGCCCCGACGACGCAACGCGTCAATACGCTCTTCCAGCGGCGGGTGGCTCATGAACATGCGGGCGAACCCTTGCTTGATGCCACCGTTGATGCCAAAGGCGTTCAAGGTGTCCGGCATATGCACCGGCAGACCCTGTTCGGCACGCAGGCGTTGCAGGGCACTGATCATCGCACCGGTGCCGGCCAGGCGTGCACCGGCGTCGTCTGCACGGAATTCGCGTTTGCGCGAGAACCACATGACGATGGTGCTGGCCAGAATGCCCAGGACCAGTTCGGCGAAGATGGTCGCCACGTAATAAGCGATGCCCTGGCCCTCTTCGTTCTTGAAGATCACCTTGTCGACGAAGTTGCCGATGATCCGGGCGAAGAACATCACGAAGGTGTTCACCACGCCCTGGATCAACGCCAGGGTAACCATGTCGCCATTGGCCACGTGGCCAATTTCGTGGGCCAGAACCGCCTTCACTTCATCCGGAGTGAATCGCTCGAGCAAGCCCTGGCTGACTGCAACCAGCGCGTCGTTCTTGTTCCAGCCCGTGGCGAACGCATTCGCCTCGTACGCCGGGAAAATCCCGACTTCGGGCATCTTGATCCCGGCTTCGCGGGACAGTTGCTCGACGGTTTGCAGCAGCCATTGCTCATGACGTGTGCGTGGCTGGCTGATGATTTGGGTGCTGGTGCTCATCTTCGCCATCCACTTGGAGATGAACAGCGAGAACAACGAGCCTGCGAAACCAAAGACCGCACAGAAAATCAGCAGCTGATTGAGGTTGAGATCAACCCCGTTGGCCGCCATGAACCCGTTGAAGCCAAAAAGGCTCAGGGTGATGCTGGCAATCAGCACGACCGCCAGGTTAGTGGCCAAAAACAGCAGGATGCGCATCATGGTTGTAGAAATCTCCTCATGCTAAAGATGTAGCGTACTGCGGGGTATATAAGGTGCTGCACCGGGCTATTCAACCGGGTGACTATTTCAAACTGTGTCCTACGGCAACAGTCTAGCTGCATGCAGGGCATTTCCGAGGTTGATGCGCGATGCGTTTGTCAGCCGATTCGCGCCCCGGCCCCCGTCGTTGTTAGGCGCGGCCACGAAACGTGGCAAGAGCCAGCGTTGGCAACGGTGATGTCAGGCGGGTTGCAGAGATATGTTGCTGAATCAATCACCGTGCGACATTCGTAGGCGTCGCACGGTGACTGCCTGCTTACTGGCGATAGGATTTGAGGAAGTTGCCGATCCGGCCGATGGCCATGTCCAGATCATCGACCCGCGGCAGGGTCACGACGCGGAAGTGGTCCGGCCAAGGCCAGTTGAACGCCGTGCCTTGTACCACCAACAGCTTCTCGGAGAGCAGCAGGTCGAGCACGAATTTTTCATCGTTGTGGATCGGGCAGACTTTCGGATCGATCCGCGGGAATGCATACAACGCACCCATCGGCTTGACGCAGCTCACGCCGGGAATGTCGTTGAGCAGTTCCCAGGTACGATTGCGTTGTTCCAGCAGGCGACCTTGTGGCAGCACCAGGTCGTTGATGCTTTGGTAACCGCCCAGGGCGGTCTGGATCGCGTGCTGGCTCGGCACGTTGGCACACAGGCGCATGTTGGCCAGCATGTCGATGCCTTCGATGTAGCTCTGGGCGTGGTGTTTCGGACCGGAAATGGCGATCCAGCCGGAACGGAATCCGGCCACGCGATAGGACTTGGACAGGCCGTTGAAGGTCAGGCACAACAAGTCCGGCGCGAGGGATGCGGTGCAGATGTGCACGGCATCGTCGTACAGAATCTTGTCGTAGATTTCGTCGGAAAACACCACCAGGTTGTGCTGGCGTGCCAGTTCGAGCATGCCCAGCAACACTTCCCTGGAATACACCGCGCCGGTCGGGTTGTTCGGGTTGATGATCACCAGCGCCTTGGTGTTCGGGGTGATTTTGGCCTTGATGTCAGCCAGGTCCGGCCACCAGTTGGCCTGCTCGTCGCACAGGTAATGCACCGGGTTGCCGCCAGACAGGCTGACAGCGGCGGTCCACAGCGGATAGTCCGGGGCCGGCACGAGTACTTCGTCGCCATTGTTCAGCAATGCCTGCATCGACATCACGATCAGCTCGGAAACGCCGTTGCCCAGGTAGATGTCTTCAATGCCGACGCCTTCTACCTGTTTTTGCTGGTAATACTGCATGACGGCTTTGCGGGCGCTGAACAGGCCCTTGGAATCACTGTAGCCCTGGGCCGTCGGCAGATTGCGGATCACGTCCTGAAGAATTTCATCCGGCGCTTCGAAACCAAAAGGCGCAGGGTTGCCGATGTTCAGCTTGAGGATGCGATGGCCTTCCTCTTCCAGGCGTTTGGCGTGCTTGAGCACTGGGCCGCGAATGTCGTAGCAGACGTTGGCGAGCTTGTTCGATTTGCTGACCTGCATGGCGATGTGTTCCCGAAAATGAACGATCCAGGCGTCGTATGAACGACCGTACTGGGAATCCTGCGTCTTCACACAGGTCTGACGCCTTGAGTGGCGACACTCATAATCCGTTTGAATGCGCGTGGCGTGGCTGCCAGACTGGCGTTTGACGAGGCGCAATCATACGTGCCGCCTGATCCGTGGAAAAGGTACAGATCGGGCTTTTTCAGCTGCTGAGGTGTGACGATGGAAAAGTTGGATAAAACCCTGGAAGAATGGAAGGCAATGCTCGATCCGGAGCAATACAACGTTTGTCGCCTCAAGGGCACCGAACGTCCGTTCTCCGGTAAATACAACGACACCAAGACCGAAGGTGTGTACCACTGCATCTGCTGCAACGAGCCGTTGTTCGACTCCAAAACCAAGTTCGACTCCGGCTGCGGCTGGCCGAGCTTTTACGCACCGATCGGTGACAGTGCGATGGTCGAGATCCGTGACGTCAGCCACGGCATGATCCGCACGGAAGTGGTCTGCGCCAAATGTGATGCGCATCTGGGCCATGTGTTTCCGGACGGCCCGCCGCCGACCGGCCTGCGTTATTGCATCAACTCGGTGTGCCTGGACCTGGTGCCGCGCGAGTAAGAACTCGGGAGCGATCCATGGATCGCTCATCGAATTATTAAATTGCACGCAATTCAATTGCTCGCTATGTTTGGCCCATCTTCCCTCATTCAGAGTCCGGACCATGAGCGACAACCTGCTGAGCATCCCTTGCACCACCATCACGGGTGAGCAAAAGACCCTGGCCGATTACGCCGGCAAGGCCGTGCTGGTGGTCAATACCGCCAGCAAATGCGGATTCACCCCACAGTACAAAGGCCTCGAAGAGTTGTGGCAGACCTATAAGGATCAAGGCTTGGTAGTCCTCGGCTTTCCGTGCAATCAGTTCGGCAAGCAAGAGCCGGGCAATGAAGGGGCGATCTCCGAGTTCTGCGAGCTGAATTTCGGTGTCAGTTTCCCGCTGTTCAAAAAGATCGAGGTCAATGGCGCCGGGGCTCACCCGTTGTTTGTGCAGTTGAAAAAGCGCGCGCCGGGCGTTCTCGGTTCCCAGGGCATCAAATGGAACTTCACCAAGTTCCTGATCGGCAAGGACGGTCAGTTGGTCAAGCGCTTCGCCCCCGCGACCAAGCCGCAGGACCTGAGCCGTGAGATCGAAGCCCTGCTCAAATGAACACGTTGTCAGTCGATTCGCTCAAGCTCGACAGTCAGTTGTGTTTCAAGCTGTACGCTGCGTCGCGGGCGGTGATCCGCGCCTACAAGCCGATGCTCGATCAACTCGGCCTGACCTATCCGCAGTACCTGGCAATGCTGGTGTTGTGGGAATGGCAGGAAGCGGCGCCGGAACAGCCAACGGTCAAGGCACTGGGGGAGCGTCTGGCGCTGGACTCCGGCACCCTGACGCCGCTGCTCAAGCGTCTTGAGCAACTGCAATTGGTGCAGCGCCAGCGTTCGGCGCGCGATGAGCGCGAAGTGCACTTGAGCCTGTCGCCAGCCGGCAAGGCATTGCGCGAACAGGTCAGGCCGCTCAAGGCTCGCCTGTTGTGCGACAGCGGCGTGGATCTGGATCGCCTGAACGATCTGCGCGATGGCCTCGATCACCTGTTGGGGCAAATCAAAGCACTGTCGTAGTCGGTATCCACAAGTCGAGCAGGCTGGCCAGCTCTTCCCGGCGGAAGGGCTTGGCCAGGTAGTCGCTCATGCCCGCCGCGCGGCAGCGTTCGCGTTCCTCCGACATGGCGTTGGCGGTCAGGGCGACGATGGGCAATTGTGGCCAGCGCCCGCTGCGGCGGATCTGCCGACTGGCTTCATAGCCGTCCATCACCGGCATGTTGCAGTCCATCAGCACCAGGTCGAATTCCCTTTGCTCGAGCTGATCCAGCGCTTCGGCACCGTGCGCGGCGACGATCACCTCGCAACCGAGTTTTCCAAGCATGCCCTTCGCCACCAGTTGATTGACCGGGTTGTCCTCCACCAACAGGACGCGCCCGCGTTTCAGGGAGGTGAGTGCTTCGACCCGGGCGCCGTTGATCAGGTTGGTTTCCGGCTGCAAAATCCGCCGCAATGTCTGATAAAGCGCATTGCGCGCCAGAGGGCGGGCCTGCTGTTGCAGAGGCGCCAGGGCGCTTGCTTGTTCGCTGGGCATGAAGTTGCCGTAGGCAGTCACCAGCAGAATCGGGGCGTCCAGAGTAGGGCGCAGGCGGAACAGGCATTCGGGGCAGTCGGTAATCAGTACATCGCAGTCCAGACCGATCAACGAGTCATCCATGGAGCGCTGTTGGTAGTCGAGTCCCCAGCCGGGCAACAGTTTTTTCAGCAGTTCGGCCAAGCCGCTGCTGGCGGCAGTGATCGCGGTGACCTTGCCCGGCAAAGGGATCGGCGGCATGGCCCGGGTGTGTGATGGCAATGGCAGGTCGGCACAGAACTGGCTGCCGAAGCCCGCTTCAGAGCTGATGGTCAGGCGCCCTTGCATGGCTTCGCAGAGGTTGTAGGTCAGCGCCAGACCCAGCCCGGTGCCGCCGAACTGGCGGGTGATGCCTGCCCCGGCCTGAGTAAAGGGCTGGAAGATCTTGACCTGGGCATCCTGGGCTATCCCGATACCGGTGTCGCAGACTTCAATGCGTACGCCGTCCTCGAACGTGGAAAGACGCACGTCGACGCGACCGAAGCGGGTGAACTTGAGGGCGTTGGACAACAGGTTGCTGACGATCTGCCGGACCCGGGTCGGATCCCCCAGAACCAGCGCTGGAAAGTGCGGATCGATCAGGCAGGTCAGCTCGACGCTGGGCGCGGCGTTCTGCGACAACAGGTTGGCGGTGTCTTCGATCAGCGAGCCGAGGTCGAAGGGGATGTGTTCGAGTTCGAGCTGGCCGGCATCGAACTTCGACAGGTCGAGGATATCGTTGAGCAGTTCCACCAGCACTTTGCCCGAGTCATGGGCAATGGACAGCTGTTGCTGTTGCTCGGCATTGAGCGGGCCGTCCAGCGAGAGTGCGATCATGCCCAGCAGGCCGTTGAGCGGTGTGCGAATTTCGTGGCTCATGTTCGCCAGGAACGCTGCACGCGCTTCGGCCATGTCCAGCGCGGTGCTGCGGGCGACTTCCAGTTCCTCATTGGATTGACTGAGCCTGGCGTTGATCGCCTTGAGTTCGGCGGTGCGGGCCGAGACGATGTTTTCCAGTTGCCCTAAATAGTCGGTGAGGCGGTTTTCGGCGTTGCGTCGTTGCTGAATCTCGGTGGCAATGTTTTCGAACTGTTGATTGGCTACTTTGACCAGGACGCCGATTTCATCGTTGGAGTGCCCGGCCGGACATTCCAGTGAAGTGGGCTCTACACTGCGCGGATCGCGACCACTGAGTTCACGGATGACCCGCACCAATGGCTTGGTCAGCATGACGTAGAACAATGCGAGCAAAATGCCGGTCAGGATCAGGCTGCGGGCGAAGCCGTTGATCAATGTCACCTCGGCGCGACGCAGGAAACGGCTGCCAAAGGCGTACGTATCGACTTGCAGTTGCAAGGTGCCCAATGACTCGTCTGGCAAGTGGTCGAGGTAGAGGCGGTCTTCAAATTGGCGGTTGGCGCCGAACAGGAAGTCGCTGATCATCCGGTAGTTGTTTTGTATGGCTGGGCGTTTGACGCTCGCCAGTACGGTATTGTTGTTGTCAGTCAGTTTCGCCTTGATGATCGCCGGCGAGCGCAGCAGGCCCATGGTCAGCTCCTGGGCGAGTTCGGCATCGATGTTGTAAGCGATACGCGATGCCGGGTTATGGCTGATTTCCAGCAAAGACAGTATTTCGCGGTTGATGGAGGCGTCTTCACTGGCATAATCAATGCCAATTTGCAGCAGGCTGAGCAGCGTGCCCAGAATGAATCCGACAAGCACAGTAAGCCTGGCTTGCTTGTATGACAGCCGGTGGGTGAACTTGATATCCATGGGGTGTTGAACCACTTCCGTTTCCCTTCGCTGCTCAAGCATAGTCGATCATGCATCGATACCGATGTTCTCGCGAGCCCTTGCAGAACAAGGGATGCGCCGGACACCAAACGCTGTGTTTCGTCGCTGTAATGCCATCATCACTGTGAACGTGCCCGAGGAGAAGACGTGGATTCCCGATTGAATGCTTTTCTTGAACGCGCCGATGCCGTTCTGGCCCGTATCGAGCCACTGCTGCCAGCGCCTCGGCAAGCCATCGACTGGACTCATTGCCTGGCCGCACGCTGGCAGCGCGAGGGGCGCAGCGGTTTTCTGTTGCCACTGCAAGTGAGCCTCGACACGCGCTTGTCCGACCTGATCGGTGTCGACCGCCAAGTGGAACAACTGGGGCGCAATACCCAGCAGTTCCTCGACGGCATGCCTGCCAACCACGCGTTGCTGTGGGGCTCGCGCGGCACCGGTAAATCGTCGCTGGTGCGTGCCTTGCTGGCCGAGCACGCCAACGCCGGCCTGCGGTTGATCGAGATCGAGCGCGATCACCTGGCGGATCTGCCGCGAGTGGTCGAACAGATTGCCAGGTTGCCCCAGCGTTTTGTGCTGTTTTGCGATGACCTGTCGTTCGAGTCGGGCGAGGGCGACTATCGCGTGCTCAAGAGCGTGCTCGACGGATCGCTTGAACAGGCGCCGGATAACGTTCTGCTGTACGCCACTTCCAACCGTCGCCACCTGGTCCCGGAAAAGGAAAGCGATAACGAAAACTGGAAAAGGGTCGACGGCGAACTGCATCCCAGCGAGGCGGTGGAAGACAAGATCGCGCTGTCGGACCGTTTTGGATTGTGGCTGTCGTTCTATCCATTTACTCAAGAGCATTTCCTAAACGTCGTCGAACACTGGATCGGGCAGTTGGCCGATAAAGCGGGCCTGGCGTGGCAGCGTGACGAACAACTGGACATCCTCGCGGTGCGCTGGGCCACGGGCCGAGGCAATCGCAACGGACGTTGCGCGTATCAATTTGCCCGCTATTGGGTCGGGCTGAAGTTGTTGGAGCAAAAAGCATGATCGATTTACAGAAGAGCGGCCAAGGCCTGGATGGTTACGGCATGTTGTGGGCGCAGTTGGAGTCGTTGCTGGCCGACGAACGTGATTTTATCGCCAACGCGGCGCAATTCTCGGCATTTCTGTTCAACCAGCTCGATGACCTGAACTGGGCCGGTTTCTACCTCAACCGCAACGATGAGCTAGTGCTGGGGCCGTTTCAGGGGCAGATCGCCTGTGTACGGATTCCGTTCGGTCGTGGCGTGTGCGGAACCGCGGCGTCCACCTTGCAGACCCAGCGTGTCGAAGACGTGCACGCCTTTGCTGGGCACATCGCGTGCGACAGCGCCTCCAATAGCGAACTCGTCGTGCCGCTGGTCAAGGACGGTCGCTTGATCGGCGTGCTGGACCTGGACAGCCCGAAGCTGGCGCGTTTTACCGTTGAAGATCAGGCCGGTATCGAGCAACTGGCGGCGATTTTTCTGCGTCTGACCGATTGTTGATCATCCCTTCAAGCCTGCCTTGAGCAGCAGGCTTGAAGGGTCGACCGTATCGATTTGCTGCGGATCGAGAAAGCGCTCGGCGTACTGCTTATAGATGCTGGCGTTGATGAACAATCCAAACAACTGCGGATCGATATGCGCGTCTCGGCACATGGTGGCCATGATGCCCAGCGCTTCGCTCAGGGTCTTGGCCTTCTTGTAGGGGCGATCGGCGGCGGTCAGCGCCTCGAAAATATCGGCAATCGCCATCATCCGCGCCGGAAGGCTCATTTCTTCACGCTTCAACTGTTTGGGATAACCGGTGCCGTCCATTTTTTCGTGGTGGCCGCCGGCTATTTCCGCGACATTCTGGAGGTGGCCGGGGAAGGGCAGGTGGCTGAGCATCAGGATCGTCTGCACCATGTGGTGGTTGATGATGTAGCGCTCCTCGCGGGTCAGCGTGCCTCGGGTGATGCTCAGGTTGTAGAGCTCGCCCCGGTTGTATTTGTAACGCGGTACATCCAGTTTGAAACCCCATGGGTTGTCCGGTGGAATCAGTTCGCTTTCGGCGCGTTCGAACAGATGTTCGGGTTTGTCCGCCAACAAGGGCTCACTGACAGGCAAAGTCGGTGCCGGGGTTCGTGCCTGGCGACGATTTTCCTCCCAGGACACACCCAGGCGGTCATCCAGGGTTCGGGTCCAGGTGCGTTGGGCAATGCTGCGCAGGCGTTGCAGATCAGCTTCGGCCATGGCCTCGCTGCCCAGATTGCAGCGGGCGACAAAGGCGAAATCATCATCGAGCTCCGCCAGGCTGGCATTGCGCAGTTCAGCCAGAGGCTGCTCGTCACCGCCTAATGCGACGCCTTGCCAATAGGCGACCCAGGCATCGCGCTTGAGGACTTCGAAACGGGTACGAACTTCGTGAATGCGATCGTTCAGGGTTTCCAGTTTGGTGGCCTTGTCGACCACGTACTCTGGTGTGGTGACCTTGCCGCAGTCGTGGAGCCAGGCTGCAATGTGCAGCGCTTCCCATTCATCTTCGGTGGGTTGATAGCCGCTGAAGGCCGGCTCCTGACTGGCAGCGGCAGCCTGGGCGAGCATCAGCGTCAGTGCCGGCACTCGCTGGCAATGACCTCCGGTGTAGGGGCTCTTGGCATCGATCGCGCCAGCGAGCAGTTGAATGAACGAGTCCAGCAGCTGTTTCTGTTTGGCTTGCAGACGCTGACTCTCAATGCTCACGGCCGCCGCGCCGGAAACAGCCTGGAGAAACGCAATGCGATCCGGGCGGAGCTTGTCCAGGTCTCGTTGCGTGCCGCTGTCGGCCAATAGCAGAAGCAGCAGGCCCACGGTTTCGTTATGTCGATTGTGCAACCGGATGCCGATCAGGTGAACCCGGGGACACTCCAGCGCGAGCAAGACTTTCTGCAAATCCCCCGCCTGTTCGAAACCCAGGCTGGTCACGACATTGTCGGCGTTCGACAGTGACTGCATCCACTGAGGGCTCTGCGGGTCGTGGAGGTCGTGACCTTCAACAGCGAACGACGGCAATGCCTGTGACGTGTCGTTGATGACTAGGCCATGGGGCTCCATGTGATCGCTATCACGCTCGCGCAGGTAAATAAGACCCGCCTGGGCTTGCCCGATCTTCACGGTTTCAAATAGCACCCGTTGCAACAAGGGTGCGAAACGGGTCTCGGCGCTCAGGCTGTCGGTTATCTGGAAAAAACTCCCTAGGGTGTCCTTCATCCGCGCCATCGAGACGCTCAGTTGGTCGACCTCAAGCACCGGCGAGCGATGGCCAACCGGAAAATTGAAATTGAAACTGCGCACAGCATCGGCTTCCTGCACCAGCGCACGCAATGGCTTGACCAGGATTCTTGAGATCAGCCATCCCACCGGCAGGCACAAAAGCAACGTAGTCAGGGTAATCAGCGCACCTTGCCAGCGCATGCGGTAGGCATCGACGAGTAATTCGTCCTCGGGCACCAGCAGCGCCAGCTGCAGTCCCTGGGGGCCGCCTTCCTGCATGCTGCTACGCGCCACGATCCATTGACGGCCGGCGGCGTCCAGGCGATTGCCGGTCGGCGGATGGGCGAGCAGGGCACCGAGACCGGGGCTCAGATCGGCTGCCTTCATCAGGCGGGCGGTTTGGTCGTCGATGATCAGTTTGCTGCTGTCGGGATAGGCAATGGCATTGCCTTGGGCATCGAACAGCACGATTTCGGTATGGGGGGTGACCACATGCTTGGCCAGGGTTGCCGATAATTCGGCCAGTGTCAGGTCGGCACCGATCACTGCGTCTTCGCCACTGCGCCGTGCCAGGGTGGTGCCGATGTTGTGGGTGGAGAAAAAAATGTAGGGTTCAGTGGTGATCTGGCCCTCGTCGCCGCGCGCGCTGGAAAACCAGGCCCTGGTTCGCGGATCGAACGTTTCGTCGGGATTGTCCTGGCGGCCGAGCAGGTTCAGGGATTGATCAAAAAACAATGATTGGGAGCGGGGCTGACCAGTGCTGGCGTCGTGATCGATGCTCCAGACTTGATACACCGCAGTATCCGGCGCACTCAAGGCCGTTTTCAGTGCCGTGGTTCGCAGGGGACGAACCATGAAAAAGTCGCCGTTGCTGTAGCCCAGGTACAACGATGCCAGATTGGGATTGTCATTGAGCGATTGGCTGAACGGCTTGAGTAAAGCCAGGCGCTGCTCCAGATCCTGCGCCTGAGTCGCCGGGTAGTCCACCAGCAGGCTTAGCAGATGGCGAATGGGTTCATAGGTGCCTTGCAGGTCCAGGCGGACATCCTGCTCGATGCGGTTGAAGAGCTTTTCGCTGCTGGAAAGAATGATCTGAGTAGTTTGCCCGTAGTTGAAAATGCCCAGCACCACGCCGGTCAGCAACAGCAGGAAAGTAAACATCACACTGATGTGAACGTGCAGGGGGAACCGACGTTCGGGGCGCAGTGGGCTGGGCATTACGGTCTCTCCATGATGTTTAACACACTGCTCAGCGTCCAAGCATAGTTAAGGCTCCACCGTTCTGCCTTTGTCGTGTTGCGCTATTTGTTGCTGCAACGCCTGTTCCAGTTCGTGCATGGCACGCTCCATGGCTCTGACGCAGTGAGCCACTTCATCGTGGTGGAACGCGGTGTGGCAGGCGGTTTCGAGCGCTTCGCAGCTGTCGATCAATCGGCAGGCCTGGACGATGCGCGCGGCACCCTTGATTTTGTGCGCCACATCGATGAATGACTGTCCACCGTGTGAAGGGGATAACGCCCGCAGTTCCTGCCGGTCCAGGCGGGTGCTGTTCAGTAGCTCGGACAACAATCGCTGGTCCAGGATCGGGTTGCCCCCCGTTAACAGGTGCAGACCTTCCAGGCTGAAGGCCGGATCGCGGGCCGTTGGCGCCCGGCCTTCAACCCATTGACTCAAAGCGGTCAGGGTGAGGGGTTTGAAAAGGCAATCGTCCATCCCGGCGTTTTTGCAGCGTTGGATTTCCTCCAGTTGTGCGTTGGCGGTGAACCCCAGAATGGTGCATGGCCTGGCCTGGGTTTGTTGTTCGTGTTGGCGAACGGCGCGAGCCAGTTCGTATCCATTCATGAGCGGCATGTTGCAGTCGGCAATCACCAGGTCAAACGCTCCGTCCTTCCAGGCCTGCAGTCCTGCCTCGCCATCCGGTGCGGCGCTGAAGCGATGCCCCAGAAACTCCAGTTGCTGGCACATGAGCAAGCGATTGGCGGGATGATCGTCGACCACCAGGACGTTCAACGCAGCCTTGGTGGTGTGAAGGTGCGGGTCAGCGGTTTCGGGCACCTGCCTGGGCGGCAACGTTGCAAGGTGCAACGAGACCTGGACCTGAGTGCCGACGCCGCTCTGGCTGCTCAATTGCAGGCTGCCGCCCATCATCTCGCACAGATTTCGGCTGATCACCAGACCCAGTCCCGCACCGCCTCTGGCCGATTGCCCTGAATCATTGGCCTGGGCAAAAGGCTCGAACAGACGCTGCTGATCCTGTTCACTTATCCCGATCCCGCTGTCTCGAACTTGCAACTGCAACAGGACCCTGTCGGCGTCTTCGGTGGGATGCAACTCGACCAGAATCCTCACCTGACCCTGCTCGGTAAACTTGATGGCGTTGCTCACCAGGTTGGACAGCACCTGCTTGAAGCGCATCGGGTCCAGCATGACGTCGCAGGGCGGGTTCGCAGGATCGAAATCCAGCATCAGCACCAGATTTTTCTGGCGGGCCAGACCGTCGAAGATCCGCACCACCGATATCACCGTTTCACTCAGGTTGACGCGCTCCGGGCTCAAGCTCAAACGCCCGGATTCGATCCGCGCAATGTCAAGAATGTCCCCGATCAGCTCCAGCAACTCTTTGGCGGAGTGATAGGCCACCTCAATGGCCGGACGATCGCAATGGTTGTGGTCGATACGTTTGAGGGTGAGCTCAAGCATGCCGATAATCGCGTTCATCGGCGTGCGGATCTCATGACTCATGGTGGCCAGAAAGGTACTTTTGGCACGACTGGCTTCATCTGCACGCTCTTTTGCTGCCCGCAGATCATCGAACAGTTGTCGCCGCTCGCTGATATCGATCCAGCCGCCGATAACGCCTTGAACCTCGCCGGTGGAGTTCCGGTAGGGAAGAATCCAATGATAAATCGTCAGCATGCGGTCACCGATGTGCAGTGGCCGGTCGAGAATCAGCGGCCTGCCTTCGGCCACGACGCGCTGGTAATCCGCTAGATACTCACGCGCCTCGGACGAGTTGTTCATGCTGCCCTGTGTGACATTCTTGCCGATCACGTCTTCGCGGCTCACGCCAAACGTCTCCAGGTAACTGTCGTTGCAGCTTTGCAGCAAGCCTTGGCGATCACGCACGTAGATCGGATGAGGTGTGCCGTTGACCAGCGACCGCATGAATTCGAGTTGATCGTTCAGCGCCAGTTCGGCGGCTTGGCGCTGACGGATCTGGCGACGCATGTAAGCATTCCAGGTGACGGAAATCAGTAGCAGCACGCCGACGCCAATAACAATCTGATAGAACACTCGGTGATAGTTGTGCCAGGTTTGCGAGACCGACGAGTAGCCTCGCCAGCGGCTGTTGATAATGCCCAGTTCTTCCGGTGTGATGCTCAGCAGTGCCTTGTCGAGGATCGAGTTCAACTCGTTGTCGTCGTGCCGGGTCGCCAGGGAGAACGCGGCTTGCCGGGTGCCAATGGTGGTGCTGATCTGCAGGGTGTTTTCGAAGATTCTGGAGGAGATGAAATAGTTGGCGATCACCAGTGAGTTCACGGCACCTTCAGCCTGACCCTCGGCGAGCATTTCCACGGCACTGAAGGCGTCCGGGGTTTCTATCAGATGTATACCGGGGAAGTCATGACGAAGGTAATCCACCAGTGGATTGCCTTGGGCAATCGCCAGGCGCTTGCCTGACAGCTGCATCAGAGTGGTGGGGCTGCCGGCCGCCTTGCGAGTCAGCAGGACAACCGAGTTTTCCAGATAGGGGCGGCTGAAGTTCAGCTCCGTTTCCCGTTGCGCGCTTGGCAGCAGGGCGGCGATGAGGTCGGCCCGATGGCTGCTGACCTGCTCGATCATCTCGTCATCGTTGCGGCTACGATGGATCTCGAAGCGCAAACCGGTGCGCAACCTGATCAGCTCGAGCAAGTCTGCCGTAACGCCCCGAAAGTTGGCGTCGCTGTCGAAAAAGGTCAGCGGTGCGTACGCCTCGTTGACCACGACGCGCACCACAGGATGTTGCGCCAGCCAGCGCTCTTCGCGGTGGGTGAGTTGCAACTTCTGATCGGTGAGCAGGATGTCACTGCCCGCACTCCAGCGTTTGGCGATGTTTTCCCGTTCATTGGCCGGGATCGCCTTGAGTATCGCGTTGATGATTTCAAGCAGTTGCGGATTGTCTTTGTGCACGGCAAAACTGAATCCATGGGCCTCGTGTTTACCAAAGTTGGCCATGCGGATGTTGTTCAGATAACCCTTGTTGATCATGTAGTGGGTTGAAATCGTATCGCCGAGAAACACATCGGCCTGGCCGAAAGCCACTGCATTGATTGCATTCTGGTAGGAGGGGTAGGCGGTGATGATCGCCTTGGGATACAACGCTTTGACTTCTTCCAGCGGTAGATAGTGATACACCATGCTCAGGCGCAGCCCTGCCAGGCCATCGCTGAGGGATCGGGTCTCTCCTTCTCGTGTCACCAGAACCGGTTGATCCACGGCATAGGGCGTGGACAGCACAATATCGGCATTGCGAGCTTCAAAGCCGTTGGCGCTACCGAGCAGATCGACCTCGCCTTTTTCCAGTGCCTCTATCGCATCTCCCCGGGATGCGTAACGCTGAACCTTGACGGGTAACCCGGTGGTCTGGCCCAGGATGCCCGCGTAGTCGGCGGTAAAACCTTCATAATCGCAGCCACTGACGGTCAGGTCGAAAGGAGGGTAATCGGGGGCAGACGTGCCCAGAATCAATTCGCGCTTATTGTTAACCCATTGCTGTTGGGAATTATCCAGTTGGACTTCCATGTTCCTGATCATTGAGCGACTGAGCAAGGTGTAGGCCTCGCTTGCGGTCGGTGCGGCGGGCGCTGAGGTGCTCAGGCATAAACCCGCCGTCATCAATAGTAGACAATCCTTTAAACGACTGGGCATCCGGTCTCTCACACTAATGCGTTGCGTTTTGCCATATCAATAAGTTCAACGAGCGATTTGGCTTTGAGTTTTTGCATGAGGCGTTTCTTGTAGGTGCTGACAGTCTTGTTGCTCAGGAACATGCCCTTTGCAATTTCCTTGTTGGTGCGCCCCTGGGCAAAAAGTTGCAATACCATTAACTCCCGGTCGTTGACTGATTTGAATAACTCAAGGTCGGCGTATCGAATGTCATCACTTCGAACCGGATTCAAGGCCTGACTGGGGAAATAGTTGTAACCCGATAGTACCGCTTTGATTGCACTCACCAGTTCACTGAGGTCCTCTTGTTTGCAAACATACCCTGAGGCGCCGGATTGCATGCAGCGAATACCGAAAAGTGTCGGGCATTGTGCCGTTAACACTAATGTTTTAAGGGGGGTACTCATGGCGTTGAATCGGGACAGAACTTCCAGCCCGTCCAGCTTGGGAATGCTGATGTCGAGAATGACCAGGTCGGGCATGCATTCACGTACCATCTGCATGGCATCGACCCCGTTGTCCGTTTCGCCGACAACTTTGTAACCTTCGTGTTCGAGCAACATTCGGACTGCAAGACGGATGACAGGGTGATCGTCAACAATAAAAACGGAGTTCATAATCAGATCCCATAGGCGCTCAAATAAAGCGCGCACCTTAGCTCAGATAGTTGAGGGGGCGCATGAACCGACTGGGCGATAGCAGCAATATAGGACAAATCCTACAAAGGAAGAAGAATCAGACTACGTATCAACTAGGTTTTGCATGAAGACCAGTGAAAGTGTTGTAGGAGCGTCCGCGTAACTGGAGTGCCGAGTTAATCGATTTATAATTGTCGGTTGCTGTCTGTGTTTGTTGGGGTGGTTTTATAGTGAGGCTAAGGTCAACAAGTTTCTAAAGTCTGATTGTTTCAATGGCTTTATCAAGTAGCCCAATAACGGTAATCCGTTTTCGCCGGCCACTCTTTTAAGTTCGTCCAGTTCAATGGATGTCAGGCTACTCAGCAATATTGCTTGCCTGATCATTCCCCTCTGGCTCGCCAGTTCGATCAACTCCAGGCCGGGAAGGTCAGGCAGACATTGATCGCACAGGAGAATGTCGAAAGGGTGCAATGCATTGTCCATCTGCTGCAAGGCGGCTTCGGCGCTGTCGGTGGCGGTGAGTTGGCTGAAGCCGTAACTCTCAAGCAGATATTGGGTCGCCCTGAGCTGAAAGGGATGGTCTTCCACCAGCAAGATGCGGCAATCGTGTTTAAACATAGGATTTTTCATGCTTCATCTGTCGGGCAGAGAGGGCGCCCATTATTTCGCGATTCGTCCGCGCAATCGATCAGTCAGCTCTGTACACGGTGTAGGGCAATTCGTTTGACGTTGAAGTGCGGGTGACTGTCGATCAGCCGTCGCCAGTCGGGACGGCTGATCGAAAGGTTTTCACCCGTGGCTGGCGCGACCGGTCATTTCCAGTGCCATCTCACTGGCATAGCTGTCGGTCATGCCGGCAATGAAATCGATCATTCTCAGGAAAGAGGTGTGTAAAGGACCGTGAGGGTCGGGCGCGTTGTTGCCCAACAGGTCAAGGATGCGGCGGCTCTTGAAGGATGGCGTGCGACCGTTGTGTTGTTCCAGTGCCGCACCACAGAACGCATTGAGCAGGATTTCGAGCGTGGTGTAAGCGCCGATCTCATGCAGCGTCTTGCGCTTGTCCTGGAAGATTTTTTTGCGCGCCATGTCTTTGGCATTCAAGACGCAACGTTTGGCCGGCCCGTGCATATGTTCCACCAGGTCTCCAGTCAGCGTGCCGGCCAGCAGCGCGTCCTGTTGCTCGACGAAGGCCCGGGCGGCGGCATTGGTCAGGTGCTCGATGGCTTTACCCCGCAGGATTGCCAATTTGCGCCGACGCGAATCCAGTGGCCCTAATTGGCGATAGGTTTGCGGAAGATCGTCGCCCACCAGGTCAAGCAGCAGCGACTCGACCTCGGCGTACTCCAGCAGATCCATTTCCAGACCATCTTCCAGATCGATCAGCGCGTAACAGATGTCATCGGCAGCTTCCATCAAGTACACCAGCGGATGTCGCGCCCAGCGCTGTTCCTCAAGTTGGGGAAGACCAAGTTTCTGAGCAATCTGCTCCAACAGTCCAAGCTCGCTCTGATAGCAGCCGAACTTGTGCTTTTTGTAGCCCAGTGAGTCGGCGTGTTTTGCCGTCCATGGGTACTTCAGGTAAGTGCCCAGGGTGGCGTAGGTCAGTCGGGTGCCTCCGTCGAACTGGTGGTATTCAAGCTGGGTGAGCACTCGAAAACCTTGGGCGTTGCCTTCGAAATTAAGGAAGTCGTCACGTTCGACCTCGCTCATGGCGTCCAGCCAGCCCCGGCCTGCGGCCTGCTGGAACCAGTGACGAATCGCGTCTTCGCCGGAATGACCGAAGGGCGGATTGCCGATGTCATGGGCAAGACAGGCCGATTGCACCACCATCCCCAGATCGCTCGGTTCGCACCAGTCGGGCAAGGCGCCGCGAATGGTTTCACCGACCCGCATGCCCAGGGATCGACCCACACAACTGACTTCCAGCGAGTGGGTCAGGCGAGTGTGGATATGATCGTTGCTGGAGACTGGATGGACCTGGGTCTTGCGCCCGAGGCGGCGAAAAGCTCCCGAGAAAATAATGCGGTCGTGGTCTTTGTGGAAAGGGCTGCGGCCAAGTTCTTCAGGGCTGTGCAGTGGCTTTCCGAGGCGTTCGCGGGTAAGCAGTGTTTGCCAATCCAAGGCTGGGCTCTCCGTCTGGTGACTGATGCTCTAGCTTCGGGGTTCACGCCTGCGCCCGCAAGTAGAACTAGAGCCCGGCGGCATCAATGTCGATGAGCAGCAGTCGCTCGCCGTTGTCAAAAAATTGCCCGGCGGTGAGGCAGTACTGATTGCTGGTGGCATCGCGGTAAGTGCTCGAGAGTGTCAGGCGCCGCTCCTCCCAGCCCTCGGCCAGCAGGTGATAAAAGTAAGGACGCCATGACCAGTTGTGGCCCAGGTAGCGGTTATCGGCTTCCCACCTGTTGTTGCGCCATTCCAGGTTGGGTGTCAGTTGTGTGCCATGGCGGTCGCATTGATAAAAGCGCAACAGCCAGGGAAACGCGTCCAGTTGCGGCAAGGCGCTCAGCGGTGCCCGGGCCTGGGCCCAGACTTGCAGAATGGCCATCAATTCGCAGAGTTGCTGGCGCATGATATTCAGTCGGCTGCGTTCGCCCAGTTTCTGTTGAACATAGCGCTGGCGCAGTTGTGCGAAATGCTCGACGAAGGCATTGGAAGCGAAAAAGTCCGCTTGCGCGCGGGCAAACAGAAAACCCTGTACATAACGTGAGCCGCACTCGAGGGCGAAATTCAGTTGGGCCTCGGTTTCCACCCCTTCGGCGATGATCCAGCAACCGGTTTTCTCGGCCATTTGCGCCAGTGCCTTCACCACTTCACTACTGGGACCGCCTAATGCCGCGGCCTGGAACAGCCGCATGTCGAGCTTGAGAATGTCCGGCTGCAGGGCCAATACGCGATCGAGCTGGGAGTAGCCGGCACCGAAGTCATCGATGGCGATCCTTGCGCCGGCCTGCCGGTAGCGGGCCACGACGTCGGCCAGACGCTGAATGTCGCCCCCAAGCTCGGTGATTTCGAAGACGATACGCTGCGGGTCGACATTGTGCCTGACCAGTTGCTTGAGGCTCGGTAGCGCCTGGTTCGGCCGCAAGCGGTTGATCCATCGGGGTGAAATATTCAGGCTCAGAAACCAGTCCGACGGCGCTTCATGCAGGCGGCTCAGGGCTTTGTCGCGAATCTGTCGATCAAGACGACGCAGGGCAATGGCAGGCGTTCGCGGGTCTGCGAACAGCGGTCCCACCGAGGCGAGTTGACCGTCGGGTTGTCGAAGTCGACCCAGCGCTTCCACACCCGCGATACGGCCAGTGGCGGTATCAATGAACGGCTGAAAGCAGGCGAGCGGTTGCCCGTCGATCACGAGGCCTCCTTAGTAAGGTCTTGTTTTTGGATAAACCTGCTCACCGGATCGGCACACAGGATTGAACCTCTCGATAAAGAGGTCAATCCCGGTGGTATTGCAAGAATGCAGCCAGATAAAGACTGTTCAGTCTTTGCGCGAAGAGTTTTGCATGACCAGCTTGATCAACGGACCCAGCGAGGTGCCAAGGCGAACCAGTCGAGTCAGGCTGCTGACACCACCGCTCTTGGCACCTTTACCCGTCAGAAACCCGAGTAATGTCACGGCCGCCATGCCCCACAGCGGGGCGTGTTTGATGCCGAAGCCATCCTGCAGGTTTTGCGTCATCCCGCGTACTCGCTGCAAGGGCAGCAGCAGTTGCGCCGATTCGTGACGAATTTCCTGGCGATGCATTTCCATGCGCAGGCGGATCAGCGCCTTGCGCATTTCAGTGCGAGAGCTGTTATGGGGAAGTTCAGGCAGGCTCATGGCAGCAGGCGCTCCCGATCATTGGCCAATTCTTCCAGGGTGCCGTGGAAGGGCGAGGACTCATCGAAAATGGCTGCCTTCAGGCGCATGGCACAGAAGATCGCTGCGAGCGTATAGAACACGCAGAGCCCGATGATCGCCGGCAAGCGATAGGTGTCCCAAAACAGGATCAGCACCAGTGTCGACAACCCCACCAGCAACAGCAAGGCAAAGACCAGCGCCAGGCCTGCGAACAGCAGCAGGCTTACGGTGCGCGCTTTTTGTTCCTGCAACTCGATGCCGAACAGTTCGACATGGCTGTGCAACAGTCCAAGGAAAGCGGCACCCAAGCGCCGCGATGAAGAGCTTGTGCCCGTCGCGGACGAGCCGAATTCACCGATAGACATAATTAGCGCCGAGTAGCCAGCAGGCCAATCAGGAAGCCGACGCCCGCCGCGATCCCGACCGATTGCCATGGATTGGTTTGAACATAGTCTTCGGCGGCGGTGACGGCGGCCTGGCCGCGTTCGCGCAGGGAATCTTCGGTCAGCTTCAAGGTTTCGCGGGCACGCAGCAGACTCTCGTGAATCTGGCTGCGCAACTCATCGGCCTGATCGCCGGCCAGAGTTGCGGTGTGCTCCAGCAACCGTTCGGTGTCGCTGACCAACGTTTGAAAGTCGTTCATCAGGATTTCTTGAGCAGTCTTTGCTTTGATGCTGGCCATTGATGATCTCCGTAAGTGGCTTCTGAAACGTTCGAGTATGAGCCCAGTGTGAAGGTTCAGTGCAAATGAGTGGTACAACTTTTGCTACGTGATGGTGCGTTAACCCATGCCGCTGCGCTGTTGCCGAGCATGATTTCAGCAAAACCCTAACTCAAACAAACAAAACTCGCGTGAAGGTGACGACCTTGTGCGCCAAAGCGGTTCATCGCGATCACGCGTTGATCATGGCGAGCCGCAACTTGGTGCACGAACGACTTTGCGCGAACCGCTTTGGTGCTTTTTTAGCCTTCAGGTCTGCCAACTCCATGGAAAATCTGCAAAGCGCTGTGGACAGTCTGGTCCATAGCTCCAATACATTGTTCATCCTCATCGGTGCGGTCATGGTGCTGGCCATGCACGCCGGTTTTGCCTTTCTTGAAGTCGGCACGGTTCGACAGAAAAACCAGGTCAATGCCTTGTCGAAGATCCTCAGCGACTTTGCCATTTCGACCCTGGCCTACTTCTTTATAGGCTATTGGATTTCCTATGGGGTCACCTTCCTGCAGCCGGCGGCGGTCATTAACGCCGATCATGGCTACGCACTGGTTAAGTTTTTCTTTCTGCTGACCTTTGCAGCCGCCATTCCGGCGATTATTTCCGGGGGCATTGCCGAGCGTGCCAGGTTCGTCCCGCAGCTGTGTGCGACGGCGCTGATCGTGGCATTCATCTATCCCTTTTTCGAGGGCATGGTCTGGAATGGCAACTTCGGGTTGCAAGCCTGGTTGCTGGCGCGTTTTGGCGCCAGTTTCCATGATTTCGCAGGTTCTGTAGTCGTCCATGCCATGGGCGGCTGGCTGGCGCTCGCGGCCGTGTTGTTGCTCGGGCCACGGCAAGGGCGTTATCGCGAAGGGCGGCTGGTGGCATTTGCTCCATCGAGCATTCCGTTTCTCGCTCTGGGTTCGTGGATTCTGATTGTTGGCTGGTTCGGCTTCAACGTCATGAGTGCGCAGACACTGCAGGGCGTCAGCGGGCTGGTGGCGGTCAATTCGTTGATGGCCATGGTCGGCGGCACGATGGCGGCGTTGATCGTCGGGCGTAATGACCCAGGTTTTTTGCACAACGGTCCGTTGGCCGGGTTGGTGGCAATCTGTGCCGGTTCTGACCTGATGCACCCGGTAGGTGCGCTGATAACGGGCATCATTGCGGGGGCGCTGTTTGTCTGGTGCTTCACCGCAGCGCAGGTCAAATGGCGTATCGACGATGTGCTGGGTGTCTGGCCGTTGCATGGATTGTGCGGTGTCTGGGGCGGGATCGCTTGCGGCATTTTTGGCCAGAGCGCATTGGGTGGTTTGGGCGGCGTGAGCCTGGTTAGCCAGTTGATCGGCACCGCTCTGGGGATCATCGTGGCGTTGGCCGGCGGCTTTACGGTGTATGGCGTGATCAAGGCGTTCCATGGTCTGCGCCTTAGCCAGGAAGAGGAGTATTACGGCGCGGACTTGTCGGTGCACAAGATTGGTGCCGTAAGCCAGGACTGACTCACTGTTCTTCATCGTCGTCGGCTCCAGGATAAAAACCGTGCAGCAAGCGATAACGATCATGGCGTATCTGATCAGCCCGCTCCTGAACCTGGTGGGCGGGCAACCCCAGCATGATCAGTGCGTGGGAGGCGAGCATCAGGCTCGACTCCAACAACTCGGGAACGACTTCATTGGCGCCGGCCGCTTTCAACTCGGCCAGCTGGCTGTCGTCTCGGGTGCGTACCAGGATCGGAATCGTCGAGTTCAATCGGCGAGCTTCCTCGAGAATCAGCAGCGCGATGTCGCTTTGGTCCACGGCAATCACCAGCAGTTTTGCGCGCGCCAGACCAACCGCGAGCAGCAGTTCACCGCGGCGCGAGTCTCCGTAATGCACACAGGTTTCATTGATGGCGGCTTCCTGGACACGCACCGGGTCGGTGTCCAGCGCAACGTAGGGTTGCATCGCGTTACGTAGGGCTCGGCCGATCGACTGACCGACGCGACCATAGCCACAAATCACCACATGGTTGTGCAAGTCGGCATTGAGCGCGCTGATTTCTGCCAGTTTTGCTTCTTCGTTCGGTTTGCGATGCAGGCGTGTCGCGAGGTGGGGGGCGGCGCGCAGCAGTAATGGCGTGACCAGCATCGAGCAAAATGTCGCGGCCAGCAAAAGACCGCCGAAATCGGCGGGCATCATTTTGTTTTGCTGCATCTGTGCCATCAGCGCAAAGCAGAACTCGCCGCCCTGAGCCAATGCCAGACCACTGCGCCAGGCGGTTTCGCCATCGCTGCCGCGCCATTTGACCAGCAACGCAACCACCGCGCCCTTGATCACCAGCAACCCAAGTGTCAGTCCAAGGATCGCCAAGCCGTGACTGGCAAACAACTTCAAGTCGATCAACATGCCGATACTGACGAAAAACACCCCGAGGAGAATGTCGCGGAATGGCCGGATATCGGCCTCGATCTGATGCCGGTAATGGCTTTCCCCCAGCAACATGCCGGCCAGAAATGCGCCCAGGGCTGGGGAGAGACCGAGCAAGTGAGTCAGCCAGGCAGTGAGCAAAACGATGACCAGCGCCAGGAGCACGAAAAGTTCGGCAGAGCGGGCGGCGGCGACTTCATGAAACAGGCGGGGCAGCAACCAACGGCTGGCCAGCAGCAGGCCGATAAACAGCACAATTGTCTTGCCCAGTGTCAGGGGCAAAGCCCAGTACCAGGCCTGATCGCTGTTGCCGGCGAACACCGGTACCAGGGTCAGCAGTAACACCGCGACCACATCCTGGAACAGCAGTACGGCGATGGCATTCTGGCCGTGGCTGCTGAAAATTTCTCCGAGGCTGCTCAACTCCTTGCTGACAATGGCCGTTGAAGACAGCGAAAGGCCGGCACCCAGTAACAGGGCGGGGGTAGTGGGCATGCCAAGCAAAATCAGCAAGGCGCCCAGCACCGCCCCCGTACCGAGCACTTGCAGGCTGCCCAGGCCAAACACGACTCGGCGCAGGGCGATCATTTTTGACAGGGAAAACTCCAGCCCGAGGGAGAACAACAGGAACACCACGCCCAATTCGGCAAGGTGCGGCAACTCTTCGCTTTCATTCACCCAGTTGAACGCCGTCGGCCCGATCATTAACCCCACGCACAGATAGCCGAGCACCGGCGGCAACCGCAGGCGTTGGAACAGTGCAATCACCACCAGTGAGGAGGCGAAGATGATCAACAGGTTGGCGAACACAAAAAACTCCGGTGCTGGGTTCTGGCTATTCAAGCGTAGAAGTAAAAGAAACCTGAGCATCGCGGAAATGGCATTTGCGGCGACTGATATGAATCAGAGTTTTGCCTGAATCATGGCGATTCGTGAGCCAGGCCAGAGAATTCAATGGCTCGACGGCTTTTGGGGGCAGGTCTAGAATAGTGACTTAATTTTTTAGGTTGAGCGCTCATGCCTCCTGAATGTCAGCTGTTCGGCACTCTTGGGTGCCATCTCTGTGAAGTCGCCGAAGCGGAGCTGATGCCGTTTGTCGAACATGGTCTGCTGGTTGAATTGGTGGACATCGCTGACGACGAAATGTGGTTTGAAGCTTACAGCTTGCGTATTCCGGTGCTGCGTCGAGTCGATACCGGGGCTGAATTGGACTGGCCATTCAGTGCCGATGAGGTGGTAGCGTTCCTGCGTTAAGCGGTTTTTGCGGCCTCACTTACCCGTCTGTCGAACTTTGCGATGGATCCCCTTGGCTTAATCGGTCCTCTTCGGATGCTGTATGCGTATACAGCTATTCGTTTGTCTGACGGCTACTCCTGGTTTTCAGTGGGGAGAGTCGGTTCGGGGCATGAGAGGGATTAATCGTGGTCAATGTCGAACAATTGAAAAACAGCGTGAACAAGATGTCGGTCGATGTTGTGCGCGAGGCTGTCATCGAGTTGCGTCTGGACGGGCTGGTCACGGAAGGAAAAACCCCCTTCAACAAGCTGCATTTCAATACCTGCTTCGCCGAAATAGAGGCGTTGTTCCAGCGCGCCGGTTATCACCGGCAGCTGGATGTCGTGGGGTATCAGGGGTTGTTGTATGCGCTTTATGATCCCGGTCGCTGGGAAGCGGTTGATGTATTGCGCTGGCTCAAGGAGTTCACTGAGGCGGCAGCGCGTACGCAGATACCGGCGTGAGGATTATCTTCTAGGTGTGATCCGGCCAGTGCGGGATAATGCCGTCCTGCATTAAGGGTCAGAGCTTTCGTATGTCCACTTCATCTTTTTCTGCTGCACATAACCAGGCCAGCACGCTTTATTTGCCGCCGGGGCCGTGGCAGACCGTCCTCGATTGTTTGTGCGAACATTTCAGTGCAATCGGTCGTGAACAATGGCTGGACCGAATTGCACGTGGCCGTGTGCTCGACGCGCACGGGATGCCGATTGCGCTTGATCTGTCTTACAAGGAAGGCCTGCGGATTCACTATTTTCGTGAGGTCCCGGACGAAAAAGAGATCCCGGTGGTCGAGTCGATCCTGTACGCCGACGAGCACCTGGTAGTGGCGGACAAGCCGCATTTTCTGCCGGTGACTCCGGCTGGCGAGTATGTAGAGCAGACGTTGTTGCGACGGCTGATCCGTCGACTGGATAACCCGCATCTGGTGCCATTGCACCGTATTGACCGGCATACCGCGGGGTTGGTGCTGTTTTCTGCGAACCCTCAGAGCCGTTCGGCTTACCAGTCACTTTTTCCTACACGACAAATCGAAAAACGCTACGAAGCGATCGCCCGGGCATTACCTGAGCTTTCGTTTCCACTGGTTCATAAAAGCCGGTTGATCGATGGCGAGCCGTTCTTTCGCATGCAGGAAGGTCCGGGCGCCAGCAATACCGAGACAGCCGTGGAGGTCAGGGAAAGGAACGGTGATCTCTGGCGCTATGGACTTTATCCCGTGACCGGCAAGAAACATCAGTTGCGAGTACACATGACCGCGCTCGGTGCCAGTATCTGCAATGATCCGTTCTATCCACAGGTGCTCAAGGATGCCCAGGACGACTACGCCAACCCCTTGAAACTGCTGGCGCAGGGTTTACGGTTTTTGGACCCGGTCACGGGGCTTGAGCGTGAATTCGAAAGCACCATCACCCTGCAATGGTGATCGCAATCCTTCAGGCAAGAAAAAGCCCGCATCAAGCGGGCTTTTTCGTATCAGGAGGTGCCTAAAGATTACAACTCTTTAACGGTACGGACCTGATCCTTGTTGATGCGGGTGTGTTTGCCATCGAGTTGTTCGAACTCGTAGAAACCCGACTCCTCATCGTATTTTGGCGCGTCGACGGCCTGGATTTCGCGACCATCATTCAAGGTGATCACTGTAGGCGATGCGCAACCGGCGAGGGTCGCAAGGCCCAAGGCGAGCATGAAAGAGGCGAGGGTCCGTTGAGTCATGAGTGTGTCTCCGAATATGAATTCTTTTGGTTACTGAGCTTGAGACGTATACATCGTGCGCAAGTTCCTTCTCCCGTCAGTCTGACACAGTGTTGTGTGAGCTTAATAGCTCCGGTGTATTGAGGTTGGCCAGGCGAGGGTCATTTTCGGGGCACTGCAGGGCAGTGGCACCCAGTTTGCGCATGAGACGCCCCGGACTGCGTTCACCTTCATTCCATGCCTTTTCGAAATCCATCAAGAGGGTCGTCGGGATAATGCAAAGCAAGGGTTCCCAGTGTTCGCCATGCCGCAGCATCAACGGTTTACCCGGATGCTGGTGGGCGGTTTCGCGCATGTCATGGAGCAGGGCGGCATCAATGCGTGGGACGTCGCAGGGCAACACCAGTAATAACCCATGACGGGCAGCCTTGAGGCCGGCGCGGATACCCGCCAGCGGTCCCGGGAAATCACCTTCGTCGTCATGGACCAACTGGTCGGCGTAAGGCGCGTATTTTTCCAGGTTCCTGTTGCAGGAGATGATCAGGTCATCGCTCAACGCGCGGGTTTTGCGATGCAGATGCGCAATCAGTGGCTCGCCATGCCATTCCAGTAATCCCTTGTCCTGACCGCCCATGCGTTGGCCTCGCCCCCCCGCCAGGAGCAAAATGGAGCAGGGCGGTAAATCTGTATTCGGGATCATGGCAAGTCTCCATGGGGGCGTCGAAAAAATGAGGCGCTGTGATATAACACCGGGCTGTTTATCCTACAACTGGACGAGCCTATGAAAGCCAAGGCTGATGTACCTTTCGCGCCGCTCAATATCGCGGTGTTGACTGTCAGTGATACCCGTACCCTGGAAACCGATACGTCAGGACAGGTCTTTGTCGACCGCTTGAGCGCTGCCGGTCATAACCTGGCCGCTCGGGTTTTGCTTAAAGATGACCTCTACAAAATTCGTGCACAAGTCGCCAACTGGATTGCCGACGATGTCGTGCAAGTGGTGTTGATCACCGGTGGCACCGGGTTCACCGGGCGCGACAGTACACCGGAAGCAGTGAGTTGCCTTCTGGACAAGCAGGTCGATGGTTTCGGTGAGTTGTTCCGGCAGATTTCAGTAGCAGACATCGGCACTTCGACAGTTCAGTCCCGAGCCTTGGCGGGGTTGGCCAATGGCACGCTGGTCTGCTGTTTGCCCGGTTCGACCAACGCGGTGCGTACCGGCTGGGACGGCATTCTGGCCGAGCAGCTGGATTCGCGGCACCGCCCATGCAATTTCGTGGCTCATCTGAAACAGGCGGCACCCTGTGAATCCCGCGGGTAAGGCCGGCAAAACCGGCAGCCTCATGGCTGTCGAGGTGGCGCTGGCGCGTCTGCTGGAAATGGCGGAGTCGTCAAAAATACCTGAGCGTATACGCCTGCCGTTGGCACAGGCCGAAGGGCGTGTGTTGGCCGAAGACCTGATCTCGACGCTCGATCTGCCGCCCTGGCCGAACAGTGCCATGGACGGCTATGCCTTGCGCATCGCTGACTGGACGGGAGAACCGCTGCCGGTCAGCCAGAAGATTTTTGCCGGTCAGGCACCTGAGCCGTTGAAGCCAGGAACCTGTGCGCGGATTTTCACCGGCGCACCGGTGCCCGCAGGGGCCGATTGCGTCGAGATGCAAGAGAACGCCGAGGTTCAGGCGGATGAGCGAGTCCGATTCGTGGAGACCCTGAGTGTCGGTCAAAATATTCGGCCGCAAGGCCAGGAGACGACTGTTGGCGAGCTTGTATTGCCCGCAGGTACGCGCCTGGGGCCCATCGAACTGGGCCTGGCGGCGTCGTTGGGATGCGCTGAGCTGGAGGTGGTGCGCAAGGTTCGGGTTGCAGTCCTGTCTACCGGGGACGAATTGGTAGAACCTGGACAGGGGCTTGGACCGGGACAGATCTACAACAGCAATCGTGTGCTGCTGTGCAGCTGGTTGTGGCGCCTGGGTTGTGAAGTGATCGATGCCGGCATCCTTCCCGATGATTTATCCACCACCCGTGCTCGCCTGGAGGAGTTGAAGGATGTCGACCTGATCCTTTCAACCGGCGGGGTGTCTGTGGGTGAGGCAGATTTCCTGGGCATCGCCTTACGCGAAGAAGGTGAATTGTCCTTGTGGAAACTCGCCATCAAACCTGGCAAACCGCTGACGGTCGGACATTTTCACGGCGTGCCGGTGATTGGTTTGCCCGGTAATCCGGCGTCGACCCTGGTCACCTTTGCCTTGTTGACCCGGCCCTATCTCTTGCGCCGTCAAGGAGTGAAAGAGGTTGAGCCGTTAAAATTTCAGGTGCCTGCGGGATTCGACTGGCCCAAGGCTGGCAATCGCCGGGAGTACTTGCGTGGACGCCTGGAAAATGGTCGGGCAACCATCTACAAGAACCAGAGCTCTGGGGTACTTCGCAGTGCCGCCTGGGCCGATGGCCTGGTCGAGGTGCTGGAAGATCGCACGCTGGTTGCCGGTGAATATGTGAGCTTCATTGCGCTAAGCGAGTTGCTTGGCTGATCCCTGTCACTGCGTAGTCGCGCAAGCCCGGTTGCGTCTACCGGGCCTTGCGTGCATGTCTGAGGTTCAACGGGCCAGAAGTGTCACGACCTGTTCGAAGCGGCTGTTGGCGACCCAGCCCAGCAACCCAAGGACCACGGCTGTTCCGCCCGCCGAGTAGGCCAGTCGGTGTTTGATGGATTTAACGTCATTACGCACTTCGTCCATGTCTCTGCGGATGTATTTGAGGTGTGTCTCCAGTTCAATGACACGGGGTTCCATTTCAACTCCTCCAGTGGACTTTGCACTGTTGTCAGATTCAGCATGATGATTGATGCGACTTTCTGCGAACGGCGGCACCGCCCCCATTGGTAACCTGAGGTCATGGCTTTGCATAGGCTGAAACGCTCCTTGCGTTGAGATCACTGGAGCGGCCGATACCGTTGTCGATTGTGCTTTTCAGGGCTTTTGTAGCGGGGTTGTTCATTGTGTGCACATCCATGTGGGGTTGCTAATGATGATTGAAAACCACAGGCACCAAGGTCTACTAATCCCCCTGACGGGTCAATTGAGCCGATTCCTCACGTTTCGTAAGAAAAATCCCAGCCCTGTAGGACGCCAACGCACTGGTGTTGAAATAATTCAATTTCTGCCGACTTTTTTCGGCACCCCTGAGGTCAACATCTCTCATACGGATTTCAACCATGGGGACGAAAACAATGGGTGAGCGCAAGGCGCTGTTGATTCTGCACGGTAAGCAGGCACTCAACGAGGAGGTCCGCACGGCCGTCGAAGGCAAGCGCAAACAGGGCTGGGAACTGGCCGTCCGATTGACCTGGGAGGCGGGTGACGCCCAGCGATTGGTAGAGGAGGCGCTGAGTGCAGGGTATACGCACCTGATTGCTGGTGGAGGTGATGGCACCCTGCGTGACATCGCCGAGGCCATGGCGGGGCAATCAACCCAGGCCAGTCTGGTGCTGATGCCTTTGGGTACCGCTAACGATTTTGCTCGCGCCGCCGGTGTACCGCTGGAGCCGGCGCTGGCCCTGGACCTGCTGGAGGCTGCACCCCACGCCATTGATCTGGGGGAGGTTGGCGGGCAGATCTTTCTGAATATGGCCACCGGCGGGTTCGGTAGCCAGGTGACGGCAAACACTTCCGAAGACTTGAAAAAGGTCCTCGGTGGGGCCGCCTATCTGTTCACAGGTTTGTCGCGCTTCAGCGAGCTGCATGCCGCTTATGGTGAGTTGCAGGGACCGGACTTTCACTGGAGTGGTGAGTTATTGGCATTGGGCATCGGCAATGGCCGGCAAGCAGGCGGTGGTCATGTGCTGTGCCCGCAAGCGCTGGCGGACGATGGTCTGCTGGATATCAGCATCTTGCCGGCGCCGCAGGAGGTAGTCAGTACGTTGAAGAACCTGCTGGCCGACGGATTTGGCATCGACAACATGTTTGTGCGAGCCCGCTTGCCATGGGTAGAGATCAAGGTTTCCGAGGGCCTCTACATTAATCTGGATGGCGAGCCTCTGGAGGGCGATAGTCTGCGCTTCAGTGCGCGCCCGGCAGCGTTGCGCGTGCATTTGCCTGAGCACTCGCCGCTGCTCAGCACATCGAAAAACAGCTAGTCGTCCAGGCTGATGATTTGCTCGCGCACGGCAAACAGGACCAGGCCCGCCACGTCGTAGATCTGCAAGCGCTTCATGATTTGCGAGCGATGGGTTTCAACGGTTTTGATACTGAGGCCCAGGCCATTGGCGATTTCCCGGGTGGATTTTCCGCGGACAATCAGTCGCAGAATTTCCAGTTGCCGAGCAGTCAGGTTGTGCGAGTCCGTGGTCTGCGGCGGCTGTTTCTGGTTGCGGATCAGTGCCTGGTTGATCACCGTGTGAGCGATGGCCGGGCTCAGATAACGTTCGTTGTTGCGCAGGGCGTCCAGGGCATGTTCCAGCTCGGTCGCCGTGGTGTCCTTGAGCAAGTAGCCGTGAGCTCCAGATTCGAGCGCCTGCATGATCAGCGCAGGATCGGTGTGCATCGACAGGATCAGCACCTTGCTTTGCGGGCGCACCCGCTTGAGCCGTTGCAAGGCTTCAAGGCCGCCGGTCTCTCTCATGGAGATATCCAGCAGAACGATGTCGGGGGACAGTTTCTCGACCATTTCCAGTAGTTGCGAGCCGTCGTTGGCCTCGCCGATTACCGCGTAGCCAGGAATGTCCAGCACCAGAGCGCGCACGCCTGCCCTGATAAGCGAGTGGTCATCCACCAGAAGTAAGTTACAAGTCAATGCATAACCTTATTCGAACTGGCCCGTTCAAGCGCCCGGGGCGCCCAGGGAAAGAGTGCTTCAATTTGAGTGCCTTTGCCCGGCTCGCTGGTCACGGACAGGGTGCCGCCCAGTTGCTCGATCCGTTCCAGCATCCCGGCCATCCCGCGTTGTCCCTCTCTGCCGGGGTCGGCTGCTGGCGCGAAACCCCGGCCATCGTCACTGATTAACAGCGTCAGGCCCTGGGGCAAACGTTGCAAGCGGACCAACAGATTTTTCGCTTCGGCGTGACGCAGAATATTAGTCACCGCTTCCTGGGTGATTCGAAAGGCGGCCACCGACATTTCCTCCGGTATTCCGGTCAGGCGCTGGTGGCATTCCAGGCTCCAGTGTATGGAGGTATTGGCCAGGGTCTTGAGCAGATGTGCCCGCAGGCTGGCTTCCAGGCCGAGACTGGTCAGCTGTCTCGGGTTGAGGATGGCCGAGACATCGCGAACCTTGGTCAGGGTTTCGTCCAGTGTGTCGCAGAGCGTCGAACACTGGTCCTGCATTTCTTCCGGCATCCGGCGTTTGAGCCATTCACTTTGGAGTTTTGCAGCGGTCAGCAACTGGCCGATGTCGTCATGTAATTCGCGGCTGAGCCGGTGGCGTTCGTTTTCCTGGACTTGCAGCAGGCGGTCCGCCAGTTCTTGCGGCTCAAACTTGATCGACTTGCGCGAGAAATGACCTTGCCCCCAGACGACCGCCAGCACCACCAGGTTTAGGACCATCAGGCTCGCCGGCAGCGGTGCGGAAATGCAGAAAATCAACACACTGCCAAGCGCCGAGCACAGGCATAGCAAAAGCGTGAGCCGCCGCGCATTTTTTGGGGAAGGTGGCCATGGCGTGAGTGACTTGAGGCTGGCGTACATAGCGGATGGAGCCAATGAATGTTCGCTGCGGGCAGCTCCACCATGGTCGCTGACGGGGCTGGATTTGAAAATCGTTAATGACTCGTTTCAAGCAATGTGCAGTCCCTTGATTAAGAAAGCTTCCAACTTTTATGGGCGCTGTTTCTTGCTCTGGCTTCACTATGCCATTAATTGGCGTCAACTAATGGTCGGCATAATACCACTTAAGATACCGTTGGTCGCGTTCGCTATATATGTCCATAAGGTCAGCAAAATCGCTATTGGACGATAGTTCTACAATGGAAAAAGTTTGCGGGAATGGAGAGTTTTTATTGATATCGAACTGTCGTTGACAGGTATGAAATATTCAATTGCGACATGAGCGTACTCAAGTTACCGAGCAGCCTCATGGCAATAAGAATAGGTGACACGGCGGGGTATCTGGCGAATTAAGCCTGGTGTTCCGAATAAGAAACGAGCGTGAACGGTTTGGAATTAACCGACGGCTGAAATTGACGGTGTCCGACCTGAAACGCAAAGGCTTCGATCAGGGAAGCCTGTTCACTGTCATCCAGGCTGAGCTGGCCGGTGGTCTGATCGATAAGTTCGAGTTGCCAGGCCATCAACGTGAAGCAGTCCTTCAAGGCCTCCAGCGCCTGTTCGTGCAAGTCCGTGTGGTTTTGGGCGTGATTCAACAAACCATGGATATGCAGTGAGAATTCAGACACGGCTTCCAGTGCGAGGGCATCGGCCCTGCTCGCCAGTTTTAGCAGACTGCTGAGCATGCAATCGATTGCGTCTTTGTCATTGCTGATGAGTTGCAGATGGCTCAGGCACTCCTCCGACTTGGCCAGGAGCGTTTCAGCTTCGACAAGAAACTCGGGTAATCGCTGGGCCCACTGCTTGGGTTGGTTTGGCATGCTTATCTCCACAACGTCGTGTCAAATGAGGGGATGTCGCGTGTGTCAACGAGGACGTCCAATGTCCCGACACTGCCATGCCGGCATGAGATCGCGCTCCGGCAAGCCTGGACACAGGCTGGGGAACTCGAGAGGGTGGATGGCCACTTACCTGCGATCGCACACAAAAGCCTGACTCCGTTCATGCAATGAGAATGGCGTCACATTAATGGCTATTGGATATTGCGAACATCAGGTTGGGCCTGATTGTTACTAGGGGAATCCCTTACACGGGGGAACCGAACGTGCAAACCGAGGTCGCGCCGCAAGGAATGTAGCAGATGAGATCACGTAGCCAGTAAAGCATGATGTTAATGTGACATCAATGTTCGTTCGTGGCATTTTGTCTTGGGGTCAAGATCTGGCGATAACAGCCGATAACTCCCTTTAGTGAATTCAACAGAACAAGCCCAGGAGTCATTTGATGGCCGGCATTCTCGACACGGTAGACCAACGCACACAACTAGTGGGTGAGAATCGCCTGGAAATTCTCATGTTCCGGTTGGCCGGCCGGCAATTGTTCGCAATTAACGTCTTTAAAGTGCAGGAAGTGTTGCAACTGCCAAAACTGACGTTGATGCCGCAGCGCCATCCCTTTGTCTGTGGCGTGGTCAATCTGCGGGGGCAGACGTTGCCTGTGATCGACTTGTCCCAGGCCATCGGCATGCGTCCGCTGGTGCCAAGCCCGACCAGCACGATTATCGTCACCGAATACAACCGCTCGGTACAGGCGTTCCTGGTAGGGGGCGTCGACCGCATCGTCAACATGAACTGGGAAGCGATCCTGCCCCCTCCGACCAGCGCCGGCCGCCAGCACTACTTGACGGCCATCAGTAAGGTCGACGATCAGTTGGTGGAAATCATCGACGTCGAAAAAGTGCTGGCTGAAATCGTGCCGTACAACGCCAAGGTCTCCCGTGAAAAACTTGACGACCCGGTGCTGGAACGCGCCCGTGGTCGTGAAGTGCTGCTGGTGGACGATTCCAATGTGGCCCTGTCGCAATTGCGCGACACGCTGGGTCAGTTGGGCGTGAAGATGCACATCGCCCGCGACGGCTTGAAGGCGCTGAACATGCTCAAGGCATGGGCCGATACTGGCGTGTCCATGACTGACAAACTGTTGATGGTGTTCACCGACGCAGAAATGCCGGAAATGGACGGCTATCGCCTCACCACCGAAATCCGTAACGACCCGCGCCTGCGTGGCCTTTACGTTGTGTTGCACACCTCGTTGTCAGGCAGCTTCAACGACTCGATGGTCAAGAAGGTCGGCTGTGACAATTTCCTCTCCAAGTTCCAGCCGGACAAACTCGTCGACGTGGTGCGCCAGCGCTTGATGCTCGACGAAGTCCCTGCCTGATTACAACCCGACAGGCTGGCGCTGATGCCAGCCTTTGATTCGGCGATCAAGCTCGTATAGGGTGGCGTTTTTGTCCACCAGGGAGCTGGCCATGCTGCGTCTGAGCGCGCTTTACCGTTATCCATTGAAATCCGGCAAGGGCGAGAGCCTGCAATCGATCGGCCTCGATAAACTGGGGTTGGACGGTGATCGACGCTGGATGCTGGTGGACGAGGCCAGCGGGCGCTTTCTGACCCAGCGTGCGGTGGCGCAGATGAGTCAATTGTCGGCGTTGTGGAACGCCGCTGGCGGCTTGACCCTCAGCGCCGCAGGCCGCACACCCATCGACATCGCATTGCCCGCCAGCGACGCGGAACTGCGAGGCGTGACGATCTGGCGCGACACCTTGCGTGTGCCGGATGCTGGTGTCGAGGCGGCTGCCTGGGTCAGCGAATTCATCGGCAAACCGACGCGCCTGGTGCAAGTGCCGCTTGATCGCGCGCGAACGACCCAATCGGGTTACGGCAAGGACGATGATCAGGTCGCGTTCGCCGATGGCTTCCCGCTGTTGCTGATCGGCCAGGCGTCCCTGGAGGACTTGTCGCAAAAGGTCGGGCGCTCGCTGGAAATGCAGCGCTTTCGGCCCAATCTGGTGATCGAGGGCAGCGAGGCGTATGCCGAGGATGGCTGGAAGCGTATCCGTATCGGCGATGTCGAGTTCCGTGTGGTCAAGTCTTGCGCGCGCTGCATTCTGACCACCATCGACCCGCAAACCGGTGAACGCAGCGAAGATCGCGAACCCTTGGCTACGTTGCAGAAATACCGTTCCGAGGCCGATGGCGCGATGTTCGGCCAGAATCTGGTCAACGATAGCAACGGCCAACTTGAAGTCGGTATGCCGGTGACGATCCTGGAATAAAATGCCCTGAACGAAAAATGCCCGCGTCCCAAAAGGACGCGGGCATTTTTTGTCGCGGTGAAAACCCGGGGTTTTAGCCGCGGTATTCGCACAGGTAAGCGGTATCGACGGCTACTTTCAGCTGGAACTTGCTGTTGGCGGGCACGTTGAACTGGCTGCCGGCGGCGAAGGTTTCCCAATCGGTGCTGTCAGGCAGTTTGACGGTCAGGGCGCCGGTCACCACGTGCATGATTTCACGCTGGCTGGTGCCGAATTCGTATTCGCCCGGAGCCATGACGCCAATGGTCGCAGGACCTTCAGCGGTGCCAAAGGCGATCGACTTGACGGTGCCGTCGAAGTACTCGTTGACTTTAAACATGGGCGATTCCTCGAAAAGGGCTAAAAAGGGCTGGCCAGTATGCACAAGGCCTCGAACGCCGTCACCTCTCGAGGGGTAGAACCTGTGGCAACAAACGCGCTGTATTGCGCGCATCTTCCAGCGCCCGATGCTGTTGGCCATTGAACTGCATGCCCGCCAGTTGCAATGCGGCATTGAGTCCCAGCGGGCGCTCCAGGCGCCGGGCCTTGGCAAAGCGTTGTTTGAGATTCATGTGCGGTACGCTGCCCAAAGCGCTGTCCAGTTGCAGACGCTGCCACTCCTGCAGCAGTTGCTTGCGATCGTAGTCGCCCCAACTGGCCCATCCCTCCAGAACCGATTGATGTTGCCCCAGCCATTGCTCGAACGAAGGCCAGACCTCGCTCAGTGTCTGAGCGGCGTCGACGTTGGCCTGAGTGATATGGGTCAGCTCCCGGCAAAACGGTGTCAGCAGCGGCCGTTTCAAGGGTCGAACGAAGCATTGGAAATAATCCACCTCGCGCCCTTTGCGGTCCACCAGGGTGGCACCGATTTCGATGATTTCCATTTCTGTAACGGGCCAGCCACCGTCATCGGTGGTGGCCTCCAGATCGATTACCAGCCAATGAGGCATCGCAGGGTTCCTGGTATCCGCGTCCTGATAGGACTTGAGCGTAGCCAAACCCGACGGATCCGCCTAGCGGCTTATTCGACCTCCAACAAAATCTGACGATTTTTAACCTGGTCGCCGACCCGAACCTGCAAGCGCTTGAGCACTCCGTCGATGCCTGACTTGAGCGGATGCTCCATTTTCATCGCTTCGAGCACCACCAGCAGCTGACCTTTGCTGACCGGGCTACCTTCGCTGACCAATACATCGACGATCGCTCCGTCCATCGGTGCCTTCAAGGTGCCGCTGCTGACGCTGGCCTGAGAGCTGACCAGCGCCTGGGTCCGATCGATCAACCGCAGACTGCCGGGACGGGTGGACAGCCACAGTTGGCCAGCGTCGAGACGGTAGGCATGGCGCTGACGAATGCCATCGATGTCCAGCGTTGCCCAGCGCCCGTCGCACTGGATGACCTTCAAGTGGAGCGTTCGGGCGCCGACCGTCAACTGGTAAGGTTGATCAGGCAGCGCGTTCAGTTCCACCTGCCAGTCCTGATCCTCTACGCCGATGCGATAGTGCAGAGGCACGCTGGCGTTGTTGCGCCAGCCGGCCAGTGGAGCGAGGTAAGCCTGTGCCGAGGCGTGATAGAACAGCGCCGCAGCGATGGCCAGTTCTTCAGCGCCTGGAACGTGCGGATGCAGGCAAGGATGGTCGGCGAAACAGCTCGGGATGAACCCGGTACTGAACTCACCGCTGATGAACTGCGGGTGTTGAAGCAAACTGGCGAGTAAACGCTGATTGCTTTGCATCCCCAGCAAAACGCTGTCCTGCACGGCCCGCAGCAATTTGCGCCGAGCCTCTTCGCGGGTAGCGCCATGGGCGATGATTTTGCCGAGCATCGGGTCATAGAACGGGCTGATGGCCTGGCCTTCGATCAAGCCATGATCGATGCGCACACCGTCCTGCAACGCAAGTTCCCAGGCCTCGATCCGACCGGTTTGCGGCACAAAGCCCTGAGCCGGGTCTTCGGCGTACAAGCGCACTTCCATGGCATGCCCGTTGAGTGGCACCTGCTCTTGTCGCAACGGCAGCGGCAAGCCTTCGGCGACGTGCAGCTGCCAGGCCACAAGGTCCAGGCCGGTGATCAATTCAGTGACCGGGTGTTCCACTTGCAGCCGGGTGTTCATCTCCAGGAAGTAAAACTGCCCGCGCGCATCCAGCAGGAACTCCACGGTGCCGGCGCCGACGTAATTCACCGCGCGTCCAGCCTTGAGCGCCGCGTCGCCCATGGCCTGACGCAACTCGCTGGTCATGACCGGGCAGGGCGCTTCTTCGATGACTTTCTGGTGGCGACGCTGGATCGAACAGTCGCGCTCGCCGAGGTGGATCAATTGGCCATGTTGGTCGCCGAACACTTGCACTTCGACATGCCGTGGATCGATCAGCGCTTGTTCGAGGATCAGCTCGTCGCTGCCAAACCCGTGCAGGGCTTCGGAACGCGCGGTTCGCAGTTGCTCCACCAATTCCCCCGCGCTGTGCACCAGGCGCATGCCGCGTCCGCCACCCCCGGCGCTGGCCTTGATCATCAGCGGGTAACCGATGCGCTCGGCTTCGCGGCTCAGGGTCGCGTCGTCCTGTTCGGGGCCTTGATAGCCGTTGATGCAGGGCACGCCGGCCGCGAGCATGGCGAGCTTCGACAGGCGCTTGCTGCCCATCAGCTCAATGGCTTCCGGGCTTGGGCCGATAAAGGTGATGCCGGCGTGTTGGCAAGCGCGGGCGAATTCGGCGTTTTCGGAAAGGAAACCATAGCCGGGGTGAATCGCGTCGGCACCAGTGCGGCGGGCGGCGTCGAGGATCGCCGGGATGTTCAGGTAGGACTGCTGCACCGGGGCCGGGCCGATGTTGACGGCCTGGTCGGCCATTTGCACGTGCAGGGCGTCAGCGTCGGCATCGCTGAAGACGGCGACGGTGCGGTAGCCCAGGGCTTGGGCCGTGCGCTGGATGCGGCAGGCGATTTCACCGCGGTTGGCGATCAGGATTTTTTTGAGGGCGGGCATTGGGTCTTCTCTCAAGTTGTGCGGTGAAAGTGCTGGCTTCATCGCGGGCAAGCCCGCTCCCACAGGGGAATGCATTTCAATGTGGGAGCTGGCTTGCCTGCGATGCTTTTAAGAAGCCCACCCCGGTTTGCGTTTTTGCACGAACGCCATCGTCCCCTCGATCCCTTCCGCGCCAGTGACCGCTTCGCTGAACCATTCAGCCGCCTCATCAAGCAGTGCATCGGATGGCTGACCGGCGCTCGCCAGCAACAGCTTTTTCGTCGTCGCATTCGCCCCCGGCGCGCAGCACAACACATGGGCGAGCACTTCATCGAGACGTTCGGCCAAGGCTTGCGCGTCATGCTCGACGAAATGCACCAGCCCCATGCGCCGCGCCTGGGTGCCATCGAACCGCGCCGCCGTCAGCGCCAGTCGACGCGCCTGGGTCAAGCCGATGCGCTGAACCACCAACGGCGCAATCTGCGCCGGCAACAGACCCAGGCTGGTTTCCGGCAGGCCGAATTGCGCGTTGTGATCGGCCAGGGCAACGTCACTGACGCACGCCAGGCCCAATCCACCGCCGAGCACCGCGCCTTGCAGCACGGTGATGACCACTTGCGGCGCGTGTTGCACCGCTTGCAGTAGCGCACCGAAGGCTCTGTTCAAGTCGCGATAGGCGCTTGCCCCATGAGCCCGGGCACTGGCCATGTCCTTGATGTCGCCACCGGCGCAAAAATGCCCGCCGGCACCGCCGATCACCAGTGCGCGAACCGCTCGATCATCGCGCACGGCCGCCAGCACCGCGCGCAGTTCGTCGACCATCTGCAAGCTCATGGCGTTGCGGCTGTCGGGGCGATTAAGGGTGATGTGCAGAACGCCGTTGTGTGATTCCAGGAGCAAGGTCTGGCAAGCAGGCAGGGCGCTCATTTCTTTTTCCCCGGCAGGATGCCCATGAGTTTGCAGATGATCCCCAGCATGATTTCGTCGGCGCCGCCGCCGATCGAGACCAGCCGCACGTCACGGTAGGCGCGGGCCACCGGGTTGTCCCACATGAAGCCCATGCCGCCCCAATATTGCAGGCAGCTGTCGCTGACCTCGCGACCCAGTCTCCCGGCCTTGAGTTTGGCCATCGACGCCAGGCGCGTGACGTCCTGGCCTTTGATGTATTGCTCGGTGGCCTGATAGACCAGTGCGCGCAAGCATTCGATTTCGGTTTGCAGTTCGGCGAGGCGGAAGTGAATGACCTGGTTATCGATCAGCGCGCTGCCGAACGTCTTGCGTTCCTTGCAGTACTCGATGGTGCTGTCGACGCAGTATTCCAGGCCCTTGATCATGTTCGCCGCGCCGAACAGGCGTTCTTCCTGAAACTGCAACATCTGCATCATGAATCCCGCACCTTCGTGGCCGATGCGGTTGCGCTGCGGCACGCGTACGTTGTCGAAAAACACCTGGGCGGTTTCCGAACTGCGCATGCCGAGCTTGTCCAGGTGCGAGCTGAGGCTGATGCCGGGGGTGTTCATCGGCACCATGATCAACGACTTGTTGACGTGCGGTTTGTCGTCCGAGGTGTTGGCCAGCAAGCAGATGAAATCAGCGCTCGGCGAGTTGGTAATCCACATTTTGCTGCCGTTGATCACGTAATCGTCGCCGTCCTTGCGAGCGGTGGTTTTCAACCCGGCCACGTCGGAACCGGCGCCGACTTCGGAGACGCCGATGCAGCCAACCTGCTCGCCGGTAATCGCTGGGCGCAGGAACTCTTCGCGCAGTTCATCGGAGCCGAAGCGGGCGAGGGCCGGCGTACACATGTCGGTCTGCACGCCGATGGACATCGGAATACCGCCGCAATGGATGGTGCCGAACTCTTCGGCCGCAACGATCGAATAGCTGTAGTCGAGGCCCATGCCGCCAAACTTTTCCGGTTTGGAAATCCCCAGCAACCCGAGGTCGCCGGCCTTGCGGAAGAGCTCGTGAATCGGGAAGCGCCCGGCCTTTTCCCATTCCTCGACATGCGGGTTGATCTCATGATCGACGAACTGGCGGACGGTGCGACGCAGTGCTTCGTGTTCCTGGGTGAAGATCATTCTTATTGTTCTCCTGACGAACCCGATCGTTCCCACGCTCTGCGTGGGTACGCCTCTATGGACGCTCTGCGTCCGCTTTTGGGACGCGGAGCGTCCCGGGCTGCATTCCCACGCAGAGCGTGGGAACGATCAACTAAAACCGTGCGACGCCAAAACTGTTGGTTTGCAGCGGCCGAACGTCGGCCTCATGACAGATGTCCAGCAGATACCCGAGCAACGTGCGGGTATCGCGCGGGTCGATCAAACCGTCGTCCCACAGATTGGCGCTGCCATAAAGCGCCGTGGATTGGCTGTCGAGTTTCTGTGCGGTGACCTGCTCCAGCATGTCGAGCATTTTCGGGTCGGGCACCAGACCGTCCTTGAGCTGCTTGGCCTCGGTGACGATGCGCAGCACTTTGCCGGCCTGGGCACCGCCCATCACCGCCGTGCGGCTGTTGGGCCAGGCGAAGATGAAACGCGGGTCGAGGCCACGGCCACACATCGCGTAGTTGCCGGCGCCGTAGGAGCCGCCGACGACGATGGTCAGCTTGGGCACTCGGGCGTTGGCCACCGCTTGAATCATCTTCGCGCCGTGCTTGATCACGCCTTGCTGTTCCGATTCGGTGCCGACCATGAACCCGGTGGTGTTGTGAAAAAACAGCAGCGGTGTCTGGCTCTGGTCACAGAGCTGAATGAACTGCGCCGCCTTGCTCGCCCCCTTGGGCGTGATCGGGCCGTTGTTGCCGATGAATCCGCAGGCGCGTCCCTGAATGTGCAAATGGCCGCAAAGGGTTTGCTGATCGAACTCGCTCTTGAATTCGAGGAAGCTCGAACCGTCGGCAATCCGCGCGATGATTTCGCGCACGTCATAGGGTTTTTTCGGGTCGTCGGGAATCAGCCCGAGCAGCTCCTCGATAGGGTAGAGCGGGTCTTCCCAATACCTGGCGGGCGCGGCGGGCAAGCGCGCGTTCCACGACAGCAGGCTGACGATTTCGCGGACCTGGCGCACGCCATCTGCGTCGTTCTCGGCCAGGTATTCGGCAGTGCCGGCGGTTTGCGCGTGCATCTCGGCGCCGCCCAGTTCTTCGTCGGTGGCGACCTCTCCGGTGGCGGCCTTGAGCAGCGGCGGGCCGGCCAGAAACAGCTTGGCTTTGCCCCGCACCACCACCACGTAATCCGAGAGCCCCGGCTGGTAAGCACCGCCCGCCGTGGCCGAGCCGTGGACCACGGTGATCTGCGGCAGGCCCATGGCTGACATCCGCGCCTGATTGGCAAAAGTGCGCGCGCCTTCGACGAAAATCTCTGCCGCGTAATTGAGGTTCGCACCGCCGCTCTCGGCGAGGGTGATCACCGGCAGTTTGTTCTCCATGGCGATCTGTTGCAGGCGCAGGGACTTTTTCAAACCACTGGGGGAAATGGTCCCGCCCCTGATCGCGCTGTTATTCGCCACCACCAGCACCCGCACGCCGGAGACGTAACCGATGCCGGCAATCAGCCCGCCACCGGCCGAGCTGCCGTCCTTGTCATCGTGCAGTTTATAGCCGGCCAGGCTCGCCAATTCGAGGAAGGGCGCGCCAGGGTCGAGCAGCAGATTGAGGCGTTCACGGGGCAGCAACTGGCCGCGCTTGTCGAACTTGTCTTTGGCTTCGGCCGCTTTGTTCAGCAGATTGTGTTCGAGCTGGCGCACCTGCTCGATACCGGCCAGCATCGCGGCACGGTTATAGGCGAACTGTTCACTGAGCGGGTCGACTTGAGACTGGATCACCGGCATGGCTTATTCCTTGTCCTTAAGCGCTTCTGGTCTGAGCACGTCTGGTAAATAGGCGCGGTGGAAACCGTTGTACGACACACTGTTGGTGGCCTTGTGAATCGGCCACGCCCGGCCGCCCAGGCTCGCCGCGCCGTCGATACGCAAGGTGCTGCCGCTGACGAACGCGGCGGCCGGGCTCAGCAGGAAAACAATCGCCGCGCTGACTTCCGATTCCGTGCCGATGCGCTTGAGCGGCACGTGTTCGCGCAGGGTCGGAATCACTGCTTTGAACGCGCCCTCGTAAGTGTCCATGCCGCTGGAGGCGATCCAGCCCGGCGCCACGGCGTTGACCCGCACCCCGGCGTAGCCCCATTCGAATGCGGCGGTCTTGGTCAGGTTGTCCATGCCCGAACGCGCCGCGCCCGAATGGCCCATGCCGGGCATGCCACCCCACATGTCGGCGAGCATGTTGACGATGGCGCCGCCGTGCTTGCTCATGGATTGATTGAATACTTCCCGGGCCATCAGGAAACCGCCCACCAGGTTGGTGCGCATCACGGTTTCAAAACCCTTCTGATTAATCGACGACAGCGGCGAAGGGTATTGCCCGCCAGCATTGTTGACCAAGCCGTGAATCGGCCCGTACTTGCGAATCAACTCGCTGACCAGGTGCGTGACCGCTTCTTCCTCGCGAATGTCGCAGGTGGCCCAGTCCGCCTTGCCGCCGTCTTCGGCTATCTCGGCAGCGACGCTTTTCAACTTGTCTGCCTTGCGTCCGACTAACAACACATGCGCACCGAGGGCCGCCAGTTCGTGGGCGGTGCAACGGCCGATGCCACTGCCGCCGCCGGTGACGATGATAGTTTGGCCGGCAAACAGATCGGCTCTGAAAATCGAATCGTAAGCCATGGCGACAGTCCTCTAGTTGACCTGGTCGGCGATGCGCTGGGGCACCGGAATCTGGATCTCCAACAGCTGCTGGGCGAAAGCCTTGCCTTGCGGATCGATGCGCAGGCTTGCCACGCCTCCGCCGCCGAGCGCGTTCTCCAGAAGAAAATTGAAGCTGTGGGTGCCGGGCAAATACCAGCGTTCGACACGTCCGTGAATCGGGTCGAGGACGTGGCTCATCCAGTCGACCATCACTTCGGGTGTCAGGGCTTCGGCGATCCACGGCAGATACTCGGGCTCGCGGGCCATGACGCCGATGTTGCTGTGATTGCCTTTGTCACCCGAGCGGGCCACGGCGAGTTTGATCAGCGCCACGCTGGCATCGGCGCGGCCAGTGGGTTTGGGCGGATCGAACGGCACGGGCAAGTCAGCCGGGTCGAGCACATCGACGGCGGGCAGGGCGCACGGGTGGCGTTGCCCCTCAAGATCAATCTCCAACGTGCAGGCGGTTTTGTCGATGAGGAACGAGAACAGCCGGATCAGCGGATACACCGTCGGGCGACCCCCGACAATTCCGGTCAACCCCGGCGCCATGCCCGTCGCGGCCTGGGCGATTTCCCGGGAGAACACAATCAGGGCCTGTTTGTTCGGATGGCGCACGGCGAGTTTGATCACCACTTCGCGACTATCTTGGCGCTGGCCGTGCGGGCCGTAGGTGGCCTCGCTGCCGAGCAGCTCGATGTTCACTTCGCTGTAGGGCGCCCAGCCGCGCTGGCTGAAGATTTCCGAGGTTTTGTTGATGATCGCCTCGCTGACTCGCCGGGCCTTGTCGACCGCGTCGATCCCCGCGATCAGGCAACTGGCGGTGCAGCGGAACCCGTCCGGGTACGTGGCGCTGACCTTGTACTGATCGGTAGGCGGCAGGCCTTTTGCGCCATGCACCTGAACCGCGCTCAAGCCTTGTTGCACCAGTTTGACTTCAGTGAAATCGCAGACCACGTCCGGCAACAGATAGGCCTGTGGGTTGCCGATTTCATACAGCATCTGCTCGCCGACGGTCAGCGGCGTGACCAGTCCGCCGGAGCCTTCGGGTTTGCTGACGATAAATTGGCTGTCGGCGCTGACCTCGACGATGGGGAAACCGATGTGCTCGTAATCGGGTACGTCACGCCAATCGGTGAAATTGCCACCGGTGCACTGGGCGCCGCATTCGATGATGTGCCCGGCCAGGGCCGCCTGGGCAAGTTTGTCGTAGTCATGCCAGGACCAGCCGAATTCATGCACCAGTGCGGCGCTGACTACCGCGCTGTCGACCACGCGTCCGGTGATGACGATGTCGGCGCCTAATCGCAGGGCTTCGACGATGCCCGGTGCGCCGAGGTAGGCGTTGGTCGAGACGCACATCGGTGGCAATGGCGCGCCGCTGAACATCTCCTGGACGCCAAGGCTGCTCAGCTGTTTGAACTGCGGTTGCAAATCATCGCCCAGCAGCACGGCGATTTTCAGCGCCACGCCGGCTTTGTCGCACGCGGCTTGCAGGGCGGCGGCGCAGGCTTGCGGGTTGACCCCGCCGGCGTTGCTGATGACACGGATCTGTTGTTCGGCGAGTTGTCCCAACAGCGGGCTGAGGACTTCGATGAAGTCCCCTGCATAGCCTGCCTGCGGGTCTTTCATCCGTGCGCCGGCCATGATCGACATGGTGATTTCGGCCAGATAATCAAAGACCAGGTAGTCCAGGCGCCCACCTTCCACCAGTTGCGCGGCGGCGGTCGAGGTGTCGCCCCAGAACGCGCTGGCGCAGCCGATGCGAATCGTTTTAGGCGCAGTCAATTCCATAACCCCCTCCGACAGAAGTGCATCGAGACTACCAAGCAAGCGCTTGGTTTGTAAACGGCTGAAATATCTTCTCCCCGAGCGCTTGCTTGGTAGCCGTTGCCAGCTTAAATTGCCCGCGCATCCCGCTGTTTTCGCGGCGAGCGGCGCATCTGATTGATCGACTGTAGGAGAGAACGGGTGGACGAGCAAAAAGCCCTGAGGGTCATGCGCGAATTGGTCGACAGCGGCCAATTGACCGACCCGGACAGCGCCCGCGGCAAACTGCTGCAAGTGGCGGCTCACCTGTTTCGCAACAAAGGCTTTGAACGCACCACTGTGCGCGATCTGGCCGGCGCCGTGGGTATTCAGTCGGGCAGCATTTTTCATCACTTCAAAAGCAAGGACGAAATCCTGCGGGCGGTGATGGAGGAGACTATCCGCTACAACACCGCGTTGATGCGCGCAGCCCTGGCTGAGGCCAGCAACGTGCGCGAACGGGTATTGGCGCTGATTCGCTGCGAATTGCAGTCGATCATGGGCGGCAGTGGCGAGGCGATGGCGGTGTTGGTGTATGAATGGCGTTCGCTATCCGAAGACGGGCAAGCGCAAGTGCTGGCCTTGCGTGACATCTATGAAGCGCTTTGGCTGCAGGTGCTGGGTGAAGCCAAGGATGCCGGTTTTATCCGCGGTGATGTGTTCATCACGCGTCGCTTCCTGACGGGTGCATTGTCCTGGACCACCACCTGGTTTCGTGCCGACGGCAGCATGAGCCTCGATCAATTGGCCGATGAAGCACTGATTCTTGTACTCGAAGAAAAACAATAAGTGTGTTTTGAAGCCGCAGGAAACTGGCTAAGTGGCCGAAACCGCCTAGCTTGAATGCATTGATGCGTATTTTTGGGGAGTGGGTTGTTTTGATGTCTTCGCCAATCAGGATGGCCTCGCGGCTTTTGCTGGCATCGCTTGCAGCGTTGTGGGTATTGCCGTCCCAGGCTGCGCAATTGGTGCGGGTCGGTGCCGCACATTTTCCGCCCTATACCGTTCGCCCCGAATCCGGTGCCGACACGGGCCTGCTCCCGCAATTGGTGGAAGCCTTGAATGGGTTGCAGAGCGACTATCAGTTCGTCCTGGTGCCCACCTCGATTCCCCGGCGATTCGGCGATTTCAAGCAAGGCCGGGTCGACATGGCGATTTTCGAGAACCCGGACTGGGGCTGGAAGGACATTCCCCACACCAGCGTCGACATGGGGCTTGAAGACGCTGAGATTTTTGTCGCGCAACGTGAGCCCGATCGCCAGCAAAACTATTTTGCCGATCTCACCGGCAAACGTCTGGCGCTGTTCAGCGGGTATCACTACGAGTTCGCCAACTTCAACGCCGAACCGAAATTTCTCGCGCAAAACTACAACGCCACGCTGACCTATTCCCATGACAGCAACCTGCTGATGGTGCTGCGCGGGCGGGCGGACATTGCCCTGGTGACGCGCTCTTACCTGAGCGATTACCTGCTGCGCAACGAGAAAGTTGCCGACCAGTTGCTGGTGTCCCAGCGCATCGATCAGGTGTATCACCACTACGCCATCCTCCGCCCGGCCGGGCCCATCAGTGGCGAAGCATTCGGCAAATTACTGCAAAGGTTGCGGGACAATGGCCAGATGTTGAAGATTTTCGATCCATACAAGATCGCTGTGGTGCCGGTTCCAGGAAGCTGAAATCGCGCCACAGATATCAGTGACGGGCAAAGGTATCCGTGCGATTACCGGACACCTTGCGGCAGTGCACCAGCGCATCGCGAATCATGAAGTTCACCAGAGTCGGCGATACGCCAAGCTCCTTGGCGATGTCTTTTTGCGGCACGCCGTGCAGGCGGTACATCTCGAAGGCGTAGCGGGTGCGGCTGGGCAGCTCCGTCAGCGCATCGGCAATATGTTCCAGCGTCGAGAAATTGATGTGCGAAGTTTCTGGCGAAGCGCCCTGGATCACCACGTTCAGACCTTCTTCTTCCGGGCCTGAATACTTCTGCTCCAGCGCCTGTTTGCGGTAGTGATCGATCGCCAGGTTGCGCACGATCTGGAACAGATAACTGAGCTGAGCCTTAAAGGATGATGTGATCTGCGGCGCTGATTGCAGCCGGAAAAACGCATCCTGCACGACGTCTTCGGCGCGGAATCGGCAGCCCGTGATGCGCGCTGCAATTTTGACCAGAATCAGTCGATTGTCGACGAAAGCCTGAAGTAGCGGTGAATCGCACGTGCTTGTGGATACTTGTTCCGTCATTGGAAATCACCTTGTTGCAAATAGGTTAGTGGGACGACGAGCGACCTGTGCCGTCCTACACATCGAGCGACAAACTATGTCTAATGATAATGATTGTCAATCGCTGTCGCGGCGCGACTCCCTTGTTGGGGCGCACGTGCTGAAGGTCGAGAAGGGCGGCCTTCTGGACAAAATCTTCGAGCTGGCTCGCGCCCGCCATGGATCTGTGTTCGCAGGACTCATGTGGGAGCGCGCCTGATCGCGATGGGGACGGCGCAAGCACCACAAGGTTGACTGCGGACCACTGGCGGCACAGTCTTCCCGCTCCAATTTTCAAAGAGGAGACAGTCGATGCCTTTCGCCACGGTTGACGGACAACCCCTTCACTACATCGATCAAGGCAACGGCCCGGCCGTTCTGCTGGCCGGCAGTTACCTGTGGGACCAGGCCATGTGGGCTCCGCAGATTGCTGCCTTGTCGCAGCACTATCGGGTGATTGCCCTGGACCTGTGGGGCCACGGTGAATCCGGTCCTCTTCCCGAAGGCACGAAGTCACTGGATGACATTGCGCGTCAGGCCTTGGCGTTGCTCGATCATCTGAATATCGAGCGTGTCACGTTGGTCGGCCTGTCGGTCGGTGGCATGTGGGGCGTGCGTCTGGCGCTCTCGGCGCCACAGCGAATCAACGGCCTGGTGCTGATGGACACCTATGTTGGTGTCGAACCGGAACCGACTCGCCAATACTACTTCTCGCTGTTCAAACAGATCGAAGACACCGGCGTGATAGCCCCGCAACTGCTCGATATCGTGGTGCCGATTTTCTTCCGTCCAGGGATCGATCCGCAGTCGGCGCTGTATCAGGAATTTCGCGCAAAACTGGCGGCGTTATCGCCGGAGCGGCTACTTAGAAGCATCGTGCCGATGGGGCGGATTACGTTTGGACGCGATGATCTTTTGCCGCGTCTGGGCGAGCTGAATGCCGAGAACACGCTGGTGATGTGCGGTGATCACGACAAACCGCGGCCACCGAGTGAAACGAAGGAAATGGCCGAGTTGATCGGTTGTCCTTATGAACTGGTGCCGGAGGCGGGGCATATCTCCAATCTGGAGAATCCGCAGTTTGTGACTGAGGTGTTGTTGAAGTTTTTAGCTGAAAGAACTTAGTGGATCTATTGGCGCCATCGCGAGCGCGATGGCGCCAGTGCAGTTACCGCAAATCTGACGGCAGAACTGCTTACTTCGGCCCGAGAATCTTAGCCAATTTGTCCGGCGACGGCGCACCTTGCTGTTGTTGCAACTCGCCCTTGTCATCCATATAGAAAATCGCCGGAGTGGCCTGTAGCTCCAGGTCTTCCATCAACTGCATATTGGCCGCGAGCTTGGCCTGAATCGCTGGCGGTACATCTTTCAGGGCTTTGAGCGAACTGCCTTTGCCAGACTTTTCGTGCTCTTCCAGCGCCTTGCTCGGGTCCTTGGCGGCGAGCAGCGCGGCGGACTTGCCCGGGCTGTCTTCGCGAATGATCCCGACCATGATATGGCGCAATTGCACCTTGCCGGCCTTGACCCACGGCCGCGCCTGTTCCCAGAACATGTTGCAGTAAGGGCAGTTCGGATCGCTGAACAGGTAGACGACACGCGGTGCATCCTTGGCGCCGTCACCGATCCAGTTGCTGGCTTCCATTTTCCCCCAGATTTCCTTGGCCATCGGTGCGTAGACCAACTTCTGCAACGGAGCGTTGCTCAGGTCATTGCCTTCGGCGTCGTACAAATTGCCCAGCAGAACGTGTTTGCCATCCGGGGTCAGGTACAGCGCCATGCCACGGTTCTGGTATTGCGCCGCGTAACCACGCAGACCATCGGGCGCATCGAACTGGCCGACGATTTTGGCGCCTTTGGCTTCGATTTTCTTGATTGCGTCAGGCAATTCTTCGGCGGCCTGCACTGACGGCAGGTGCAGAAGCGCGGCACCGAGGGTCAGCGTCAGCAGGTGGCGGAGGCGGGGCATGGCAATTTCCTTGAAGGGGTGGCCGAGGTGGCAGGAAGAGGGGAGTCGAAATTTTCCAGGGCTCGGGCCAGGCTGGCATCCGACAGTTCGCCCAAATGGCTGCCCAGCAAGCGACCGTCCGGGCTATAGAACAGCGTCGTCGGCAATGCCATGGAGCCCACGGCCTGGCCCAATCGACCGCTGCCATCGAACAGCACGTTGGTCAGGCTCAGGCCCTGGGTCTCGAGGAACGTACTGACGCTTTGCATGCTTTCGGCCTGATTGACGAACAGAAAGGTCAGGTCCGGGCGCTGCTGCTGGGCATTTTCCAGCACCGGCATTTCCCGACGGCAGGGCGGACACCAAGTGGCCCACAGGTTGATGACCAACGGGCCGCCCTTATAGTCCGCCAGTTGCACGGTTTCGCCGGCGGCATTGCGCAGAGTGATTTCCGGCAGGCGGGTGCCTTGTTCGTAAATGCTCAGGGAGAAGGTCGCCAGCAGCCAGAACGCCAGGCCGCTGGCCACGCCAAAGCCCAGCGGACGGCGCAGGCCCGGGCGTCGCCAACTGCGATACAACGCCGCGAGTAACAGCACCAAGACCCCGGGCCAGGCGAGGAAACCACCATCACGCAGGTCGATGATCTGCCACGGATCGTTGCGATATTGCGCCCAATAGGCGACCACGAAACTGATTCGGGCTGCCAACAGACCGAGCAAGAACAGGCTGAACAGCACCGACTCCGGATTTTCGCCGCCGCGCTTGGCCACTCGCCAGCCGACAAAGGTCGCCAACGCCAACGCACTGATCAGCAGCAAATGGTTAAGCGCGATGGCAAAAGTGCCGAGGGTAAAGGTCAGCATTAACGAGCGTCTCGGGTGGTGGTCCAGCGTTGCAGGAATGTGTCGGCATCCACCTCACCGGTGATGCGCTGGCTGCGGCGTTCTTCACCGTCGGCGCCGATCCACACGAAACTCGGTGGCCCCGGCACTTTATAACGGCCGAGCAGTTCGCGGCTGGCGGCATTGTCGGCCGTCACGTCCAGCCGTAGCAAGCGCACATCACTCAAGGCTTGCATCACGTTGGCTTTGCCGAAGACCGTTTTTTCCATGACTTTGCACGACACGCACCAGTCTGCGTAGTAGTCCAGCAACACCCATTGGCCCTGGGCCTTGGCGGCGTCCAGTTCCTGTTGCAGCGCTTGTGGACTGTTGATCGTGGTGAACGCCTCGTGACCGCTTGGGCGAGTGGTATTGCCGGAAGCTGCGGCGCTGTAGATCTGCAACGGTTTCAGCAGATCACCACTGCCGCCGGCGGCACCGATCAGCAGCAGGCTGCCCCAGATCCCGAGCAGCAGCGAGCTGGCGCCAAACAGGTGGGCAATGCGGCCAAAACCCTGCGATTGTTTCCAGGCACTGAACGCGGCGATCAGCAGCAAGGCACCGCACAGGCCGATCCACAACGACTCATCCAGCACCGGGCGCAACATCAGCAAAGCCGTCGCCAGGAACAGGAAACCGAACACGCCTTTGAGCAGGTTCATCCAGGCACCGGGTTTGGGCAGGAAGCGATTGCCCACCGTCACCAGCAACAGCAGCGGCACACCGATGCCGATGCCCATGGCAAACAGAATCAACCCGCCATGCAAGGCGTTGCCGCTTTGCGCGATATAAAGCAGGGCGCCGGCCAATGGCGCGGTCATGCACGGGCCAACCAGCAAACCGGACAAGGCCCCCAGCACGCCGGCGCCGACCAGGCTGCCCCCGCGCTGATTGCGCGAGACGTTTTCCAGTCGATCGCGCACGGCCACCGGCAGTTGCAACTCGAAGAAGCCGAACATTGGCAATGCCAACAGCACGAACACCGCCGCGAAGCTGCCCAGCAGCCATGGGTTCTGCAACAACGCCTGAAGGTTCGCACCGAGCAGCGCGGCCAACACGCCCATCGCGGCATACACCAGCGCCATGCTGACAACGTAGCTGCCCGCCAGGGCAAACCCGCGTTTGGGCGCGGCACCACTGCCGACGATCAAACCGGCCAGGATCGGTAGCATCGGCAACGAACAAGGCGTGAACGCCAGCAGCAGGCCCAAGCCAAAGAACACCAGCAAGCTCCAGCCCAGTGCCCGTTGTTGCAGGTCACTGGCCAGGGCTTGATCCGGCGCCTCGTCGGTCGCAGCGACCGTCGATGTTGCGCCCAGATCCACGACCTGGGTTTGCGGCGGATAACATAAGCCAGCATCGGCGCAGCCCTGGAAGCCGACCTTGATCAGCCCGGTCACGCCTGCTGGAACCTTCAGTTCAAGGCCCTGGCGATAAACCTCTTGTTCACCAAAGAACTCGTCACTGTGGGATTCGCCTTCCGGTAATACAGGATGCTGCTCCGGGGTCAATCCCTCGAACTTCAGACGTTTCTGATACAGGTAATAGCCGTCGGTGATTTGCCAATAGAGTTGTGTTTCGCCCGACTCAAGGCGTTCGGACGTGAAGATGAAGGCTTTGCCAACGGGAAGGAAGTCGGGTTTGGATTCAAATGGATTGTTGCCAGCCTGTGCCTGAGCGAGGCTGGCAAACAATCCAAAAACAAGCAGGAAAAAAACACGCATCGGCAACGCCTTGGAATTTACAGGTGCCGATCACGATGAGGGGCATCGATTAACCGGGTGTTAACGCAAGGCGTCAGCGAATGTCTTGATGTTTCAAACGTGCTCCGCGGTTCAGCTTGTGTATTTAGCGAGCATCGTTATAGGTCAGTCGGTATTCGGACAGGGCACCATGAGTGCGCTTCCACTCCTGTGCGAAGGTCGTGGCTGACTCGATTTGTGCTGCGGTCATGCCGCCACCTATTTGCGCAAGATTACTGATCGCGGTATCGAGTTGGAGAAAGTCACGAGTGCTGTCAATCACCAGCCAGATCAACCCATAACCTTTCACAAGGTCTTGTTCATATCCGTATTCATTGGCGTCTTCCTCGTCTGTGTAGTCAAAGGCGAGCGCGTACCCATAATCGAGTACCGCATTGACGTCGCTGAGCTGCACCCTTTTTTCCAGCCATTGGCGCTTTGCAGCTTTATCATTGCTGCCTGGTCTGCGATTGCTATACCAGAGCATGGCTTTAGGGAATCCGGCATCGGCGGCCTTTTTAAGCAGATCATTAACGGCCGCATGACGAACGACTGCGTCCGAAATAAGCGTTGTATCCTTGTCATACCGCAGTGCCAGGATGTATTGCCCTTCTTGAAAGTTCGCCTCGGCGGATTTTTTCAGCCATTCAATATCCTGGGTCAGTTCATACATCTGAAGCATTGCTTCGCCGCTGCCTCCATCGGCTGCTGCCTGAGCCAGCGTTTTGGCTTTCTTCAGGGAGGCCTCGTCTGCCAGCCGCATCAAGGCGTAAACATGATCCTGGGCGGCGGCGAGCCGGTACCATTTTTTTGCTTCTTCGCTCACAGCTTTGTCCTGTCGCCTGAACACTTCGCCCAAGGCAAACTGCGCCGTAGCATCACCGGCACAGGCCGGAACCTTCAAATAAGCTTCCGCATGGGTGAACTCGCCCAGGTTGTACAGTTCCATTCCTCTTTTTTTTGCGATTTCCTGCTGCTGTTGCACGGATTTGATCAATAAAGTCAGGTTTTCGAGAAAACCGAACAGCATCGTCAGTGCATCGGGATGGGTATACATCATTGATTCCTGTGTTCATGGAGGGTTGAGGTGCTACCCGACACAGGCTATTGAATGAAGAGAAGTGAAGTGCGGTACATAGTTACCGCATGCCATGAAATGACGACTTGCCGGGACAGCCATCGTTGACCGCGACATAATCCCGGGTTGATCGGTAGCCGTTTTAATCAACGCATTTGCACGGGTAGAGCGATGCTCAAGGTCGCCGAGCTTGACGTAATGGTGCTCGACCTTGGCTTGCCTGATGAAGACGGCCTGGGACTCGGTCACCGACAGTGTCGACGGCTTGCAGGCCGGCGCCGACGATTACCTGCTCAAGCCATTCGACCTGCGGGAACTGGCAGCACGCCTGCACACGCTGTTGCGGCGAGTGGCGGGGCGCAGCGTCAACCTGATCGAACACGGCCGTTTGACCACAATCGACGCATGGGTAAGCCTTTTCCCTGTGCAAGTGAGGTGCACAATGGGCAGCGGCAAACCGATTATTAACCATCGCCGGACTGCCCACGAAGTCGCTCATGGACAGTCATCAACTTCAATCCTTAATTGCGCAATAGCCCTGGCCAGGATTCGTCGTTCACTGAATGGGGGCCAGACACCAGAGCATTTTCAGGAATGTTGTATATCAGGTACTGATGGTCAGTCAGAAAAATATAGTAATAATTATCGGCAAGCGTACGGTCTTTTTGCATCCCTGTAATAATTCGGTCTTTATAGGGCGCCAGGCCTGGCCAGGTAGTCTCTGTGATAGGTTCAAGCCTTGTTGTTTGAGTGGGTGTCACTACCGGTTTAAAGAGGTTGTCGTCGTATTTGTCGCTCGCATAGTCGACTTTATGATTTTGAGGGGTTTCGCCCCAGTCCAGATAAAGAGAGTTTCCGTCGTTCAAGATGAATCGAAACAATGAACTGCGATTTACTTGCCACCATGTGCCGGTGATGATCCGGTCGAAATAGGGAAGCAGCCGTTTCCATTTGGTAGCTTCAACCGGCCTGGCGTCCATGACTTTGTCGGTGTCTTGATTATAGGCGCAGACCATAGGGGTCTCGTGCTCGTAATAGAACAGCCAGAGGATATCAAGATCAGAACGGTCCATTGGGCGGTCAAGCGTTAACGCCGTAGTCGAAAATCCAAATCGCAGGTTTTTTACGTGTTCGTCGAATGTCGCCCATCTTCCTTTAACCGTCCAGGGGTATCCATCCGCGACTTTATTGTCATCGATATCAAAGCGGGAGTAAGTGTTGGTGTTTTTGTAGAAAAAGTAGAACTTGTCTTTCCCTGCGCGCCAGTCGACGGCAACCACGTTAGTTAGTTTGGACATGATCTGAATCCTTTCAGTCAAATGAAGTTTTTGTTTGGGAGGTTTTTTAAATAGGCGGCTGGTTGTTTGTGCCGGGTTTAGATTATCGCAATGTAATCGCTGTTCGGTGTGATTTTTAAAGGGAGGTTGTTTCGGTTTGAGACCAGGCTATGTGTTGCCAACTAACGCCTAAAACAACTGGGCGATTATCAAATACCCTTCTGGTACGCTGGTGCGATGGCTGAACCGCAGGCCGCGCTTCTCGTTGGCAGTGGGGCTTGCCATAATTGCGGCTTAATCCTCGCCTGCTTCACTCGCGTTTTTAGCTCATGGAGCGCCCATGCACGTACTGGTTTGCGAAGACGATGAGCTGATTGCTAGCGGCATTGTCGCAGGGCTCACCGCCCAGGGTCTGACCGTGGAGCATGTCGCCACGGCGTCCGCTGCGCGGGCGATGCTCAAGGTCGCCGAGTTCGACGTAATGGTGCTCGACCTTGGCTTGCCTGATGAAGACGGTCTGAAGCTATTACAGCAGTTACGCCATCAAGGTCTGGAAATCCCCGTGCTGATTCTGACGGCCCGGGACTCGGTCACTGACCGTGTCGACGGCTTGCAGGCCGGCGCCGACGATTACCTGCTCAAGCCATTCGACCTGCGCGAACTGGCCGCGCGCCTGCACACGCTGCTGCGGCGAGTGGCGGGGCGCAGCGTCAACTTGATCGAACATGGCCGTTTGACCTACGACCCGAGCAGCCGCGAAACCATGCTGGGCGGTCAGCCGGTGGACTTGTCCCGTCGTGAGCAGTCGCTGTTGCAGGCCTTGTTGCATAACCGTGGTCGGGTGCTGTCGACCGAGCAACTGAAAGACAGCGTTTATGGTTTTAACGATGAGCTGGAAAGCAACGCCCTCAACGTGCATATCCATCACCTGCGGCGCAAGCTCGGCAATGGCATTGTCGAGACAGTGCGCGGCCTGGGCTATCGCCTGGGGCCGGCCGATGGCGGAGAGGAATTGAAAAAGTGATGAGCCTGCGTTTGCGCTTGAGCCTGACGCTCGGCGCCGCCTTTGCGTTGATCTGGGCCTTGGCGGCAGCCTGGATGCTCAGCGACTTGCGCAATCAGATGATGTTTTCCCTCGATCAGCGGCTGGTGGCGTCGGCGCGTATGGTCGCCGGCCTGATGGAGCAATTGCCGCCGCTGCCGACCAAGGGCGAGGGTACGCATTTCAGCGCCGAACAATTGAACATCCCCGGTGGCATGGCCTGCCAGGTCAGTTCCTTGCGTGGCGAAATCCTCGCCCGCAGTCACAGCGAGCCGCAACAAACACTGGAAGCCGAGAAACTGGGCTTCCACGATCAGATGATCGATGGCGCGCCGTGGCGCAGTTTCACCCTGTCGCGCGGTGATCTGCGCATCACCACCGCCGACCGGCAGATTGAGCGTGAAGCTCTAAACATGTCGATCCTGCTGGCCGCGTCGGTGCCGGTAGGCGTCGCATTGCTCGGCTGCCTGTGCCTGCTCTGGCTCGGAATCGGCCAAGGGCTGGCGCCGCTCAACCGGATGCGTGATGCGTTGATGCGGCGCAGCGCCGACTCCCTTGAACCGCTGCAAATCCAGCCGCTGCCCAGCGAGCTGCAACCGCTGTTGGACACCCAGAATCAACTGTTCCAGCGCATCGGCAAGACAATCGAACGCGAGCGACGCCTGACGGGTGACGCGGCGCATGAATTGCGCAGCCCGCTGACCGCGATCAAGACTCACCTGCAAGTGGCACGCATGACCGACGGCGCCGCGCGGGATCAGTCCCTGGCCCGGGCTGAAGAAGGCGCCGACCGCATGCACCGCACCCTGGAACAACTGCTGTTGCTGGCGCGTGTCGAAGGCAGTTTGTCGTTCGATGACGGTGTGCAATGCAGCGCCGAGCAAGTGGCGAAACTGGCGATTCAGGATGCGGCCAGTGGCGATCGTCAGCGGATCAAGTTCCAAACGCCGGCGAAGTTCTCCGTTGCACCGGTGCAAATGCCGGCCGTGTTGTCGATTGCGGCGTTGCGCAACCTGCTGGACAACGCCCTGCGCCATACTCCGGGTGAAGGGCCGGTTGAGCTGACCCTGGAGACCACCGGTAATCGAGTTCGCTTTCTGGTCCGCGATCACGGCCCGGGCATTGCCGAAGACGACCTGCAACACCTGACCCAGCGATTCTGGCGCAATGGCCAGAGCACCGGCTGCGGCCTGGGGCTGGCAATTGTCCAGGCGATCGTTCAGCGCTGTGGCTGCACGTTGCACTTCGACAGCCGACCGGACGGGTTGCGCGTTGAACTGACCATGCCATTACAACCGCTCTAACCAACACCACACCCCGTAGGAGCTGTCGAGTGAGACGAGGCTGCGATCTTTTGATCTTGATCTTAAAAAATCAAAGTCAAAAGATCGCAGCCTCGTTTCACTCGACAGCTCCTACATTGGTTTGGGTTGCACATTAAAAGTAACGTCTCTCCATTAGTCGCGGGGCTCGAACGGCGCTATCGTCCCCGGCAGCTTTTTCTCAATGGATTGAGGTACAGCGCCATGGATGCACCCCTGAATATCTGTCAGGCAACCCCCGCCGACGCCAGCATTATCAGCCGGATCGTCGAGCGTTCCATTCGCGTCGGTTGCGCGCTCGACCACCGCAACGACCCGCGAACCGTTGCCGCCTGGACCCACAACAAAACCACCGAGCACATACGGTCCTGGCTGACGGATCAACGGCTTTACCTGAACATCGCCCTGTTGCAGGACAAGCCGGTGGGGGTCGCGATGGCGGCGATCAACGACAAAGTTGCGTTCTGCTACGTGCAGCCTGAATGGTTTCGTCGTGGTGCTGGTGAGGCGCTGGTACGCGACCTCGAAGGCTGGTTGATCGAGCGGGGCGCGCGTCAGGCTAGGCTCAACAGCACTCGGACAAGCGAGGCTTTTTATCTGCATTTGGGTTATCGACCCTGCGCCGACACCTTCGCCGTGGCAGGTCTTCATGCCATTCCGATGCACAAGACATTGGTGCCCCGTTTATATACCCAACCCCAAAATATTCTTACGTGAGCAGCATTACCTGTGGGAGCGAGCCTGCTCGCGATAGCGTCCTTCATTCGATATAGATGTTGGCTGACTCACCGCAATCGCGGGCAAGCCCGCTCCCACAAAGAACCAGTATTCAGTTCAGATTGGGATATTGCTCGATCCAACACGAAACATGGTTCACGAGATCACTGTCCGGCCATTGATGGGCAAATCCGACTCCCTAAGATGGATCGTAGACGCCTGAACCCCGCGAGCCCGAGCGAGCCTCTCCATGACCTCAGCAAGAACCCTTTACGACAAACACATCGATTCCCACACGGTGTGTCGCCTCGATGACCAGGGCCACGTCCTGTTGTACATCGATCGCCAGGTCAAGGGCCGCCCCTTTTCGCCGACCATCACCAGCGCAATGCCGAACAGCACCGAAACGAACAGCACCGGCAAGATTTCGCCCTGGGAGAACGCCTCGAAAAACGTCGTCGGAATCATATGCAACAGAAACCCGGTCACGCCTTCGCCGTGTTGCGCCTGGCCGACAAAACCGGCGATGGCGGAGGTGTCGAGGGTCTTCACATCAATGTTGAAACCGGCGCCCGGATGCAGCGCATGGGCGGCCAGCAAGCCGATCAACAGCGCGATGCTCGAGACCACTTCGAAATACAGCAACGCCTTGCCGCCAACCCGGCCCACCTGTTTCACGTCGTGCATGCTGGTGATCCCGGAGACCACGGTGCAGAAGATAATCGGGCCGATGATCATCTTGATCAGCTTGATAAAACCGTCGCCCAACGGCTTGAGGTCGATGCCGACTTGCGGCCAGTAATACCCGATAGCGATGCCCAGCGCGATGGCGATAAGCACCTGCACATAGAGGGTTCCCAGCAGTTTTCTGATTGTCATTTTTATTATCTCCAGACGTTTTTTGGGCGTGACGATTCCGCGCGGGCCAGTGACGGCCCGCGGCGGAAGGTGGGTTCAGGTCAGTGAGACGCGGCTGTCAGCGCAGGAAGCCGAGGACTTCGGCGAGCAGCAATTCAGGGGCTTCTTCGGCGATGTAATGGCCGGCGGGCAGGGCTTTGCCACGCACGTCGGTGGCGACGAGTTGCCATTCCTTGAGCGGTTCGAAACACCGGCCAACCGTGCCTTCGGCGCCCCATAGCACCAGCAGCGGCAGGTTCAAATCACGCCCGGCGTCGATGTCGGCGCGGTCGTGTTCAAGGTCGATGCTGGCGCTGGCGCGATAGTCCTCGCAGATCCCGCGCGCGGTGCCCGGCAGTTTCAGGCAGCGCAGGTATTCGGCGAAGGCTTCAGGCGTGAAGGGTTTGAGCCCGGCGCTGCGGCTGCCCATGACGCTGCGCAAGTAGGCTTCAGGATCGGCTTCGATCAGGGTTTCCGGCAACGGCGCCGGGCGGATCAGGAAGAACCAGTGCCAATAAGCACGGGCGAAGGCTTCGTTGGTTTGCTCATACATCGACAAGGTCGGAGCGATGTCCAGCAGCACCATGCGTTGCACGGCATCGGGATGGTCCAGCGCCAGTCGATGGGCCACACGGGCGCCACGGTCGTGGGCCAGCACCGAAAACTGGTCGAAGCCCAGGGACTTCATCAACTCGACGCCGTCCTTGGCCATTTCGCGTTTGGAATAGTTGGTGTGGTGATCATTGGCGGGTGGTTTAGCGCTGTCGCCATAACCGCGCAGGTCGGCGGCAACCACGGTGAAATGCTCGGCCAACTGCTCAGCGATTTTGTGCCAGATGACGTGGGTTTGCGGATGACCGTGCAGCAACAGCAAGCCCGGCCCTGTGCCGCCGATGCGGTAGGCGATATCAACGCCATTGACGTGGCGCTGGTCTTTCAGGAATCCGGCGAACATGGGGAATGACTCCTTGTTGTAGTTGCCTGCATCCTGAAATTGTTCAGCGGTTAGGGCAAGGCGCAAAGCGTGGAGGGCTTGTTCATGAAGTGTGTTCAAGGAAGGCAAGATCGTTCCAACGCTCTGCGTGGGAATGCCTCAATGGACGCTCTGCGTCTACTTTTGGGACGCGGAGCGTCCCAGGCTGCATTCCCACGCAGAGCGTAGGAACGATCAGCCGCATGGGAACGATCGGTGGGCTCAGCCCTGCTTGAACATCTCTTTGGCCCGCTGCTCAATCTGCTCCTGCGTCAGGTCTTCCTTGCGCGTGGCCAGAAACCACAAATGCCCGTAAGGATCTTTCAAGGTCCCCGAGCGATCGCCATAAAACTGATCCTTGACCTCGGACACCACCGTGCCGCCGGCCGCAATCGCCTGTTTATAGGACTTGTCCACATCGTTCACATACAGATGCAGCCCCACGGAGGGCGACTTGTCCGGATTGCTCAACGGCCCCTGATCGCACGGCGTGCCCAGCATGATCGGACAATCGCCAATCCTCAGCTCGGCATGCCCGATGCCGCCATCCGGCATGGTCAGGCGCATGACTTCGGTCGCACCAAAGGCTTTCTTGTAAAACTCGATGGCTTCGGCCGCTTTCTGGATGCCCAGGTAAGGTGTGATGCTGTGATAGCCCTCTGGAATGGGTTTGACGCTCATGACGGTTCTCCCTTTTTGTTGTGAATTGAAGGTGTTCCTTCGCCGATTTCCGGTCGGATAACTATAGGTCAGCGCCTTTACTGCGACCGAGTGCCCGACGAGCAGCACCACTGTTCAGCGGTCACTAAGCCTTCAAAGTGAAGATCATCGGCAGTGTTCACAAAGCCCGTGTGGGACCGGGCTTGCTCGCGAAGGGGCTCAATTCGTTCCCAGATCAGCCTTCGATTCCAGCAGCTGCGCCCCCGGCCCTTGCTCTCCGAGCACATCACCGAAGTTACGCAACGGACACGCCTCCATCGACAAACACCCGCACCCGATGCAGCCATTGAGCTTGTCCCGCAGCAACGTCAATTGATTGATCCGCTCATCCAGATCCAGGCTCCACTGCGCCGACATTACCTTCCAGTCCGCCGCCGTGGGCGCGCGGTTATCCGGCAAGGCTTGCAATGCCTCGCCAATCTCCGCCAACGGAATCCCCAAGCGCTGAGCCACCTTGATCAACGCCACCCGCCGCAACACTTCCCGTGGATAACGCCGCTGATTGCCCTGGTTGCGATTGCTCTTGATCAGCCCCTTGGACTCATAAAAGTGCAGGGCCGTGACCGCTACGCCACTGCGCGCGGCCAGTTGGCCGACGGTGAGTTCCTTGTGCAGGTTTTGCGCGGTGATCATTTAGAAAATGCTCCTTGACCTCTAGTTAAGTCGAGGTTTTACCCTGCAGGCCTTCGGATCGCAAGCTCCGGCATTCACGTAAGTGGGGATTATTTATGCAGACGCCAGAGAAAAACCGCAGCTTTACCCAACTGATCGAATTCGAGATCGAACCCCATCAGCAACCCGCGCTCGTATCGGCCTTATCGAGACAGACTGAACGTCTGGCCCAGTGCAACAGCGGTTTTCTTAACGCCAGCATCCAGGCCAGCGAGGATGGCAGGCGTGTGCTCAACTACCTGCAATGGCAATCTCGCGAAGCGGGGGAGGCTGCGTTTCAAAGCTTTGAAAGCGGCGAGCAGGATTTCTGGCAGTTGATTCGCGCGCACCGGGCGAAAACCGTAACGTTCGGCTCGTTCCAGGTGTTGCACAGCCTGGAACGCAGCCACGACGACGCACTGCATTGCACTCTGGTGCCATGACGGGGTAAGGGCCTAAATCGACAACTGCATCAAGCGCTCACCCTGCACGTTTTCCGTAGGCCTGCGCTTGTTCACCGCCAGCTCGCCGATCTTGATCAGGCGCGTGCGCGTGACGTTGCGGCTCAAGCCGAGCAGGGCGGCGGTGTGCACCTGGTTGTAATGGCTGAAGCGATAGGCTGCTCGCAACAAGGCGTCTTCGACTTTCTCGTGCAGCGCACCGGCCTGTTCCTCGAAGAGCTTCTGAAAGGCCCGGTCGAGCAAGGCTTCCGGTGAGTCGTCGACATTGGTGTGGTAATCGTCCTGACGCTCGATACGCATGTTCGACAGGCGCAGGTCATCACGTTCGATCACGCCGTTGCGGCAGATCAGCAGGGTGTGGTGAATGACGTTTTCCAGTTCGCGGATGTTGCCTGGCCAACTGTAGCCGCGCAGCTTCAGCTCGGCCTCTTTGCTGATCGTCACGGTGCCGTAGCCGAGGCGCTGGCTGTAGGCTTCGACGAAATGTCGGGTCAGCGGCAGGATGTCGCCGGGACGGTCGCGCAACGGGCTCAGTTCCAGGCTGACGACGTCGAGGCGATAGTACAGGTCCTCGCGAAAATGCCCGGCGTTGATGGCTTTTTCCAACTGCACGTTGGTCGCCGCCAGCACCCGAACGTCGATGGGGATGCTCTTGCGCGAACCCAGGCGCACCACTTCGCGCTCCTGCAACACCCGCAGCAATTTAACCTGGATCGCCATCGGCAAATCGCCGATTTCATCGAGGAACAAGGTGCCGCCGTCGGCCTCTTCGAACCAGCCGGCCTTGGCGCTCAACGCGCCGGTGAACGCACCTTTCTCATGACCGAACAGCTCGGCTTCCACCAGGGATTCGGAGAACGCACCGCAGTTCACCGCCACGAACGGCCGGTTGCGGCGGGCGCTGAGGTTGTGGATATGCCGCGCCACCAGCTCCTTGCCGGTGCCGGTTTCGCCGATGATCAGCACGCTGGCTTCACTCGGTGCGACCTGTTGAATGTGGGCCAGCAAGGATTGGGATTTAGGGTCTTCGAACACCTGTGCGGTAGCGCGGATCGAAGTGGCCAGAGCGGGCGAGGGCGGTAGGGTCAGAAGTTGCATTGGGCAGGCTCCAGCAATGGAAGGCTATGAATAAAAAGTCGGGATCGGCAGGGACTGGTTCAACGCCCAGTCGCCCAGTTCATGGAGTTTGTAATCCACCGGATCGTGCAGGGTTTGCGTGCGCAAGTTGCGCCAGTGACGGTCCAGTCGCAGAGAGGCGTGAGTCGAGCGCGCCCCGGTGACTTCGAACAACCGGCTACAGATGTCCAGGCCGTTGCGCGTTGCCGCGACCTTGGCGGTGGCGATGGCGGTAGCCAGGTGGCCGCGTTCTTCGGCGCTTAGATTCGGGCCTCTTGCCCACGCCTTGTCGAGCAAATCGGCGGCGCGTTCCACCAGCAAGCGAACGCCTTCGAGGGCGACCCAGAACTCACCGTAGTGACCGAGCACATAAGGATCCTGACGCACATCCTGCGCGCTGGATTTGTGCCACGGTCGGGTTTCGGTCAGCGTGTATTGCCGCGCCTCTTCGAAGGCACCTTCGGCGATGCCGAGGAACATATGGGTGAACGTCAGCTGGGCAATCAACGGCCGCAGGCAGGCAAACGGCGTGCTCAGTGGGCCGGGGTCGAGCAGCAATTCCGATTCCTCGACACGGACTCGTTCGAACGTTGCGCTGCCGCTGTCGGTCTGGCGCTGGCCCATGTTGTTCCAGTCGTTGTGCAAGGTAATGCCGCTGCGACCGCTGGGAATCGCGGCGATCAACAGCTTGCCGCCGGCGCTTTCATCCACCGCCGAGGCGATCAGCATTTCTGAATCGCTGGCGCCTGAGCAGAAACTTTTCTTGCCGGAAAACTCACGCCAGCCGCCGAGGTTTTTCACTACGGTGCGAGTGTCCAGCGGGTTGAGGGCGTTGCCCCAGAACCAGTTTTTGCGCGCCGTCTGCTCGAACCAGGGTTGCCACTGTTCGGGCTTGGCGAACAGGCGCACGGTGGCGAGCATCAAGTGATGAAAACCGAAAACATGGGCAATCGAGCTGTCGACCTTGGCGAACTCGCGCACGATGCTCAGGGTGTCACTCCAGCTGGCGCCGAGGCCGCCGTACTGAGTGGGAATGCTTAACGCGAGCAGACCACTGTCGCGCAGCGCGTCACGCTCGGCCTTGGGTGTGCCGCCACGCTCGTCGCGCTCGACAGCGGTCAGGGCAAATCCGGCGGCCAGTTGGCGGGCGGTCTGCAAGGGTGATAACAGGGCGCTTTGCGGCTTGGCTGTCACGCGGAGTTCCTCATTTCTGACGACATACGCTGATCGTTCCCACGCTCCGCGTGGGAATGCAGCCCGTGACGCTCTGCGTCACTGGACGCGGAGCGTCCCTTGAGGCATTCCCACGCCGAGCGTGGGAACGATCAGCAGGAGAGGTTTTCAAGCCGTGGCTTTGGTGGGCAGCACGTCATTGGCGATCATTTCGCCGAACGGCCCGGTGAGGTTGGTGACGCCCCGCCCCGCCAGGCTCGCGTACGGCTCAGGCAGCAACGGGAACACCAGTTCGGCAAAGCGATACGCCTCTTCGAGGTGCGGGTAGCCGGAGAAGATAAAACTCTCGATGCCCAGGTCCGCGTATTCCTTGATCCGCGCCGCCACTTGCTGCGGATCGCCTACCAACGCCGTCCCGGCACCGCCACGCACCAGGCCGACACCGGCCCACAGGTTGGGTGCGATTTCCAGGTTGTCACGTCGCCCGTCATGCAGCGCTGCCATGCGTCGCTGGCCTTCGGAGTCGAAACGCGAGAAGGATTTCTGCGCGGCGGCAATGGTCTCGTCGCTGATGTGCTCGATCAGTTTGTCGGCGGCTTTCCAGGCCTCTTCGGCCGTTTCGCGAACGATCACGTGCAAGCGAATGCCGAATTTCACCGTGCGACCGTTTCGGGCTGCCCGCTCACGCACATCCGCGAGTTTTTCCGCCACGGCGGCCGGCGGCTCGCCCCAGGTCAGGTAGACATCGACCTGCTCGGCGGCGAGTTCATGGGCCGCTTCGGAGGAACCGCCGAAGTACAGCGGCGGATACGGTTTCTGCACCGGCGGATACAGCGCCTTGGCGTTCTGCACTTGCAGGTGTTTACCTTCGAAATCCACCGATTCGCCTTGCAGCACGCGGCGCCAGATCTGCAGGAACTCGTCGGTGACTTCATAGCGTTCGCTGTGATCGAGGAAGATCCCGTCACCGCGGTTTTCATCGGGATCACCGCCGGTCACAACGTTGATCAGCAAACGGCCATTGGACAGTCGATCCAGGGTGGCGGCCATGCGCGCCGAAACCGTTGGCGAGATGATCCCAGGACGGATCGCCACCAGATAACGCAGGCGTTCAGTCAGCGGCACCAACGCCGAGGCAATCACCCACGAATCCTCGCAGGAGCGCCCGGTCGGAATCAGCACGCCGTGGTAGCCGAGGCTGTCAGCGGCCTGTGCCACTTGTTTGAGGTAATTGAGAGTGACCGGGCGGGCGCCCTGGGTCGTGCCCAGGTAATGACCATCGCCGTGGGTCGGCAGAAACCAGAAAACATCCATGAAGAAATCCTTAAGCGATTTTCAGCAGATTTTTGGGGTGCACGCCAAACAACGGCGCGGCGCGTTCTGCAGCAAGGCGAATGCGGGCCTTCAAGGGCTCACTGGTTATTTGGTAATTGGAGAAATCGGCTTCGGTGGCGTAGACGCCAATCGGCAAGGTCAAGGCCTGGAAGAAACTGAACAGTGGCCGCAACTGATGATCGAGCATCAGCGCATGACGCTCGCTGCCACCGGTGGCGGCGAGCAGCACGGGGGTGTCGATCAGCGCATTGAGATCGATGAGGTCGAACAGATGTTTGAGCAGGCCAGGGTAGGAACCGCGATACACCGGCGCGGCAACGATCAGCAGGTCGGCGTTCTCGATGGCTTGCAGCTCGGTCTCGATCTCGGCACTCAGTTCCTGACGCGACAGGGCGGCGCCCAGTGGCCGGGCGATGTCGCCCAGTTCGATCAACGTGCTCTCGATCGGCAAATGCTCGGCCAACTCGGCCAACAGTGCCTGAGTCAGCACCAGGGTACGGGACGGACGCCAGGTTCCGCCGGAGAGGGCAACGACTTTCAATGGGCGCGACATGATCAGTTCCTTTTTAAACAGTTGCTCAGCGAGCAGTGAGTAGTCACAGGGCTTGAGCAAGAGCTGTACCAATCCTTCAAAGCCACGTTTTCCGGGGCTTGCAGCGTGTTGAGCCACATGCACTGTTCAATTGGTGAGGCTGTTTGTTGAAACGCTGTTGCCTGACAAACAGTTGCGTGGACAACAGTTGCGTTGGCACTGACGTTGTTTATAAAGGCTGATCGTTATTCCTCAAAAGACCTTAAATTAATATTTATAGATCGTTTGAATATATTAAGTGCTGAAGCTGACTGGCATTAGTCGTAGTCGATAGCGACTATCGAGAGCGTTGATTTCTGCCCGTCGAGGGGGCCGGGTAGCCTGTGTTCATTGACCCGAACCCAGATGCCAGGACGCCCGACATGAAACCTCTAATCGCCACTTTCTTGATGCTCGCAGTCTCCGTTCTCGCCGGATGCGCCAGCCATGTTTCGCCGGAATTGCGGCCGTACACAGCGGAAGAAACCAGGGAATTGGCATTGGAAGACTTGAACCGTCGCGGTCTGTCCTTCGAGGAATACCACGCGAAAAAAGCTCAATTGCTCGGTCAGCCGCAAAAGTCGTTCAGTTTCGACAAACAAGGCGAGATGAACGCCGGGCGTGCTGTACAGCTTCACGGTCGCTCAAGCTGATCGAAAACTGTACCGCTCGAAGTTTTACCCAACTGTCCGTGGGTTTCCCTCGGGGCGTGCGATAGGGTCAACATCTGACTGACCCTGACGGATTGCCGCTCATGACCCTCTCATTCGATCTGCTACTGGGTTTCGCCCTGTTTGCACTTGTCACCTCGATTACGCCTGGCCCCAACAACACCATGTTGCTGGCATCCGGTGTGAATTTCGGCTTTAACCGCACCATTCCGCACATGCTCGGTATTACCTGCGGTTTCTTCGTGCTCGTCGTGGCGGTCGGCTTTGGCCTGGGTGCAGTCTTTCAAACCTATCCCATGCTCTATACGGTTCTGCGTTACGTCGGTGCGGCGTATTTGCTGTACCTGGCGTGGAAAATTGCCCATTCCGGACCGGTCTCGGAAAGTGAAAAGGGCGAGAGCAAGCCGATCAGCTATTTGGACGCGGCGGCATTTCAGTGGGTCAACCCCAAGGCCTGGATCATGGCCATCGGTGCCATCAGCACCTACACGCCGATGCAGGGTTATTTCACCAACGTGATCGTGATTGCGGCGGTGTTTGCTTTGATCAATTTGCCGAGCGTCAGTGTCTGGGCCGGGTGTGGCACGTTGTTGCGCAACGTGTTGAAGGATCGCCGCTGGTTGCGGCTGTTCAACTGGGGCATGGCCTTGCTGTTGGTGGCTTCGCTGTATCCGTTGTTGATTGAAAGCTTTAGATGACGCATTGCTTCAACCGGTTGCCCGATGCCTGTTAAGCTCGACTTCAGGAGCGTTCCTACGCACTTTTAAATGAAGTTGTTCTTCTTTAACGGCCTCCGATCAGGTATTTCTAACGCTCTGAAATATCAGCGCAGCTCACGAGGCTGCGCGTTGGCGTTTCAGTGACGAGCTTCCTGATCCCGGAACACGCTCTGCGAGTCTTATATGAATAAACGTCCTCTGTATTTCGACTACGCCGCCACCACGCCGGTGGATGAGCGGGTCATCAAGGTCATGGTCGAGTGCCTGGGTTTCAACGGCAACTTCGGCAACCCGGCTTCCAGCTCCCATGCATTCGGCCAACAGGCCCGGCAAACGGTAGAGCTCGCGCGGCACCAGGTCGCCGAACTGGTGGGTGCCCAGGCCGAGCAGATCGTCTGGACCTCCGGTGCGACCGAATCCAACAACCTTGCACTCAAGGGCGTGGCCCAGGCGCGCGGCGTGTCCGGCGGCCACATCATCACCAGCCAGATTGAACACAAAGCGATTCTCGACACAGCGAAACAGCTGCAAGACACCGGCGTCGCCGTGACCTATCTGGTGCCGGACGCCGAAGGGTTGATTACCCCGCAAGCGGTCAGCGAAGCGATGCGCGAAGACACCTTTCTGGTGTCGCTGATGCTGGTCAACAACGAGTTGGGCACAGTCAACGACATCGCCGCCATCGGCCAGGTGGTGCGTGATCGCGATGCGTTGTTTCATGTCGACGCCGCCCAGGGCGCGGGTAAAGTGGCGATCGATCTGGCCCGGTTGCCGGTGGACCTGATGTCGTTTTCGGCGCACAAGCTCTACGGCCCCAAAGGCATCGGCGCGCTGTATGTCGGCCCTCGCGCGCAGCAGCGATTGCAGGCGCAGATTCACGGTGGCGGTCACGAGGGTGGCCTGCGTTCCGGCACCCTGGCGACTCACCAGATCGCAGCCATGGGCGTTGCATTCGCGTTGGCGGGCGATTCGTTCGACGATGAAAAGGCCAAGATCGTGCGGCTGCGCGAACGCTTGCTTGATCAACTGCTGAGCATTCCCGGCGTTCGCCTGAATGGCAGCCCGACCCAACGCATTCCCCATACCCTGAGCCTGACCTTCAACGAAGGCGAGTTCAATTCCGCGGCGTTGAGCCACTCGATCGCGTTTTCCGCGACCTCGGCCTGCAACTCGGCCAGCAATGCTCCGTCCCATGTGCTGCTGGCGCTGGGGCATGACGCCCGCGCGGCGGGCCGCACCATTCGCTTGAGTCTCGGCCGGTTCACCTCCGACCAGGACGTCGACCAGGCGGCACAACTGATTAAAGCGGCCTGCGCCAGTGCTCCGGCATTTTGGCAGTAGGGCCTGAAAGTGCCGGCGTTTGATCGGCACTCAACAATAATGATGCAGTGATTAGCAGGAGACACGATGAGTACGCAGCCTTCGATCAATGGATCGGTGCCCGAACGCCTGGCGCAAACCCGCGAACTGATGAGCCGGGAGGGCATTCATGCCCTGCTGGTGCCGTCGGCCGATCCGCACTTGTCGGAATACCTGCCGGGCTATTGGCAAGGACGGCAGTGGCTGTCGGGCTTTCATGGCTCGGTCGGCACACTGATCGTGACGCCGGACTTTGCCGGTGTGTGGGCCGACAGCCGTTACTGGGAACAAGCGACCAAGGAACTCAAAGGTAGCGGCATCGAGCTGGTCAAGCTGCAACCGGGCCAGCCCGGTCCGTTGGACTGGCTGGCCGAGCAAACCCCTGAAGGTGGCGTGGTCGCGGTAGACGGTGCGGTGATGGCCGTGGCCTCTGCGCGTACGCTGGGTGGCAAGCTCGAAGAACGTGGCGCTCGCCTGCGCACTGACATCGACCTGCTGAGCGAAGTGTGGCGCGACCGTCCAAGACTGCCGAACGAGCCGATTTATCAACACTTGCCACCTCAGGCGACTGTCAGTCGTGGTGAAAAACTCGCGAAATTGCGTGAGGTCCTGAAAGATCGCGGTGCCGACTGGCACTTCATCGCTACCCTCGACGACATCGCCTGGTTGTTCAACCTGCGTGGTGGCGACGTGTCGTTCAACCCGGTGTTCGTTTCCTTCGCCTTGATCAGCCGGGAGCAGGCCACCCTGTTCGTGGCACTGAGCAAGGTCAATGCCGAACTGCGTGCGGTCCTCGAGCAGGACGGCGTGACCCTGCGCGACTACAGCGAAGTGGCGGCTGCGTTGAGTGCCGTGCCGAGCGGCGCGAGCCTGCAAGTCGATCCGGCGCGGGTGACTGCCGGTTTGCTGGATAACCTGAACAGCGGCGTGAAACTGGTCGAAGGCCTGAACCCGACCACCCTGGCCAAGTCGCAGAAGAGCCTGGCCGATGCCGGGCACATTCGCCAGGCCATGGAGCAGGACGGCGCGGCGCTGTGCGAATTCTTCGCCTGGCTGGACACGGCGTTGGGGCGTGAGCGGATCACCGAGTTGACCATCGATGAACACCTGACGGCCGCGCGTACCCGCCGTCCGGGCTACGTGTCGCTGAGTTTCAACACCATTGCCGCGTTCAACGCCAACGGCGCGATGCCGCACTACCACGCCACCGAAGAAGAACATGCGGTGATCGAGGGCGACGGCTTGTTGCTGATCGACTCCGGCGGTCAATACCTGGGTGGCACCACTGATATCACGCGGATGGTGCCGGTCGGTACGCCGACCGCCGAACAGAAACGTGACTGCACCCGGGTACTCAAAGGCGTAATTGCGCTGTCCCGTGCGCAATTCCCGCGTGGCATTCTCTCGCCGTTGCTCGATTCGATCGCCCGTGCGCCGATCTGGGCTGAAAGCGTTGATTACGGTCACGGCACCGGTCATGGCGTCGGCTACTTCCTTAACGTCCACGAAGGTCCGCAGGTCATCGCCTATCAGGCCGCTGCAGCACCGCAAACCGCGATGCAGCCGGGCATGATCACTTCTATCGAGCCCGGCACTTACCGTCCGGGTCGCTGGGGCGTACGGATCGAGAATCTGGTGTTGAATCGTGAAGCTGGCAAAAGTGAGTTCGGCGAGTTTCTGAAATTCGAAACCCTGACCCTGTGCCCGATCGACACTCGCTGCCTGGAGCCTTCGCTGCTGACGGCAGACGAAAAGCAGTGGTTCAACGCCTACCATGCCGAGGTGCGCGAGCGCTTGAGCCCGTTGCTTGATGGCGCGGCCCTTGAGTGGTTGAACACCCGTACCGCGGCTATTTGACCGGAGCCGTTCAGGCGCTGTTTCGAGCGCCTGACAGCTGTCGTCGATAAAGGATTTGACTCAGGCGGCGCCTTTTCCATCAGGCGCCTGAATATCAGAAGTTAACTCAGGGCTTCAAGGATGAAGTCCAGCCGATCCTGACCGAAGAACATCTGGTCACCGACAAACATGCTCGGTGCGCCAAACACGCCTCGCTGGACCGCTTTCTCGGTATTGTCCTTTAGAGCAGCTTTGACTTCCTCATCGGTGGTGAGCGCCAACACTTCGTTTGGGTCGAAGCCGTTTTGCGTAAGCACTGCCGCGACAGTCGCAGGATCATTGAGATTACGCCCCTCAACCCAAAGCGCGTGGAACAGGCAATCGATAAACGCCGCAAAGCGCTCGGGATGGCGCAACTGCATGCCCGTGACGGCGCGCATGAGCATTAGGGTATTGATAGGGAAATCAGCGGTGAACTTCAAAGGCACGCCGTAGCGTTTGGCGTAACGGTCCAGGTCCTGAAACATGTAGCGACCCTTGGCCGGGACGGTGGCCGGTGATGCATTGCCGGTGGCTTTGAACACTCCACCCAGAAGCATCGGCGTGTAGATCAGCTGACTGTCAGTCTGCTCGCAGATTTTCGGCAGTTGGGTGTAGGCCAGGTAAGTGGCGGGGCTACCCAGATCGAAAAAAAACTCCACGGTTTTGCTCATGGTCGGTGCACTCTGCTTATTGTTGTAGGGGAGGGCTTACCAGCGTTCATTCCAGGGGCGCAGATCCAGCTCGAACGTCCAGGCGTCCCGAGGCTGGCTGTGCAGATACCAATAATTCTCGGCGATGTGCTCGGGGTTGAGGATGCCATCCTCGTCCTTGGTCGCGTACTTCTCTGGAAAGCTCTCGCGGATGAAGTCCGTATCGATGGCGCCGTCGACTACGACGTGAGCAACATGGATGTTCATCGGTCCCAGTTCGCGGGCCATGCTTTGGGCCAGTGCGCGAATGCCATGCTTGGCGCCGGCAAAAGCGGCAAAGCCGGCGGCGCCACGCATCCCGGCGGTAGCACCCGTGAACAGGATCGTACCTCGTTGCCGTTTGGCCATCCGCTTGGCGACTTCGCGTGCGTTGAGGAAACCTGAGAAGCAGGCCATTTCCCAGATCTTGAAATACTTGCGAGCAGTTTCTTCGAGGATGCTGCACGGCACGTTGGCGCCGATATTGAAAACGAATGCTTCAATGGGGCCAATGCGGGTTTCGATCTCCTCGACCAGCGCAATCACATCCTCTTCCTTGCGTGCATCGCAGGCGAACCCGTGCGCATCGCCGCCATTAGCCTTGATTGCATCGACCAGCGGCTGGAGTTTGTCCGCGCTGCGGCGCGTGACACAGGCAATGTAGCCTTCCTGCGCAAAACGCTTGGCAATCGCGCCGCCGGTAGCGTCACCCGCGCCGACAACCAGTACGACCTTCTTGTTATTCATGGGTTGATCCCTTTGATGAACGATCGTTAACTGAACGAACGTTATGCTACGATTTGGTAGGCGTCAAGGCGATCAATCCTGAGGGCAAGGCAATGCGTTACTCGGCCAGTCACAAGCTGGAAACCAAAGAAAAGCTGTTGCAGAGCTGCGCGGTGTCGGCGAAGAAGGTCGGGTTTTCAGCCGTGGGCGTGGATGGCTTGATGAAGGCGATTGGCTTGAGTGGGGCGGCTTTCTATAGCCACTTTACGTCCAAGGACCAGTTGTTCGCGTCCATCGTCGAGCGTGAGCTGAGTCAGAGTCTGGAGCGATTAGGCGCTGATCAGGACTGCGACAAACTCGAACGTTGCTTGAAGCAATACCTGAGCATGGCCCATGTCGAGCATCCTGAGTCCGGTTGCGCGTTACCGACATTGGGAGCCGAGATCGCCCGATCAGATGTTCTTGTGCGCGAGGAGGCGCAGGTCTGGATTTGTCGGTTGCAGGAGAGTTGGGCGAAGATCCTGCAAAGCGACAGTCTTGCGTGGGCCATTCTGTCGCAATGCGTTGGTGCGCTGGTCGTGGCGCGAATGCTGGCCTCGACGGATATTCAACGTACGGTGCTGCAATCCAGTCATGATGAGATTGGCCGCCAGATTGCCGGGCGGCATCAACCTATTTGCAAATGACGATCATGCTACGGCTGGTATAACCGGCGGGGTTGAGGCCGAACGGATAATCGCCAGGTTCTTCCACAGCATCCCCGGACTTGGCAATGACCTTGTAGCCTTTGGGCGCACACGAGTCGGCGGCGCTGGTGTAACACTTGTCCCAGGACGAGGACAGCCCGGAACAGTTGATATGGAGCCCTTTCTTGCCATGCTTGACCTGGGTTTTCGATGTCGCCGCACAGCCCGCAACTGCGAGTACGGCGATCAGTAGCAAAATTCGTTTCATTGCTGTCCTTATAGCGTTCCCGGATCTTGTGTCCGGGTCTGGCTGCATTCGCTTTCACTTTAAGCGTTCTGATATCCCTATCCTGAAAAATCCATGCCTGGCACTGGGTTGCGGGCCTAAACATGGCCTAATTGAGCGGCAAATACCAGACTTGCGTCAAATACGGCATCAATCCGCGGCGACCGCAGGCTTGGCAGCGCTTCCCATAGTCATGGTCGCACCGACAGACGCCAAAATGATGCACATGATGGCCATCCACTGTGACAGTGAGAGGTATTCATGAAGGAACAGCAGGCCCGATAGGGCGCCAAACGCAGGTTCTATGCTCATCAGCGTGCCGAAAGTCCGGGCTGGCATTCGGGTCAGCGCGACCATCTCCAGTGTGTAGGGCAGGGCGGTCGACAAAATGGCGACGCCGATGGCCACGGGGATCAGTGATGGAGTCAACAGGGCGGCGCCTGCATGGACGATACCGATAGGGGCGACGAACAACGCGGCGATCATCACGCCCAACGCAGCGGTCTGCACGCCGTTGTCAGCACCGGCTTTCTGGCCGAACAGAATGTAAAGCGCCCAGCAGGCACCTGCACCCAAGGCATAGGCTGCGCCCATCAGATCAATTCCCGCTGCCGTTGCACCTGTCGGTATCAATAGCAGCAAGCCGACGGCTGCCAGGGCTATCCATAAGAAGTCGATTGCTCGGCGTGAGGCATAGATAGCCACCGCCAGCGGTCCGGTGAATTCCAGGGCGACAGCGATACCCAGCGGGACAGTGCGTAAGGACATATAGAAGAGGAAGTTCATGCCGCCCAATGCCATCCCGTAGACGATGACGGTGCGCAGGGATTTTGCAGTGAGCTTTGCCCGCCAAGGGCGCAGCAGGATAATCATGATCAGGCTGGCGAAGATCAGCCGCAGGGTCGTAGTCCCTTGGGCGCCGATGATCGGGAACATACTCTTGGCCAGGGAGGCTCCGGACTGGATCGACGCCATGGCTATTAATAGCAGTCCGACCGAGAACAGGGTCGAAGCAAGGCTGCGAGGCTGGTCATTCATTGTGTGGCATCGTCCGAAGGGGGGAGGGAGTAATGTGCACTGGGCAATATACTGCGCATTCGCACGCGACGCGTCTATATATAAGCAATGATTTCGACTGTCCTGATAGAAAAGCATAAATAGGTGTTGACGGCAGATTCTGGAAGTCTATAATTCGCCCCACTTCCGGCGCAGTCGAAACGGAAAACTCCTTGGTAAACAAAGAGTTACGCAGTTTTCGACAGCGAGTTGCTTCAGGTCATCGAAGCCCAGAAGGAGTCGGTAAGGCAGGTGGGTTTGGCCTTATGGACGTTTCGATCTTCTCGGTCGAAAGCGGAGAAAAAGAGGTGTTGACAGCAGCGAGTAACGCTGTAGAATTCGCCTCCCGCTAACGAGAGATCGGAGGCGCAAGTGGTTGAAGTTGCAAAGGAAACTTTGAAAACTTCTGAAAATAACCGCTTGACAGCAACAGAGGCTGCTGTAGAATGCGCGCCTCGGTTGAGACGAAAGATCTTAACCAACCGCTCTTTAACAACTGAATCAAGCAATTCGTGTGGGTGCTTGTGGAGTCAGACTGATAGTCAACAAGATTATCAGCATCACAAGTTACTCCGCGAGAAATCAAAGATGTAACCAACGATTGCTGAGCCAAGTTTAGGGTTTCTTAAAAACCCAAAGATGTTTGAACTGAAGAGTTTGATCATGGCTCAGATTGAACGCTGGCGGCAGGCCTAACACATGCAAGTCGAGCGGTAGAGAGAAGCTTGCTTCTCTTGAGAGCGGCGGACGGGTGAGTAATGCCTAGGAATCTGCCTGGTAGTGGGGGATAACGCTCGGAAACGGACGCTAATACCGCATACGTCCTACGGGAGAAAGCAGGGGACCTTCGGGCCTTGCGCTATCAGATGAGCCTAGGTCGGATTAGCTAGTTGGTGAGGTAATGGCTCACCAAGGCGACGATCCGTAACTGGTCTGAGAGGATGATCAGTCACACTGGAACTGAGACACGGTCCAGACTCCTACGGGAGGCAGCAGTGGGGAATATTGGACAATGGGCGAAAGCCTGATCCAGCCATGCCGCGTGTGTGAAGAAGGTCTTCGGATTGTAAAGCACTTTAAGTTGGGAGGAAGGGCAGTTACCTAATACGTATCTGTTTTGACGTTACCGACAGAATAAGCACCGGCTAACTCTGTGCCAGCAGCCGCGGTAATACAGAGGGTGCAAGCGTTAATCGGAATTACTGGGCGTAAAGCGCGCGTAGGTGGTTTGTTAAGTTGGATGTGAAATCCCCGGGCTCAACCTGGGAACTGCATTCAAAACTGACAAGCTAGAGTATGGTAGAGGGTGGTGGAATTTCCTGTGTAGCGGTGAAATGCGTAGATATAGGAAGGAACACCAGTGGCGAAGGCGACCACCTGGACTGATACTGACACTGAGGTGCGAAAGCGTGGGGAGCAAACAGGATTAGATACCCTGGTAGTCCACGCCGTAAACGATGTCAACTAGCCGTTGGGAGCCTTGAGCTCTTAGTGGCGCAGCTAACGCATTAAGTTGACCGCCTGGGGAGTACGGCCGCAAGGTTAAAACTCAAATGAATTGACGGGGGCCCGCACAAGCGGTGGAGCATGTGGTTTAATTCGAAGCAACGCGAAGAACCTTACCAGGCCTTGACATCCAATGAACTTTCCAGAGATGGATTGGTGCCTTCGGGAACATTGAGACAGGTGCTGCATGGCTGTCGTCAGCTCGTGTCGTGAGATGTTGGGTTAAGTCCCGTAACGAGCGCAACCCTTGTCCTTAGTTACCAGCACGTAATGGTGGGCACTCTAAGGAGACTGCCGGTGACAAACCGGAGGAAGGTGGGGATGACGTCAAGTCATCATGGCCCTTACGGCCTGGGCTACACACGTGCTACAATGGTCGGTACAGAGGGTTGCCAAGCCGCGAGGTGGAGCTAATCCCAGAAAACCGATCGTAGTCCGGATCGCAGTCTGCAACTCGACTGCGTGAAGTCGGAATCGCTAGTAATCGCGAATCAGAATGTCGCGGTGAATACGTTCCCGGGCCTTGTACACACCGCCCGTCACACCATGGGAGTGGGTTGCACCAGAAGTAGCTAGTCTAACCTTCGGGAGGACGGTTACCACGGTGTGATTCATGACTGGGGTGAAGTCGTAACAAGGTAGCCGTAGGGGAACCTGCGGCTGGATCACCTCCTTAATCGACGACATCAGCTGCTCCATAAGTTCCCACACGAATTGCTTGATTCATTGAAGAAGACGATAGAAGCAGCTTTAAGCTCCAAGCTGATAGCTCACGCTAACAGTTACGCGCTCGAAATTGGGTCTGTAGCTCAGTTGGTTAGAGCGCACCCCTGATAAGGGTGAGGTCGGCAGTTCGAATCTGCCCAGACCCACCAATTTTGTATGGGGCCATAGCTCAGCTGGGAGAGCGCCTGCCTTGCACGCAGGAGGTCAACGGTTCGATCCCGTTTGGCTCCACCACTAACTGCTTCTGATTGTGTAAAGCTTAGAAATGAGCATTCCATCGTGATGATGGTGAATGTTGATTTCTAGTCTTTGACTAGTTCGTTCTTTAAAAATTTGGGTATGTGATAGAAAGATAGACTGGACGTTACTTTCACTGGTAACGGATCAGGCTAAGGTAAAATTTGTGAGTTGCTCTTAATTGAGTATTATCGAATTTTCGGCGAATGTCGTCTTCACAGTATAACCAGATTGCTTGGGGTTATATGGTCAAGTGAAGAAGCGCATACGGTGGATGCCTTGGCAGTCAGAGGCGATGAAAGACGTGGTAGCCTGCGAAAAGCTTCGGGGAGTCGGCAAACAGACTTTGATCCGGAGATGTCTGAATGGGGGAACCCACCTAACATAAGTTAGGTATCTTAAGCTGAATACATAGGCTTAAGAAGCGAACCAGGGGAACTGAAACATCTAAGTACCCTGAGGAAAAGAAATCAACCGAGATTCCCTTAGTAGTGGCGAGCGAACGGGGACTAGCCCTTAAGTGGCTTTGAGATTAGCGGAACGCTCTGGAAAGTGCGGCCATAGTGGGTGATAGCCCTGTACGCGAAAATCTCTTAGTCATGAAATCGAGTAGGACGGAGCACGAGAAACTTTGTCTGAATATGGGGGGACCATCCTCCAAGGCTAAATACTACTGACTGACCGATAGTGAACTAGTACCGTGAGGGAAAGGCGAAAAGAACCCCGGAGAGGGGAGTGAAATAGATCCTGAAACCGTATGCGTACAAGCAGTGGGAGCCCACTTTGTTGGGTGACTGCGTACCTTTTGTATAATGGGTCAGCGACTTATTTTCAGTGGCGAGCTTAACCGAATAGGGGAGGCGTAGCGAAAGCGAGTCTTAATAGGGCGTCTAGTCGCTGGGAATAGACCCGAAACCGGGCGATCTATCCATGGGCAGGTTGAAGGTTGGGTAACACTAACTGGAGGACCGAACCGACTACCGTTGAAAAGTTAGCGGATGACCTGTGGATCGGAGTGAAAGGCTAATCAAGCTCGGAGATAGCTGGTTCTCCTCGAAAGCTATTTAGGTAGCGCCTCATGTATCACTGTAGGGGGTAGAGCACTGTTTCGGCTAGGGGGTCATCCCGACTTACCAAACCGATGCAAACTCCGAATACCTACAAGTGCCGAGCATGGGAGACACACGGCGGGTGCTAACGTCCGTCGTGAAAAGGGAAACAACCCAGACCGTCAGCTAAGGTCCCAAAGTTATGGTTAAGTGGGAAACGATGTGGGAAGGCTTAGACAGCTAGGAGGTTGGCTTAGAAGCAGCCACCCTTTAAAGAAAGCGTAATAGCTCACTAGTCGAGTCGGCCTGCGCGGAAGATGTAACGGGGCTCAAACCATACACCGAAGCTACGGGTATCACTTAGGTGATGCGGTAGAGGAGCGTTCTGTAAGCCTGTGAAGGTGAGTTGAGAAGCTTGCTGGAGGTATCAGAAGTGCGAATGCTGACATGAGTAACGACAATGGGTGTGAAAAACACCCACGCCGAAAGACCAAGGTTTCCTGCGCAACGTTAATCGACGCAGGGTTAGTCGGTCCCTAAGGCGAGGCTGAAAAGCGTAGTCGATGGAAAACAGGTTAATATTCCTGTACTTCTGGTTATTGCGATGGAGGGACGGAGAAGGCTAGGCCAGCTTGGCGTTGGTTGTCCAAGTTTAAGGTGGTAGGCTGGAATCTTAGGTAAATCCGGGATTCTAAAGCCGAGAGCTGATGACGAGTGTTCTTTTAGAACACGAAGTGGTTGATGCCATGCTTCCAAGAAAAGCTTCTAAGCTTCAGGTAACCAGGAACCGTACCCCAAACCGACACAGGTGGTTGGGTAGAGAATACCAAGGCGCTTGAGAGAACTCGGGTGAAGGAACTAGGCAAAATGGCACCGTAACTTCGGGAGAAGGTGCGCCGGTGAGGGTGAAGCATTTACTGCGTAAGCCCATGCCGGTCGAAGATACCAGGCCGCTGCGACTGTTTATTAAAAACACAGCACTCTGCAAACACGAAAGTGGACGTATAGGGTGTGACGCCTGCCCGGTGCCGGAAGGTTAATTGATGGGGTTAGCTAACGCGAAGCTCTTGATCGAAGCCCCGGTAAACGGCGGCCGTAACTATAACGGTCCTAAGGTAGCGAAATTCCTTGTCGGGTAAGTTCCGACCTGCACGAATGGCGTAACGATGGCGGCGCTGTCTCCACCCGAGACTCAGTGAAATTGAAATCGCTGTGAAGATGCAGTGTATCCGCGGCTAGACGGAAAGACCCCGTGAACCTTTACTATAGCTTTGCACTGGACTTTGAATTTGCTTGTGTAGGATAGGTGGGAGGCTTTGAAGCGTGGACGCCAGTTCGCGTGGAGCCAACCTTGAAATACCACCCTGGCAACTTTGAGGTTCTAACTCAGGTCCGTTATCCGGATCGAGGACAGTGTATGGTGGGTAGTTTGACTGGGGCGGTCTCCTCCTAAAGAGTAACGGAGGAGTACGAAGGTGCGCTCAGACCGGTCGGAAATCGGTCGTAGAGTATAAAGGCAAAAGCGCGCTTGACTGCGAGACAGACACGTCGAGCAGGTACGAAAGTAGGTCTTAGTGATCCGGTGGTTCTGTATGGAAGGGCCATCGCTCAACGGATAAAAGGTACTCCGGGGATAACAGGCTGATACCGCCCAAGAGTTCATATCGACGGCGGTGTTTGGCACCTCGATGTCGGCTCATCACATCCTGGGGCTGAAGCCGGTCCCAAGGGTATGGCTGTTCGCCATTTAAAGTGGTACGCGAGCTGGGTTTAGAACGTCGTGAGACAGTTCGGTCCCTATCTGCCGTGGACGTTTGAGATTTGAGAGGGGCTGCTCCTAGTACGAGAGGACCGGAGTGGACGAACCTCTGGTGTTCCGGTTGTCACGCCAGTGGCATTGCCGGGTAGCTATGTTCGGAATAGATAACCGCTGAAAGCATCTAAGCGGGAAACTAGCCTCAAGATGAGATCTCACTGGGACCTTGAGTCCCCTGAAGGGCCGTCGAAGACTACGACGTTGATAGGTTGGGTGTGTAAGCGCTGTGAGGCGTTGAGCTAACCAATACTAATTGCCCGTGAGGCTTGACCATATAACACCCAAGCAATTTGCTTGCTTCGAGCTGAAAAGCGAAAGAGCACCAGATTGCGGTGTGTGAAGACGAAACGAACCGAAAGTTCGAGAAGACTCGCAAAACACCGAAAACTATCACATACCCATTCGCTGGAGCGTGACCTCGCAAGAGAGCACGACCTGGCTACCGAATTTCTTGACGACCATAGAGCATTGGAACCACCTGATCCCATCCCGAACTCAGCAGTGAAACGATGCATCGCCAATGGTAGTGTGGGGTTTCCCCATGTGAGAGTAGGTCATCGTCAAGATTAAATTCCGAAACCCCTATCTGCGTATGCAGGTAGGGGTTTTGTTTTGCCCGCAGGAAAGTGCTGCGAAGGGAAGGGCGGCCCTAAGGCTGCCCATGGATCCCCTGACACTTAGTGAAACTTCGGCAGAACGTGCTCTGCAATCTCTTCAATGACCTCTGCCACAGGGCGTTCGCTACGACGCAAGTGCAAGCCAACGTGTTGTACACCGGCCTCGCGCAATGCTTGAAGCTCATCGATCAATGCCAATCGTCCGCAACTTCCACCGAAGCGCACGCGCCGCATGGGGGCATGAGGATTCGCTGCCAGATCCAGGTGTACGAAGCTGATATAGGGTTTATCGCCCCCGACCTCCCGCCACAGCCCCACTCGCCGACGATGCTCATCGGGCGTGCCAGGGTAGGCAAGCCAGCCATCCATGTGTTCGCCGATCCAGGCAGGTGATTGCTGACCCAGGCCTGCCACCAGTAACGGCGCAGAATGTTTGCGCTCTGGAAGCAGTCGAGCCCCCTCAGGCAAACGACCTTCACCTTGGCTGCGTATCAATTCAACCGTGTCGCGAAAGACCTCTCCTCGCTGAGCATAATCCACCCCAAACAACGGGTACTCCATCGGTCGGTCACCACTGGCGACTCCCAATAGCAAACGTCCATCACTCAACTCATCGACACTGTTTGCGGCTTTGAGGGTTAGCCAAGGCTGACGCAATGGCAGCACCACCGCCGCGGTACCCAGCATGATGTGTTCTGTAATTCCGGCGAGATACCCAAGGTAGGAAAAGGTCTCGAAGACCTGCGCCGCGTCGCCAAAGTCGGGGTCGTAAATCGGCACATCACGCACCCATAGGGCACGAAAACCTGCCTTGTCTGCCAGGCGCGCCATCGTGGCGTGCTGCTTTAAATCGGGAACACCGAACGGCCGATCCTCAGCCAGACGACCCCGCTGCCCATCACTGGACCAATCGTTATCCAGTGGGAGTTCAAGCCCTATGGAAAAACCGTTCGAGCCAAGTAGACGTTGAAAGCGTGGATGCATGAAAAGACTCCCCAAAAAGAAATGGAATGACATGCACCCAGTATCTATAGGCGGATCAGCAAGAAAAATGCATGAATCGGAATATCAGTCTTGAACAAAATGCACGAGTCGGCGAAACACCGACTGTCGTTTTGACCTTTGAAGGACAACCCTTATAGGAAATCGCACTAAAGTGACCGCATGGTTTTTGGTATGGTGCAGCTCGTTTTTTTACGGACTGATTTCAGGCCCACGGATCGGCGCCCCTTTTTATCGTCATAGAGTTGCTACAGAAATGCCTGAACCCATACCTATCAAGGACCATGAAAAAGAGACGCGTCTGGTCAATAAACGGTTGATCGCCTGCGCCTTGTTCGTCGTCGCCATATCCTGCGCACTCGTGGTGCGCATGTATGTGTTGCAGGTGGTCGAGTTCGACTATCACTCCACCATCTCCGAAAACAACCGTGTCCATGTGTTGCCGATCACCCCTACGCGAGGGCTTATCTTCGACCGCAACGGTGTCGTCCTCGCAGACAACCGTCCCAGCTTCAACCTGACCATCACCCGCGAACGCACCACCGATGTCAAAGAAGAACTGGATGAAGTGGTCAACCTCCTGCAGCTTCCAGCAGAAGACCGGACACTGTTCGACAAGGCCATGAAGCAGGCGCGTCACCCGTTCGTGCCGGTCACCCTGTTCTACGAGCTCAGTGAACAGCAAATCGCTGTGCTCGCGGTCAACGAATTCCGTTTGCCGGGAATTGATGTCGAGCCACAATTCGTCCGCCATTACCCAATGGGCGCGCACTTCGCCCATTCGATCGGCTATGTCGGTCGCATCAACGAAAAAGAATCCAAGACCCTCGATAACGTCGAATACCGTGGCACCCAGTCCATCGGTAAAACCGGTATCGAAAAGTTCTACGAGTCAGAGCTGCACGGTCACGTCGGCTATGAAGAGGTTGAAACCAACGCGCAGGGCCGCGTATTGCGAGTGCTCAAGCACACCGATCCGATCCCTGGCAAAAACATCGTGCTGAGCCTGGACGTCAAACTTCAGGAGGCGGCCGAGGAGGCCCTGGGGGATCGTCGCGGCTCTGTGGTCGCGCTCGATCCGTCGACCGGCGAAGTATTGGCCATGGTCAGCAAGCCGAGTTTCGATCCGAACATGTTCGTGACCGGCATCAGCTTCAAGGAATACGCGGCACTGCACGACTCCATCGACCGGCCGCTGTTTAACCGCGTGCTGCGCGGCCTCTACGCGCCAGGTTCGACCATCAAGCCTGAAATGGCGATTGCCGGCCTCGATGCCGGTGTCGTGACCCCGCAGACACGTGTCTTCGATCCAGGTTACTACCAGCTCCCGGACTTCGATCATAAATACCGCAACTGGAACCACAGCGGTGACGGTTGGGTGGACATGGACGCGGCGATCATGCGCTCCAACGACACCTACTTCTATGATCTGGCGCACAAGCTGGGCATCGATCGCCTGCATGATTACATGGCGATGTTCGGCCTTGGCGAGAAGGTCTCGCTGGACATGTTCGAAGAGTCTGCCGGCTTGATGCCGTCCCAGGCCTGGAAACGTGCCACACGCCGACAGCCGTGGTTCCCCGGTGAGACCGTCATCCTCGGCATCGGTCAGGGCTATATGCAGGTCACACCGCTGCAACTTGCCCAAGCTACTGCGCTGATTGCTAACAAAGGCGTCTGGAACCGGCCGCACCTGGCCAAGACCGTGGATGGTGTGGCGCCTGTGGACGAGCATCCGATGCCGAACATCATGCTCAAGGATCCGCGTGACTGGGAGCAGGTCAACCACGGCATGCAGTTGGTTATGCACGACCCTCGGGGGATTGCCCGAGCGGCGGCGTTGGGCGCTCAGTACCGCATCGCCGGCAAGAGCGGGACCGCGCAGGTGGTGGCGATCAAACAAGGCGAGCGCTACAACCGGGCGAAAACCCTGGAGCGTAACCGCGACAACGCCTTGTTCGTCGGTTTCGCTCCGGCCGAACACCCCAAGATCGTCATTTCGGTGATGATCGAAAACGGTGAGGCTGGTGGTCGAGTCGCCGGTCCAGTGGTGCGGCAGATCATGGACGCCTGGTTACTCGATCAGGACGGTCATCTCAAGCCGCAGTACGCCACCCCAGCCAAACCGCCGGGCGATCCTCACGTCTAAGCGATCAAGCTTCACAGCACAGGCTCACGAATGCTGAGCATGTGCTGTAAGGCACTTGCCATCGCCCTTACGTTAACGTAAAGATTGCGGCAGGGCGCTGAACTTAAAAAAGCGCAGGGCGGACCGATCCGGAGCGCTTTGATGACGCTAATAAAAACAACTCCACCCAAGCTGCACCGCGAAGCCCGGCTGGCCCGGGAAAAGCTCCATCTGGAGGGCGAAGTCCCCGATGGCGTGTTGCGCGCGGAAATCGATGCCTCGTGGCGGCGCAGCCTCAGTCATGGTGTGCATTTCAATGGCAAGTACGAGCTGGCGCTGGAATCGGGCGCCAGCCTCGACGTGCTGCTGGCGAGCAATCGCTTGCTGATCGACGCGGCATTGCCGGCAATCGATTACTTGGCCGAACGCCAGGGCAAGGAAGGCCTGATCATCCTCGCCAATTCCGACGCCACCATTCTGTCTGTCGAAGGTCGTGCCGACCGCCTCAAGGGCAGCGGCCTGCAAGACATTACCCTTGGCGCCTGCTGGAGCGAAGCGGCTCGCGGCACCAATGCCCTGGGCACCGCGCTGGTCGAATCGCGGCCGACGATGATTGATTGCGGCGAACACTACCTTGATCGCCTGACCGATTTTTCCTGCACATCGGTGCCTATTTATTGCCCCCAGGGCGAGATCCTCGGCGTGCTCGACTTGACTCGCGAAGGCCCGCTCGGCCGCGTTCATGACAGCACCGCATTGTTGTCCATGGCCGTCAGCCAGATCGAAAGCCGCGTGTTCAACGCCAGTTATCCAAACGAAATTGTCCTGGCCTTCCACAGCCGTCGGCAATACCTCGAATCCCCTTGGCAGGGTTTATTGGCGGTGAGTCTTGGCGGGCAGATCCTCGCGGTCAGCGCCCAGGCCTGCCAGTTGTTGCATGCCGAGCGTTCAGCGCTGGTCGGGCGGCGTTGCGAAGAGTTTCTGGGCGTCGACGGCTTGCAACTGCTGTCGCGACTGCATCAGGGTGGCGTCGGCAGTTTGCAGACTGCCAAAGGTGAATTTTTCTATAAGGCCCTGCGTGCGCCGCAGCGCTCGATCAACGTCAGCACACCGCCGCGCAGCACGGCCAAAACCGTCAAGCCACCACCGGATCTCGAAGCCTTGGCCGGCAGCAATGTGCGTTATGCCCGCGCGTTGCGCATGGCCCGCCAAGGCCTGGCCAATGAGTTGCCGGTATTGCTGCTGGGTGAAACCGGCACCGGTAAAGAAGTGATTGCCCGTGCCTTGCACATGGCCGGCAGCCGCTGCGACAAACCTTTCGTTGCGGTGAACTGCGCGGCGATTCCCGAAGGCCTGATCGAGTCGGAGCTGTTCGGCTACCGCGAAGGCGCGTTCACCGGATCGCGCCGGGGCGGCATGATCGGTCGCCTGCAACAGGCCCACGGTGGCACCTTGTTCCTCGATGAAATCGGCGACATGCCGCTGGCCTTGCAGGCACGCCTGCTGCGGGTATTGCAGGACCGAAAAGTGGCACCGTTGGGCGCTGGCGAAGAACAAGACATCGACGTCGCGCTGATCTGCGCCACCCACCGCGATCTCAAGCGTCTGGTCGAAGAAAAACACTTCCGCGAAGACCTGTTCTACCGGGTCAACGGCATCAGCGTGATGCTCCCGGCCTTGCGTGAGCGTGAGGATTTCAGTGGCCTGGTCACGCGACTGCTGGCCAAACTCAACGCACCAGGCGTTCTCCTGCATGACGACTTGAACCGATTGCTCGGTGGCTATCACTGGCCGGGTAACATCCGCCAACTGGAAATGGTGTTGCGCACTGCGCTGGCCATGCGCGAGCCGGGAGACACGGTGCTGACCCTCGACCACCTGCCCGACAGCATGCTCGACGAGTTGTCCGCGACCGAACGGCCATCGTCGGGCAGCATTCGCGAAAACGAACTGGAGTTGATTCGCCAGTCCCTGGACAGTCATCAGGGCAACGTCTCGGCCGCCGCCGATGCCTTGGGCATCAGCCGTGCGACCTTGTATCGCAAGCTCAAACAGTTGCGCTCGTGATGCAGCGCCTGATCGTGCGGCTGATCGACAGCCAAAACCCCGAAGCGCTGCAATCGGCATTGCGCTGGCTCTACAGCTTTGTGCGACCGCATCGTCTGGCAATCGCCGGACTGCTCGGGTTGTCGGTCTGCGCTTCGTTGCTGGTGCTGGTGCAACCGTGGCTGACCAAGCTGCTGATCGACGATGGCTTGCTGGCGCGCAACTTTCCGAAGCTGGTGCTGATTGCCGGGTTGATGATCGTCGCCGGGCTGCTGGGCACGGCGCTGTCGGGGATCAATCGTTACCTGCACACGCGCTTGTCCGGGCGGATTCTGTTCGCCCTGCGCGACGACCTTTATCGACATCTGCAAACCCTTTCGCCGAGTTTCTACGGGCAGCGGCGCATCGGTGATTTGATGTCGCGTCTGGATGGTGATGTTGCGGAGATCCAGCGCTTCGCCGTCGACTCGTTGTTCTCGGCGGTGTCGAGCGTGATCGGTCTGGTCTGCGCCGTGGCGATGCTGTTGACCCTGTCGTGGAAGCTTTCGCTGCTGGCGTTGGTGCTGATTCCCCTTGATGTGCTCTGGCTGCGCTGGATGCGGCGCAAGGTCGAGCGCGATGTGCGGCAGTTGCGCGAACGCTCGGCGGACATGTCCTCATTCATGGTCGAGACCTTGCCGGTGATGAAATTCATCCAGTCCGCCGGCCAGCAACAGCGTGAATCGCGCCGGCTGGAGACGCTCGGCCAAGGCTACATGAGCCAGTTGTTGCGCCTGCAAGTCACCGAGTTTTTCACCCAGGCCGTACCGGGCACGCTGACGTCGCTGTCTCGGGCCTGTGCGTTTTTGATCGGGGGTTATTGGGTGGTACAGGGGACCTGGCAGCTGGGCGCCCTGATTGCGTTTTCCACCTACCTGGGGATGGCGGTCGGGCCGGTTCAGAGCTTGCTCGGGCTGTACGTGGCGATTCAGCGGATGACCGTCAGCCTCGGTCGCGTGATGGAATTGCGTGGCGAAGAGCCGACCGTGCTCACGCCTGCCGAACCGAAGCCGATGCCGGCCTCGGGTGAACTGCGTTTCGACGCCGTGCACTTCAGCCATCCCGGTCGGCCGACGACGTTGCGCGGTATCGAAGCACGAATTCCCTATGGTTTGAAAGTCGCCCTGAGCGGCGGCTCCGGTGTCGGCAAATCAACGCTGATCGATCTGCTGCAACGCCACCATGACCCGCAGTCCGGTCGGGTGTTGCTGGGTGAGGTGGATCTGCGGGAACTGGACCTGTTCCAGTTGCGTCGGCGGATTGCCGTGGTCAGTCAGGACATCGTGTTGTTTCGCGGCAGCCTTGCCGACAACCTTGCTTATGCCGTGCCGGACGCCAGTCGTGAAGCGATTGCCGAAGTCGCGCGACTGGCGCAACTGGACAGCCTGATCGAATCCTTGCCCGAGGGCCTCGACAGCCCGTTGGGCGAGCGCGGCCAGCAGTTGTCCGGCGGGCAGAAACAGCGCATCGCCATTGCCCGGGCGCTGCTGCAGGACCCGCTGATTTTGGTGCTGGACGAAGCGACCTCGGCGGTGGATGAAGCCACCGAGCGCGAAGTCATCGAGGCCATCGATCGACTGTTTGCCGGGCGCACGCGGATCCTGATCAGCCATCGCCCTTCAACCCTGGCCGATGCCGATTTGCGCTTTGAGTTGCTCGACGGCGTGCTCACTTCAAAAACGGTGTTGCATGAAGCCTGAACTGAGGATTGGCGTCGTCGACAGCGGCCATTCGGCGGCGCAACGGGTGCAGGTGATCGCGGGACGGCGATTCTCACTGCTTGAAGATGGATTGGCCGAAAGCGCCTTGCGCGACGATCCGCTGGGCCACGGCAGCGCGGTGATCGAGGCCATCAGCCGGCGGGCGCCTTCGGCGGTTTTTTGTGTGGGGCAGGTGTTCGACCAGCGTGGCGTCACCAGTGCCTTGCAGATCGCCACGGCTATAGACTGGCTAGTGGCTCAAGATGTGCGGCTGATCAATTTGAGCCTGGGGTTGCGACAGGATCGAAGCCTGCTGCGCGAAGCCTGCGCGGCCGCCGTGGCCCGAGGTATTTTGCTGTGTGCTTCCAGCCCGGCGCAGGGCGAGGGCGTGTTTCCGGCGAATTATCCACAGGTGCTGCGGGTCACTGGCGATGCGCGTTGCGCCGAGCATGAATGGTCATGGCTTAACAGCGCTCAGGCCGATTTCGCCGCGTGTGTGCACGGGACGTATCCGGGGCAGTCGGGCGCCAGCCTGGGGTGTGCGGCGTTGAGCGGGCATATTGCGGGTTTTCTGGCTATGCACCCCGACGCGAGCAACCAGCACGTTATCGAGTGGTTGCGTGAACACGCCCGGTATCGCGGCCCTGAACGGCGCGTCGGGCCATGATTGTGATTCTTGGCGCGGGGCCGGCGGGGGCTGCGGTTGCCTTGGGTTTACGAGCGCTGGGTTATGCGGTGACGCTGGTCAGCGAGTGGCGCCGGTTCGCGGCGCTCGAAGGCGTGTCGGTGCGGGTGCTGGATGCCTTGCGGGGCGCGGGTCTGCATCAGGCGCTGGCGGACGCGACGTTACCGTCCCAGCGGCAGGTCGCGTGGAACGGCCAGCAGCATGCGCAGAACGTTGAATTTCTGGTGGATCGCCCACGCTTCGACCAAGGCTTGCGCGAAGACCTGCGACGGGCCGGCGTTGAACTCATCGAAGGACGGGTGCTGAGTGTTCAGGCCTTGGCGGCGGGACACCGCATCGAGATGGAAGGGCGCGAAGCGTTGCTGGCGGACTTTCTGGTGGAGGCCCGTGGACGTCAGGCGCCTGCACTCGGCAAAGGCCTGCGCGGGCCGGAGACGGTCAGCCTGCTCAATCGCTGGCAAGGCACGCCGGGCAGCACCGCCAGTGCCGTGGAGAGCCTTGAGGACGGTTGGGCCTGGATGGCGCGACGGGCTGACGGTCAGTGTTATTGGCAATGGACCGTGGACGTGGCCAGTGCCCAATTGCCGGGCAAGGCGCAATTACTCGATTACTGCCGCCAGAGACGCCAGGAGTCGGCGCTGGTGCGTGAGTTTTTCGGGGGCGAACCGCAAATCGACCTGCAACTGCACGCTCGCAGCAGCACAGCGATCCTGTGCCCGCAGGTGTGTGGCGATAACTGGATTCGGGTCGGCGATGCGGCGATGGCGGTGGACCCGCTGTCGGGCAACGGCATTTTCCAGTCGCTGTCTTCGGCATTGCAGGCGCCGACCGTGATCAACACATTGTTGCGTAAACCGGAGCGAGCAGCGCTGGCGCAGCGGTTTCATCAGACGCGAGTGGAACAGTTGTTTTGGCGTTTTGCGCGAATCGGGCGGGATTTTTATGCCGATGAGCAGCGCTGGCTGGAGCAGCCGTTCTGGAAGGCCCGCCGGCATTGGCCGGATGCTCAACCGGCACACGCCGAGCCGGACTTTCAGGCGCTGAGAATCGAGCGGGCGCCGGTGTTGAAGGACGGCTATGTGGATGAAGCCGACGTGGTGATCACCGCGGATCAGCCGTTGGGAATCTGGCATGTCCAGGGGGTTGAACTGGCGCCGCTGGTGCGACGGTTACAAACCGAGCCGGCCGAACAGGCGTTGGCCGGGTTGACGGTGGAGCAGGGCAGGATGGTTCGCAGTTGGTTGTTGGCTCAGGGTTTCAAGCCCTGAAGTTTGAGGTGGCCGGCCTGGCGCTATCGCGGGCAAGCCCGCTCCCACAGTGATTTGTGTGATGCCAGAAATTGCAGCTTCACCCCAAAACCTTGTGGGAGCGGGCTTGCCCGCGATGGCGCCCGACAGGCCGCCGCAATTACAACTTGATCAACACCGACTTCAACTCGGTGTAATGCTCAATCGCCGCATACCCCATCTCACGCCCGACCCCAGACATTTTGTAGCCGCCAAACGGCAGCGCCGGGTCCAGGGCGCTGTGGCAATTGACCCACACCGAGCCTGACTTGATCCGCGGAATCATCCGGTGCACCGCCGCCAGGTCATTAGACCAAATGCTTGCCCCCAACCCGTACGGGCTGTCATTGGCCATGCGCAAGGCATCGGCTTCGTCATCAAATGGAATCGCCACCAGCACCGGGCCGAAGATTTCTTCCTGCACCAGCGAATGCTTCTGATCGACGTCGACAATCACTGTCGGCTTGACGAAAAACCCCGGGCCGAATTGCTCGCCGCCGCAAGCGATGGTCGCGCCACTTTCCCGGCCCTTTTCGATATAGCCGTAAACCCTTTCCTGTTGGCGCGCGGAGATCAGTGGGCCCATATCGACGCTTGGGTCCAGGCCATTGCCAAGCTTCATGGCGTTGGCAATGTCGGCGATGTCCGCCACCACATTGTCGAAATGCTTGCGCTGCACGTACAGCCGCGACCCTGCGCAGCACACCTGGCCCTGATTGAAGAAAATCGCGCTGGCGGCACCGGCTGCGGCGGTTTTCAGGTCGGCATCGCCCATGACGATGGTCGGCGATTTGCCGCCCAGTTCCAGGGTGACACGGGTCATGGAGTCCATGGCGATCTTGCCGATCTGCTTGCCCACAGCGGTGGAGCCGGTGAAGGTCAGCTTATCCACCAGCGGATTGTGGGTCAGCGCCGATCCGGCGGTGATGCCGGTGCCGGTGACCACGTTGAACACGCCTTCGGGGTAGCCGGCTTCCAGCACCAGTTCAGCGAGTTTCAAGGCAGTCAGCGGCGTTTCGTCGGCGGGTTTGAGCACCACCGTGCAACCGGTGGCCAGGGCCGGGCCGAGTTTCCAGCAGGCCAGCAGCAGCGGGAAGTTCCAGGCGACAATGGCGCCGACCACGCCCACCGCTTCACGGCGAATGAAGCTGTGGAACTGATCGTTGGGCATCAGCGGCAACGACACTTCAACGCTGGAACCTTCGATCTTGGTCGCCCAACCCGCCATGTAGCGCAGGAAGTCGATGGACAGTTGCACATCCATCACTTGGGCCACCGCAGCGCTCTTGCCGTTGTTCAGGCATTCCAGCTGCGCCAGCTGCTCGGCGTCGCGCTCCATCAGGTCAGCGAGTTTCCACAACAGGTTCTGCCGCTCACGAGGGCGAGTGCGGGTCCAGGCGGAATCATCAAAGGCCTGACGAGCAGCAAGCACTGCCCGGTCGACATCCTCCGGCGTGGCCCGTGGCACCACGCACAGCACTTCACCGGTGGCCGGGTTGTGCAGGGGCATGGTCTGGCCGTCAGCGGCTTCGACCCAGTCACCGCCAATAAGCATGCGTGGGGCGCGCTGGATAAATGCCGAGGTGGCGGGAAGCAGATAAGGGAGCGTCATGGCGAGGCCTCTTGTTATTCGTGAGAACCGGGCTTTCGCAATGGCTGTGCCAAGTGCCAGGAAACGCAGCCCCGCCCTTGGTCGGCGGGGTTTGGGAACACTCAAGGGAAAGGGCGATTGCCCGCGGCTTGTTGCAAATTGCGACAACGATGAGACGACGAGCAACCTGTTGCGACCTTGAGACACTCACTATTGAGGACTAGAATTTTCTGGCTCGGTGGATGACGCGATGGACCGTTCATCTGGCCACACATCTGGTGTGAGGGAGGTTAGTGATGTTCCTTTCAACCCTGGAAATTCAAAGCATCATTGAACAGAAAATGCTGCCCGCCGTGTGCACGTGCAGCATGGAGGCAGATCAGTCCTTGACCATACGGGTCTGCGACTGCGTAACGGGAAAAGTCGATCTGGTGGCGACCCATGTTCCGCTATGGACACTGGACAGCCCTCACGCAATCGCCTCGCTGGTGGCGGATATGCGGCACGAAATAGAAGCCCACAAAGGCATTCAGCCAACGTTTTTCAGCTGAATCGCCGTCACGCCGCACCACCGAGGTGGTGCGGCGCGTGCTGACGGTTCAGGCGGGGATTTTTCGGGAAAGTTCCTCGAATGTGTTGCCATCTACAGCAGCCAGGAGTTTTCTGTCGTCCTTGAGCGTCGCCAGAAACGTCACTTCGGTCTCCTTGCCCGCCAACATGAAGCCGGCAATTGCGCCGATCGGGCCCAGCAACATCGCACCCGCCACGCCGAAGCCGATGGCATCCTTGATGTTGTTGATCGAATCTTCGTTGGCCACTTCTACACACTTGAACGCTGAGAGCGGGAGGGTGATGCCGGGCCACGGGTGGAGCGAGGTCCTGAGGGTGAAGACGTCATCTATGTACTCTCCATCACCCTGCAGAAAGTCCCCCGCCAGGACAGTGATGCTTGCCATTTTGTTATCCCCTGCTTGGCAATCGGTGAACACCCATTTCGCTCCCGCAGGGGATAGCCGTCAATCGTCGACCGATGAACTGTTCCGGCCACGCCATCTATGCTTTGTCTCAGACTGAAACAAGTGTCGCGATATTAGACGCGGGCGATCTTGCCTGGATGCCGATCACGCCCCTGTTTTTGACCTAACGGCTTGATTTAAAAGGATATCGTCAAGCTGGCACGCTCCGTGTATTGCTCATCGCAGACGTTTCTCTTGCCTCCGTCAGCGGTGCGCCGCCGACGGTAGAAACCAAAAAAAACGATAAGCCACAAAAATAAGAAAGCACCGTGCGAGGTTCGACGTTGATGAAGAGAAGACTCCGATCAGGCCTGAGCGCCAGTCTGCTGGCCGTGGCCGCTTGTGTAGCGCTGCATTCGCCTTACAGCCTGGCCGCCCGTGACGCCCAGACCATCCTCAAGGAAACCTGTCAGGGCTGTCACACCCCCGAAGCCGATAACGCCCTGAGCCGTATCAGCCACCAGCGCAAGACCCCGGAAGGTTGGCTGATGAGCATCGCCCGGATGCAGACCATGCACGGTTTGCAGATTAGCGATGACGACCGCCGAACCCTGGTCAAATACCTGGCCGACACCCAGGGTCTGGCGCCCAGCGAGACAGACGGCGTGCGTTATGCGCTGGAACGTCGACTCAATACCGTCGAGAAGTTTGACGACCAGACCAGCCAGATGTGCGGCCGCTGCCACTCCGGTGCGCGGGTGGCCCTGCAACGGCGTCCGGCCCAGGAATGGGAGCGTCTGGTGAACTTCCACCTCGGCCAATGGCCGTCCCTCGAATACCAGGCCCTGGCCCGGGATCGCGACTGGTTTGATCTTGCCCGCAAGGACATGGTGCCGCTGCTGGCCAAGCGTTATCCGCTGGATAACCCGGCCTGGAAAAAATGGCTGAGCAGCGCGCCGAAAAGCGCCGCACTGGTGGGTGACTGGAGCTTCAGCGGCCACTTGCCCGGCAAGGGTGAACTGGCCGGCGTGATGAGCGTCACCGCCGATGGCAGTGACACGTTCAAAGTCAGCGTCAAAGGCCAATACGCCGACGGCAGCCCGTTCAATGGCGATGGCAGCGCGATTCTCTACACCGGCTACGAATGGCGCGGCAACGTGACCATCGATGGCGTGACCATGCGCCAGGTGTTCGCCGCCCAGGGCAATGCCATGCAAGGCCGGATGTTCGAAGCCGAGCATGATGAGCGCGGTCTGGACTTCGTCGCCGCCAAGCAGGGCAGCAGTCGTTTGCTGGCGGTGCAACCGGGTTACCTCAAGGCTGGCGCCGAAACTGAAGTCACCCTTGTCGGCAGCGGTCTCACCGGCAAACCGAACTTCGGTAAAGGTGTGGAAGTGGTCGAAGTCGTCGAGCAGAGCCCGCAGCGGATCAGGGTCAAACTCAAGGCCGCGGCCAATGCCCAGCCGGGTCTGCGCGCGGTCACCGTCGGCACGCTGAAAGGCCCGACCCTGTCGGTCTACAACTCAATCGCCGAAGTCAAAGTCGTGCCCGCGTTCTCGGTGGCGCGGATCGGCGAGGGCGGCGGTTCTACGCCGAAAGTCCAGGGCCGTTTCGATGCTGAAGCCTGGGGCAAGGGCGCTGACGGCAAACCGTATCGCATCGGCGTGTTCCCGGCGCAATGGAAGGTCGAGGCCTTCGACGACCGCGCCAAGGAAGACGAAGACGTCAAGTTCGCCGGCACCATGCAAGCCGACAGCGGCGTGTTCACTCCAGGTGATGCCGGGCCGAACCCGCAACGCAAGATGTCCACCAACAATGCCGGCAACCTCAAGGTGATTGCCGCCGTCGACGACGCAGGGAAATCCCTGACCGGCGAAGGCCACATGATCGTCACCGTGCAACGCTGGAACAATCCACCCATTCCATGAGTTGGCTGATTCAAAAAGGCTTCAGACACTTTTCGGAATGACCGCAGGCCCCGCCAGGCGGGGTTTGCACAGGAGGTTGCAATGGGCGCTATTTTGAATCTGGTCGAGCGGAATCTGCACGAAGTGCACGTCGATGCCGACCGCATGCTGTTTCACATCCCCAGCAGTTCGCTGTTCGCCAGCGATGAGCTGACGGGCACCATCATCGATACCTTGCGCGGTCCCGGCTGTTCGTCGGAGGACCTGATCGAGCGTTTGGCTTCACGTTTCAACGGTGAAGAAATCACCGAGACCCTGCGCGAGTTGATGTCCCTGGAACTGGTCAGCGACGGCTCGCCGCTGACGCCGGACATCGGCACCAAACGGGTCGAACGCACCGCGATCAATACCGTGGTGCTCAACGTCAACACCGGCTGCAATTTGAGCTGCACCTACTGCTACAAGGAAGACCTCGACAAGCCGTCGGCCGGCAAGAAAATGGACGTCGAAACGGCGGTCGCTTCGGTAGAAATGCTGCTGCGCGAATCCCCGGACGAAGAGCGTTTCACCGTGGTGTTCTTCGGTGGTGAACCGCTGAGCAATCGCAAGCTGATCGAGTACATGGTCGACTATTGCGAGAAGCGTTTCCGTGAGGCGGGCAAGTTCGTCGAGTTCGTCATGACCACCAACGCCACGCTGCTCACCGAAGAGACCGTGGACTACCTCAACGCTCACCGCTTCGGTTTGTCAGTCAGCATCGACGGACCGAAAACCGTGCACGACCGCAACCGCATCACCGTGGGCGGGCAGGGCACGTATGACGTGGTGCGGCGCAAGGCCGAGATGTTGCTGTCGCGCTACAACAGCCGTCCGGTGGGCGCGCGGGTGACCCTGACCACCGGCGTCACTGACGTCGAAACCATCTGGGATCACCTGTTCAACGAACTGGGTTTTGCCGAAGTCGGATTCGCCCCGGTGACCTCCGGCGACATCAGCACCTTCAACCTGTCCAGCGACGAACTGATCGAAGTCTTTGCCAGCATGAAGAGACTTGGCCGGCGTTATCTGGAAGCGGCGCTGGAGCACCGCAACATCGGTTTCTCCAACCTGCACCAGTTGATCACCGACATTCACGAAGGCCATAAAAAAGCCCTGCCGTGCGGCGCGGGCCTGAAGATGCTGGCGGTGGATCACAAGGGCGAACTGAACCTGTGCCACCGTTTCACCGGATCAAGCCTGCCGACCTTCGGCAACGTCCACACCGCCGTGAAGCAAGTGGAGTTGAACGACTTCCTGTCCCAGCGCCTGGACCGCACCAACACCGGCTGCGAAGACTGCCAGATCCGCAATCTCTGCTCCGGCGGCTGCTACCACGAGAGCTACGCCCGTTACGGCGACCCGACCCATCCGACCTATCACTACTGCGAACTGATGCGTGACTGGGTCGACTTCGGCATCGAGGTCTACACCCGGATCATGGCCCACAACCCTGCGTTTATCAGCAGCTACATCACTCCGCGCAAGGCTCACTGATATGAAACATCTCAAGGCAATCAATAATAAAGCGCTGAAACTCGATGAGGCCGCGGCCGAAAACCGCATTGAAGAAGTGGTGGCGATGAGTTCCGTCGCCGGCTGCGCCTCGACCACCGACCCGGGTTGGGAAATCGATGCCTTTGGCGGTGTGTCATCGCTCTGCCAGCCGATGGAGGCCGACCTGTATGGCTGCTCCGATCCGTGCTGGTGGCCGGCCCAGGTGCCGGACATGATGAGCACCTACCCGGACTGGAACAAGGATGCCCAGGCGTCCAACGAAAACTGGCGCAACCTCGGGACTGTCTTTCCTAAAGACAAGTGATCGGACAGAGAAGAAGGATTCCAGCATGCATCGCATCAAAGCCTGCGGCCTGGCCGCATTTGCCGTCCTGAGCGTCTGTTCGTTCAACGTTCTGGCCGATGAAAACACTGCGCTCCAAGATGGTCACGAGTACATGTTGACCACCAATTACCCGAACAACCTGCACGTCATCGATCTGGCGACCGACACCGTGTTCAAGACCTGCAAGATGCCGGACGCCTTCGGCCCCGGCACCATCCAGTTGTCGCCGGACCGCAAGACCGCTTACGTGTTGAACAACCACTACGCCGATGTCTACGGCGTCGAGCTGGACAGCTGCAAGCAGGTGTTCCACGCCAGCATCACGCAGAAACCGGGGGAGAAGGCGCGCTCGATGTTCGCCTTTACCCTCAGCCATGACGGCAAGGAACTGTTCACCGTCGCCAACCCGACGCTGATGCTCAATGACCGTTATGAAGTGCAGCAACCACGGCTCGACGTGTACGCCACCGACGCTGGCATGGACGCCAAACCCGTGCGCAGTTTCCCGGCGCCACGGCAACTGACCATCATGCAAAGCGGCGACGACGGCACGCTGTACGTGGCCGGGGCGGATGTCTATAAGGTCGACGTGAAAACCGGCAAGTTCGACGTGCTGATCCCCAGCCGTCACTGGAAACGCGCGAACTACGCCGCGCCGGACGTGCTCTACGTGTGGAACCAGCAGACCTATCGTCATGATTTCTCGCTGCTCTACACCACCGCGAAATTCAAGGACAAGAAGCAGGATCCATTGACCGCCGAGTACCTGTACGGGCTGTTCAGCATTGACCTGAAAACCGGCAAGACCGAAACCACCGACTTCGGCCCCCTGACGGAAATCTATTTCAGCGGCATGCGCTCACCCAAGGACCCGAACCTGATGTACGGCGTGCTCAACCGTCTGGCCAAGTACGACATCAAGGAGAAGAAAATGCTGCAGTCCGCGACGCTGGATCATTCCTACTACTGCATTTCCTTCAACAAGGACGGCAGCAAGATCTACCTGGCGGGGACGTTTAATGACGTGGCGATCTTTGATGCCGACAGCCTGAAGCAGATCGGCAGCATCAAGATGCCAGGTGGGGATATGGCGATTACCACGGCGCAGATATTTGTCCGGTAATTGCGTCGCCTGAACTGACGCCATCGTCAGATCGCTGCCTGGTCCGGGCGGCGATCTGACGAAGAGGCCCTCAAAATCACCGGAGCATCAAGCCCCCGGCACCGGGCAACTCAAATCCCCCTCCTGACATTTCAAGTAGTTCTTGAAAGTCTGCACCCGCGCCTTGGTCAGCTCAGTGACACAGTTGCTGTAGATCAGCGGATAAGCACTCCCGCCCTCTACCCCGGCGCTCGAGAACTTGCACTCGGCATCCCGAAACGCAACCCATGAACGCTGCGCGCCAACCAACAGCTTCTTGCTGTCCGGAGTGCTCTTCAAGCGGTTGGTTATCTGCTGGTAAAGCGCATTCAGCTCCTTGTCCGCCGCCTTGTTCTGCTGCGCTGCACACTGGTTCATTGTGGACTGGTCAGTGGCGTTGTCGCAGTCTGCGGCATGGACGATGGAGCTGAGCAGTAACGGCGTCAGCGCCAGAAGGAAGCGTGGGTGCATGAGGGAGGCTCGCTGTGACGTGGGAAGTGGCGGTAGTGTAGCGCTCTGGAATATCCGGGATATCTACACCTGCCATTCGGGGTGTTTTTCAATCGATTGATATTCAAGCCACGGCACGTCATGTGAAGTCCAGATATGGGCTTGAGGCGTCATGCCCGGATCATCATCCAGCGTCGCCACACGAATGATGACGTGAGGCTGGGCCAGGCGTTCCGCCATCAAATGTGAGCCACAGACCGAACAGAAATGCCGCAGCTTGCCCGGCGAGGATTCATAACTGTTCAGCAAATGCTGGCCCTTGATCCAGCGAAAGTGTTCGCGCATCACCCCGGCTGTCGAGGCAAATGCCGCTGCGTGTGCTTTGCGGCAGGTTTGGCAGTGGCAGTGGCTGATGGGCATGTCGAGGTTGTCGAGTTCGTACTCGATGGCTTTGCATAAACAGCGGCCATGCAGGCTTTTCATCGCGTGGATCCTGTGCAGTGAGTCTTGTTTGTATAAATGACGGCGCTGTGCACGTTAGCAGTTTCAGTGATTGACCAACGTTCCACGCCAGAACCTGGCATCAGAAATGCGGCCGAATATTACAGGCACACTTGATAACAACTCCCCGTTGATACAACTTTAGGGTTGGTCTTGTGGTCTTACAGGCCTACTGTTCAGTACAGGAGGTGGCTTATGAACCCTGCATCAGATCGCATTGAAAGGAAGATTTTGCTCAAAGTGCCGCGTTCGAAGGTGTGGCGCGTGCTGGCCAATGCCGAGGCCTTTGGGCAGTGGTTTGGCGTTTCGCTGGAGGGCAAGCGTTTCGTTTCCGGTGAATGGACCCAGGGGCAGATTACGTACCCCGGCTATGAACACTTGTTGTGGAATGTGTTGGTGGAGAGGGTCGAGCCGGAGCGGGTGTTTTCCTTTCGCTGGCACCCCTATGCGGTGGAGCCGGAAGTCGACTACTCCCAGGAGCCCACTACCTTGGTGAAGTTTGAACTCGAAGACTTAGATGAAGGCACCTTGCTGAAGGTTACCGAGTCCGGCTTCGACCACATCCCGCAACACCGCAGGCTCAAGGCGTTCCGCATGGACAGCCGTGGCTGGGATGAGCAGATGAACAATATCGAAGAGTTTCTCAAGACCAGCGCCAAGAGCCACGAGCCTCAGGAAGAGTGACGGCGGTGGCAATGGGTTGGCGTTTGCCCTGACAGCGCAAAGTCCGCTACAGGCCGCGGAAACCGGGGCTCGCCTGCTTGATACCTTAGATGTCTAAGGGTTTACGGAAGGGTGGCTATAGCGAATGTCTTACACGCGATGGTAGCTATGTCGTCTATTGCACATTGGATCCGAAGCGTAATCTAGCCTCATCAACTGAAGCACAGGAAGTGCTCCAGGATCACGGATGATCGACCATCAGCAAGGATTCGCTACCGACAGGGAGTCGACATGGTCTTGGGAAAACCCGCTTCGGCGGGTTTTTTTTCGTCTGTTGAAAAACTGCGGTCTCCTGCCGCTGCCTTCGACAGCTTCAGCAGCGCAGGTTTGTGACGTCAGTGGTCAAACGCTTACACCCGCTAGCGGGTATGTCGTCTTTTTATACTTCAGCGATGCCGTTAATCTGGATCCATCAACTGAAGCACAGGGAGTGCTCAGGATCACGGATGATCGACCATTGGCCAGGATGGCTGCCGACAGGATGTCGAAAATGGTCTTGAGAAACCCGCCTAGGCGGGTTTTTTTTCGCCTGTGAAAAAGTACGACTTACAGCCTGGCCGCTGCTCGCTCGGTAATTTGCGTTCGTTGCTGGAGCGACTGTGCCGCACGCCGTTGCGCTTCCGCCAGGACGCTCGACGGCGCTGTGTCAGGGCTGCCGGACTGGAACGGTGGTGCCGGCGCGTATTCCAGCTGTAACTGCACCAGCTCGGCCGTGTCCTTGTCGAACAACTCGGCCGCCAGGGTCAGGGCAAAGTCGATCCCTGCGGTAATCCCGCCGCCGGTCAGCAGATTGCCGTCACGTACCACCCGATCCTTCACCGGGATCGCCCCCAACGGCGCCAACAGTTCGTGATAAGCCCAGTGCGTGGTTGCACGTTTACCCTTCAGCAGACCTGCCGCACCGAGCACCAGCGCCCCGGTGCAAACCGACGTGACGTACCGTGCATTCGCGGCTTGCGCCTTGATAAAGGCCAGCGTCTGCTCATCTTCCATCAACGGCCCGACACCGCTGCCACCGGGGATGCAGATTACATCTAGCGCCGGGCAATCGTCGAAGGTCGTGGTCGGTTTCAGCACCAGCCCAGTGCTTGCGGTGACCGGCACCAGGTCCTTCCAGATCAGATGCACCTTCACGTCCGGCAGCGAAGCCAGCACGTCGTAAGGGCCAGTGAGGTCCAGTTGTTGAACCTGTGGAAACAACAGAAAACCGATCTGCAACGTCATGGCATTTTTCTCATGAAGTGGGGTGGACGACTTCACTCTAGGCTCGTAGGATCTGGCGCATACGCCAATAACCCCACGAATTACGCCAATTATGCCGAAAACCATTCATGTGCTCGCATTCGCCAACGTGCAATTGCTGGATGTCACCGGGCCGTTGCAGGTGTTCGCCTCGGCGAACGACATCGCCCGCCAGCACGGTGTGCCGCCGCCCTATGCACCGACGGTGATTGCCAGTGGCGGCGGGGCGGTGATGTCGTCGGCGGGATTGGCGCTGCTGGCCGAACCGTTGCCCGAGCAAGGGAGCGACACCCTGATCATCGCTGGCGGCTGGGGCGTGTATGCCGCAGCGGAAGACGCACCGCTGGTGGCGTGGGTGCGAGAACACGCGAAGGCCTGTCGGCGGGTCTCGTCTGTCTGCACCGGAGCCTTTTTGCTGGCGGCGAGTGGCTGGCTTGACGGTCGGCGAGTCGTCACCCACTGGACCCGTTGCGAGCAGTTGGCGCAGAAGCATCCGCAACTGCGGGTGGAACCCAATCCCATCTTTATCAACGACGGCCCGGTGTGGACCTCGGCCGGAGTCACCGCGGGCATCGACCTGGCGTTGGCGATGGTCGAAGAAGACCTCGGCCGCACGATGGCCCTGGAAGTCGCGCGACAATTGGTGGTTTTTCTCAAGCGACCGGGTGGCCAGTCGCAGTTCAGCGTGACCTTGTCCCTGCAAAAGGAAGGCAGCCGGTTCGACGAGCTTCACGCCTGGATCAGCGAAAACCTGACCAAAGACCTCGGCATTCCGACCCTGGCCCTGCAGGCGGGCATGAGCGAACGCAGTTTCGTGCGGCACTATCGCGCTGACACGGGCCAGACCCCGGCCCGGGCCATCGAACTGATCCGGGTCGAGACGGCGCGCCGGTTACTCAGCGACACCGGCGTGCCGATCAAACGCATCGCCGTGCAGTGCGGATTCGGCAGCGAAGAAACGTTGCGCCGCAGCTTTCTGCGCGGGATGGGCGTGACGCCACAAGCCTACCGCGAGCGGTTTTCCGTCAGCCCTTCAGCAGATCCAGTAATGCCTTGAGCGTCGCTTCAGGCGCTTCTTCGGGGATGTTATGCCCCACGCCTGCCAGCACTCTTCGCTCGTAGCGCCCGGTGAAATGCTCGGCGTCTTCGTCTATTTCAGGCGCCGGGCCAACACCATCATCGGCGCCACACAGTGAGATCGTCGGTACGCTGATGGCCGGTTGTCGGGTCAATGCCTCTTCCATCCACTCCAGCGCCGGGTCGCCGGGCGCATACATGAACCGGTGGCGATAGGAGTGAATCACCACGTCGACGAAGTCCGGATTGTCGAAGGCCGGGGCACTCAGCGGATACAACTCGGGACCTTTGGCCCAAGTGGGTGACCACAATTTCCAGAGCACTTCACACAAGGCTCGACGATTGTTTGTCAGGCCTTCGACCCCGCGCGGGGTGTGGAAGTAGTACTGATACCAGAGGCGATGCTCGGTTTGCGGGTCCAGCGGTCGCACCGAATTCGGGATGTCCTGGAGGTTGTAACCGTCGCCGGTCACCAGGCAACGAACCCGCTCCGGCCTCAACGCCGCCACGATGCACGCCGCCCGACCGCCCCAGTCGTAACCGCACAGCGCGGCCTGCGGGATGGCGAGGGCGTCCATCAGGTCGAGCAAATCCTGGGCGAGCGCGGCTTGCTGGCCGGAGCGCAGGGTATCGGGGCTGTTGAAACGGGTCGGGCCGTAACCGCGCAGGTACGGGACGATGACGCGGTAGCCCTCGGCGGCGAGGGCTGGAGCGATTTCATCGTAGGCGCGTGGGGAGTAGGGGAAGCCATGGAGAAGGATCACGGGCTCGCCGGTGGTCGGGCCGTGTTCTTCGTAGGCGAGCTTCAGACTCGCGGTCTTGGTGAAATGCACCTGTGTGTCATTGTTCATTTGACCCTCCCGCGTGGCTGTTTCGGCCCTTTGCCTAGGCTTCGGTTTCCGCCACCTGATTGAAATATTTCGACCGGTCCGGCGTAAACGTCACCACCATCCTGGTCCGTGAACAGGTCAGCGCCCGCTCTCTCTCCAGATCAACATCCAGATCTTCCCCGCGCAAACCCTGCCACTGGGCGAGGTATTTGAGGGATCCGTATTTTTCAAGTTTCTTCAGGCTGCGGCTGACGCCACCTTTCCATCCCAGTACCGGCAGCTCGCCGGCAAGACAACGTTGGGAGAGGTCGGGGAATCGGGCAGCACGTTGGCGGCCGATTTCCCAGCATTTGATCAGGCCTTTGTCGTGGTCTTCCCACAATTCATCGCGGTTCAGACCTGACCGCAGGGGGGAGTCGATGGGGCGGTGGATGCGTTGAGTCATTCTGGTTCCTTGAATTCGGGTTTTGTTGGACAGCTCCGCTGTACCCGTTGACCGTCGATGGTAGGTGGGGTTGTAACAGCTGGCAACAAGGTATTTCCGGGTGTAGGAACCAGTGTCGGGCAGGTAAACAGCAAAGTTCGTTTAGTCGTTGTAGGGAAATGGCCTGCGTTCCTTGTGGCGAGGCGTGTTTATTCAGTAAGGCCGTGTTTAAGTGCATCGAGAGCCACTATCGGTCCTACAAACTGCACCCTGAAACGGGAAATTTCCGACAGGTTGCGTCGGTTGCAGATGGGCTGTCCCATCTGCTTTGTGTTGCGGCTGATGGCCCTATCGCGGGCAAGCCCGCTCCCACAGGGCTCTGAGTGAACACGGTCAATGTGGGAGCGAGCTTGCTCGCGATGGGGGCGACGCAACCTCAAGGCTGCCAGTAATTCTTCTCCCCACTCAATTTGCGATCGAGAAAACTTGCTGCACTGATCAATGCCAGGTGCGTCAACGCTTGCGGCGTGTTTCCCAGATGCCGCGCCTGGCTGTCGAACTCTTCGGCATACAAGCCCAACGGGTTGGCGTACCTCAGCAGTTGTTCGAACTCCAGATGGGCCTTTTCCACGCGACCCGCCCGGGCCAGGCATTCGACGTACCAGAATGAACACGCGGCGAAGGCGCCTTCCGTGCCGTCGAGGCCGTCGATCTGGCTGTCATCGTTGCGATAGCGGTAAACCATCCCGTCACGCACCAGATTCTTTTCGATCGCATCAAGGGTGGCGAGCCAGCGTGGATCCTTGGCGCTGACGAAGCGCACCAGCGGCATCAGCAACATCGAACCATCCAGCGCGGTGCCGCCAATGTACTGGACGAAATGTCCGCGTTCTTCATTCCAGAAGTTTTCCCAGATGTCGGCGTAGATGGCTTGGCGGGTCTGGTCCCAACGGGCGAACGGGGCGGGCAGTGAGCGTTTCGAAGCGAGGCGAATGGCACGGTCCAGAGCGACCCAGCACATCAGCCGCGAATGCAGAAAATGATGCTGCTCGCCGCGCATTTCCCAGATGCCTACGTCTTGTTGCTGCCAGGTTTCGCAAACCTGATCCACGATTTCTATCGCGTGTTTCCAGCCCTCATGGGAGATGGCGTCGCCGTACTTGTTGACCAGGTATACCGCATCCATCAACTCGCCGAAGATATCGAGCTGGACCTGATCGTAAGCCTGGTTGCCGATCCGCACCGGCTTCGCGCCGCCATGGCCGGACAGGTGCGACAGTTCGGTTTCCGGCAATTCCTGGCGGCCGTCGACGGCATAGAGGATGTTGAGTTTCATGGAGTTGCCGTGGCAATCGCTGACCCGACCGCGCAACCAGCTCATGTAGGCGTTGGCCTCGTCGACATAACCCAGGCGCATGAAGGCGTAGACGGTGAACGAGGCGTCGCGGATCCAGGTGTAGCGGTAGTCCCAGTTGCGTTCGCCGCCCGGGGTTTCCGGCAAGCCGAATGTCGCGGCGGCGAGGATCGCGCCGTGTTTGCGCGAGGTCAGCAGCTTCAGCGCCAGGGCCGAGCGGTTGACCATTTCTCGCCAGCGGCCACGGTAGCTGGATCGGCCGGTCCAGTCGCGCCAGAATTTCAGTGTGCGTTCCATGCACAGCGCAGAGGCGCCTTCCTTGAAACGCGGATCGTCGAGGCCGCCGAGCAGGAATTCGGCGAACTGGTCTTGTTTGAGGGTGAATTCGGCCACCGCCGCGTTCGCGTCAACGTGCACAAGCTGATCCGAGGCGAGCCGCATGGACGGCTGGCCGTCGGCCTCGAAAACCACGTCTTGTTCATCGAGGCGTGCCCGGGTGTTGGCGCGGGCGTAGTCATGACGCACCGCGCAGCGCATGCGAAACGTTGCCTGGCCGCTGACCACGCGAACACGGCGCATCAGCATCGGCAGATCATCTTCGCTGTCGCCAATGGGGAGTAGGTCGGTGATTTCGACCACGGCGCGCTCGCTGAGCCAACGGGTTTGCAACACGTTGGTGTCGGGCAGGTAAATCTGCTCGCGACGCGCATCAGGCAAGTCCGGTGACAACTGAAAAATCCCGGCCTCGGGTGTGTCCAGCAGCGAGCAGAAAATGGACGGACTGTCGAACTCCGGCCAGCAGAAAAAATCCACGCTGCCCCGGTCATTGACCAGTGCTGCGCTGCGCATGTCGCCGATGATGCCGTGGGCATCGATGGCGCTCTGTCGTTCGGGATGATGATCAGCCATTGCCGCGAAACTCCGGATAGAGGCTCATGCCGCCGTCGATGAACAGTGTGGTGCCGACGATGTAGTCGGAGGCATCGGAGGCGAGAAAAACCACCGCATTGGCGACGTCCTCGACATCACCAACCCGGCCATAAGGGATCAGTTTGAGCAAATCCTGCTCAGCCGCGCCTTCGGTGGCGGCGCGATTGATTGCGGTGCGAATCGCCCCCGGCGCGATGCCGTTGATGCGGATGCGCTGGTGGCTGACTTCCTGGGCAAGGGTTTGCATCAGCATGTCGACGCCGCCCTTGGAGGCTGCGTAGTTGACGTGCCCGGCCCAGGGGATGCGTTGATGCACCGAACTCATATGGATGATTTTACCGGCTGCCCGGGACACCCCTTCACGAACACCCTGGCGGTTGAAAATACGCAGGGCGGCGCGGGCGCAGAGGAACTGTCCGGTGAGGTTGACGCCGATCACCTGGTTCCAGTCGGCGAGGCTCATTTCCATGGCAGGTGCGTCTTTTTGCATACCCGAGTTGGCCACCAGAATGTCCAGCGAACCGAAGGCTTCAACGGTGTGCGCGAACAGGCGTTCGACCTCTTGTTCTTTTGAAACATCAGCGCCGATGGCGATCGCCCGACCGCCTTCAGCGATGATCTGCCGGGCCAGTTCTTCGGCGGGTTCAGCCTCGGAATTGTAATTGAGCACCACCGCGGCACCGGCATCGGCCAGGGCCTTGGCGCAGCCTGCTCCGATGCCGGAACTGGCACCGGTCACCAGGGCGACTTGTTGCTTGAGGGAAATCTGCATCAGCGTGAGCGCCTTGAAGTGAGGGCTTATTTAGCTGACTGGCAGGTGATGGCGAGAGTTCACGTCGATCCATGAAAGTTTCGTCAGGTGATTGTTCCGCGCACCACGACTAATTCCCCGCCGCGCTCATCCGTTCTCTTAACAGACAACTTTCGAGGTAAGCCCGGTGACCCAGCTGACATTGCTGTGCCTGCCATATTCAGGCGCCAGCGCCATGGTCTACAGCCGCTGGCGGCGCAAGCTGCCGCAGTGGATCAAGCTGCAACCGGTGGAGCTGCCGGGGCGTGGCGCACGGTATGGCGAGCCGTTGCACACCGACATGCGGCGCCTGGCGCTGCAACTGGCGCAGGAACAAAAAGCCACGCTGAAGGCGCCGTACGCCTTGTTCGGCCATAGCCTGGGCGCCTTGCTGGCCTGTGAGATGGCCCATGCGCTTCGCTCGCTCGGTTGCCCGGAGCCGGCGGCGCTGTTCGCCTCGGGCACGGCCGCGCCGACGATGCGGGCCGACTATGACCGTGGTTTCGCCGAACCCAGATCCGATGCCGAACTGATCGAGCAATTGCGCACCCTCAATGGCACGCGTGAAGAGGTGCTGGCCAACGAGGAGCTGGTGAGCCTGACGCTGCCGGTCTTGCGCGCGGATTTTCTCCTGTGCGGCCGCTTCGAGCCGCAGCAGCGGCCCTTGCTCAAGTGCCCGGTGCATGTGCTGGGCGGCAAGGCTGATTGCGCCACCATCGAGCAGTTGATTGGCTGGTGCAAAGAAACCCACGGCAGTTTCTCGGTGGACATGCTGGCTGGTGGTCACTTCTTTATCCATGAACATGAGGCCAAGGTGCTGCGGCTGATCAAGGATCAGCTCAACGTGCACCATCGCCGGCACGCCCTGGCCGCCAGCGCTTGATCTCCTCTCAACATCACACAGACCTCGATCCTGAACCCTTCCTGAAGAACCTTTCAATTCCCCGATCCGAAGCCTTGGCATCGTTTACTCTCTGGAAATCGGGGCGTAAGCTTCGCGCGTTTTCAACCATTACGGAGACCCACAGTGGGTACTTGTTCGAGTGACAGTAGTCGGCCGGTTTCGATAACCGGCACCTTCCCGGCAAGATAACGCACCCCTTGTGTGCCGTTGTCTCGCCTGATAGCGAGCAGCGGCCTCCCGATCGCAGTCAGTCCTGACCTGCGCCCCGATGCCTCTCTCATCGATGCTGAACCGTGTGTGGTGCTCGACTTTGCTGTCGACATCGCACCGACTCGACACGCCTGCTTGACGGTTTCCTGGCCGACCCTGGGGGAACTGCCATGAACCTGACCCTGCTCAAAGAATTCTTCGCCGGATTCTTGCGCACCCGCCACATCGCCCGGCACTTCCGTCGCCTGGCGCTGCTGGAAAACTTCACCGACATCCCTGTCAGCCGTGAAGTGCCGCCGACGCTCGCGCAAACCCTGGTCAGCGCCGCCAACAGCGACACAGGCCAATTACTGGAAAACCTCGGTAGCCACACCGACGGCTTGAGCGAACTCGAAGCCGACACCCTGCGCGAGCAATTCGGCCTCAACGAGGTCGAGCACGAGCAACCGCTGCCGTGGTGGACCCATTTGTGGCACTGCTACAAAAACCCGTTCAACCTGCTGCTGACCTTGCTGGCGGTCATCTCCTGGCTGACCGAGGACATGAAGGCCGCCATCGTGATTTTCTCGATGGTGGTGCTCTCGACCTTGTTGCGCTTCTGGCAGGAAACCAAATCCAACCAGGCCGCCGACGCCCTCAAGGCGATGGTCAGCAACACCGCCACGGTGCTGCGCCGGGATGCGTTGCGCTGCGAATTGCCGATCAAGCAATTGGTCCCGGGGGATCTGATCGTCTTGTCGGCCGGCGACATGATTCCTGCCGATTGCCGTGTGCTCAGCGCCAAGGATCTGTTCGTCAGCCAGGCGGCGATGACCGGTGAATCGATGCCGGTGGAAAAATTCCGTCACCAGCAGAACGGCGATACGCACAATCCGCTGGACCTGGACAACATTCTGTTCATGGGCACCAACGTGGTGTCCGGCACGGCCATCGCGGTGATTCTGACCACCGGCAACAACACCTATTTCGGCGCCCTGGCCCAACGGGTCAGCGCCACGGATCGCGCACCGACTTCATTCCAGACCGGGGTCAACAAAGTCAGCTGGCTGCTGATTCGCTTCATGTTCGTCATGGCGCCGCTGGTGCTGTTCATCAACGGCTTCACCAAGGGTGACTGGACCGAGGCGCTGCTGTTCGCGCTGTCGATTGCCGTGGGCCTGACCCCGGAAATGCTGCCGATGATCGTGACCTCGACCCTGGCCAAGGGCGCGGTGTTCCTGTCGCGCAAAAAGGTCATCGTCAAGCGCCTCGATGCGATCCAGAACTTCGGCGCCATGGACGTGCTGTGCACCGACAAGACCGGCACCCTGACCCAGGACAAGATCTTTCTGGCGCGCAACGTCGATGTCTGGGGCAACGACTCCGATGACGTGCTGGAAATGGCTTACCTCAACAGCTACTACCAGACCGGCCTGAAAAACCTGCTGGACGTGGCGGTGCTGGAACACGTGGAAATCCACCGTGAGCTGAAAGTCGGCACCGCATTTCACAAGGTCGATGAAATCCCGTTCGACTTCAACCGTCGGCGCATGTCGGTGGTGGTCGCCGAGCGTGATCAACCGCACCTGCTGATCTGCAAAGGTGCGGTGGAAGAAGTGCTGGCGGTATGCACCCGGGTTCGCCATGGCGAAGCCGACGAAGCACTGACCGATGAACTGCTGGCGCGCATTCGTCAGGTTACTGCAACGTTCAACGCCGAGGGCTTGCGGGTGGTGGCCGTGGCCGCGCGGTCGATGATCGAAGGCGGGGAGACGTACAGCCTGGCGGATGAACAGGCACTGACGCTGATTGGTTACGTGGCGTTCCTTGACCCGCCCAAAGAAAGCACCGCGCCGGCGCTCAAGGCCCTGGCTGCTCACGGCGTGGCGGTTAAAGTGCTGACCGGCGACAACGAACTGGTGACCGCCAAGATCTGCCGTGAAGTCGGCCTGGAGCAACAAGGCCTGCTGATGGGCAACGACATCGAGCGCATGAGCGACGCAGAGTTGGCGGTGGCGGTGGAGACCACCAATGTCTTCGCCAAACTCACGCCTTCACACAAGGAACGCATCGTGCGCCTGCTCAAGGGCAACGGTCATGTGGTCGGTTTCATGGGCGACGGCATCAACGACGCCCCGGCCCTGCGCACCGCCGACATCGGCATTTCGGTGGACAGCGCCGTGGACATCGCCAAGGAAGCGGCGGACATCATCCTGCTGGAAAAGAGCTTGATGGTGCTGGAGGAAGGCGTGCTGGAAGGGCGCCGGACGTTCGCCAACATGCTCAAGTACATCAAGATGACCGCCAGCTCCAACTTCGGCAACGTGTTCTCGGTGCTGGTGGCCAGTGCGTTCATTCCGTTCCTGCCAATGCTGCCGATGCACCTGCTGGTGCAAAACCTGCTCTACGATATTTCGCAAATCGCCATTCCGTTCGATAACGTCGATGACGAAATGCTCAAGCAACCACAACGCTGGCAGCCGGCGGATGTCGGGCGTTTCATGCTGTTTTTCGGCCCGATCAGCTCGATCTTCGACATCACCACATTTGCCTTGATGTGGTACGTGTTCGACGCCAACACCCCGGATCACCAGACCCTGTTCCAGTCCGGCTGGTTCGTGGTCGGGCTGCTGACCCAGACGTTGATCGTGCACATGATTCGCACGCCGAAAATCCCGTTCCTGCAAAGCCGCGCGGCTATGCCGCTGCTGGTGATGACCGGCGTCATTATGGCCGTGGGCATTTTCCTGCCAATGGGACCGCTGGCGCATTACTTCAAACTGCAGGCACTGCCGTCTCTGTATTTCGTGTTCTTGCCGGTGATTCTGCTGGCTTACATGGGCCTGACCCAGGCGGTGAAGGGGTTCTACATTCGTCGGTTCGGTTGGCAGTAACGGAGGTGGCCGCGGATTTTTAGGAAAAGTCCTACAGAAACCTTCGTGCATCTCCCGTAGCCTCCTGCGCCTCCAACATCTGCCATATCCAGGGAGGCTACGATGCCGAACAAAGCGCTGCGTATCCTGATCGCCGACGAGCAGCATTTCCACCAGATGATAATCGAGCGGCTGTTCAACCAGCTCGGCTATTACCGGGTAGCGCCGGTGCAGGGCCTTGCGCCCATGCTGTCCCTGGTCGAGTACGGTGGCGAGCCGTTCGATCTGGTGGTCGTCAATGCCTCGCTGGTCTGCGGCGAACTGGATGCGCTCAGCTACTTCCTCGATAACCAGCAGGTGCGCAACACACTGATTTTCGACGGCCAGCGGGCGCAATTGCCACCGACGCCGGCGGGTGAGCCACAGAGGGTTCAGGTGAGCCATGCACCTCTGCCTGATTTGACGTGCATCCAGCGGCTGATGACGATGATCGATCCGCCGCTGAACGAAGACCAATACCCTTGGCCGAGCGTGCGATCTGCGCAGACTGTAGGTTGATTCGCTATTACCGTTCGTCGCCACTGTCATTTCTTACAGGTAGATTCCTGCTTTCGCCCATGCAAGAGTCTTGGCGCAGCCGTTGCGTCTGCCCCGTCGTTGTCCGGCGGGCATTCGTCGAGTCATTGCACAGGGAGTTGCCATGAAGTCAGTGCTGATTGTCGACGATCATCCGGTGGTTTGCGCTGCAGTGACGCTTGTACTCGAGCAGGAAGGCTTCAAGCGGATTCTTGAAGCGGCCAGCGTTGGCGAGGCATTGTCGATATTGCGTGAGCATACGGTCGATCTGGTCATCCTCGATCTGGTCATGCCCGGCGGAAACGGGCTGGATTTGCTGGAGCGAATCAGAGGCAACCAATGGAAGTGTGTGGTGCTGGTATTCACCTCCCTGGATCCGCTGTTCTTTCAAGAACGCTGTATGCGCGCCGGGGCCTTGGCGTATGTCTCCAAGACCAACAACTTGAGTCAATTGCACAAAGCTGTTCAAGCCGTCATGGCGGGGTATACCTATTTCATGCAGCTATCCGCTGTATCGCTGGATACGGTGCAACACAGCGAAAGACAGATGATCGAAAATCTTTCCAACCGAGAGTTGACCATCCTGCAATACCTGGCCCGGGGGATTAAAAACAAGGAAATTGCCGAACTCATGCATTTGAGCCACAAGACCGTCAGCACCTACAAGACCCGTCTGATCGAGAAACTGCGGCTGAACTCGGCGGTGCATCTGCGCGACTTCGCCATACGCAACCACCTGATCTGAGTGCGCCGACCGTGCGTTTCCTGCAGCTGTTCCTGATGTTTTGCCTCATGACCCCAGCGTCGGCCACAATCGCCGACGAGCCCAAGTTATTGCACTTGCTGGGGCGTTCGACCGTAGACGGCTACCGGGTCACGCTGGATGAAAAGGACCGGCAATGGCTGCGCGACAAGCGGGTCTTGCGTCTTGGGGTGACCGGGCCGGACTACCCGCCGTTCGAGGTGACGCGCAATCACGATGAGCTCGAAGGCATCACCGCCGATTACGCCGTGCTGGTGGCACAACTGCTGAACGTGCAAATCGAGGTGCTGCGCTATGTCACGCGTGAAGCGGCCATGGAGGCGCTCAAATACGGCGAGCTGGATCTGCTCGGCACCTCGAACAACTTCGAAGCGGCCGACCCCGATCTGATTCTGTCCAGCGCCTACGCAGAAGATCAGCCCATGCTGGTCACCCGGCAGGACGAGCACCTGCCCGAGGACCTGGCGGGAAAGCGCATTGCCATGGCCGATGACTATCTGCAGGCGCAAACCGTTGAATCGTTCTATCCCGAGGCGGACCTGCATCGGTATCCGTCGGCACTCGATGCGCTCGGGGCGGTGGCGTATGGGCAGGATGACGTCTACCTCGGCGACCTTATCAGCGCCAATTACCTGATCAACAACAACTACCTCAATTACATTCACTTGGTGGCACCGTCCGGCCTTGACGCCAATCCGTTCGGCTTCGCATTGGCGCGGGACAATCTGGCGCTCAAGGACATCATCGACAAGGCACTGGCGGCGATCCCGATGGATCAGCGCTCGCTCATCGAACAACGCTGGAGTGCCGGCCAGGCGAAGGTCATGGGTCAGCAGCGAGTGAGTCTGAGTGAGAGTGAGCAGCGTTGGCTGGATCGGCACCCGAAGGTGAACGTGGGCGTGGTCGAAAACTTTGCGCCGTTGACGTTCTACGATACCGAGGGGCGATTCAGCGGGTTGACGGCGCAATTGCTGACACTGATCAGCCAGCGCAGCGGTTTGAACTTCAACGTGCTGCGCGGCCAATCCCTGGACCAGCAGATCCAGCGACTCAGGACCGGCGAGGTCGACCTCGTGCCCGCCATCATCCCCACGACCGAAGGCGCAGCCAAACTGCACTTCACCAGGGCCTATGTGGTCGCTCCGTACGCCTTGGCGAGTACGGACGCCCCGGGTAGCCCCAAGAGGCTGGAGGATCTGAGCGGCAAACGCCTGGCGATTTATCACAGTCATCCGCTACGCGCCTTCATTCAGACCCGCGTCCCGGGCGTGCGGATGGTGGATGTGCAAAGCCCGGCCGAGGGCCTGGAACTGGTCAATAAAGGGCAGGCCGATGCTGCGCTCAGTTCGTTGTTCATGACCCGTTACCTGATATCCCGGTATTACCAGGGTCGTTTACGTATCAGCGGTACGGTGGGCGTTGAACCGGCGCGCATCAGCCTGGCCACCGGTCCCGATGCACGGGAGTTACAGTCGATTCTGAACAAGGCATTGCTGAGCATTTCGCCCGATGAAATGGACGCGCTGGTGGCCCGCTGGAGCAATGATGTGGTGGTCGAGGACAGCTATTGGCTGCGTCACCGCCAACGTATTTTGCAGGCGTTTGCTGCGGCAGGGGCTGCGTTGATGCTGGCGCTGGGGTGGATCGCCTGGCAGCGTCGGCAGATCCGTCAGCGACAACAATGGTTGCAGCAATTGCAGGAGGCCAAGGACGCGGCAGACGATGCCAACCGGGCGAAGACCACCTTCCTGGCGACCATGAGCCATGAAATCCGCACCCCTATGAATGCCTTGCTCGGCATGCTTGAAATGGCCGACAAACACGCGCAAGAGGGCGTCGTCGACCGTTTTTCCATTGACGTCGCGTCGACCGCAGCACAGCAGTTGCTGGCGTTGATCGGCGATATCCTCGACATCGCACGCATCGAATCAGGGCATTTGTCCCTGACGCCCGAACGGGTCAATCTTCACGCATTGGTGGCGTCGGTTTGCCGGGTGTTCGAAGGGCTGGCCCGGGAGAAAAATCTGCTATGGCGGGTCGATCTCGACCCTGCCAGTGACCGTGATGTGCTGATCGATCCCACGCGCTTGAAGCAGGTGCTGTCCAACCTGTTGAGCAACGCGATCAAGTTCACCCGTGAAGGCGAGGTGAGTCTGACACTGCGGGTGGTACCTGGTTTGTCGGGGCATCTGACGGTCGATATGCGCATCAGGGACAGCGGCATTGGCATCAGCAACGCCGACCAGCAGCGCTTGTTCAGTCCATTCGTTCAGGTTAGCAACCCTCAATCGTCGGGCCGCAACGGTTCCGGGCTGGGGCTGGCCATCAGCCGCACGCTGTGCGAAATGATGGGCGGGCGACTGACGCTGCGTAGCGTCCTCGGTCGGGGTTCGGAGGTCGAGATCAGTTTGTCGCCGGTCGCCTTGAAACCGTTGCCGGCCTGCGAATCAGAGGATCGCGCGATAAAAATAAACACACGTCTGCTGACGATTCTGGTGGTGGACGATTACCCGGCCAATCGGCAATTGCTTTCCAGCCAGCTCAACTATCTGGGGCATCGCGTGATGGAGGCCCAAGAGGGGGAACAGGCACTCGGGTTGTGGCGAACCCATGCCTTTGATGTGGTCATCACGGACTGCAATATGCCGCGTTTGAGCGGTTATGAATTGACCGGCGCGATCCGTGATGAAGAACGCGCTCAAGGCGTGCCGCCCACTCTGATTCTGGGCTTCACCGCTAACGCGCAACCTGAAGAAAAAGTCCGTTGCCTTGAAGCGGGGATGGACGACTGCCTGTTCAAGCCGATCCGGCTGGCGGACCTGGACAAGTGGCTGACGGAGCGGTTTGTCGAGACCACGAGCGCACGCCCCCCATCGTCGGAAATCGACTTGAGCGGGCTGGAACCCTACATCGGTGGTGACCGCACGCAGATCGATCGATTGTTACGCAAGCTGGCGGAGTCCAACCGCGAGGACCGCGAGAGCCTGCTACACGCGCAGGCCAACGATAATCTGCCGGCGTTGAAAGATCTCGCGCACCGTATCAAGGGTGGTGCGCGCATCGTCGGCGCCAGGTATCTGATCGAATATTGCGAGCAACTGGAGCATGCGTGCGCCTGCGCCAGTGCAGTGCTGATCGACGAAGCCGTCGATCAGTTGCAGCACGCCATGCAACGTCTCGATCAGAGCCTGGAGCAGGGCTGACGATTAATCCCAGTGCGGCGCGATGCCTTTGGGGCTGGTCAATCGCTGGCCGCGATCAAGACCTGCGATCAACGCCATGTCAGCGTCGCTCAACGTCAGATTGCAGGCTTGCAGATTGCTTTGCAGGTTGGCGCGCTTGGTCGAAGAGGGGATCACCGCATAACCCAGTTGCATGGCCCAGGCCAGTGTGACTTGGGCCGGGGTGGCCTGAAGACGCTCGGCGATCTGCTGGATGACCGGGTCTTTCAGCACTTCGCCGTAGGCCAGGGTCATGTACGAAGTGATCTGGATGCCCTGGTTCTGCGCAAATTCGACGACCTTGCGGTTTTGCAGGTACGGGTGCAATTCGATCTGGTTGGTGGCGATGTTGTCGGCACCGACGGCGGCGATGGCCTGCTTCATCAGGTCGATGGTGAAGTTGGATACGCCGATCTGACGGGTCAGGCCCAGTCGTTTCGCTTCGAGCAAGGCGCCCATGAATTCTTCGACCGGCACTTGATCTTCAGGGGACGGCCAGTGGATCAGCGTCAGGTCCAGATAGTCGGTTTGCAGTTTGCGCAGGCTTTCCTTGAGGCTGTCGATCAGTCGGTCCTTGGCAAAGTTGGCGACCCAGATCTTGCTGGTGATGAACAACTCTTCGCGAGGGATGCCACTGGCGGCAATAGCTTCACCGACTTCGGCTTCGTTCTCGTAGATTTGCGCGGTGTCGATGGCCCGGTAACCCAGCGCCAGGCCGGTGCTCACCGAATCGATGACCACCTGGCCTTGCAAGCGAAAGGTACCAAGACCGAATGCGGGAATAGACATCAATGACTCCAGGGTTTGCAGTGGGAATGGGCAGGAGTATCCCCGGCTGCCGCCCCGGGAAAAACCGCTGGTTGGGCAAAGCACTGTTGACCGCAAGTCATGAATCGGTGGATGTCTCTGGGGGATTGAAGGTGTCTGGTCCGGCGCCATCGTTCTCCAGATAGAACGCTAAAGCCGATTTTTGCTGTCTAGTGCGTTAAAGGGTTCGGTTTTAAGCTGTGTCCATCGCGTCAAACAACGAATTTGGAGGCAGGATGAAAAACATCATCGGTATCTACACCAGCCCGCGGACCCATTGGGTCGGCGACGGCTTCCCGGTTCGCTCGCTGTTTTCCTACGACAACCTGGGCAAACACATCAGCCCATTCTTGCTGCTCGATCATGCAGCGCCCACTGAATTCACTCCGACCACCGAGCGTCGTGGCGTCGGCCAGCACCCGCATCGCGGTTTTGAAACCGTGACCATCGTCTACAAAGGCGAGCTGGAACACCGCGATTCAACCGGCAGCGGCGGCAAGATTGGTCCGGGCGATGTGCAATGGATGACTGCCGCGTCGGGGATCATTCATGAGGAGTTCCACTCTGAAGGCTTCGCCAAAAGCGGCGGAACCCTGGAAATGGTCCAGCTGTGGGTCAACCTGCCGGCCAAGGACAAAATGGCCGATGCCGGTTACCAGACGATTCTCGATGGCGACATCCCGAGCCTGCCGCTCAAGGACAACGCCGGCAGCCTGCGCTTGATCGCCGGCGAGTTCGACGGTCATACCGGCCCGGCCCGTACGTTCACCCCGGTCGATGTCTGGGACCTGCGCCTCAACGGCGGCAAGTTGTTGACCCTCGATCTGCATGAAGGTCGTAACACGGCACTTGTCGTATTGCGTGGCACGGTTCAGGTCAACGGCCAGGAGCTGGCGCGTGAAGGGCAACTGGCGTTGTTCGAACGCAACGGCCATCAGCTGACTCTGGAAGCCAACGACGATGCCGTGGTGTTGCTGCTCAGCGGCGAGCCGATTGACGAGCCGATCGTGGGTCACGGCCCGTTTGTGATGAACAGCGAGCAGGAAATCCACCAGGCGTTTGCCGACTTTCAGTCGGGCCGGTTCGGTCGGATGAGCGGTTGATTCGATTCCGGATTACCGCAACCTGATGACCCGCTACAACACCCTGACCAATAGCCAATAACGGCTGACGACACACATCCCCTGTGGGAGCGAGCCTGTTCGCGATTGCGCCAGGACAGCCACCGATTCAGTGACTGTCAGAGCGCTATCGCGAGCAGGCTCGCTCCCACATTTTTTTGGGGTGTTATCAGATCCGCAATTACTCCTACACTGTGCCCATCCGTACATGGCTGGAGTCGTTCGATGCTGTCATTGCTTACCGATCACCCGTTGATTTGCGCCCTGGTCCTGATCCTGATCGATCTGGGCTTGTGGCGTTTGATCAGTGCCAATGGCAGCAACTGGAAACTGGTCGCCCGGCTGGTGATTTTCTCGCTGTTCAGCCTCCTGCTGTTCAACGAAGGCTTGAACCCGCTGGAGCCGGCACCCTGGGCCGACAACGTGCCGCTGCACCTGGCAGCCACGGGGTTGCAAATCGGTTGGTGGTTGTTCGGCGCGCGCACGCTGACGGTAGTGATCGGCGCGTTGATGATGCAACGGGTCGGGCACACCGGACGCTTGCTGCAAGACCTGCTCGGCGCGGTGATCTTCCTGATCGCCGTCATCGCCGCCCTGGCCTACGTGCTCGAACTGCCGGTCAAGGGCGTGCTCGCCACCTCCGGCGCCTTGGCGATCGTCGTCGGCCTGGCGTTGCAAAGCACCCTCAGCGACGTGTTCTCCGGGATCGTCCTCAACACCACCAAACCCTATCAACTCGATGACTGGATATCCATCGACGGCACCGAGGGCCGGGTCATTGATATCGACTGGCGCGCCACGCGCCTGCAAACCTCCCAGGGCAGCATGGCGGTGATTCCCAACTCGCTGGCGGCCAAGGCCAAAATCATCAATTTCAGCCGGCCCAGCGATATCTTCGGCGTCTCGATCAGCCTGCAACTGAGCCCGCATGCGCGCCCGCATACGGTGATCGAGGCGCTGGAACGGGCGATGCAAGGGTGCCGTTATCTGCTGAACAAACCGGCACCCTGCGTCGCGTTGAAAAGCTCCAGTGCCAGCGGCGTGGAATATGAAATCAGCGGCTTCGTGGTCTCCATGGATCAGAAACGCATGGTTCGAAATCTGTTGTTCGATCTGGCTTACCGACACTTGCAGGCGTCCGGTGTCAGCCTGTTGTCGACCGTCGAAACCAACGTGCCTGCCGACCTTTCAAGGCCACGGGCGTTGCTGGACAGTTCGAGCATTTTCTCGACCCTGCGCCTGGAAGAGAAAGAAACCTTCAGCCAGAACATGACGCGGCAAACCTTCCGTGCCGGTGAAATGATCCTGCCGGCGGGGGAGGTCAGCGATCACCTGTTCATCATCGAATCCGGCGTGGTCTCGGTGGAACTGAGCCGTAATGGGGTCAAGTTCGAATCCGGGCGGATGGGGCCGGGCGAAGTGATCGGCGAGGGCGGGATTTTGTCGGACACGGCGATGCCGGCAGATTTCAGCGCCAAGACCGCTTGCAGCTTGTACCGGATCGAGAAGGACTACCTCAAACCGTGCCTGGACGCGCGGCATGACATCAACGAAGCGATGAAGGCGTTGCTGGAATTCCGTTTGAACAAGGCACAAAGCTTGACCCAGGAAGTGCCTGCGGTGGTGGCGAAGAAGGGGTTTTTGCAGTGGTTGCGCAATCGGGCCTAAGGTTCGCTGGTGAATGGCCTCCTCGTCTTCTGGAATATTGGCTATTTGTGAGTGGCGCGGGCGGGATTAACGTAGATCCACCCTCACTTGTTATTGGAGTCCACCATGAAACCTCGTATCGATTTCTACACCGCTTCCCCTGACGCGCTCAAAGCGATGATCGCACTGGAAACCGCGGTATCGAAGCTGCCGCTGGAAAAGACCTTGATCGAACTGGTCAAGCTGCGTACCTCGCAAATCAATGGCTGCGCGTTCTGCCTCGATATGCACAGCGCCGATGCCCGCAAGGGCGGTGAAGAAGAGCGCCGCCTGTACACGCTGTCGGCCTGGCGTGAAACGCCGTTCTTTACCCCGCGTGAACGTGCGGCCCTGGCCTGGACTGAGTCCCTGACCCTGCTGAGCCAGACCCATGCGCCTGATGAGGACTATGAGTTGGCCGTCTCCGAGTTCAGTCCAAAGGAAATGGTCGACCTGACCGTGGCCATCACCACCATCAACGCCTGGAACCGCCTGGCCGTTGGTTTCCGCAAAATGCCTCAAGCCTGATCAATGAGCGTCTGCTGACGGCGCGGCCGGTGGTTGCACCTTGCGCATCAAGGGCACCATCGCCGTGGCGATAATGAAGCAGACCATGATCATCAAAAACGCATCGCCATAGGTTTGCGTCTGCGCTTCTCGGTAGGTCAGCAGCCATAGTTGATGCAGGCTGGCGGTGACGCTGGTGTCACCGCTCTGGCCCAGGTTGGCGAAGTTGTTGCCGACCTGGGACAGCCACTGATTCAGCGCTTCGTTGGTGCTGTTCAGGTGTTCCGCCAACCGGGTGAAATGCAGATTGGTGCGGTCATTGAGAATGGTCGCGCAGGCTGCAATGCCAATGGCTCCCCCCAGGTTGCGCATCAGGTTGAACAACCCCGAAGCATGTTTGAGCCGCGCCGGCGCCAGTCCGCCCAGGGTCAGCGTCACGGCGGGTGGCACCGCCAGTTGCTGGGCAATCCCGCGAAAGGCTTGCGGCAGCATCAATTCTCTGGCCCCCCAGTCATGGGTGATCGGGCTGAAATCCCACATTGACAACGCGAACAGGCCAAGGCCGGTCATCATGATCCAGCGCAGATCGATGCGGTTGGCCAGAAAGGCGTACAACGGAATCGCCATGATCTGGAACACCCCGGTAGAGAAAACCGCCAGGCCAATGTCCAGCGCGCCGTAGCCACGCACCCGGCCGAGAAACAGCGGCGTGAGGTAAATGGTGGCGAACAGGCCGATCCCGGTGACGAACGAGAAGAAACAGCCGAGCGCGAAGTTGCGGTCTTTCAGGGCGCGCAAATCGACGATTGGATTGGCCACCTGCAAGGTCCGGGCAATGAACGCCAGTCCCGCGATGCCGCTGATCCATGCCGTGGTCAGAATCGTGCTGTCGCTGAACCAGTTCCAACGCGGGCCTTCTTCGAGGGTGTATTCCAGGCAGCCGAGAAACAGCGCCATGAACAGCATGCTCAGGTAGTCGGCGCCCTTGAGCAGGGACAGTTCCGGCTGGTCGATTTTCACCAGCATCGGCACCGCCACCGCGACAAAAATCCCCGGCACCAGGTTGATGTAGAACAGCCAATGCCAGGACGAAATGTCGGTGATCCAGCCGCCGATCACCGGCCCCAGGGTCGGCGCCAACGAGGCCACCGCGCCGATGGTTGCGGCGGCAATCACCCGTTGTTTGCCGGTGAAGAAAAAGAACGCGGTGGTGAACACCAGCGGGATCATCGAACCGCCGAGAAAACCTTGCAAGGCGCGGAAGGCGATCATGCTCTGGATGTTCCAGGCCGCGCCGCAGAGCAGGCTGGCCAAGGTGAACCCCACTGCTGAGGCGCAAAATAACCAACGTGTCGAGAACACTCGTGACAGCCAGCCCGACAGCGGAATCACGATGATTTCAGCGATCAGGTAACTGGTCTGCACCCACGCCGTTTCGTCGGTGCCGGCCGAGAGCCCGCCGCCGATGTCGCGCAACGAGGCGGAGACGATCTGGATGTCCAGCAGCGCAATGAACATGCCGATGCACATCGTGGCGAAGGCGAAGACCTTGGTCGCTGTCGCCATGCTGGCGGGATTGAACGGTTGCGCGGGGGCGGCGAGGGCGCGGCTCATGGTGCGCTGGCCACGGCAGAAATTTGCGGTTCTTCGCGAGTGTCGACTTCAGCGGTCACCGACAGCCCCGGACGCAGGTGACCCAGCACGCCATCCGCTGGATCGAGGATGATTCTGACCGGCACGCGCTGAACGATTTTAGTGAAGTTGCCGGTGGCGTTTTCCGGAGGCAGCACGCTGAACTGAGAGCCGCTGGCCGGCGCGAGGCTGTCCAGATGACCGTGGAATTGCTGCCCTGAAAGCACGTCGGCATGAATGATCACCCGTTGGCCCGGGGTCATGCGCGCCAGTTGATCTTCCTTGAAGTTGGCATCGACCCACAGGCCGCTGGACGGCACCACCGACAGCAACTGTGAACCGGCCTGCGCATACGCGCCGACCCGCGCCCGGCGATTGCCGACCACACCATCCACAGGGGCCTTGAGTTCGGTGTAGCCGACGTTCAACTGCGCCAGATCACGTTCGGCCCGGGCCTGCACCAGCGCGGCGCGAGCTTGCTGTTTCTGGGTTTCAATCACGTTGAGCTGACGCTGCGCGGCCAACAGCTCCGCCTGAGCCCGGGCACTGAGCGCCTGCGCGGTTTTGAAGGTGGCGCTGGCCCGTTGAGCGCTTTCCACCGAGACCGCATTGCTGCCGACCAGTTTTTTGTAGCGCGCATCGTCATCCCGGGAACGTGAGGTTTCGGCTCCGGCGGCATCTATACCGGCGCGAGCCTGACCGATCACGGCTTGTTGCAGTTGTTCGGTGGCGTCGAGGTTGGCCAGCAGCGCTTCTTCGGCAGCCACCGCGCCTTCGGCCTTGGCCAGGTTGGCGCGGTAGTCGCGCGAATCGAGGCGGATCAACACATCGCCGGCCTTGACCTTCTGGTTGTCGGTGACCAGCACTTCCTCGATATACCCGGCGACTTTCGGCCCGATCACCGTAACGTCACCGCCGATATAGGCATCGTCGGTTTGCTCGATGAAACGCCCGGCAGTCCACCAGTGAGTCGCATACACCCCGGCAAACACCAAGGCAGCGAGGGCGGCAGTCAACAGGATCAGACGCTTGAGCAGGGGAGGCTTGGCTGGGCTCACCGGGACAGCAAGGTCGGATTCAAGGCTGGGCATGCTGGTCATGGGGGATTACCTGTGAGAATCGGGTTTTTATTACGGTAATAATATGACGCAGGTAATATTTTGTGGCAATTAGTTTTTGCTGCCGGTCGTCAGGTGCTTATTTGAGCCAGTGGCCAGGCGTAAGGCCGGTCAGGTCCTTGAAGAACGCGATAAACGCGCTGTCACTGGCAAATCCTGCTTCGAATGCGCTGTAGCTGACGCTGCGCCCGGTGGCGAGCAATTCCATGGCCCGCATCAGCCGCCACTGCTGGCGCCACTGCTGATAACTCATGCCGGTTTCCCGCTGGAAGATTCGCCCGATGGTGCGGCCGCTGGCACCGATTTGCTTCTCCAGCACCTGAAGTTCCGGCGGCAGTTGCCCGGGTGTTGCCAGCAGCGGCGCCAGGCGCTTGTCCCAAGGCAGGGGAAGGAGCATCGGTTGCTGCGGCGCCTCGCCAATCTCGCTCAGGCAAAGCCCCAACAGATGAACCCATTTGCCCTGCTGCCAGTCAGTGTCGAAATCGGCGAGCGCTATCGGTTCCAGCACCGCCCGCAGCAACGGGCTGACTTCAATCACGCAGACCTGCTGCGGTAGCCCGGCGCATAACGCCGGTGTCAGGTAAATGGAGCGGTAGTCGACGCTTTGCTGCATCACGGCGCGGTGCTCGATTCCCGGGGGAATCCACGCGGCGCGGGAGGGCGGCAACAGGCAAAGCTGCTGCGCGAGGGTGATGCGCGTGCAGCCTTGGCGGGTGAACAGCAACTGTCCACGCGCATGCCGATGCCGTCCGGAATCGTGATCGCCCAGGGTGGCCGCAATGCCGATGACTGGCGCCGGATAGTGGTCGGGATTGAATTGCGCGTGGGCGTCGAGCCAGGCCATGGATTGTCCGATTTCAACGATTAATTGGCAGGATTTGGATAGTACGTCAGTCACGACTCCTTAAGCTGCTCGCCAGTTTCTCTTGATGAGTGAAGTCGCGATGAATTCCAACAGCCTGTTGATATTGGCAATCGCCTTGCTGATGTTCCCGCAGATCGCCCAGACCCTTTACAGCCCGGCACTGGCGGATATCGGCGAGGTCTTTGCCGTGGATGCGCAACAAGCGGCGCAAACCCTGTCGGTGTATTTCCTGGCCTTTGCGTTCGGCGTGGTGGTTTGGGGCCGGTTGTGTGACCGGATCGGACGTCGACCCTCGATGCTTGCAGGTCTTGCGCTGTACGCAGGGGCTTCAGTGCTGGCTTTAAATGCTCGCACGTTCGATGCCTTGCTGATGGCCCAGGCATTGGCCGCGTTGGGTGCTGCGGTGGGTTCGGTGGTGACGCAAACCCTGTTGCGCGACCGCTTCAAGGGCGCAGAACTGGCGCATGTGTTTTCGATAATGGGCATCGCGCTGGCGGCCAGCCCGGCAATTGGCCTGTTCACCGGCGCGAGCCTGGTGCACGCGTTCGGCTATCGAGGCGTGTTGGGATGTCTGTTGCTGATGTCCGCGGTGCTGTGGCTGTGGTGCCTGCGGACCTTGCCGGAAACCCGCCCGCAAAAGGTGAAGACACCGCCCCTGTACGAGACGTTGTGGCACATGCTGCGAGACCTCGATATCTGGCGCTCGACGCTGCTGGTGACGGTGTTCAATATCGCGCTGTTCAGCTATTACAGTCTCGGCCCGTTCATGTTTGAGCGACTGGGCTTGAGTGCGCAAGGGTTCGGCTACAGCGGCGTGATCCTGGCCCTGGGTTCAGGGCTCGGCGCCTGGCTCAACAAACGATTGTTGCGTCGCGGCTTGAGCGGCCCACAGCTTGTTCAACTGGCAGGGGCGGTGATGTTGTCGGGTGCCAGTGGTGTGTGGCTACTGGAAGAAAGCGCTTTGTTCGTGTTGCCGATGATGCTGGTGGTGTTGGCGTTCGGCATGGCGATCCCGAACATTCTGGGCTCGGCACTGGCCAACTATGGTGATCGATTGGGAACGGCCGGTGCGTTGTTTGGTTTGCTGTATTACTTGTTTATCGGGGGTGGGCTGATGCTTGTCGCCTGGGGGCAGGCGTTAGGCGAAACCTTGATGCTCTGCGGCGCGTTGGCTCTGTTGTTGGCGGGAACAGCACGCATCCGGCAAACCTGAAAAACCATTAAGCGAACACGATGCCCGGCGTTGCGCCGGACATCGCGATGACACTTAAACCCGTTCGAAAATCGCCGCGATCCCCTGGCCGCCGCCGATGCACATCGTCACCAGCGCATAACGGCCGTTGATGCGGTGCAGTTCGTGGATGGCTTTGGTGGCGATGATCGCGCCTGTCGCGCCGACCGGGTGGCCCAGGGCAATGCCCGAACCGTTCGGATTGACCTTGGCCGGGTCCAAATCCAGTTCTTGGCTGACCGCGCAAGCCTGGGCGGCGAAGGCGATGTTGGCTTCGATCACGTCCAGATCAGCCACCGTCAGGCCGGCGCGTTTGAGCGCCAGGCGCGTGGCGGGAATCGGCCCGAGGCCCATCAATTCTGGCTCAACACCGGCGTGGGCATAGCTGACCAAACGAGCCAGTGGACGCAGGTTATTGACCTGAACCGCGCTGCCGGTGGCCATGACCAGCGCAGCGGCGCCGTCGTTCAGACCTGACGCGTTACCCGCCGTGACCGAACCGTCTTTCTTGAACGCCGGCTTCATTTGCGCCAGCTGTTCCAGCGAAGTGGAACGCGGATGCTCGTCGACGTTGAACAGCGTGGTTTCCTTGCGACCGCGGATTTCGACCGCGGCGATTTGCTCGCTGAAATAGCCATTGGCAATTGCAAACGCGGCACGTTTTTGATCTTCCAGGGCAAGGGCGTCCTGCATCTCGTGGGTGATGCCGTTGCGCTCGGCGACGTTCTCGGCGGTGATGCCCATGTGGATGGCCTGGAACGGGTCATGCAGGATGCCCAGCATGTAATCGATGGCCTGGACGTTGCCCATGCGCGCGCCCCAACGGGCGGAAGGCATCAGGTACGGACCACGGCTCATGGATTCGGCACCGGCGCCAATCGCGATTTCGGCGTCGCCCAGCATCAAGGTCTGGGCCGCGCTGATGATCGCTTGCAGGCCGGAACCGCAGAGGCGGTTGACGTTGTAGGCCGGTGTTTCCTTGGGCAGGCCGGCGTTCATCGCGGCCACCCGGGAGATGTAGGCATCGCGGGTTTCGGTCGGGATCACGTTGCCCATCACCAGGTGGCCAACCTGCGCCGGGTCGACGCCGGAGCGTTGCAAGGCGGCCTTGACGGCCGTGGTCGCCAGATCGGCCAGGGGCACATCCTTGAGTGAGCCACCAAAGGAGCCGATGGCGGTGCGTGCGGCGCTGACAACAAATACTTCCGGGGTGTTCATGACGGCTGTCCTGTGAGTGATTTCTTATCGGTACTTCGATTAAGTATGGCGTTCAAAGCTGTCTGCGCTTCAGGGCTTTTCAGGCGCTTGATGAACAGCAAATTCTCTTGGCGAATGGTCGCTTGCAGTTCCGGCATCGTCGTCTGTTTGAGCAATTGCCGGGTCTGGCGCAGGGATTCCTGGGGCAGCGCCAGCAGGCGCCGAGCCATGTGTTGCGCGGCCGCCAGGCACTGTTGACCGTCGTCGAACAGTTCGTTGGCCAAGCCACAGGCAACGGCGGCGGCACCGTCGAGGCTGTCGCCCCACAGCAACAGGCGCGCCGCCCGGGCATGGCCAAGCAGGCGTGGCAGCAGCAGGCTGGCGCCGAACTCCGGGCACAGGCCCAGGTTCACGAATGGCATGCGCAGCTTCGCGTTTCGCGTGACCAGCACCTGATCGCAATGCAGCAGCAAGGTGGTGCCAATCCCGATGGCCGCTCCACACACCGCGGCGATCAACGGTTTTTGCAGGTGGATGACCACGCGCATCAGGCGAAACGCCGGGCTGTCCAGATCGGTCGGTGGATGCTGGAGAAAATCCGCCAGATCGTTGCCGCTGGTAAAGCACGAAGCGCCACCGGTGACGATAATCACGCCGGTCTGGTCGTCTTCGTCAGCGGCCAGTAACAAGTCGGCCAGATGCGTGTACATGCGGTTGTTCAGTGCATTGAGTTTGTCGGGGCGGTCAAAGGTGAGCGTCAGTACGCCTTCGTTTCGTTCTTGTTTGATCAGGTCGTTCATGTGCTTGCCCTGGATAAACGGTGCGAAGGGCACTCTAAGCGCGCGACCCATGCCGGATCTATGACAAAACGAGTCAACGAAACTGCTGCTTTTTGCCATGTTGGGGCCTCGCGAACGGCACGAACCGGCGCACACACCCATTCGGGGTATGGTGCCGTTTGCCGAACCGCTCGATAGTTGATTCATCCGCTCATCCAGAACGGAACTCGCTTGATAAGGTGAATTTGCTATGCGCAAGGCCTTCTTGGTGATGTTTGGTGCGTTACTTGTGCCGCTGTCGGTAGGCGTCCACGCCGCCGAAGTGGACGACGGCAATACGCTGCGGCTTTATAACTGGGCCGATTACATCGGCGAAAAAACCATTGCCGACTTTCAGAAAGCCACCGGCATCAAAGTGATTTACGACACGTTCGATGCCTATGAAACAGTACAGGCGAAGTTGCTGACAGGTCATTCCGGCTATGACCTGGTGGTGTTGAATGCCTCTTTGGCGCCGCCGCTGATCAAAGCCAAAGTGTTCCAGCCACTCGATAAAAAGTTGCTGCCGGGTTGGACCAACCTCGACCCGAAAGTCTTGCAGGACTTGCAGGGTTTTGATGCCGGTACGCTGTACTCCGCGCCTTATACCTGGGGCAGCAACGGCATCACCTACAACGTCGACAAGATCAAGGAACGCATGCCGGACGCGCCGATTGGCTCGCTGGCGATGATCTTCGACCCGAAAATCGTCTCGCGTTTTGCCGATTGCGGCGTGACCCTGGTCGATGCGCCCACGGAAGTCATTCCACTGGCCCTGAAATACCTGGGACGCGACCCGAGAAGTGCCGCCCCCGAGGACCTTAAAGCCGCCCAGGACTTGCTGCTGTCAGTGCGGCCCTTCATTCGCAAGTTCGATTCGGTCAACTACCTGACCAGCCTGCCCAATGGCGATGTGTGCATGGCGATGACCTGGTCCGGCGATTACGCCACGGCCATGGCCCGCGCCGAAGAAGCCAAGCTGAAGATCAAGCTGGCCTACTTCATACCCAAGGAAGGTTCGCTGATCTGGTTCGACAATATGTACATCCCCGCCGATGCGCCGCACGTGAGCAACGCACACAAGTTCCTCGATTACTTGATGCAGCCACAAGTCATGGCGGACGTGACGGACTTCATTCACTACGCCAACAGCAACGCGGCCGCCACGCCGTTAGTGCAGGCCGATGTGCGCAACAACCCGGCGATCTACCCAGATGAAGAAACCCGCCAGCGGCTGTTTCCGCAAAAGACCCAGGACGCGAAAGAGATGCGCGCCATGACCCGGGTCTGGAGCACGGTGAAGAGCGGAATTTGATCGTTTACCCCTTTGGTTTGAGGTTTTTGTATGGCTACTCCTACTCAGAAAGTGCTGTCGAGCGTCGATAACGCGCAGTTGGTCAAAGCCGATAAAGCCCACTACATGCACGGCTATCACATGTTCGACGAACACGCCGAGCAAGGTTCGCTGAACATTGTGGCCGGTGACGGCGCCTACATTTTCGACGCGCAGGGCAACCGTTTTCTCGATGCCGTTGGCGGCATGTGGTGCACGAACATCGGTCTGGGCCGTGAGGAAATGGCGCTGGCGATTGCCGACCAGGTGCGGCAATTGGCGTACTCCAATCCGTTTTCCGACATGTCCAACAACGTCGCCATCCAGTTGTGCGAAAAACTCGCCAGCCTGGCCCCGGGCGATCTCGATCACGTGTTCCTGACCACCGGTGGCTCCACCGCCGTGGACACCGCGTACCGGCTGATTCAGTACTATCAGAACTGCCGGGGAAAACCCGAAAAGAAGCACGTCATTGCCCGTTTCAACGCGTATCACGGCTCCACCACGCTGACGATGTCGATCGGCAACAAGGCTGCCGACCGGGTGCCGGAATTCGATTACGCCAATGACAAGATTCACCACGTCTCCAACCCCAATCCTTACCGGGCCCCGGACGGCATGGATGAAGCGCAGTTTCTCGAGTTTCTGATCGAGGAGTTCGAAGACAAGATTCTGTCCATCGGTGCGGACAAGGTCGCTGGCTTTTTTGCTGAGCCGATCATGGGTTCCGGTGGCGTGATCATTCCGCCCAAGGGCTATCTGAAACGCATGTGGGAAGTCTGCCAGCGCTACGACATTCTGTTCGTCGCCGATGAGGTGGTTACCTCGTTCGGGCGCCTCGGCAAGTTCTTCTCTTCCCTGGAGGTGTTTGATGTGCAGCCGGACATCATCACCACGGCCAAAGGCCTGACGTCGGCCTATTTGCCGTTGGGCGCCTGCATCTTTTCCGAGCGGATCTGGAAGGTGATCGCCGAGCCCGGCAAGGGCCGCTGCTTTACCCACGGCTTCACCTACAGCGGCCATCCGGTGTGCTGCACGGCGGCGCTGAAAAATATCGAGATCATCGAGCGCGAAAATCTGTTGGCGCATGTCGACGTGGTCGGCGCGTACCTGGAACAGCGTCTGGCGACACTGCGCGATTTGCCGTTGGTGGGGGATGTGCGCTGCCAGAAGCTCATGGCCTGCGTGGAGTTTGTCGCCGATAAACGCACCAAGGCGTTGTTTACCGACGAGATCAACATCGGCGAGATGATTCATTCCCGGGCGCAGGCTAGAGGGCTGCTGGTGCGGCCGATCATGCACCTCAATGTGATGTCGCCGCCGCTGATCCTGTCGTGCGCGCAGGTCGATGAAATCGTCGAGATCCTGCGGGTGTGCATCCTTGAAGTGGCGGCCGAGCTTGAGCAGAGCGGCCAGTATTTCGGCCAATGAGTGCGCTGACGCTGCGGTTACCAGAGGCCGGTTCACCCGCTAGACTGCGGGGCATGAGCAAACCAAACGACGACACGTTGATCGCCTTGCCCTTCGGCGCCTTGCATAAGTGGCATGGCGACATGCGCCAGGCGTTCGCCCACATCGATGAGCCCGATGCGCTGCGCCACCTGGCGTCGGCCTTCGGGCACCTGGTGTCCATCGAGTCGGTGATGATCAGCCTGGAACACAAGGACCGGCCACCACAATTGTTGTATCAGCGCGGCATACCGGAAAAATATCGGGAGTCGATCATCGACCGCTATTTTTCCGGCGGCTACTTGCTCGACCCGTTTTGCCTGGCCGTCGAACAGGGGCTGGCTGAAGGGTTTTATCACCTGGAGGAAATCGCCCCGGACAACTTCTTCGACAGCGAGTATTACAAGACTTACTACTTGAAGGCGGGGAGCTCCGAAGACAGCTTTTATATTGTCGATACCGGCAATGACACCAAGGTGTCGGTGAGCCTGTTTCAAGGGTTTGGCGGGGAAAGTCTGCGGGCTGAACAGTTGAACCTGTTACGGGCGGTTGAGCCGCTGGTGCGCGAATTCATCAGCGAGTTCGGGTGTCGGGGCTTGCAGCACAGTGTCGTCGGTGAAGGCGGGCGCGACAATCTCAAGCATCGCGTGCAGTCGGCGTTCGAACACTTTGGCTGCGACTTGCTGACCGAGCGCGAGCGTGAAGTGGCGCACATGGTGCTGCGTGGGCACTCGGTGAAGTCCACGGCCAGCCAGATGAGCATTTCGCCGGAGACGGTGCGCATGCACCGCAAGAACCTTTATCTGAAGCTGGAAATCGGTTCGCAGTCGGAATTGTTTGCGCTGTTTATCGAGTGGTTGCGCAAGCACTGATGATCGTTCCCACGCTCTGCGTGGGAATGCAGCCCGTGACGCTCTGCGTCACAGTGGACGCAGAGCGTCCATGGAGGCATTACCACGCAGAGCGTGGGAACGATCAGTTAGGCGCAATCTTCGCGCTTAACGACCCTGACCACCCACTTCTGTTTCTTCAAGCACCATGCTTGAGCAACTGACTGAACGCCTCCAACTCACCTTTCTCGACATCGGAGACCAGCACATAGCGCATGTGATTCTCTTGCCAGGACACCACATTGAAGCCACGAATCGATTGGGTTTTCGGTGGTTTATCCGCCTCGGTGGTCGGCAAGATGAAGACATTGATGATGTGTTTGGCCCGGCCATAAGTGAGTGCCGCCGTGTTCTGGTGCTGCAGGTAATCCAGCCGGCCACCCAGCAATGGAAACCCCTGCGCCGAGTAATCGAACACCGGCGGCGAGAAGTCGAGTTTGCCGGTAAACCAGGGCTTCACAGTGTGGCGGTCAGAGGAAACCACATCGTTCAAATGCTCACCCATCAACGAACGAACATGGCTCGACACCGCCTCATCCATCAACGGTTGTTCACTGCCAGGCATGGCCACAAAAAGCACCACCGCCAAAGCCAGCGCTGCCGCTGAAAAGGCCGGTGCGATCCATTTGCGCCAACGCTCGACGACACTTGTGCGGGGCGCAACGGCGGCCAATACACCGTCGACCAGCGACGCTGGCGCCGGGTAATACGGCGCCTGGCGTTTCACGCTGACCATCAGCAGCTTTGCCTGATCGTGCAACCGCGCGCACTCCGCGCACCCGGCCAAATGCCCGGCCACCTTCGCGGTTGTCGCCGGATCGAGTTCCTGGTCCAGATAGCCATGCACCAGCGTCTGGCAAGACTTGCAGTCGAGTTCATTCATGGTCATGCAACTTCAGTAGTTCGAGCTTGAGCATGGCGCGAGCCCGGGCCAGCCTGGACATCACGGTGCCGATGGGAATGTCGACCACCAGGGCGATGTCCTTGTAGGGCATGTCTTCAAGATCCTTCAGCACAATCACCTCCCGAAACACCGGCGGCAGGGCGCACAAGGCTTGCTGGATCAACACCGCATTTTCAGTGTGAATGGCCAGCAGTTCCGGGCTCTGGCCGTGGCTCAGCGCTGCGTCGTCTTCGGGCAGTTCATCGCCGATGGACACCCAATGGTGCCCGGCCGAGGCCTTGAGCCAGGTGTAGCTTTCATTGCGCACGATGGTCAGAAACCAGGCCTTGGCGTTGCCATCAGCGAAGCGATGCAAAAACCGGAAGGCGCGCAGGGCACTCTCCTGCACGACATCGCGCGCGGCGCTGTCGTTGCCCGTGAGCCAGCGCGCGAGGTTGTAGGCTGCGTCCAGATGGGGCGCAAACAGTTCCTCAAATCGCTTCATAGTGTTTCCCGCACTGTCCCACCCTTATAACTGTGATACGTCGGGTTTTATTCCCGGGAAAAAATATTTGTTTCGACCCGGAATAAAGTCCCGCTCCGCCAGGTTTACCTCGTGTCAGCTACATCACTGTAGTTCGCCAGCGAGGGAATTCCGATGGACATTCAAGCAAAACACTTACGACGCACCGACGGCCCGCTGAGTCCTGACCGCCGAACACTGCTCAAATGCTCGGCCTGGGCCGGGGCGGGGGTGATCTGGGCGCTGTGCGGCGGTATCCCCCGAGCCTTTGCGCTGGATGAGGCGGGCAATGTTGCCGACCCCAAGGCTCTGGCCAGCACTTTCCACTTCGTACAAATCAGTGACTCGCATATTGGCTTCAACAAGGAGGCCAATCCGCAGCCCGCGAAGACCTTGCAGGAGGCCATCGACAAGGTCATTGCGCTGCCGAAACGGCCGTCGCTGATCCTGCACACCGGCGACATCACTCACCTGTCCAAGCCCGAGGAGTTCGACACGGCCGCGCAACTGCTCAAAGGCCTGCCGTCCACCGTGCACTACGTGCCGGGCGAGCACGACACCCTCGACGAGGGCGGCGGCAAGCTTTACCTGGAGCGTTACGGCAAGGGCACCAAAGGCAACGGCTGGTACAGCTTCGATGACCACGGCGTACATTTCATTGCGCTGGTCAATGTCTTCAACTTCCAGGCCGGCCGTGAAGCGACCCTTGGCGCCGATCAACTGGCCTGGCTGGCCGATGACTTGCGCGCTGTCACGACCAGCACGCCCATCGTGGTGTTTACCCATATTCCGTTGTGGACGATTTATCAGCCGTGGGGCTGGGGCACCGAGGATGGCGACCAGGCGATTGCCATGCTGCGCAAGTACGGATCGGTAACGGTGTTGAACGGGCACATTCATCAGGTTATCCAGAAGGTCGAAGGCAACATCACCTTCCACACCGCGCGCGGTACGGCTTATCCACAACCCGCACCGGGCACGGCGCCGTCGCCAGGGCCGATGACGGTGGCGGCCGATCAGCTGCGCAATTACCTGGGGGTTACCGATGTGCGGGCAACGCAGGGCGAGCATCCGCTGGCGCTGATTGATTCGACATTGGTTTAGGGGGAGGGCATTCAGATGAAAAAGCGATTGTTGGCTGTGGCCTGCCTGCTGCTGTCGATGCCGGTGTGGGCTCAGGAGGTGAAAATCGACATCAAGGAGTTCATGTTCGGACCCAAGGATTTGAACGTGGCCGTGGGCACCAAAGTGACGTGGGTGAACGACGACCAGATTCCGCACACGGTGGCGGAAACCCACAAGGTGTTTCGCTCAGGGGCACTGGATACCAATGACAGCTTTTCCTGGGTATTCAACACACCGGGGGAGTACGAGTATTTTTGTGCGCTGCATCCGCAGATGATCGGGAAGATTGTGGTCAGCCAGTAATGGCGCAAGACACTTGCGATAAATCCGGCTGAATGTGGGAGCGACGGTGCGGCGTCCCGACCTGCTCGCTCCCACAGGTCTTCGTGCATGGTTTCGATCTTCCAGGGTCGATGGCAGCGGGTGCTTGGCTCACCAAAAGCAGTAAACCAATGCCACGGCAGCGGCGAGACCCAATGCCGCCAGCGCCTTGATCGGCAAGGTTTCGCTCAATCGCTGCAGGGGCGAGTTCGCATAAATGGCGGGGGCATGCTGCTCGCGCCTGATTGCCCGGAAGATGTAGCGCAAGCCAATCAACAAAAACAGCACGATCACGCCGAGGGCAACGCCGCGAGTCTTGGCCGGCTTGGCCAATGGCGGCGTTTTGTCTTGCAGGCACGCGGCGCTGTCGGCTTCGACGACGGTGATTCGCCCGTAATCGGCGGAGGGCAATTTCTCGCCTTTGAGGATTGCCGCCTCTTGCTCGAGGTCCAGGGCTTGATATTTCCAGAGCGTCGACGACCCTTCCCGGCAGTAGGTGAACGTGATGGGGTTTGGGGCAGTAATAATGCACGCGTCGTTGATGCCGAGCTTTTTCAGCGTTTCGGTAGCAGGCCGCGTGAAATCCAGGTCCAGGACCGGAACAATCCCCGTGGCAGACGCTGCCGTCGAAACCAACAGGCTCCCGGTAGCGCAGAGTGTTGAAATTTTCAAGGTTGGATGCCCCTTGTTTCCAATGTTTTTGTTTTTTGGAGCTCGGCTACAACCTGCCAGGTGAAGTCTAGAATTCTAGTTGAACCTCAATGACCGGCGTCGAATCATTGCCAATAATGGTCGAAAAGATTCTCGACTCTGCGAGCGGCCGGCGATTAATTTCAGAGTGTCTGGATGACAATTGAAAAATTCAACGAAGACCTGCGTCAGGCGCGCGAGGAGCTGACGGCCGCGACGGCCCAGGTCATGAAACTGGTCCGTTCGGGCAAGGCGTTCGGGGAGGAATGGGACGCGGCGGTTGCACGAGAGCGCAAAGCCTTTCAGAAAATGCAGTGGGTGCTGGACAGCCCCTTGGCGCCCCGGTGAGGCGGGAAGTCGGAGAGGTAGCTGTTCGAGGGCCGACTCAATAGGTCATTGCGAGACCTTGCGCATGCATGGATTTGCTCTGACACACCGCAATGGCGGACGCTTTCACGCTACCTGTGGAAGCGGGTTTGCCCGGGAAAGCGGTGTCATTTCGGAGTGCTGTTTAACGGCGTTTAAGGTTACTTCCTGAAAGCTACAACGCCTTGCGCCATTGCCTACGACTACGCCAGAATCCGCCGGCTTGTGCGCTTTTGACCCCCTCGGTAACTTGGTCCCCGTCACTGATTCCCAGTGATCGGGTTTAGTAGCCCGAGGATTTGAAAGCTGCACAAGTGTCTGTCAGACAGGTATTTCCATGCCTGTATTTGATGGTGGTTGTGCGCAGGGCGTCCTCGGACGCGCCGGCTTTGCTTTCGTTCCCCGGTCTACTAACCTGCGTACAGCCGCCACCCCTCGTATTAGTAGCGAGGCGTGGCTGCCCAGTAAGGAACGAATGAATATGTCCAAAGTTACCCCCAACCCGCCAGACACTGATCCGGCATCCCCCTACGAATCAGTCGATTCAAAAAAATTCCACGAAGCCGCCGACCGCGCACTCGATCACCACTTCAACCCCGCCGCCCTCAAGTCGCCACTCGTGCGCAAACCCAGCACCATGTTCATGATCGCGCCGGACATCCGAGACGAAGACTTACTCGCACACACCTGCGAATCCCTGGCCTCGGCCAGCGTCATGACGGCCGACTTCGCCGCCTACCTGGAAGGCCCACACCGGCACACCGCGCTGGGTATCCAGCAGATCATCATGCAGGCGGAGCTGGCGGTGAATCGGATGCTGGATAATGTCGAGCTGCCTAAGTAATCACTGACACACCGCGTTATCGTTCATCGCGGGCAAGCCCGATCCCACATTAGACCGCGTTCGCCCGGACGACTCGGTCAACTGTGGGAGCGGGCTTGCCCGCGATGGCGACATATGAGACGACGCATCGTAGTAATTTGTTGCGATAGGAGATATGGAATAGATACTTGAATGGAACTTGCCAATGATTTGCTAGTGTTCTGGATGCACGCTTACCGCTGGACTAAGAAAGTCGATGTGATAACCAGAAGAGCCATCGCCGATAGCTAAATGAATCCCGCTGATGCCTTCATTCATTTGCGAATTGATTTTGTAATCAATATTTAAGGCAATAGCATCATTAACCCCGACGGCGAACTCCGTCAACTTAAGTCCGCGAGAGCCAGCCGCAAGATCCAAAAGCTTTACGTGCTCCTCGTTACCGATTTTAAGTGAAGTGATAGTGTTGTCTTCAACTGATAAAAGTGCCCCGTCTTTAGATATTCGGTCGCTCAGCCAATTAAGTGAGGCTTTTAAACCGTCCGGCAGCAATGGGTTGGACTTTCTAAGAACGGTCAGTATCCCCGCAATTTTTAATGTTCCGGTAAAATCAAACGGACATGGCTCTTGTGGGTTCATATGTGCGTAATGTACTTCAAAAAATTCTGCTACGGACTGAATAAAATCGTGGGACACATCTTCAGCGAGTAATGCATAAGGCTGTGCGTGTGGAAAAATTGAAACTTGCGCATCGGCATCATTGCCAGACAGGGAAAACCTCTCATTTGAATTGAGCATATTTAACACAGAGCGCTGTGTGCTCAACGCACGTTCAAAATTGCTGCTCAGCAAAAGCTTCAAGCTATAAAGGGCAGCAGCTGTAGTGGGTTCAAATACTTGAGTCGCGCAGAAAATGCTTTTCTTGCTTGCGGTGTTTTTTGCTAACTCAAACGTCTTTTTTGCAGCGTCATTGCTAAAAGAAAACACAATGCTGTTTTTTGGTAACTTATCTAGTTTGGAAATATTGGCTGTGTCGAATCCGAGGAGTGCACATTGTGTGAGGAAAATTTCTGAGTCCGCGATAATTGATGGTTTCTCATGGCCGAAGAGTGTCGATATCATATTCGGTGGTGACATAAAGCCCTCCTGGTTTGTTAATGCACGGCAAGAATACTCGCCGTGCACCAGAGTTATTTACTCTTCAGTGTGAGCCCAAGCCAACGGCGCCCACCCGAAATTGTCCGGGCCAGAAGTGATCCGGTTAAGCTTTTCTTTGGTGGATTTTTTGTTTTTCATTTGATTGTCCTTTTTCAGTTTTTGATTTTTTTGCTCCCTGATTTACTCGGGAGTGAATTAATTAATACAGATTTTTTTAATGTGTTAAATGGTTTTTTTGGAGTTTTTTAGACTCATTTTGGCTATCAAGATTCTTGTGGGGTTAAAAGCGGTTATTTGTGTAAGTCTGGTCTGTAGTCTTGTTCTGAAAATTTTTAATATTATTTTTTTTGGTTGTGCTCGATGATCTTTTGTCTTTAGGTTTATTTATGGGCTTGGTTTTTTTGCTCGATATTCAACTGTAGAGAGGGTTGTAGAGTGCATGTATCAAAGAAATATCTGACAGATATGTCTGTTCATCAGGCGCTGTTACTGGTTGATCTAACCGAATCAAACAATCCCGACCACTCGGTCCGGCTCTTGCTAACTGAAATCCTCCAAGGCCTCGCTGAAAAAGGCTGGCCCCAAGCGCAACTACAGACGGGACCACGGATTGTGTCCGCCGAAGAAAACTACGGTTTACTCGGCTATGACCCGGCCGAGGTCACGCTCGGGAGTGAACATACTCGTTGGGTTGATGAGTGCTCGTTGTTGAGAACACAAACCACCAGCCAGATTCCGTCAGCGCTCCAGCGAGCGGCTCAGGTGCGGCAACCGGGGCAAACGATCTTGCTGGCGGCCCCAGGTATTACTTTCCGTCGCGATAGTCGGGATCGCTGGCATTGCGCGGAGCCGCATCAGATGGATATCTGGGTGCTGGGCGACCCCGAACTCTCGACGCATGAAAAGCTGTTGCGTCTGGTCGGCGACATCCTCAAGTCCGCCGTTCCTGATAAATCCTGGGTCTACAGCGACAGCCCGCATCACTACACGGAGGGCGGAATCGAAGTGAATGTGTTGAATGATGGTGCACCCGTTGAAGTGTTGGAGTGTGGTCGTATCGCAAGGTCCTTGTTGGAGCGTTTGAAGATTGATCCTCTTCGTCATGGAGGGTTGGCGCTCGGGATGGGGTTGGATCGCCTGACGATGTTGCGCAAAGGTATTCCGGATATTCGCTTGCTGCGCGATCAGAACACGCGAGTGCAGGCGCAGATGCATGATCTGAATCCATGGACCCCGGTATCACGTTTACCTTCGATTGCTCGTGACATTTCGTTGGCGGTCACGCCGGGGCTGAGCGAAGAGGTGTTGACCGAGAGAATGTTGCAAGCGGCAGGTGACAGTTCTGACTGGATCGAGGAGATGCAGGTCAAAGGACGTTGGGAGTTTTCGGATTTACCCGCGCAGGCGATTGATCGGTTGGGACTGCTGCCGGGTCAGGAGAATGTGCTTTTGCGCGTTGTGCTGCGTGATTGTTCGCGATCAATCACTACCGCTGAGGCGAACGCCTTGTATGCGGACATACAGGCGGCGATGCATGAAGGGGCCCCGGGGGCGGGTTATCGAATGGATCTGTCAAAGGATTGAAACTGGCCCGCCTGAGTACCCACTGAAATGCCGCGTAATTCATCGTCGGAACGCCGCCCGGAGGCGGCGAGCCGACGATGCTTTTCAGACTTTCAACACTTTCCCGCCAATGGCCACGGCCACCAGCAACAGCGCCATCAACCCGAACGCAAAACTCAAACTGCTGCCATGGGCGATGAACCCGATCACCGCCGGGCCGGCGAGGATTCCCGCGTAGCCCAGTGTGGTGATGGCCGGCACGGCGATGTGTTCGGGCATTACCGTCTGTTTGCCCACGGCGGTGTACAGCACCGGCACGATGTTCGAGCATCCGGCGCCGAGCAACGCATAACCCACCAATGCCGCCTCCCACGCCGGGGCGAATGTAGCCAATGCCAGGCCCACGGCCGCGGTCAGCCCACCGAACACAATCACCCGTGTCGAGCCCAGGCGCCGGACGATCCGGTCACCGGTCAAGCGTCCGACCGTCATGGTCAGGGCGAACGCCGCGTAACCCAGCCCGGCATACGCCGTGTCGATCCCGCGCTCCTGCGTGAGGAACACGGCGCTCCAGTCGAGCGCCGCGCCTTCGGCGAGGAACACGATGAAACACATGCCACCGATGAACAGCACGATGCCGTGGGGCACGGCAAACGCCGGTCCCGAGCTTTCGCTGCCGTAAGGCAACAGGTGCGGCGCGGCTTTGAGCAAGGCCAGCACCAGCACCACAATCACCACCAACATTGCACTCAGTGGTGACAGGCCGAGGCCGAGCAGGGCGCTGACACCCGCCGCGCCGACGATCCCGCCGAGGCTGAACATCCCGTGAAACCCCGACATCATGTGCTTGCCGCTGGCCCGCTCGACGATCACCGCTTGCAGGTTCACCGTCGAATCCACCGTGCCCAGGCCCGCACCGAACATGAACAGCGTGGCGATCAACGCTGGCACTGACGACACCGTCGCCAGTAACGGCAGCGCCAAGCAGATCAACAAGGTTCCCCCGGTCGCGACCCGACGGCAGCCGAAACGCGTGGAAAGGAGGCCCGCCATCGGCATCGCCAGAATCGACCCGACCCCCAGGCACAACAGCAGCAAACCGAGGGTGCCTTCATCCAGCCCGGCCCGAGCCTTGGCGTAAGGCACCAACGGCGCCCACGCGGCAATGCCCAGACCTGCGATGAAGAAGGCGATGCGGGTGGACATCTGCTCCAGGCGTCCGGGGATGACGGGCGCGGGCGTGTTGAGGGCAGTCATGAAAAATCCTTGGCGTTGCGGGTTGCTGACAGAATGCAGGACAACATCCTTGCATATCAGGCAGCACACCGCGACCTCGAAGGGTTTTCACCAGTCGCCTAGAACGCACCTCGCGTCTCTCTGCCTGCCTCGCTGATGAGGTTGACGTTGGCGCCCGGCTGCCAACGCGCGGTCCCCGAGGCATCGTTACTGCGCACGATACATTTCCATTGGATATCTTGTTTTGCCGGCAGATCGATCACACCGCTCCATTGCTTGCTCTCGGGGTTGTAGGACAATGGCACGGCATGGACAGGGTCCCAGGCCCCCAGGTCAAGTGTCGAGCCAGCGGCATAAACACTTTGGCCGGGGTAGGTCGTGGCGTAGTCGCAGGTGAAGTGAACATTGACAGCCGGCTGTTCAGGCGCCGTGCTCCAGAGACGGATTTTTCCGTCATCCCAGATCAGCCTGGGATCGGTCAGCCCCGGGGGAAGTTTTGTCAGGTCCGAACTCAAGGCAATCACCACGCTTAGGTTGTCCCCGGTCGTTGTCGCGACCAACCCCGAATATTGTGTGTGGAAGCGGATCGGTGAGTCGGCCTTGATTCCGGCGTCCTTGCGGATTTTTATCAGTTGGCGGATGAGCTCGCCGCGTCGCCAGTCATACATGTCCGGCCAATACACGGCCGGTGTCCCGGGGCTGCTGAGGATGTAGGCGTAGGCTTGATTGCGTAGCTCTTCGGGCAATGGCCAGTGATGTTGACCGCGGTAGAGTCCTGGCGAATAACCGGTGTCATGGTTGTCGACGAAGGTGACGGCAACTTCGCGCCAGCGTTTATCGGGATTGCCATTGAGCCCATGTCGCCATTCGGCGATCGAGCCATTTTGCATGCGTTCCTTGAGGGCAAAGTCGAAGACGGTGCAGCGGGAGCGGTCGGACCAATCCTTGAGCGCGTCCTGCCAACTGGCCTTGCTGCGCCAGTCGTCAGCCGGGTATTCACTGGGGCCTTTCCACAGTTCACCGACGCAGAACTGAAAATTCCCAAACGCATTCATCCAGCGGTCCACGTTCTGCGGCGCGTAGCCGCGAACAAAGTCAAAACGCAGGCCCATGGCGCCATAATTGTTGCGCAGGTTGATCAGTTCTTTTTTAAAGGTCTCGAACACCGATGGATATTTGATGTTCAGATCGGAATTGCCGTCGATAAATGGATCGCCGTCGTCGCACTTGTCACATTCGTGACGCCATTCCCCATGGCCTCTCGGGAACAGCGGGACATCGCCCTTGGTGTCATCCATGTGGTTGGGCACCACGTCATAAACGACTTTTACACCCGCTCGATTCAGTGCCGTGGCTGCCGTTTTGAGTTGCTCATCGGTGCCGTACTGGCTGTTTTTATCGAAGCTGCGCCAGAAATAACCTTCACCTCCGCCGGACGTGCCTGAATTGCTGTCCACCCAACTGGACGTATCTTTCCACGGCGGCGGCATCCAGATGGCAGTGAAGCCGTCGATGCCGATCTGACCGGCCATGTGTGCCAGTACCGCATACCATGTTTCGGTTTCGTTGCGACTGGAATTCCAATGGAACCCCTGCAACAGGATTTCTTTCCCGTTGCCGTTGCGCACCGGTGTGACTTCATCCGCCGTTGCCGCTCCGGCCAGAAGCAGCAAGAGAAGCAGCGACAGTAGTCCCAACTTTTTCATGAGCGTATTCCGAGGGTCATCCCAGGTTTTCACTCTGGCCTCGGAGGGGCGGCTTGTCTGCTGTCATAAATGACAGTTCTTCCCAACTGTTTTGCGATAAAAGTGCGGATGCTCATAACCGATCTGGTGGATGTGATTTTTCCAGGCCGTCGCCTAAAGTACAGGCTCTTTACAGGCTGACTTCAGGACCGATCCATGACACCGTTCTACGATGCTCGAGGTAATATCTACGCGGTGATGGCGCCTGGCGCCGTGCGCGAACGCGGTATCGATTTGCCTCAACTCGCCAGCGACGCCGCGCAAACCCGCGAACACTGGGCGTTGGCGGCGATCGAGGCGTTTTGCGCCTGGGCCCCCGGCACCCAACCGCCGGGCAGCAAAGAGCATCGCTGCGACGGTCTGCTGGTGGGGCCGTTTCAGTCGTCGCCGCCGTTTGATCTGTTGATCATCAACACCGACGGCACCCTGGCCGAGCGCAGCGGCAACGGGTTGACGATTTTTTCTCAGGCCCTGAGTGAGCAAGGTTTACTGCCCCGGGACGAGGCGTGTTTGCTCAGGGTTCATCACGACAAGGCTGATGCGGTTTCACCCGTGGGTACTTCGGTGAAGCCAGCCGCGGTCGGGGGGGTGAAAGGGTTCTGGCTGGACCTGGGCAAACCGTCGTTCGGGCCGGACGCAGTGGGAGCTGAACGGGTTGAAGGCGCGCTGTTGAACGGGCGCGACGTCAGCCATGTGCAACCTTTGTCGGCGCTGGATCCGGCATGGTCACGAAGCCAGTTCGTGCGCATTGGCAATCCACATTGCGTGACACTTTTGGAGAACGCCGAAGCATTGCCGAGCAATGAACAGATGCGCGAGCCCGGGCTGTCCAAAGGTCTGACGCGAATTGCTTACGCCATGCCAGCGGGGGCAGGGGCACCGTGTCCTGCCGGCGTGAATCTGCAATGGGCAATGCTTGCGTCTGAAGGGCAAGTCGCCGCGCGGGTATTTGAACGCGGAGAAGGGCCGACGGCGTCGTCGGGCACCAGCGCCAGTGCGGTGGCCTGTGCTGCCTGGCGGGTTGGCTGGGTGGCGGCGGGTGAAGTGAAAGTCGTCATGCCGGGCGGCACGGCGCCGATTTTGCTGAAGGAATCGGACGGCGAGTTGAGTCGGGTCAGCCTTTTCGGTACGGCTCGGTTGATGGATTGAATTCAAGATAGCCTTCGCGAGCAGGTGCGACGATTCGACCTGCTCGCGGTGGGACCCGCAAGATCAATGCAGGTTTACAGTCGACCCGGCCATTCCACCACCGGCATCGTCCGCTTCATCAACACCTTGCCATCCCTGACCGAATATAGCGGCAAGCCCTGGCTACGAATCACCTCGTAGTCGCTGTCCGCCGACAGGATCAACAGATTTGCCGGCCGGCCCTGTTCCAGTCCGTATCGATCGCCCAGGTTCATCGCCTTGGCGCTGTTGTCGGTGACCAGGTCCAGCGCACTTTGCAGGTTGCGGTAACCGAGCATGTGGCAGATGTGCAGACCGGCTTCGAGCACTCGCAAAATATTGCCGTTGCCCAGCGGATACCATGGATCGACGATCGAGTCCTGGCCGAAACACACGTTCATCCCCGCTTCGAGCAACTCGTTCACCCGCGTCACGCCCCGGCGTTTCGGGAAGGTGTCGAAACGCCCCTGCAGGTGAATGCTTTCGGTGGGGCAGGAGACAAAACTGATGCCCGAATGCCCGAGCAGGCGAAACAGTTTGGCGCAGTAGGCGTTGTCGTAAGAGCCCATCGCCGTGGTGTGGCTGGCGGTCACCCGCGAGCCCATGTCGCGGCTGCGGGCTTCTTCGGCCAGCACTTCCAGAAAGCGCGAATGCGGGTCGTCGGTTTCGTCGCAATGCACGTCCACCAGGCAGCCGGTGCGCTCAGCCAGGTCCATCAGGAATTTCACCGAGCTGACGCCTTGATCCCGGGTGTACTCGAAATGCGGAATGCCGCCGACCACATCGGCGCCCATGCGGATCGCTTCTTCCATCAATTCCCGGCCGTTGCGGTACGATTCGATGCCTTCCTGGGGGAACGCGACGATTTGCATGTCGATCAGGTGACGGCTTTGCTCGCGCACTTCGAGCATCGCCTTGAGCGCCGTGAGCTGCGGGTCGGTGACGTCGACGTGGGTGCGCACATGCTGGATGCCGTGGGCGGCGAGGGTCTGGATGGTTTTATTGGCGCGAGTCTTGGTGTCTTCCTCGGTGATGGTCACCTTGCGCTCGCCCCAGCACTCGATGCCTTCGAACAGCGTGCCGCTCATGTTCCAGCGCGGCTCGCCGGCGGTGAGGGTGGCATCGAGGTGAATGTGTGGCTCGACGAAGGGCGGCACCACCAGGTTGCCGCCGGCGTCCAGGTCATCGGGGCCCAGGGTCGGGGCTTCGGTCTGCCGGGCGATGGTGCGGATCAGGCCGTTTTCCAGGTGCAACTCATGCAGGCCATCCTGGTTGCGCAGCCGGGCGTTGATGATGTGCATCAGGCGAATCCTTTTATAGATCTTGTAATGGCGCTTCAGCGGCCCGGGCACCCAGGACGCTGGTCAATAACACATACGTTAACGCGGCAGCGGCAATCCCTACCAGCGGCGCGACCCACGGCGAATTGAATGCCGCGACGGTGCCGAGCGCATAGGCCGTCAACCCGGGCCAGTTGAACGCCGGCAGTCGGGCATCGGCCAGTCGAGGATATTGACCACGATAGCGAAAGAAGAAGTCGGCCATGATCACGCCGCCGATCGGCGGAATTACCGTGCCCAGCAGAATCAGGTACGGCACCAGCATGTCGTACATGCCCAGCAGGGCGAGCAGCGTGCCGATCACTGCGCCGGCCAGGGTCACGGTCTTGCGCCGACCGGTGCGCAGCAGGTTGCAACCGGCGACGGCGAAGTTGTAGATGGTGTTGTCCTGGGTGCTCCAGATATTGAGCAGCAACATGGCCATCGCGGCCATGGCGAACCCTTGCAGCAACAGCACCTCGACCACGTCCGGTTGCTGGTAGACGATGGCCCCGTAGGCCCCGATCAACACCATCAGACCGTTGCCGATGAAGAAGCCGATCAGGCTGGCCAGGACCGCGACCCGGGCCGAACGGGAGAACCGCGTCCAGTTGGTGGCCTGGGTGGCGCCGCTGACGAAGGTGCCGAACACCAGGGTAATCGCGGTCGACCAGTCCAGCGATCCGGTCGGTACTACCGCGAGCAACCCGTCGAGCCCGCCGACCTTCACCGTCGCCACCCACATCGACAGCATCAGCAGCAACATCATCGCCGGCACCGCGATGTAGGAGAGGATTTCCAGCCCGCGATAACCGACATACGCGGTGGCGCAGAACATCAGGCCGAACAGCACCATCAGGCCCAGCACGGTGCCTTGGTCCAACTCGAAATACTTGCCGAGCACCACCGCCGCCGTCGCAGTGCCCCAGGCGTACCAGCCGATCTGGGTAAAACCGAGGATCAGGTCGCTGAGTTTGCTGCCGACCTCACCGAAGCAGAAACGGCCCATCAGCACGGAATTGAGGCCGCTTTTGAACGCGATGTAACCCAGGCCTGCGGCGTAGATCCCCAGCAGCAAGTTGCCGACGATAATCACCGCCATCATCTCGCCGAAACTGAACGCCACACCAAGCTTGCCGCCGGCGAACATGGTGGCGGTGAAGAAGGTGAAACCCAGCAGCACCATGGCCGTGGAGGCGAGGCCCTTGCGCGCGTGCATCGGCACTTCGCTGAGGGGGTAGTCGTTACCTGGATCGTTCTGCGTCATGTGGCGTTCCTTGCTGGATGAGAGACGCGCTGGGTTGTGCAGTGGTCGTGCCAACGCCAAGGTGGCGCTGTTATTTATAGTCGAGCCGGCAAGTTTGATGCGGGCGAAGGCACGAAAGCAGTGCGTCTGCAGGAATACAGAGCCCATGTGGGAGCGGGCTTGCCCGCGATAGCAGTGGGTCAGTAGATGCATGTGTCTAATGACACACCGCTATCGCGGGCAAGCCTGCTCCCACAGGGGACTCGGTTTCTTCAGGGGGATTGGATCAGGGGCAAAAACTTCAGCAACGCCGCAACAATCGCCTCCGGCGCATCTTCCTGCACCAAATGCCCGGCATTGGGTACGGGGTGAAATTGTGCTCCGGCAATCATCTGCTGCAGCGCCCGCCCACGTTCGATGGGGATCCACTGATCGTCTTCGCCCCAGAGGATTTGCACCGGGCAGCGAACCGTCGGGTACAGCCCTTCGGCCTCACGGGTATAACGCTCATCCATCTGCGCAATCTGCCGATAGAACGCCGCTTGCCCCGGATCGCCCAGCCACGGCTGCACATAGGGTGCAAGTTCTTCATCGCTAATGTCGCGCTTGATCGCCCCGCGAATATAGGCCGGCACAATGGCGCGCTGGATGTAATCGGGCAGGCCACTGAACGCCGCCTCGTGCTGGCGCACATGCTGGACGAACGGCGAACCCCACGGCGTCAACGCCACCGGGTCGATCAGCGTCAGGCTTCGATAATCCTTGCCGTTGAGCAGGTGCGTGCGAAGCGCAGTGGCGCCGCCGAAATCGTGGGCCACCACATCCGGCCGTTCCAGCCCCCAGTGATCGAGCAACTGCGCCAGCAAGACGTTCTGCACGCCCAGCGACACGTCCCCAGTGATTTTTTCCGATTGGCCATAGCCCAGCAGGTCGAAGTAATACACCCGGTGCGTGGCGATGAAATGCGGTGCAATCCGGTGCCACACACAAGAAGAGAACGGCGTGCCATGCACGAACACCAGCGGCGGGCCGTCGCCCCGTACGGCGTAGCGAACGCAATGTCCGTTGAAGCGATAGGTTTGGGGCAGTGGCCAGTCAGTCATGCGCGAGTCCTCTTGGCAGGTGCAAGCCAAAAAGCATAGGCATAAAAAAACAGCCGTGAAGGCTGTTTTCTGTATCACTGACGAAACGCATTCCCTCAGGGGAATGCGTTGTCTTTCAGGTCGGATTACTCGCCGTGATAGATGCAGCCGCTGGTGCATGTCTCATGGATACGGATCGCGCTGAGCTCCGGCAGCAGGGGCTTCAATTCATTCCAGATGAATTTGGCCAGCACTTCGCTGGTCGGGTTTTCCAGGCCAGGAATGTCGTTCAGATAGTTGTGGTCCAGGCGCTCGTACAGCGGCTTGAAGATCGCCTTGATTTCCGAGAAGTCGCGGATCCAGCCGGTGTGCGGATCGAGGTCGCCGCTCAAGTGGATCGCCACTTTGAACGAGTGACCATGCAAGCGACCGCACTTGTGGCCTTCCGGCACGTGAGGCAGGCGGTGGGCGGATTCGAACGTAAACTCTTTGAAAATTTCCACAGTGATTTTCAGCTCTGTCAGGTGGCGATCGCCGCGGCGATGTGGGCAGGCGGCGAGTTTACCAGAGCTCTGGGCAAAACACTGACTAAAGGGTCAGCAAGCGCTCGCCGAGGCGACCATTGGCGGCCAGTTCGAGGAACTCGTCGCCCAGACGCCGGCTTTCATCCATCGCCGCTCGCCAGTATTTCTGCCGGCTCGGTGCATCGCCCATGAAGCGTTTGAAATCGTTGCGGTCCGGCAGCTTGCCGTAGGGCAGGCGCGCCAGGTAGTCCTTCGACGGCGCCAGCAGCAGAACATCCTGCAAGCGCGCAGGGCAGGCGCGGCGCCACGGAAGGGTCTTGTCGAACCAGCCGGGGATCACCCGGTCGGTGAAGTGCGGGTACAGCACGATGTCGTTGCCGCTATAGGGCAGGTCGAGGTGATAGTCCAGCAGTCCGCCGTCGCGGAACGTCCCGGCGCCAGCACCCGGCAGATCACGCACGCCTTCCATGACCATCGGAATTGAGCCCGAGGCGAGCAGGGCCTGGCGCAGGTTGCCGGCAGTGAGCGCGACGAAGCGCGACGGGAAATCGTTCAGCGCATTGACCGGAGGCATCAGGCGCGGGTCGTGGATGATCAGCCGCTCGAAATGCCGCGCCAGCCGCGCGCGACCGCGCAAGTTGTCGGCGATCACCGATCCCAGCGCCAGCCCGAGCCGGCCGCGATGATCGTCGGCCAGGTTGCCGTGGCTTTTGACCACCATGATGTTCAGTCGGTAATGGGCATTGTTCAGGATCGACGCATCGCGGCCGTCGAGCAGTTCATCGAGCATGCGCTGCGAGCTTTGGCTGATCTGCGCCATGGTCACGCCTTTGGCGAAGTCCTGCCCGGTGTAGAGGTGACCGAGGCGTCGAATACCTTCGGCGGCATCCGGCAGGCAGGCGCTGGCGAAGCGCCAGGAACCCACCGAGGCGCCAATCAGCGAGCGCTCTCGCGGCGCGGCCGGCAACCATTCGCCGAACAACGCCAGGTCCAGACCTTGAATTCCCAACGCTTTTGGCCCACCGGCCGCCCCTGGCAACGTGCCGACATCGGCGGCGCTCAAACCGTCTTTACGGATGCGCGCAAAGGCGCGAGGGCCGGCCTTGAGGGTCAGGGCAGGGAACTTGATGTGGATGGCGGTCATACCGGTCTCGATTATTGGCAAGCGGGCGGATTATAAACAGGTCAGGCAACGCGACAAATCGACTGTGGGAGCGAGTCTGTTTGCGATGACGGTCTGTCAGGCAACATCAATGCTGGATGTGCCGCCCCCATCGCGAGCAGGCTCGCTCCCACAGGTTTTTGTGCAGGTCGATGATATCGAGGTGCTACTTCAATGATGGCAATTCAGTTTCAGTTAAGTTCAGCTCGCTAAGGTGCCCGGCGTAGGCAACACATAAGAAAATACGGAGACACCCCCTTATGAAAATCCTGACTGCCCTGATCGCCGCATCCCTCATCGCCATGACTGCCAGCATCGCCCACGCTCGTGACCTGGGGCCCGACGAAGCCCTGCGGCTGCGCGACGCTGGTACCATTGTGTCTTTCGAGAAGCTCAACGCCACCGCTCTGGCCAAACACCCCGGCGCCAAAATCACTCAAACCGAGCTGGAAGAAGAGTACGGCAAGTACATCTATCAGGTTGAGCTGCGCGACCCACAAGGCATTGAGTGGGACCTGGAATTAGACGCGGTCAGCGGCCAGCTACTCAAGGATCATCAGGATACGTAATGAAGGTGCTTTCATTTTCAAGCATGGCGCTGCTGTTGCTGGCGTTTTGCTCGGTGGTCATGGCGCGCGACCTGGATCAGGACGAAGCCCTGCGCCTGCGTCAGCGTGGCGTCATCCTGCCTCTGGAGCAACTGCTGCAACAGGCGCTGGACCGCTATCCGGGGTCCAAATTGCTGGAAGCCGAGCTTGAAGAAAAACATGACGTCTACATTTATGAAGTCGAGTTGCTGACCGCCCAAGGCGTGGTCCGCGAACTGGACATCGAAGCCGCCACTGGCCGCTTGCTCAAAGACAGGGAAGACTGACCGATGCGATTGTTGCTGGTGGAAGACCATGTGCCCCTGGCCGACGAATTGATGGCCGGGCTCAACCGCCAGGGCTACGCCGTGGATTGGCTGGCCGATGGCCGCGACGCGGTGTATCAGGGCAGCAGCGAACCGTATGACCTGATCATCCTCGACCTCGGCCTGCCGGGTTTGCCGGGGCTTGAGGTGCTGGCGCAATGGCGTGCCGGCGGCCTGATGACGCCAGTGCTGATCCTCACGGCTCGCGATTCCTGGGCCGAGCGCATCGAAGGCCTCAAGGCCGGCGCCGACGATTACCTGACCAAACCGTTCCACCCCGAAGAGCTGCACCTGCGGGTCCAGGCGTTGTTGCGCCGCTCCCACGGCCAGGCTAATCAGCCAACGCTCAAGGCCGCCGGTTGGCATCTGGACGAAGGCCGTCAATGCGTGACCCGCGACGGCGCCGACATCCAGCTGACCGCCGCCGAATTCCGTCTGCTGCGTTATTTCATGTTGCACCCTGAACAAATCCTTTCCAAAAGCCACCTCGCCGAACACCTCTACGACGGTGAAACCGAGCGTGATTCCAACGTGCTCGAAGTGCACGTCAACCACCTGCGGCGCAAGCTGGGGCGCAGCGTCATCGAAACCCGTCGCGGCCAGGGTTACCTGTTCGGCGGGCAAGCCCGGTGAGGTCGATCCAGCGCCGCTTGAGCCTGGGCCTGATCAGCGTGATGGTGGTTGTCGGCCTGGTGCTGGCGCAGACCAGCCTGTGGCTGTTTGAAATGGGCTTGCAGCGTTACCTCGAAGCCGGTCTGCGTGACGACAGTGAAAACCTTCTGGTGGCGCTGGTGCGCGGGCCGCAAGGCTTGCAGCTGGATGAACGGCACCTGTCGCCGGCCTATCAACGGCCATTTTCCGGGCATTACTTCCGTATCGATTTCGCCGACAAGCACTGGCGCTCCCGTTCGTTATGGGATCAGGAGATGCCGAGCCTTGACCACCCGGGCCTGCACAGCAACCTGCAACTGGGGCCCGAAGGCCAGCAGTTGCTGGTGCTGCGTTCGGACTATCGGCGGCTCGGTCAGTCGATTTCGATCAGCGTGGCGCAGGATTACACCCCGGTGCGCGAGAGTTTTCGGCGCATGCAACAGGTCGGGATCGGTCTGGGGTTGGCGGGGCTGCTGCTGATTCTGCTGCTGCAACGGATCACGGTGCGTCGCGCCTTGCGTCCGCTGGAAAAGGCCCGCGAGCAAATCGCCCAGCTGCAACAGGGCCAGCGCTCGCAACTCGATGATCAGGTGCCGGTGGAGCTCGAGCCGCTAGTGGCGCAGATCAACCATTTGCTTGCGCACACAGAGGACAGCCTCAAGCGTTCGCGCAATGCCTTGGGTAACCTGGGGCACGCGTTGAAAACGCCGCTGGCGGTGTTGCTGAGCCTGGCGTCGAGCGAGAAACTCGACGCTCATCCCGAGTTGCGCAAGACCCTCAAGGCGCAACTGCAACAGGTTCAGCAGCGACTCAATCGCGAGCTCAACCGCGCGCGGTTATCCGGCGATGCGCTGCCGGGTGCGTTGTTTGATTGCGATGCGCAGCTGCCGGGTTTGCTGGCGACGTTGCGCATGATTCACGGCGAGCACCTGGACCTCAGCTACCGGGCGCCCAGCGGTTTGCAGTTGCCGTGGGATCGCGAGGATTTGCTGGAGTTGCTGGGCAACCTGCTGGACAACGCCTGCAAATGGGCGGATGCCGAGGTTCGCTTGAGCGTGGTCGAGATGGCAGAAGGGTTTTTGTTGAGCGTGGAAGACGATGGCCCGGGCATTCCCGTGGAGCAGCGTGATCAGGTGTTCGGCCGGGGCACGCGGCTGGATGAACAGACCGACGGGCACGGGTTGGGATTGGGCATCGTGCGCGACATTGTCGATTCGTGGGGCGGGGTGTTGAGGCTTGAGGAGAGTGAGTGGGGTGGGTTGAAGGTCATCATCCAATTACCCAAACGCTGAATATCCTGTGGGAGCGGGCTTGCTCGCGAAAGCGGTGTGTCAGTCGACATCTCTGTTGCTGAAACACCGCATTCGCGGGCAAGCCCGCTCCCACATTGGATCTTTAGTGGGCACTAAATCCGGGTTAGACCCTGAATTGATCCATCAATCCCTGCTGCTGATTCGCCAGGCTGTTGAGCGACTGGCTCACCCGCGCCGACTCGTTCGCCTGTCCCGACAGCGATTCGGTCACGTCGCGAATTGTTGCTACGTTATTGTTGATCTCCTCGGCCACCGCGCTTTGCTCTTCGGCCGCCGAGGCGATCTGCAGGTTCATGTCGCTGATCACCGTCACGGCCTCGCCAATCTGGCGCAACGCCGTGACCGCCTGACCCACTTGTTCGACGCTGCCTTGGGCCTGGCGATGGCTGTTGTTCATCGAGCCGACCACGTCCTGGGTGCCGCTCTGCAACTGCTCGATCACCAGTCGGGTTTCTTCGACCGATTCCTGAGTGCGTCGTGCCAGGTTGCGCACTTCGTCAGCCACCACGGCAAAACCACGTCCGGCTTCACCGGCCCGGGCAGCTTCGATGGCGGCGTTGAGCGCCAGCAGGTTGGTCTGTTCGGCGATGGCGCGAATCACTTCCAGCACCGAACCGATTTTCTCGCTGTTCGCCGCCAGGCCTTCGACTTGCACCATCGCTGCGCTCATGTCGGCGGCGAGGTTGTCGATGCTGGTGGTGGTCTGGTCGATCACCGTCAGGCCGCGACGGGTCGCATGATCGGCATCGCGTGCCGCCTGGGCCGCTTGCGCCGCGCTGCGGGCGACGTCCTGGGCGGTGGCGCTCATTTCGTGGGACGCCGTCGCCACTTGGTCGACCTGGCGGTATTGCTGCTCCATGCCGGCGCTGGTCTGGGAGGCGATGGCGGCCGATTGGTCAGCTGTGCTGCGCGCGTCCTGCACCGAGCGTTTGACCTCGGCGATGATCGGTTGCAGCTTGTCGAGGAAACGGTTGAACCAGCCGGCCAACTGCCCCAGCTCATCCTGTTTGTCATAGGCCAGGCGCCGGGTCAGGTCGCCTTCGCCGCTGGCGATGTCTTCGAGCATGTGCGCCACGCCAAGGATCGGCCTGGTCACGCTGCGGGCCATCAGCCACACCAGCAACAAGCCAATCAGCGCGGCGAGCACGCCCAGGCCGAGCTCGACCAGCGTGCCGGACCGGTTGCTGTCGTCGAGTTGTTTTTTCAGGGCATCGGCGGGGCCGACCAGGACTTTTTCCGGCACGTCGAGCAACACGCCCCAGGGCTTGCCACCGGGAATCGGCAGGAACGGCGACAGTACTTTGAGTTGATGATCATTGTGCAGGCTTTCGGTTTTGCTGCTGGCGGCAAGCAGGCGAATCAGCTCGGCGCCGTTGGTCTTGTCCACGGCGTCCAGGCGCTGGCTGAGTTTGCTGGCGTCCGGGCTGTAACCCGCGAGCAGGCCGACCGGGCTGATGATGCTGACGCTGGTCTGACCGTCGTAGAGCTTTTTACTGGCGCCCTGGCTCATGGCTTGCAGGCTGTTGAGGTTGATGTCCACCGACAGCGAGGCGATGACTTTGCCGTTGACTATCAGCGGGAACACGATGCTGGTCATCAACACGTTCTGGCCGTCGATCGCATAGAAGTACGGTTCGATCACGCAGGGCTTGAGCGTGGTGCGCGGGCAGGTGAACCAGGCGTTGGCCGGCTCGCCGCTGGGGCCGGTGCTGGTGTCGGCCATGTCACTTTCCGGCAGCGCCATGGAGGTGACCTTGCCCGGCGTCGGTTGCGACCAGTACAGGGCAAACCGACCCTTGTCGTTGCTGCCCAGCTCCGCCTGGCCTGCGAACAGCTCATCCTTGCCATCCAGCGCGTTGGCTTCGAACACCAGGGACAGGCCGAGTAGTTCGGGGTTGGCCTGCAGCGCCGATTTGACCTGGCGGGTCAGGTCTTCACGCAGGTCGAAGGCGTCCAGAAAACGCTTCTCGGCTTGATCGCGCAGGAACAGCACCTGCCGCGAAAAACCATGACCATATTGATAGGCGTCCATGAACTGCTGGCGAATCCCCAGCGCCTGGTTTTCACCTTGGGATTCAATCCGGGCCTGCGCGGCCTCGGTGAGCATCTCCATGCTTGAGGCTTTCACCATCTCGGAGCTGTGCTCCATGCGGTACAGCGAAAGACCCACCAGCAGGGTCACGATGCCGGCCAGGCACAGTCCGGCCAGCAGGGTGATTTTCCATTGAATGGAAAGTTGTCTGAGCGACATGGAGACGTCCTTATTCGATAAATATCTGAGACTTTGCACTGTAGCGGCCGTAAATCCGCTTTCTTTAAACCCCGTGATCCCCTTGTAGGAGCTCCTACAAGGATTTGAGTCGGCTTTGACAAGGCGGCACTGGTCCGGCACAGTGCGCGCCCTCTAATAAAACCCATTCCTTGATCCGCTGGCGGCTCTTCGCAGACTGCCGGCTGAGCTCATTTCGCTTGCCTTGAGGTAACGATGATTAATGCTGTAATTGCTGCGGTCGGCGTCATGCTGATCCTCAGCCTGTCCCGCGTGCACGTCGTGATCGCACTGATCGTCGGCGCGCTGGTGGGTGGTTTGACCGGTGGCCTGGGCATCGACGCCACCCTCAAAGCCTTCAACAGCGGCCTCGGCGGCGGCGCGACGGTGGCATTGTCATACGCCTTGCTCGGGGCATTCGCCGTGGCGATTGCCAAGTCCGGCCTGGCCCATGCGCTGGCGGACAAGGCATTGGCGATGGTCGATCGCCAGCACGCCAGCGGTGGCCGCCAGGTCAAGTGGCTGCTGATCGGTCTGCTCTGGGTGGTGGCTATCGCATCGCAGAACATCCTGCCGATACATATCGCCTTTATTCCGTTGCTGGTGCCGCCGCTGCTTTATGTATTGACCCGGCTGCAACTGGATCGCCGGTTGATCGCCTGCGTCATGACCTTCGGCCTGATCACGCCGTACATGTTCTTGCCGGTGGGCTTTGGCAACATATTCCTCAATGAAATCCTGCTGGCCAACGTGGCCCGCAGCGGCGTCGACATCACCGGCATCAATGTCACCCATGCCATGGGTATTCCGGCTCTGGGCATGGTCGTGGGGCTGGCGGCAGCCTTTATCAGCTACCGCAAAAAGCGCGTCTACGACCTGGAAAAGATCGAACAAGTCGAGCAAGTGGCGGTTGAGTACAACCCGCTGAGCCTGATGGTCGCCGGTGTCGCTATCGCAGCGGCGTTCATCATTCAGTTGCTGCTGGACTCAATGATCATCGGTGCGCTCGCCGGTTTTCTGATCTTCTCCGTCTCGGGCATCGTGAAGTGGCGCGACACGGACGACCTGTTCACCGAAGGCATGAAAATGATGGCGATGATCGGTTTCATCATGATCGCCGCTTCAGGGTTTGCCGAAGTGATGAAGGCCACCGGTGAGGTGCAAACCCTGGTCGAGGCGTCGGCGTCGTGGATCGATCACAGCAAAGGCGTGGGGGCATTGCTGATGTTGCTGGTCGGCCTGCTGGTGACGATGGGCATCGGCTCGTCGTTTTCCACCGTGCCGATCCTGGCGGCGATTTTCGTGCCGTTGTGCGTGCAGCTGGGCTTCAGCCCGATTGCGATCGTGTGCATCGTCGGCACGGCCGGCGCCTTGGGCGACGCCGGTTCGCCGGCCTCGGACTCGACGCTGGGCCCGACCTCCGGCCTGAACATCGACGGCCAGCATCACCACATCTGGGACACCGTGGTGCCGACCTTCCTGCACTACAACCTGCCGCTGCTGGCGTTTGGCTGGGTCGCCGCGATGGTTCTGTAACACCTCTAACCCTGTGGGAGCGGGCTTGCCCGCGATGGCGGCCTTTCAGTCACATTGATACTGAATGTACCGACGCTATCGCGGGCAAGCCCGCTCCCACAGGTTCAAAGTGACCCTGACTCAACTTTTGGTCCGGCGTGCCGTTACAGCCTTTAACCACGCCAATAAAATCAAAAGAGTGAACCGTCATGCGCCTGAGCCTGAAGGCTAAAGTCCTGTCCCTTGCCGTCCTCCCGGTGTTGCTCTTTGCGCTGGTCATCAGCCTGACCACGTTGTTCATTCTGCAGGAACAGGCCCGCAAGGAAGTCGAGGAAACGCGCCAGCGTCTGCTCAGCGATGCCAAGGCCACCCTGCAAAGCTACGTCGCGGTCGCCATGACCACGATCAAACCGTTGTACGACGCGGCCGCCCAGGGCGATAACGCGGCGCGGGCCCAGGCGATCAAGCTGCTGTCGAGCATCACCTACGGCAAGGACGGCTACTTCTTCGGCTATGACTCCAACACCGTGCGCCTGTTCAAGGCCAACAGCCCCGATGGCGTGGGCCAGAGCTTCAAGGACAACCGCGACCCGAACGGCGTCTACGTCAACCGTGACCTGGTGAACGTCGCCAAGGACGGCACTCACTACCTGCAATACAGCTCGCCATTGCCTGGCAACACCCAAGTGCTGGTGCCCAAGCTCGGTTACACCGAATACCTGCCCAAGTGGGACATGGCGGTCGGCACCTCGGTCAACCTTGACGGCATCGAAGCGCAAGTCGCCCTGGTGGAGGCCAAGGTCCAGGAACGCATGGAAGGCGTGGTGCTGAGCATCGTCGGGATTGCCGTGGTGGTGCTGTTGGTGATCGCAGCCGCCGGGATGCTGCTGGCCAATACCATTCTGCGTCCGCTGAACCTGATGAAAGCCAACCTCGATGACATCGCGGCGGGCGAGGGCGACTTGACCCGTCGCCTGACCATCACCAGCCAGGATGAACTCGGCGAACTGGCCGGCTCGTTCAACCGTTTCGTCGACAAGATCCACGGCCTGGTGCGCCAGATCACCGAAATGACTTCGCAGCTGACCGGCCTGGTGACTCAGGTCTCCGATCAGGCCCAGCGTTCGGATCAGGCGATGGAGCGTCAGCGCCACGAGACCGATCAGGTCGCCACGGCGATCAACGAAATGTCGGCGGCGGCGCAGGAAGTGGCGAAAAGTGCACAAAATGCAGCGGTCGCGGCCCAGCAAACCGACGAGGAAGGCCAGGCTGCCAAGCGTGTGGTGGCGGGCAGCATTGTGAAAATTCATGCGTTGGTGGACGACATTCGCAGCAGCGGCGTGTCCCTCGACAGCCTGCAAAAAGACGTGTCGTCGATTGTCAGCGTGCTGGGGGTGATTCGCTCGATTGCCGAGCAGACCAACCTGCTGGCGCTGAACGCTGCGATTGAAGCAGCGCGCGCCGGCGAAGCGGGACGTGGTTTTGCGGTGGTGGCCGACGAAGTGCGGGCGCTGGCCAGTCGCACGCAGATCAGCACCCAGGAAATCCAGGGCATGATCGACCGTTTGCAGGCCGGGACTCAATCGGCGGTGGAAGCGATGCGTCGTTCCAGTGAAGCGGGCGATGGCACCTCGGCCCAGGCCAATGAGGCCGGCGCATCGCTGGACACCATGGCCCAGTTGATCGGCACCATCAACTCGATGAACGCGCAGATTGCCAGCGCGGCGGAAGAACAGACCGCCGTGGCCGAAGAGATCAACCGCAGCGTGCACCAGATTGCCGTGGCGGTGGACAGTGTCGCCGACGAAACCCAACTCGGCGCCCAGACCTCGCGCAGCCTCGCCGACCTCGGTCAGCGCCTGGGTAAACTGGTCGGACAGTTCCGAATCTGACACCCCGAAGAACCTGTGGGAGCGGGCTTGCCCGCGATGGCGTCAGTTCAGTCGACATCAGTGTCCGTTGTGCTGGCCTCATCGCGGGCAAGCCCGCTCCCACAAGGGGATGTGGTATCAGGGTCTGTCCCAGTAGGGCACTGTGCCGAAGCATTCCACAAAGAAGTCGATGACTGTCCGCACCTTCACCGACAACCGCCGACTACCGGGCCACAGCACCGCAATCTGCTGCGGCTCAAGGCTGTTGGACACCTGATAGTCCGCAAGTACCGGCACCAGCGTGCCGCTGCGCACCGCTTCACCAATCAGCCACGACGGAAACATCACCAGCCCCAGCCCCTGTTCAGCGGCCTGGGTGAGTGTGTCGGCGTGGTTGCCGGTGATCGGTCCTTTCACCGAGTAGGGCGTCCAGTCCTGCTGGTCCTGGCGGAAAAACCAGCGCTGTTGGCCCGTCACGCCTTTGTAGGCCAGGCATTGATGCGCCGCCAGATCCTCGGGATGTCGCGGCGTGCCGTGGCGTTGCAGATAGGCCGGGCTGGCGGCGACTTGAAAGCGGTGCGGCGCGAGGATGCGCGCCTGCATGCTCGAATCGTGCAACGGGCCGATGCGAAACAGCAGGTCGGCGCCTTCCTGTAATGGGTCGATGTAGCTGTCGGTCTGCTGGATATCCAATTGCAGTTTCGGGTAGCGCTCGCACAGCTGCCCCAGCCACGGCGTGAGATGGCGCTGCCCGAACACCACCGGCGCGTTGATCCGTACCAGTCCGCTCGGTTCGCTTTGCTGTTCCTGCAAGGCTTGCTCGGCTTCTTCCAGTTGCACCAGCACCAGTCGCGCGTGATGGCCCAGCATGCGCCCGGCTTCGGTGGGCGTGACGGCGCGCGTATGGCGATAGAGCAATTGCTGGTTCAAGGCCTGTTCCATCAACTGGATCTGCCGGGAAATCGAAGAGGGCGCCAGGCCTTCGCGGCGGGCGACTTCGGAAAAACTGCCGTGGTCGAGCACCGCGACAAACAGCCGGAGTGCCTTGAATCCCAGTTCGTTGAGGCCGTGCATAGTTATCCTGCTGTGCGGTTTACGCAAAAGTGTTGTCAGGATGCTCCCATTTATCGCAAAGGATCGCCAGCCGATAATGCGCGCCATCCGGCGGGTTAACGCCTTAACACCGCAGATCCCTGTGGGAGCCGGGCTTGCCCGCGATGGCGGTGTTTCAGGCGCCGCAATATCAACTGATAGACCGTCATCGCGGGCAAGCCCGCTCCCACAGTTCAGCGACTTAACTGATTACTGGCAGGTTTTCCTTATGCAAGCTTCTTCAATCGACATCGCTGCGACGCCAGCGACCAACCCCGGGCTGCGCCTGTTGTTGCTGCCGCTGGTGATCCTGGCGGGCATGGGCCTTTCCGTGGAGGCCGGTCTGCTTGGCCCGCTCGGGGTTCAGGTCGGGCATTTATGGGCGACGTTGAGCATCTTCGGCGTGGGTTCGGCGATTCTGTTCTTGCTGCTGTTGTTCAGCGGCAAGCAACAGGGACCGGCCTTGAACACCTTGCCGCGCTGGCAGTTGATCGGCGGTTTCCTTGGGCCGATCTACGTGGTGGTGCTGACCATGGCCACGCCGCACATCGGTATTGCCATGACGATGATCGCGATCCTCTCCGGGCAGGTCGGCAAAAGCGTGTTGATCGACCACTTCGGCTGGTTCGGCACCGCGCGCAAAAAGGTCAACGGTGAACGTTGGCTGGCCTTGCTGCTGATTGTCGCGGCACTTGTTCTGATCGCTCGGGGTTGATGATGAATCTGATTATTTTGTTGGCGGTGGTCGTGGCCGCCGGTGCGGTGTTGAGTGTTCAGGCGGCGATTAACGGGCGTCTGGGCGAAACCGTTGGTGTGTTGCGCAGCAGTTTGCTGACCTTTGCGGTCGGCGCGGTGGTCACCGGGTTGCTGATCCTGTTTTTCGAACCGGCCCATGCCGTCAGCCTGCTGGACGTGCCGAAATGGCAGCTCAGCGGCGCGCTGTTCGGCGTGGTCTACATGATGGTCATGGTCGGCGCGGTGCCGCGCGTCGGCACGGCGGTGGCGACCGTGGCAGTGATTCTCGGGCAACTGGGCATGGGGATGTTGATCGATAACTTCGGCTGGCTGGGCAATCCGGCGATCGAGTTGTCGAGCAGCCGGATCGTGGCAATGGCGTGTCTCGCGCTGGCCTTGTTCTTCATGTACCGCAGCAACACCCGTCAGGCCTGACGCCGGACTCCTTGACGAGCGCTGTAGGAGCTGTCGAGTGAAACGAGGCTGCGATCTTTTAAAAAACCAACGTCAAAAGATCGCAGCCTCGTTTCACTCGACAGCTCCTACACTGGTATGACGGTGCCAGCGATTGCGCACCCGACGACCACCACACATGGAGTCAGGCTCATGATCAGCAGTGACAGTACCTGCGACTGCCCCAAATGCTCATGCAAACTGGGCGAACATCCGATAGCGCGTCACGGCAAGCACTATTGCTGTGAAGCGTGCGCCAAGCACCACGAACATGGCGAAGAGTGCGCGAGCAAAGGCTGCAAGTGCGCCCACGCCAAATAACTCATCAACGCAATACGAAAAGTGGAGCCGCCCTGGCTCCACTTTTTTTATGTCTGTTTTCCCCTTTTTTCGAGCTTCAGCCAGCCGGTCGCCAGGTCACGTTTTCGATCCCGAACTTTTCCGCCAGCGGCTTGCTGGTTTTTTGCACCTTCTCCCGGCCAAAGCGAGGGATTCGTCCGACGCCGGCGTCACAACTGGCCCAATGCCAAGCTTCCGCGTTGTCCATCTTGTCCAGGCGGATAATGAATGACTTGGGAACGCCATGAAGGGTGTATTCGATGACGAAAAGTTTTGCGTTGTTCATAAAGCCCGTATTCCTCCCTGTGGTAATAGAAGGATCGTCCGGCTAGCGGAAAATTCACTTGGATTGGCGGACGGCTGCCGCCAGTGGCGACAATGCTGGTGGCTCGTTACCATGCAAACACCTGAATTCCCCAATGATCATTGCCCATGGCCCTTGCTGCCCCTCCAGATCTGAGTGACACCGATGTCCCCGTGCAACCGCTGGCACGGACCTACCCGCGTGGCTTGTACATCGAGCCGCACCAGCATGACTGGGGCCAGCTGCTGTACGCGATGAGCGGGGTCATGTGGGTTGAAACGCCCCATGAAGCGCTGGTGGTGCCACCGCAGCGGGCGGTGTGGCTGCCACCGGGCGTGCCCCACGGGATTCGCGTGGTCTCGGACCTGCAGATGCGCAATATCTACCTGCGGCCCTCACTGGCCGCCACGCTGGATGACAGTGTTCAAGTGATTGAAGTCGGCGGCCTGCTGCGGGAGCTGATCGTCGGGCTGGTGGAGCAGGGCGATGATGGCGCACCCGAGTATTACGAAGCGCTGGTCGGCCTGGCACTGCTGGAGCTTAGACGGGCCAGGCGTTCGCGGCTGAAAATCCCCTTGCCGGGTGAGTCCGAGCGACGGTTGATGAACCTGTGTCAGGCGGTCATGGCCGCGCCCTCGCTGGACATCCCCTTCGAACAGCACGCGGAAAATGCCGGGGCCAGCGTGCGTACCCTCGCGCGGCTGTTCAAGGATGGCCTGGGCATGGGCTTCGCTGAATGGCGGCGGCAGGTGCAACTGGCGACGGCAGCGGCAGAATTGATCCAGGGCGTGCCGGTCAGCACGATTGCCCGGGAACTGGGCTATTCACCGAGCAGCTTCAGCGACATGTTCCGCCGGGAACTGGGTGTCGTGCCTTCGCAGTTTTCGGCGAGTCAACGTCAGGCGTGAAGATGTTTTGGCCGATATTCAGAAGCACTTGGCCGATGCCCGCCGTCACCTCGCTCTAGACTTCAGGCATACCTTTTTTGCCCTCGGAGTCTGCCATGAGCTACCTCATCTCGCTGGTCATCGGTCTGGGCGTCGGCCTGGTGTACGGCGCCCTGGATTTTCGTTCTCCCGCACCACCGGCCATTGCGCTGGTGGGCCTGCTGGGCATGCTCGCCGGTGAGAAGTTGTGGCCCATGGGCCGGCAACTGGTCAGCGGCTGGATCTCCTGAACCCCTTCCTTGATGCGATGGACACTCCCATGAAAGCACTGCAATTCGACAAGACCGGCGATCTCTCGGCCTTGCGCTATGTCGATGTTCCAACCCCCGTTCCCGGCGCCGATGAAGTGCTGGTCCAGATCAAGGCCGCTGGCCTGAATCCCAGCGACGTGAAGAACGTGCTCGGGCGTTTCCCCTATACCACCTTGCCGCGCATTCCCGGGCGCGATTTCGCCGGTGTGGTGGTTGAAGGGCCCGAGGGGCTGATCGGTCAAGAGGTCTGGGGCACCGGTCGCGAGCTGGGTTTTTTTGCCGACGGGTCGCATGCGCAGTTCGTCAAGCTGCCGGCCAATGGCGTGGCGCTCAAACCCACTCATCTGAGCTTCGCCCAGGCCGCCAGCCTCGGTGTGCCCTACACCACGGCGTGGGATGCATTGGAGCGCAGTCTGGTAACGGCGCAAACGCGGCTATTGGTGATCGGTGGCGGGGCGGTGGGCAGTGCCGCGCTGGCGCTGGCCAAGGTGCGTGGCGCCCAGGTGCTGGCAGCGGCGCGGCGCCCCGAGCAGGTAAAGGATTTGCAGGCGCAGGGTTATCAGACGTTGCAACTGGATAAGCCCGAAGAGTTGGGGGCGCAGGTCAACGCCGTGTATACCGGCGGTGCCGACGTGATTTTCGACACCACGGGCTTCTGGCTGCCGGCCTCGGTCCCGGCGCTGGCCGCGTTCGGGCGCATCGCAATCATCGCCGCGCCGGTGGACGGCATGGTGCAGCTGCCAGCGTTGGCGCTGTATCGCAAGGGCGGTTCGGTGGTGGGGATCAATTCGTTGCTGTATGGCGTCCAGGCGTGTGCGGCGATGCTGGATCAGTTCGGCAAATTCTTTGATCAGGGGTTGCTGCCGTTGCCCGAGGGCCTGCTTGAATCGCCGTTGGCACAAGGGCTGGATCGGTATGCCGAAGTGAACCAGGGCAGTGGCGACAAAGTGATTCTCTTGCCCTGACCCAATCAAAATGTGGGAGTGAGCCTGCTCGCTCCCACAGGGGGATCTGTGTTGTGAGATCAAGCGTCGGGAACACCGTTCTCCCACGCCGACCAATTATTCAAAATCTCCTGCACCAACGGATTCCCGGTCCGGTACAGGTTCTCCAGCGCCGGCACGAATCCGCCCTGATCGGCGTACTTGAGCAGGTTATCCACTTCGCTCTGGCCCGGTGCCGGTCGATCGAAATCGGAGCCGGCGCGCACCACCGCCAGACGCTGGACGTCCACCAGCCCCTCGCGACTGGCCCGCAACAGCGCTTCATACGTGGAACTGTCTTCCTGCTGCGTCGTGCAGTATTCGCCTTTATTGTCCGTCAGCAACCGGGTCCAGACTTCGGCGCGCTCGCTCAAGCGTGTCCCGGAAAACCAGGTGTTGCCCGCCAGCGTGTCGCATTGCGTCACCACCGGCGGTTGATTGGCTGGGGGCGACGGATACTTCATGCGCCAGGTGGCCGACTCTTTACTCTCGCTCAACTGGACGTTGTGCGACAGGGCGAACGCCTTGGCCTGCAATTTCGGATTGAGCTCGAAGACTTCGGTCTTGTAGTCCAGCGGCGGTTTTTCGTTCGGGCCTTTGGTGTTGATGCCGATATACCCGGTCGGCCAGTCTTTCGGCGCGTCTCGCGAATCCACTTCCCACTGGGTGCCGAACTCCACCAGATAGTGCGCCCACGCGGCGGTGCCGATGGTTCCGTGCTTGGGGCTGATGCCGGCAATCCCGGCGATCAGGAAATAGCTTTTACGCAGGTCGAATTTCGGCGACAGGGCCAAGGCCAGTGTCGACGCGGCGGCGTTGGTCTGGCCCATGCCGGTGACCATCAGGCACACCTGTTGCGTGTTGCAGCGAATCGTCGGGTACTCGGCGGACAGGCCTGGCACTCGAACTTCCTGCCTGAGTTCCAGACGATCGATCCAGTGTTGCGCCTCGGGGGCGAACATGGTGATCAGCAGCACTTTCGGCTGGATCGGTGTTTCACTCGCCCAGGCCGTGGAAGAGAGCAGGGCGGCACAGGCCAGGGAAAGACGCGTCATTGCATTCATAAAACCTCCAGATTCAAACAAGCCTCAGAACTGATAACCGATGCCGGCGTAATAACCCCAGCCGTTGGACCGGGCGCGGAAGTCGCCGTCGCCGAAATTCAACTCGCTGCCATCCTCCCAATTGCCGCCGTTATGGAAATAACGGCCGACCAGGGTGAAACGTAAATGGGTGAACGAATACAGCAAGACGTTGGTGGCGACAGTGGCGTTCGCGGTACGGGCCGGGTTGTCCTTGTGCAGGTCCGAGCCGAAATCGAAGTTGGTGAAACCGATGTACGTCAGCGACGCGCCGTTTTCGAAGCTGCTGATCGGCACGATGTATTTGAGCTGGGCGCGGTAGCCGTCCCACGAGTATTCATTGCTGGCGCCGTAGTTTTCCCATTGGTAACGCCCGTAGAAGTTGGCCGACAGGTTGACCCGCGAATGGGTGTCGATGTCGGTGCCCAAGCCGCTGTAAAGCGTATTGGCGCGGTTGGCGGTGTTGCTGCCATGGTCGTAGATCCAGTCGAACGCGACGTACCATTCCTTGAACGGCCCGACCGCCAGGCTGCGTCCGGCCAGGTAGTCGATGGAGATGCGCGGTTCGTGTTCCATGAACACCGGTGAGCCGTGGTCCCAGACGCCTTTGTCATGGCTGTTGCCGATGTCGAAGATTTTCGGGATGTCGATGTAGCCGTACAACTCGAACGGTCCTTTGCGCCCGAAGTATTCATATTCCAGGTAAATATCGTCGGCCGGCTGCGGACCGAAGCTGATGTCTTTGCTACCGATGACGGTCAGGTCCTGGTTGAACCAGTCCGATAGGTACACGCCTTTTTTCGGGGGGCTGGCTTCGACGCTGAGGGTTTCGCCCTGGGCAGATTCTTCGGTGGCGGCGGGTTGCGCCAAAACGGTGCTGCTGAGTAGTCCTGTAACGCTGGCCAGCAGCAAGGAAACAGCAACAGTGCGCGAGCAAGTCGCGCGGCTGGACATGCGGTGCATTAAAAGTCCCTTTTCGTGCGGATCGAAAGCCCGGTTCTGCGGGCTGGGTGCGGTTTGGTTGCGAACATGCCGGTATTGGCTGTTCGCAAACGTTTGCACAACGCATACCAGTTTTGCTCAAGGCATGGAAAAGACAGGGAAATAAGGCATTTAACTGTCACTTCGATCAGGTTCAGGCGCCAATGCACTCGACAGCTCCTACACAGGGAGCGTTACGATTTGCATGGGTCGTCAGTGCTAGACTCGATCGCATTGACTTCAGAGGTATTGCCCCATGAGTGAACCGATTCGTCTGACCCAGTACAGCCACGGCGCAGGGTGTGGCTGCAAGATTTCACCACAGGTGCTGGAGGTGATTCTGGCGGGCAGCGGGGCGCAGAACCTTGACCCGAACCTCTGGGTCGGCAACGCCTCGCGCGATGACGCCGCGGTGTATGCCATCGATGAAGAACGTGGCGTAGTCTCCACTACCGACTTCTTCATGCCGATCGTCGATGACCCGTTCGATTTCGGTCGCATCGCGGCGACCAACGCCATCAGCGATATCTACGCCATGGGCGGCGATCCGCTGATGGCGATTGCGATCCTGGGCTGGCCGGTCGATAAGCTGGCGCCGGAGATCGCGCGTGAAGTGATTCGCGGCGGGCGCTCAATATGCGACGAGGCTGGCATTCCATTGGCCGGCGGGCATTCCATCGACGCGCCGGAACCGATCTTCGGCCTCGCCGTGACCGGCCTGGTGCAAAAACGCCACATGAAACGCAACGACACCGCCACCGCCGGTTGCCTGCTTTACCTCACCAAACCGCTGGGCATCGGCATCCTCACCACCGCCGAGAAAAAGGGCAAGTTGCGGCATGCCGACATCGGCCTGGCCCGCGACTGGATGTGCACCCTGAACAAGCCTGGCAGCCGTTTCGGCAAGCTTGATGGCGTGACTGCGATGACTGATGTCACCGGTTTTGGTTTGCTCGGGCATCTGGTGGAAATGGCTGACGGCAGCCATCTGACCGCGCGCATTGAATATGAGCGTGTGCCACGTCTGCCGGGCGTCGAGTATTACCTTGAGCAGGGCTGTGTGCCGGGCGGCACGCTACGTAACTTCGACAGCTACGCCAGCAAGCTCGGGCGTCTGCAGGAGCTGCACAAACGGGTGCTGTGTGATCCGCAGACCAGCGGTGGCCTACTGGTTGCTGTCACGCCCGAAGGCAACGAGCAATTCCTCAAAGTGGCCGCCGAATTGGGTCTGATACTTGAGCCAATCGGTGAATTGGTTGAGCGACAGACCCACGCGGTCGAGGTGATTTGATGTCGAACGACTTCACCGACTACCGCGAAATCTTCCTCAACGACCGACCGCTGATGGATGTTCGTGCGCCGGTCGAGTTTTTCAAGGGATCGTTCCCCGGTGTCGTCAATTTGCCGCTGATGAACGACAACGAGCGCCAACGGGTCGGCACCTGCTACAAGCAACACGGCCAGCAAGCGGCAATTACGCTGGGGCATCAGTTGGTGTCTGGCCAGATCAAGGCAGAACGCATCGAGGCCTGGGCCGATTTTGCCCGGGCGCATCCAGAAGGCTATTTGTATTGTTTTCGCGGCGGCTTGCGTTCGCAGATTGCCCAGCAGTGGCTCAAGGACGAAGCCGGGATCGATTATCCGCGAGTGGGTGGCGGCTACAAAGCGATGCGCACCTTCTTGCTCGACACGGTCGAGCAGGCCGTGGCCCAGTGCGATTTCGTGTTGCTGGGCGGCATGACCGGCACGGGCAAGACCGAGGTGCTTTGGCAGTTGAACAATGCGCTGGACCTTGAAGGCCACGCCAATCATCGCGGCTCCAGTTTTGGTAAACGCGCCACCGGCCAACCGTCCAATATCGACTTTGAAAACCGCCTGGCAGTGGACGTGCTGAAAAAGCGCGCCCACGGCATCGAGCAGTTTGTGCTGGAAGACGAGAGCCGCGCGATTGGCAGTTGCGCCTTGCCGTTACCGCTCTACCAGAGCATGCAGCAGTATCCGATGGTCTGGCTGGAAGACAGTCTGGAAGGGCGGGTCGAACGGATCTTGCGCGATTACGTCGTGGACTTGTGTGCCGAGTTCGTCGCGGTACACGGCGAGGAAGGTTTTGCGCTGTTTTCCGAGCGATTGCTGGAAAGCCTGAACAACGTCCAGAAGCGTCTGGGCGGTGAACGGCATCGGCGGATGTTGATCCTGATGGAAGACGCGCTGGCGGAGCAGGCGAGCAGCGGGGCGGTGGATTTGCACCGGGGCTGGATTGAAGGGTTGCTCCGTGAGTATTACGACCCGATGTATGCGTTTCAGCGGGAGAAGAAGGGCGCGCGGATCGAGTTTGCAGGGGAGCGGTGCGCGGTGCTTGAGTACCTTCGAGCGCGGCTTATCAACCGAAAGTAATTGGGTGGTTTTGCCCTGGCAGACGCTTTAAACCTCGATCAGCTCAGGTCGGACACGACGTCGGCCCGTTATCCAGACCTTGCTTGTAGTTGTGGCTCTGCAAACTGGCCTTGCCGTTGTGCCAGGTCAGCGTAAGCACCACCAGCGAGTCATAGTCGCTGGACTCCCAGTCTTCGGTGATTGTCTGTTTCTTGCCGACGGCTTCCTCCGCGACCTTGTTGATCAGCTCGGGCAGGTAGCCGTGGGACCAGGCCGTGTAGATCACCGAGTTGTGGTACTTGTCGTGGAGCAATTCATCCGCCAGATCGCTAACGTCGTTGGCCGAAAAATTGATGTTCACCGGCAAACCGAGCTTGATGGCGCTGGGGCTGATGGTCATCAGTGGGCGGATGTAGCTGTAGGAGTTGTCCTGTTCGCCTTCCTCGACATTGCGGGTCGGGTTGGCGGCAAACACGTAATTGGCCTTGCCGAATTTTTCCGGCAGCAGGGTAGCCAGATTGATTGCGCGGTTCAGGCCCTGACAGTTGAGCTGGCCGAGACCACCTTCGGGTTTTTCCGCATGGCGCAGGAAGACCAGGGTCTGGGTGCCGTCAGCCGCCGGTTGCGCACGGCTTTCACTGGACTCCAGTGCAAAAAACAACACGCCCGACGCCAGCACCGCAGTCAGGACGACATAGGCGCATTGCTTGAAGCGGCCAGCGAATTTCAAAGGGTTCATCATTTGAATAGGTGATCTTCAGCGCGTTCGGTTAAGGCTGACAAACCCTTGCACACGAGCTGCCAGCATCGGGTGTGTTCCCTGTCGTCGAGCCGGTCCCGTTTCCGAAAAGGCAATGCTCAGAGTCCTCTGAAGCCTGTTTGGTTCGTTTCCGGCGGGTGCGCAGCAATGTACCGGTAACCTCGAACGGCTTGCAGGATAGGTTATCGACAAGATGTTGCGGATTTATGGACACAGTACAGGGGGCGCGTCGACATTAAAGCCGCAATCTTTCGATCTTGTTCATCAGCCGTATTGATAAGGTCGAAAGATCGCAACCGACAGGCGATCAACCTGGATTATGCTCAACGCTTTCTTTGCCGATGGAGGCTCCCCATGACCGATCTGTCCGCGTTCCCCATCACCCGAAAATGGCCGGCCCAGTATCCCGATTGGATTCAGCTTTATTCCCTGCCGACCCCCAATGGCGTCAAGGTCTCGATCATGCTCGAAGAGATCGGCCTGCCCTACGAGCCGCATCGCGTGGGCTTTGACACCAACGACCAGATGTCCCCCGAATTCCTGTCGCTGAACCCCAACAACAAGATCCCGGCGATCCTCGATCCCCACGGTCCGGGGGACAAACCCCTGCCGTTGTTCGAGTCCGGCGCCATTCTGATTTATCTCGCCGACAAGAGCGGGCAACTGCTGGCGCAGGAATCGGCGGCGCGGTACGAGACGATCCAGTGGCTGATGTTTCAGATGGGCGGCATCGGGCCGATGTTCGGTCAGCTCGGTTTCTTCAACAAATTCGCCGGCAAGGACTACGAGGACAAGCGTCCGCGTGATCGTTACGTCGAGGAAAGTAAACGCCTGTTGAAGGTGCTTGATGAGCGCCTGCAAGGACGCGACTGGATCATGGGCGAACGCTACACCATCGCCGACATTGCGACCTTTCCGTGGGTGCGTAACCTGATCGGCTTCTATGAAGCGGGGGATCTGGTGGGCATCAAGGACTTCCCGAATGTCACCCGGGTCCTGGAGCGCTTCCTGGCGCGACCGGCGGTGATGCGCGGGCTGGAAATCCCCAAGTAAACCTCTTCGACTTCCTCAAGACCAAGGCAGGCAATGAGCTCATTCGATTTCAAGCAAGTAGATGTCTTCAGCCGTATCGCGCTCAAGGGCAATCCGTTGGCGGTGGTGTTCGGTGCCGATGAGCTCAGTGATGAGCGCATGGCGGCGTTCGCGAGCTGGACCAACCTCAGCGAAACCACCTTCATCCTCGAACCGCGCGACCCCCGTGCGGATTATCGCGTGAGGATCTTCACCACTCTGAGCGAGCTGCCGTTTGCCGGTCATCCGACGCTGGGCACTTGTCACGCGTGGCTGGAGGCCGGTGGCATTCCCAAGGGTGAGGAGGTCATTCAGGAGTGTGGCGTCGGGCTGGTGCGGATCCGCCGGCAGGGTGCGGAGCTGGCTTTTCTCGCGCCACCATTGATCAGGACCGGGCCGGTGGAGGCCGATGTGGTCGAGCGCGTGCGTCGCGGACTGCGACTGGAGCCCGGCGTGATTGTCCGGGCGCAGTGGGTCGATAACGGCGCCGGCTGGCTGGCGGTAATGGTCGAGGATCGCCAGCAGGTGCTGGATCTGCAGCCGGATCACTCACAAATGCTCGGCCTCGCCGTTGGCGTCATTGCACCGTGGAATCCCGAGCGCGATGGCGATGATGCACAGTTCGAAGTGCGGGCCTTCATCTCGGGTGATGGCATGCCGGAAGACCCGGCCACCGGCAGTTTGAATGCCGGAATTGCCCAATGGCTGCTCGCAGAGGGCCTGGCGCCGGCGTCCTATGTGGTCAGTCAGGGGCTGACGATGGGACGCGCCGGGCGCATTCAGGTCGAGCAGGTGGGCGATGAAATCTGGATCGGGGGTTCTGTGGTGACGTGCATCAGCGGCACCCTGAAGCTTTAACCCTGTGGGAGCCTGGGGTCGGGGATTATTGCCGGACCGGTAATGGTTTGTTCCGCGCCTGGGGTGTGTACCCCACACCTCGCAAGGCATAAGCTTCGTCCCCTACGACTTTTGTCTTGTTCAGGAAACCCCATGTCCAGTCAGTTCCCCGAAGCACGTCCACGCCGTCTGCGCCGCAATGCGAGCCTGCGCAGCCTGTTCCAGGAAACCGAGTTCAGCTTGAACGACCTGGTGTTGCCGATTTTCGTCGAGGAAGAAATCGACGACTTCGTGCCGATCAAAAGCATGCCCGGGGTGATGCGTATCCCTGAGTCGAAACTGGCCGGCGAGATCGAGCGCTACGCCCGGGCCGGGATCAAGTCGGTGATGACCTTCGGCGTTTCGCATCACCTGGACAGCAGCGGCAGCGACACCTGGAACGATAACGGGCTGGTGTCGCGCATGTCGCGCATTGCCAAGGACGCAGTGCCGGAGATGATCGTGATGTCCGACACCTGCTTCTGCGAGTACACCGATCACGGCCATTGTGGCGTGCTGCACAACCACGAGGTCGACAACGACCAGACCCTGATCAACCTCGGCAGACAAGCGGTGGCCGCGGCGCGTGCCGGTGCGGATGTGATCGCGCCGTCAGCGGCCATGGACGGCCAGGTCCAGGCGATTCGCCGGGCGCTGGATGAGGCCGGTTTCACCCAGACCGCGATCATGGCCTATTCGACCAAATTCGCTTCGGCGCTTTATGGCCCGTTCCGTGAAGCCGGCGGCAGCGCCCTCAAAGGCGACCGTAAAAGCTACCAGATGAACCCGATGAATCGCCGTGAAGCGGTGCGTGAATCGCTGATGGACGAGCAGGAAGGTGCCGACGCGCTGATGGTCAAACCGGCTGGCGCCTACCTGGACATCATCCGCGACATCCGCGAAGTGTCGCGGTTGCCGCTGTCGGCTTATCAGGTCAGCGGCGAGTACGCGATGATCAAATTCGCCGCGCAGGCCGGGGCCATTGATGAGGATCGGGTGGTGCGTGAAAGCCTGGGGGCGATCAAGCGGGCAGGGGCGGACCTGATCTTTACCTACTTTGCGATGGACCTGGCCCTGGCCGGGATCTGACACCTCCCTCGCGTTGAATCAGGGAGAGCCAAAAAACGGCCGGATCCCGTGGTGCTTGAAATACCGCTCGATCACCTTCGGATCAGCACAGGTCTCGGCAATCGCCACATACGTGTCCGGGCGCAACAGGTAAAACCCGTTGCGCCCCAGGCCTGCGGCTTCAAACGCCGGGCGCCAGTCGAATACGTGCAGCGGCAGGTGATGCTCGATGCACCAGGCAATCATCTCGTCGCTGGTGTCGCCGTAGACATGCACCTGCCAGGTCGGACACTTCAGTGATTCAAAATTGTCGCCCTCGCCGTCGTGGGCCCACGGCAGGCGATCGCCGCCATGAACGTGACCGGCAACGCCAGTGCTCAAGGGCGTCCCGCGATAATTGAGGGTGATTTGCGACACCGTGCGAAACAGAAATTCGCGGGTCGTTTCGAACGAGGCCATTTTGGGAATCACGAAGGGTGCCAGACGCGTGCGCAACAAATCGGCCAGGCGGCCCTCGGCGGTGACAAACGTGAATACGCGGTCGGTGGTAGTCACCAGTTTGCGGGCAAAGGCGATGCGCTCGGTTTCGTAAGTGTCGAGCAGGTTGGCCGTGGCACCACCGCTCAACACCGCTGCCAGTTTCCAGGCCAGGTTGATGGCATCGCCGATTCCGGTGTTCATGCCCTGACCACCCGCGGGGCTATGCACATGCGCGGCGTCACCCAGAAGAAACACGCGACCGCTGCGAAAGTGATCAGCCACCCGATGATGCACCCGGTAGGTCGAGAACCAGTTCACCTGATCGATCTGCACCTTCATATGTTCGATGGCGCGACTGCTGACATCTTCAAACCGCAGGGTTTCAACCTGATCGGCGCGTTCGTCGCGTACGGTGCCGATCAAGCGCGCGCGACCTTCACCGACCAACGGAAACACCGCGAGAAAGTCCGCTTCATCGAGGTCTACGTGCAGTTCGCCATTGAACGTCGGCCCGTGGGCCAGCACATCGGCGACATAGAAAATCTGCTGGTAAGTGCCACCGGGAAAACCGGTGTCGAGGGTCTTGCGCACCATTGATCGGGCGCCATCGCAACCGGCCAGATAACACGCCTGGCAGACTTCCTGTTGGCCATCGGGCAAGCGCAGCCTGACGCTGATGCCATCGCCGGTGTCCTCGAAACTCTCAAGTTCGGTGTTGCGTTCCACCTCGATGCCGAACTTTTCCAGGCGTTCGATCAGCAACCGTTCGTGCTCGTCTTGAGGGAATATCTCGAGAAAGGCGTAAGGCGTCAGGCCCTCGCCGATGCGCGTCAGCGGCAAGCGCGCCACGGGCTCGCCCTTGACCCAGAAATTCGCCGCGCCGACGCGATGGCCGTTGCGGACCACGGCATCGCTGAGGTCGAGCTGACGGTAGAGTTCGAGCGTCCGAGCCTGCACCGCCAGCGCCCGCGACGTGGTGCCCGGCGCTGACGTCTTGTCGAGAATCCGCACCCGAATCCCCAGTTTGCTCAGCCACAGCGCCAGTACCAGCCCGGTCGGGCCGGCACCGACGATCAGTACGTCACTCCGGTTCATGAGCCTGTCCTCTTCGGTGTGAGGTTCAAGTATGGTTCAGCCCGGCGGGTTGGTCAGGTCGCGTATACCCAATGGGAACAGGCAGGAACGGCAAGAGTCATAGCCTGCACCATGCCATTGATCGTATGGTGATCCACGCTCAATGGATTTGATGGAGCAACATGCAAGCCAATCGATTGATCATGAGTATCGCGGCGCTGCTGGTGCTGGCCGGCTGTGGCACCCAGCGCCCGCAGGAGCCGCCTGCCCGAAAGCCTGCCGAGGTCAAGGCCGAGATCGTGCGCCTGTTGCCGGCGAAAACGGTTGATCGCCAAGGCTGGGCCACGGATATCTACGCAGCATTTGCCGCGCAAAACATCTACCCATCGACCCAGAACCTGTGTTCGGTGCTCGCGGTCACCGAGCAGGAGTCGACCTTTCAGGTCGATCCACCTGTGCCGGGCCTGGGCAAGATCGCCCGCGACGAGATCGACCGCCGTGCCGCCAGCGCGCACATCCCCGGCCTGCTGGTGAGCGGTGCCCTGCAGGTCCGTTCATCCAACGGCAAAAGCTACAGCGAGCGACTGAGCGCCGCGCGCAGCGAACAAGAACTCAGTGCCATCTTCGACGACTTCATCGGCATGGTGCCCATGGGGCGGACCCTGTTCGGCGGCTTCAACCCGGTGCACACCGCGGGTCCGATGCAGGTCAGCATCGATTTCGCCGAGCAACACGCGAAGGAGTATCCGTACCCGGTGAACAGCACGATCCGTCATGAAGTGTTCACTCGTCGAGGCGGCATGTATTTCGGGATTGCCCATTTGCTTGGGTATCCGGTGAGCTACAAACAGCCGCTATATCGCTTTGCCGATTTCAACGCCGGTTGGTACGCCAGCCGCAATGCGGCGTTTCAGAACGCGGTGAGTCGCGCCTCTGGCATCCCTCTGGCGCTGGATGGCGATCTTGTGCGCTACGACGCGATCATGCCGGGCACTACGGAGTTGGCGGTGCGTACCCTGAGCAAACAATTGGGCATGCGCAATACGACCATTCGGGATCAGTTGGAGGAGGGCAAGAACCTTGGGTTTGAGGACACTCAACTCTATGCGCGGGTTTTCGAGCTGGCCGAGAAGGCTGAAGGTCGGCCATTGCCGCGTGCGGTGTTGCCGGGGATTGAGCTGCAAAGCCCGAAAATCACTCGCAAGCTGACGACGGCGTGGTTTGCCAAGCGGGTCGATGAGCGTTACCAGCGCTGCATGGAGCGTGCGGGCAAGTGACTGACCGCTGAAAAACAGGCATAAAAAACCCGGCGGATGAGGCCGGGTTTTTATTGAGTCCTGCAGTGAAACTACGCATTTATGCAGCGCGGCTTTCGATCAGGCGGTCGGAACCACCTTCGGCGACGCGCTTCTCGATCAGACGGTCGGAACCACCTTCTGCAACGCGCTTCTCGATCAAACGGTCGGAACCACCCTCGGCAACGCGCTTCTCGATCAGTCGATCCGAGCCACCTTCGGCAACGCGTTTTTCGATCAGACGGTCGGAACCACCTTCGGCAACGCGTTTCTCGATCAGACGATCCGAGCCACCTTCGGCAACGCGTTTTTCGATCAGACGGTCGGAACCACCTTCGGCAACGCGCTTCTCGATCAGACGGTCCGAACCACCCTCAGCCACACGGCTTTCAATCAGACGATCCGAGCCGCCTTCAGCGACAACTGGGTGAGCCGAAGTAGCGGCAAAAGCGTTAACTGCAAAAACCGAGAAAGCGATGCTGAGGAAGAGTTGGCGTTTCATGATGGTGTGCTCCGGGGGTGTCGTTGTTTGGTATGGAGCCGATGTTACGCCGCGGATTTTTTATGAGAACTTCATTGAAATGATGGTGACCATCGACGGCAATGATAGGACCAGCGGTGTCCCCTGCGTGGGCGTGATGGTTCAGTCGTCGGGTCGCCTCGGTAGGCGTGAACGGCGCTTCTACACTGGTTAGCTGGCACATGCCTTTGCCTTGGAGGAGTCGATCATGAATCCCAGTTCCTATGTTCCGACCCACACCGGCTTGTTGCTGGTGGACCCTTACAACGACTTCCTCAGTGAAGGCGGCAAACTTCACGGTCGCGCACAGCCAGTGGCCGACAGTGTCGGCACCCTGGCCAACTTGAAGGCGGTGGTGGCGGCCGTGCGCAAGGCCGGGATGCAGATTTTCTACGTCCCGCATCACCGCGCCGAGCCCGATGAACTGGCGCGCTGGAAACACCCAAGTCCCTATCAACAGAGAGCCAGCAGCGCGCAGGTATTTGCGGTGGGGAGCTGGGGCGGCGAATGGCACCCGGATTTCCAACCCCAGGCTGGGGATGTGATCGTCAAGGAACACTGGGGCGGCAGTGGTTTTGCCAATACCGATCTGGACTATCTGCTCAAGCAGCACGGGATTGAAAAGGTCGTGGTCGTGGGAATGCTCGCCAACACATGCATCGAAAGCACCGGTCGATTCGCCGCCGAGTTAGGCTATCACGTCACCCTGGTGCGCGATGCCACGGCGGCATTCAGCATCGAGGCGATGCACGCGGCGCACGAAATCAACGGGCCGACATTCGCCCATTCGATCACCACCACGGCGCAGTTGATCGAGGCCCTGGGTTAAGGCGTTCAACGTCCTGATTCACTCAACGGCAGGGAACGAGCCGGCAAACCGTGCCTCTACTGACTAACCTTGTCCCGCCAGGAGGCAGCACCATGTACCAGCTCTACGGACACCAGAACTCCGGCGCCGCCGCGATCGAGGCTGCTCTCGAGCTCTGTGAAATCCCTTATCGCTTCATCGACGTCGAGTCTTCATCGGAGGCCGCCAAAGCCCTGGAGAAGCTCAACCCGCTCAAGCAGATTCCGACCCTGCAACTGCCTGACGGCAGCATTCTCACCGAAAGCGCGGCGATCCTGATTCACCTGGGGCTGGCGTTTCCCCAGTCGAACCTGTTGTCGAGGGACCCCGCCGAGCGTGATCAGGCGATCCGTGGCCTGGTGTACATCGTCAGCAATTGCTACGCGGCCATCGGCATCATTGATTACCCCGAGCGCTGGCTGATCGAGGCGGATGCAGCGTCCAGGGAAAATCTCATGGCCGGCGCCCGCCGTCGGTTGCACTGGAGCTGGGAAGTGTTTGCCGATCAGTTTTCCGGCGAGTTGTATCTGGACGACGAGACGCCTGGCGCACTGGATGTGCTGGCGGCGGTGGTGACGCGGTGGGCGGGCAGCCGCGAGCATCTACGCCATGCCCGACCGGGCTTCTACGCATGGCTGATGCGAATCGACCGGCACCCGACGTTGGCACCGGTCTTTGCCCGGCATTGGCCGAACTGACAAACATCAACAAGTAAACGTGGGAACGAACAGGTTCGCTCCCACAGGATGCACGGTGTTTTTTCAATCAGTCGCCGCGAATGTACTGCTCCAGCTGGCGGATCAGTTCAGCCTGTTCGGCAATGGCTTCCTTGACCAGGTCGCCGATCGACAGCAAACCGATCAGCACGCCGTTTTCCACCACCGGCAAGTGCCGCAGGCGTTTGTCGGACATGATGCCCATGCAGGTTTCGACGGTTTGGTGGGTGTCCACGGTGATCACCGGCGACACCATGATGTCTTCGACCGGTGTACCCACCGAAGAGCGGCCCTTGAGCACGAGTTTGCGCGCATAGTCACGCTCACTGATGATGCCGACGACTTCGCCATTTTTCACGACGGGCAATGCGCCGACGTTTTTCGCGGCCATGACCATCAGCGCTTCCAGGACCATTTGATGCGGCGCAATGGTGTGGACTTCGTGATTCTGTTCAGCCTTTAACTTCAGCAGTTGGGCGACGGTTTTCATGGCGGTTTCTCAGGTGTTGTCGTTGTTCTTGAAGAATCGTAGACCCAAGCGCTGAGGGCAAGGCAGAAAGCGGCAGATAACCCTCAAAAAACGCCATTCAGCGGTTTTTCTTTGGTAAACCTGAAGTATTCCACTGTTATTCACGAATCGATGGGCTGAACTCAGTCCCGTGTGGGCGAACCTGCATCCACCTCGCAGAGAAGGCTATCAATCGCAATGACGCGTAGAATCGCCACCTGAATCAAATCTTGAGGTTGCAGTGGTGGATTTACAGCAGGGCTTCGTCCTGACTCGGCATTGGCGCGATACACCGACCGGTACGCAAGTCGAGTTCTGGCTGGCGACCGATGCCGGGCCCCAGAGAATTCGCCTGCCTCATCAGCCGTCGGTGGCGTTCATTCCGGCGGTCCAGCGCGAGCAGGCCGAAACGGCGTTGCACGGCGAAAAAAACGTTGAGCTCAAGCCGTTGGCCTTGCAGGATTTCGAGCACCGCCCGGTGCTCGGCTTGTATTGCCAGCAGCACGGTCAGTTGATGCGCCTGGAAACCGCGCTGCGTAAAGCCGGCGTCGAGATGTTCGAAGCCGACGTGCGACCACCGGAACGCTACATGATGGAGCGTTTCATCACGGCGCCTGTGCTGTTCGGTGGCACGCCTGACGCCGAGGGCCTGTTGCTCGACGCACAAATGAAGCCAGACCCCGGCTACCGACCGACACTCAGGCTGGTGTCCCTGGACATCGAAACCACCGCCCAGGGCGAGTTGTATTCCATTGCGCTGGAAGGCTGCGGCGAGCGTCAGGTCTACATGCTCGGCCCACCCAATGGCGACGACAGCGAGGTGGATTTCCAGCTTGAATACTGCGACTCGCGAACCCTGCTGCTGAAAAAACTCAACGAATGGTTCGCCCGCCATGATCCCGACGCGATCATCGGCTGGAACGTCGTGCAGTTCGACTTGCGCGTGCTGCACCAACACGCCCGGCAGTTGGGCGTACCGCTGAAACTGGGGCGTGGCGGCGAAGAAATGCAATGGCGTGAACACGGCAGTCGCAACCATTACTTCGCCGCTGCCGCCGGACGGTTGATCATCGACGGCATCGAATCGCTGCGTTCGGCGACCTGGAGTTTCCCCTCGTTCAGTCTGGAAAACGTCGCGCAAACCCTGCTCGGCGAGGGCAAGGCGATCAGCACGCCGTACCAGCGCATGGACGAAATCAACCGCATGTTTGCCGAGGACAAACCGGCCCTGGCCAAGTACAACCTCAAGGACTGCGAACTGGTGACGCGGATTTTCGCCAAGACCGAACTGCTGACCTTCCTGCTGGAGCGTGCCAGCGTCACCGGTTTACCGGCCGATCGCAGCGGTGGCTCGGTGGCGGCGTTCACTCACCTGTACATGCCGCTGATGCACCGTCAGGGCTTCGTCGCGCCCAACCTTGGCACCAAGCCCGCGCAGGCCAGCCCCGGCGGCTTCGTCATGGATTCGCAACCGGGCCTTTATGAATCGGTGTTGGTGCTCGACTACAAAAGTCTTTATCCGTCGATCATCCGCACCTTCCTGATTGACCCGGTGGGCCTGATCGAAGGCTTGCAGCACCCTGACGACAGCGAGTCCGTGCCGGGCTTTCGTGGCGCGCGTTTTTCCAGAACCCGGCATTGCCTGCCCGCCATCGTCGCCCGGGTGGCCGAAGGTCGCGAGACCGCCAAACGCGAGCACAATGCGCCGCTGTCGCAAGCCTTGAAAATCATCATGAACGCCTTCTACGGTGTGCTGGGTTCCAGCGGCTGCCGTTTTTTTGATACGCGGCTGGCGTCGTCCATTACTTTGCGCGGTCACGAGATCATGCTGCGCACCCGCCAGTTGATCGAAGCTCAGGGGCACACAGTAATCTACGGCGACACCGACTCGACGTTCGTCTGGCTGCGTCGTGCCCACGGCCAGGAAGAGGCCGCGCAGATCGGTCATGCGCTGGTGGACCACGTCAACCAATGGTGGCGGGAACATGTGCAGCAGGAGTACGGGCTGCAAAGCGCTCTTGAGTTGCAGTTTGAGACTCATTACACGCGCTTTCTGATGCCGACCATTCGCGGGGCCGAAGAGGGCAGCAAGAAGCGGTATGCCGGGCTGGTCATCCGTGCCGATGGCACTGACGAAATGGTCTACAAAGGGCTGGAAACCGTACGCACCGACTGGTCACCGCTGGCCCGGCAGTTCCAGCAAGAGCTGTACTCGCGGATCTTCCATCGCCAGCCTTATCAGGATTACGTGCGCGATTATGTGCGCAAGACCCTGTCCGGCGAATTCGATGACCGTCTTATTTATCGCAAGCGCCTGCGCCGCACCCTCGATGACTATGAGCGCAATGTGCCGCCCCACGTCCGTGCGGCACGGATCGCCGACGACTTCAACGACCGGCAGGGCCGTCCCCGGCAATACCAGAACGGCGGCTGGATCAACTACGTGATCACCGTTGCCGGGCCCGAACCGCTGGAGATCCGCAGTGCCCCGATTGACTACGACCATTACGTCACCCGCCAACTGCAACCGGTGGCGGATGCGATCCTGCCCTTTGTCGACGACGACTTCTCAACCCTGGTGGGTGGGCAAATGGGTCTGTTTTAAGTCCAGTAGCGACAGCGTCCAGGCATCCGGTATGCCATGAAAATACTGATCCAGCGCCTGATGGAACACGCTGCCCTTGGGCGAAAACTGGGCAAACAATGTCATCGAGGAATGAAACTTCAGGTTGTCGGGATGACCGAAAATCTCGGCGATTGAGCGATTCTTGGTGTTCAGGACCAGTTGTGTACAGGTTCGCAGGCGCGTACCCAGCTGTGGGTGCTCAAGGTAGGCAAGCGCCTCTGCGTGGGAGCGGATCGCGAAATGCCGCGACATCTCGCTGCCGCCCAGGCCGGCTAACTGCGGAAAGATAAACCACATCCAGTGACGACGTTTTTGACCGTTGCGCAGTTCTTCCTGGACCCGTTCAAACACGGGGTCCTGAGCCTGGACAAACCGTGGCAAATTAAAAGCATCGAGCTGATCGGTGCTTCTCATGCAGAAGTCCTCTGACAACACCGCGATGGCTTAGACCATGGCCAATCGCTGTTTGCGTTGTGGCGCGTGAAACGCTTGGTCCAGCGCCTTCAAGTCCTCGTCTTCGAGCCGCAGTTGCGCGGCCTGCGCATTCAGTTGCACATGTTCGGTTCTGACCGCTTTGGGGATGGCGATCACATCAGGCGTTCGCAGTATCCATGCCAGTGCAACCTGGGCGGGGCTCACTCCGTGACGGGCGGCAATCTGTTTGAGCGCCGGATTGGCCAGCAGTTGCCCGCCCTGACCGATGGGACAGTATGCCATCAGCGGTTGATGATGCTGGTGACACCAGGGCAGCAGATCAAATTCGATACCGCGCTCTTCCAGGTTGTAGAGCACCTGATTGGTCGCGCATGCGGGTGAGGCCAGCTCTTGAAGATCATCCACGTCGAAATTGGATACGCCCCAACGACCGATCTTGCCTTCCTCGCGCAGGCGTTCGAAAGCTTCGACGGTTTCCTCAAGCGGATACTGGCCGCGCCAGTGCAGCAGGTACAGATCGATATAGTCGGTTTTCAAGCGCCGCAAACTGCGTTCGCAGGCCTGCGGGATGCCTTTGCGGCTGGCGTTGTGCGGGTAGACCTTGCTGACCAGAAAGACTTTGTCGCGCATTCCCTCGATGGCTTCACCCACCACTTTTTCCGCGCCACCTTCTGCGTACATTTCAGCGGTGTCGATCAGGGTCATGCCCAACTCGATGCCCAGGCGCAAAGCGGCGACTTCCCTGGTGTGTTGCGAGGGATCTTCTCCCATACGCCAGGTGCCTTGGCCGATGACCGGTACGTTGACGCCGGCCAATTCGAGGGTGCGCATGAAAATCTCCTAATTTTGAATCGAAGCATACTCTTTGATTGGCAGCAAAATTGCCCGGTGGTTCCGCTCCTGAAATCAAAAGATCGCAGCCTCGTTGCACTCGACAGCTCCTACAGAGTGCGCAAAACCCTGTAGGAGCTGTCGAGTGCAACGAGGCTGCGATCTCTTGTTCTTTATTTGGCCGAAAATTTCAGCACAGTGTTTTGGGTATAGACCTTGCCCGGATCGAGTCGCGTAGACGGGAAGTTCGGCTGGTTCGGCGAGTCCGGGTAATGCTGGGTTTCGAGGGTAAAGGCACCCCAATGTGCATAGACTTTGCCGGCCTTGCCCTTGACCGTGCCGTCGAGGAAGTTGCTGGTGTAGAACTGCACGCCTGGCTCCGTGGTGTAAAGCTGCAAGCGACGGCCCGATTGCGGATCGCTGACATCGGCGGCCAGTTGGCTGACGTCGCCCTTGGCGTCCAGCGCCCAGTTGAAATCGAAACCACCCTGTTTCGGTTCGGCGAATTTCAACTGCGGGTGATCGGCCTTGATGTTTTTGCCAATGGCGGTTGGCTGGGTGAAGTCCATCGGTGTGCCGGCGACCGGGGCCAGTTCGCCGGTGGGAATCAGCTTGCCGTTGACCGGTGTGTAATGGGTCGCGTGCAGGGTCACAAGTTGTTTGAGTACATCACCGTTGCCGGCACCGGCGAGGTTGAAGTAGCTGTGGTTCGTCAGGTTCAGCACCGTCGGTTTATCGGTCGAGGCCTTGTAATCGATGCGCAGCTCATTGTTCTCGGTGAGGCTGTAAGTGACCTCGGTTTTGAGGGTGCCGGGAAAACCCATTTCACCGTCCGCCGACACATACGTCAGGGTCACGCCCACCGAATCCTTGCCTTTGCTCGGTTGGGCTTTCCATACGTGCTTGTCGAAACCCTGGGGGCCGCCGTGCAGCGAGTTTGAGCCATCGTTGAGCGGCACCTGATAGCGCTTGCCGTCCAGTTCGAAGGCCCCGTTGGCCAGGCGATTGCCAAAGCGTCCGATGGTCGCGCCAAAGTACGCGGTACCGCCCTGATAGCCCTGAACGTCGTCGAACCCCAGCACCACATCGTCGAACTTGCCGTTTTTGTCCGGCACCTTCAACGACTGCAAAATCCCGCCATAGGTAATCACCGTGGCCTGCATGCCGTGGCTGTTGCGCAAAATGTATTGCTCGACGGGGCTGCCGTCACGGGTCTTGCCGAAGGCTTTGTGTTCGCTGGACAGGCCGGCGGCATGGGTGGGGAGGGTGGCGATCATAAGAGACAGTCCGAGGCCGCAGAGTGGGTATCGGGATTTCAACATGGTTGACCTTCCTTTTTGTTGTTTTTAGCAAGTAGTAATACTAATGCTCGGTTTTCAATGCCGAGCAAGGAAGGATTTATAGCTTATATGCGTCATGTTGCAATTATAAAGTATGACTAATTAGATGGGTCTTCTGTCGGCAACCAGCGTTTACGGACCATCGGCACTGCACTTTTTGCGCATTGACGGCTCTATCCATGGCCAGCCTGCGGCGATTCCCACCGCCGGCCAATGCCCAAGTCAAAGTGCTCATGGCCCAGGTTTTTGCCTTTTTTACCTCGCTGATCCGTCGTCATTGCCTGCTGCTGGCGGGCCTGTCGATGCTCTTCGCCAGCGGTTGCAGCCAGCAGCAGGGCAGCGACATCGTCACTCAGTTGCGCGAAGGCACGCCCCAGGAGTTTCTCCAGACCAGTGTCGACCGCATGGCGACCCTGACGATGCGCGACAACCTCGACAGCCTCTATTTGCTGATGAGCAAGTTGTATTTGCGCAACCCTGATGAGTTGAAAAAGTCCGGCTTTCTCGATGCCCAAACGGCTGGCAAGCAAGTGCGCCTGGCCATTGAACAACAGCAGCCATTGCCAACCCTGGGTGGCAAGAAAGATCTGGCGGCGCTGAGGTATGCCATGAGCCCGCAGTTTCTCGGCGACCGGGTCGGCGCGTTCATCTACGCCATCGGCAGCATGCTGGTTACCGCCCACGGCAATCGTGTCGAGTTCTACATGACCGACGCGATCAACCCGATGTTCGTCAGCAACGCCGCACGCAACATCGAGAAAGCCACCTGGATATTGAGCCAACGGCAAAACAAAAATGGCCAGCCCTTGCTGTTTTCCAATGAGATTTCCGAGGAGGGCAGCAACCTGAGTTTTGCCGTGGAATTCGGCAAGATCGTCGCGCGACTGGACCTGCTGACGCAGATGCTGGACGAGCGCTACCGACGGATCGGCCTGAACTATGCCCAGAGTTTGCTGTTCTTGAATTTCTTGCCGGTGCAGTAGATCCCTTGTGGGATTTTGTGTCGGGGAGAGTGGCGTATGAAGGAATAACGATAGGTCATATCGATATAACTGGTTATAAGAAAAATCGCTATGCTGCGGGCCAGATTTCTCATGCGTTTTTTGTGGGCGTGTTAATGGATTTCGTTAACTTCGGGTTGGTAGTTGCTGGATTGGTCGTCGGCTTCATCGTCGGCATGACCGGCGTGGGCGGTGGTTCGTTGATGACCCCGATTCTGCTGTGGTTCGGGATCAATCCGGCGACGGCGGTGGGCACGGACCTGCTGTACGCGGCCATTACCAAATCCAGCGGCGTGCTGGTTCATCGCAAGAACAACAACATCGACTGGGCCATTACTGGCTGGCTGACGCTCGGCAGTGTGCCAGCGGTGGCGCTGACCCTGTGGTTCCTGAGCCAATTGCAGACATCGCCCGAGGCGATGAACGCGGTCATCAAACAGGCGCTGGGCTTTGTGCTGTTTGCCACGGCGCTGGCGATTCTCTTCAAGAAACGCCTGCTCGACTTCGCCCACAAACGTGCAGGCGGCCACTACAACCCCAGCGGTAAGCGCCTCAATGCGCTGACGGTCGTTACCGGCCTGGTCCTGGGCACCATGGTCGCGCTGACCTCCATCGGCGCCGGCGCCCTGGGCACCGTCGCACTGTTCATCCTCTACCCGCTGCTGCCGACCCGCCGTCTCGTCGGAACGGAGATCGCTCACGCCGTGCCGCTGACCCTGGTCGCCGGTCTGGGCCATGCCAGCATGGGCAACATGGATTGGCACGTGCTGGGCTTCTTGTTGCTCGGTTCGCTGCCGGGGATTTATATCGGTAGTCACCTGACGGGTCGGATCTCCGATGAAATACTGCGCCCTTGCCTGGCCACGATGCTGTTGCTGATCGGCTACAAACTGGCGTTCTAGCGAGAGCGTAGTACTTTCTATACTGCGCAAATGAATGTGGATGCATCGGCGCGCCAAGAGATGGAAATCGCCTTGCGTGAGGCCGTGCAACAGCAGGTATTTGAGTTGTTTTACCAACCCAAGATTGGCTTGCCCGACGGAGAACACAACCTGACATCCAGCCTGTTACGAATCGGCAAGCTGGACTTGATCACGACCCTTTGATTTAGCACTGTACATAGCGCTGTCCGCACGTCGAACGAAGGCGTCAAATGATTCCGATGGAACCCAGGTTGCAACGCCGAAGCTACAAGTCACCTGCCCTGTCTCATCAAATGGGAGGGTGCTTATCAGAGCTCGAAGCTTCTCTGCCAACAGCCTTGTATCGTCCAGCTCGCTACCCGGGCAGATCAATGCAAACTCTTCCCCGCCCGTTCTGCACAGCAGATCGGTTTTGCGTGTTGCCGAACGTATTCGTGTGCACAACGACTTCAGAACGTTATCACCACACTGATGCCCCCAGCGGTCGTTGATGTACTTGAAGTGATCGATGTCGAACATGATCAGCGATAGCGGCTGGTATTGCGCGTTAGCCTCGATGAGCAGACGCTCCATCAACTCTTCGAAGTACCGGCGGTTATAAACCCCGGTCAAGTGGTCGGTAATGTTTAATAAACGCAAGTCTTGCGTGCGCTCTTCAACAAGCGAGAGGGCGCGCGTACGCTGAGTGATGAGCAAGTACACCAACAAGGTCATCAGCAGCGTCAACCCTGCTCCGAACACGACAATTAGGCTGGTATACAATGCGTGGCTGTTGGCGACCAGAAATGTTGAGCTTGGCCGAAACTGCAGCAAGTAATTTTGGTCAGCTACTTTCAGCAGCCGCTGCGCGTAGAGCGTTGAAGGGGTCGCCGGTGCCAGGCTCTGATAAATAGTTGGCCCCTGATGCTCCCCGTCGATCAATGAAAGCGTCACGTTCAATCGTTGCAGGCTTGGTAATGGAATGCCTTGCTCCATCAAGGAAGCCAAGCGGACGGTGGAGACAACGAACCCCTGCAAGCCGTCATCGTTCAATGTCGCTTCAGAGGACTCGTGGAATACGGGTGCTACAAAGAAAACCCCCGATTGCCCATTGGTCATTTTCAACGGTTCCGACACGACTATCTGATGTGTTTCTCGTGCCTTGCTCATCAAGGCCTGGCGACCCGGGCGAGCCAGAACATCCATGCCCGGAATGATCTTTACGTCATCGCGCTTCAATAGGTAGAGCAATATCCAGTGTTCCGGCCGACTGGCGAGGGGGACTATTTCGCCGGTCACGGGATTAATTTCATGATATGAAAAGTCACTGGTGCCGTTGAGGAGCGCCTTGGTGCGAAACGCTTGTAAATCTTTCTCGAGAATCCTCGGTACCCAGCTATAGGCTTCGTCCTCTCCAACCAGGGGCGTGACGAATCCCAGAAATTCCTTTTCAGTGACATCGTCGGCGTTGATAAAAAAACGCCGCACAACATCTAGTTTCAAGACCTGAGTGTTAAAGCGTCGTTGAAGGCGACTGAATCGTTCGTCGACCTCCAGTTGGAACGCAACGCTAACGGTGCGCTGCTCTGACCCAACGAAAAGAATCAATACCAAGGCCGTGACGGCCACTCCCGCCAGGCATACCAGAGCGCAAAGGGTCACGTCCGATGCTTTGAGGGCGTACCGACGAGAAGACATCATTTCGTGTTCCTTGCTCATCGCCAAAAACAACGTACAGGCACCTGAAGTTATTTGGGAATATCGGCACGCCTGCCGATTTCTTTATAAGCCAGGTGCTGGAAGTCATCCCGTCCTTTTCGAGTATTTCGGGGGACCTTCAGCCGCATCACTCTCGGGTGAAAATCTCCAGCAGATGCCCGTCCGGGTCATCGAAATACACCCGTCTTCCACCGCCGTAGTCATTGATTTCGTTCGCTCGCTGCTTGCCGGGATCCGCCCACCAGGGTTGCTGGCGTGCTTGCAGTCGTGCGAACGCCGCATCGAAATCCTCCTCGCCGATCAAAAAAGCGTAGTGTTGGGACGCGATCGGCGGGTCGTTGTTGTAGAAATCCAGCGACACGCCATTGTCGAGCTTGACGATCAGCATCGGCCCGAACGGTTCCGCGCGGGGCAGCCCAAGCATTTCTGTCAGATAGTTTGCGGATGTCTGTTTGTCACGACACCAGACGATGGTGTGGTTCAACTGAGCGCTCATGGCGTGTTCCTCACGGCGGTTCAGACGGTTCATCTTGAAGCATGAGATTAGCCCAGCCTGTTGCGCAATGACCGGCCTGACCTAAGCTTGGGTCAAGGCGAGACACAATTGCGGGCGTCACCCGGAACGATCACCGCAATGCGCGATCATTAGAGCGTGGATATCAAAAGGAGATGCGCATGCTCATCAGGTCTTTGGTCCTGACTACACTGCTGGCCTTTGCCGGCCCCTTGCTCGCCGCCGATGATGGCTCACCTCTGGACATCGACAAGGGCAGGGCCCGGCCACTGATTGTCATTGCTCCCAGCACAGTCGACCCGGTGTGGATGGGGCTGAAAAAGGCCCTGAACGATCCGGCCAACAAGGACGGTGTCGCCCAGCGAAACATCAGGGTGTACACGGTGCTGAACATGTTCGGCCAGCTCGACGGCAAGGATCTCGGCCAACAGGACACCATGGCCCTGATCCGCTCGCTGAAGCTCGGTGCGGGGGCGTTGCCCAAAGTCATCCTGGTGGGCAAGGACGGCGAGAAGAAGTTCGAGAGCTCTGGGGAAGACTCGAAATCGGTCGATTTGAAGAAGATTTTCGACACCATCGACGCATTGCCGGCGGCCGAGAAAGAAGCTGCAGCACCGGCGGTCGCGCCCCCCGTTGCAGCCGAGCCAGCCGCCAAAGGCGCCAAAGGCGCAAAACCGGGTAAACCGGGCAAACCCGCCAAGCCCGCTGAAATGCCGGATGATTGAACACAATGGCGTCCGGCTTGAGCCGGACGCCTTGCTGAGCGCGTCCACACCGTTGTCGCATTCGCCGACAATCTCATGGCCTTCACTGGCATCAGAGATTTCCTGCAAGACGTGTCGTCCATTTTTTGCACGGTAGCTACAAAAAAACCGAATGTTGCGCGCATAGACGTATTGGTTTCATTGGTCTCGGAAATTTCCTGCAAGTCCTGTCGGAATGCGTGAACTGGATTCTGTCAGAACGCGCCGTTAGCCTTCGTCAGCCACCGCACACATCGCGGTCGGACGTGGGAGTCCGCAACACTGAGGGATCCAGGGACGAAAACACCAATGGCCAGAAAAGGAGCCTCGTCTATGAAGAAGTTCGGCAAAAATGATGCGCAACGCCCCACCGACGTCAGTTACCTCAAGCTCGTCCGGCTTGGCGAAACGAGCGGGCGCGACACCAACATTCGTGTGCGCAAGCCAAGGCGTTCCGTCCCGATCAACCAGATTCTCACGATTGCCCCTGGCGTCGATACGCTCACGCTCTTGCATCAGGCCAGTGAAACGCTCGCTTCGCTGAATGCCGTGATTGCGAATTTCGCCCACAAGCTGGACGGCTCGAACCGGGCAATGTTGGGGGCGATTCAGCAGTTGGCGGGGATAGCGCAGTTGTTGGTGAATCAGGCGCGGGACAATCTTGATCCGGGAAACGCTACGCCTGACGATCATTCGCCGACTCGGCATTGAGCTGACGTCGTTACAAACAATGGGCGACCTTAAAGGGTCGCCCATTTTTATTGCCCGAAGAATGTGGCGGGGCGCTTTTGATTACTCAGCGAGGGCACTCATTATTTTGTGCGCCAACCGGATGCGCTCCGGGTTCGGGTAATTCTTGTTCGCCAGAATCACGATACCGATGTCTTTCGACGGCACGAACGCGACATAAGCGCCGAAGCCACCCGTAGACCCGGTCTTGTTGAACCATGCCGTGTCTGGCGCAGGTTGCGGCGGGTTCAGCCACTGGACCTTATGTGCCTGCATCGCCATTTCTGTCGAGTTGCCGGTGAGCAAAGTATCGAGGCTGGCCGGGTAGTGGTAGAACTCCCAACCCAACCCCTGGGTCATCTCGCCTACGGTGTAGTAACCGCTGTGAGTGAGGGCGATTGCCTGCTGCAACGGTTTTTCCAGCGTCGCCGGTTTCAGGTTTGCTTCAACATAACGAAGCAAATCCGCAGCGCTGGTTTTCACCCCGTACGCCTGCGAATCCAGCGCCCCCGGGCTCACCCGCACCGGTTTGTCATCCTTGCTGTAACCCTGGGCATAAAGCCCCATTTGATCGTGCGGCACGTTAAGGAAGGTGTGCTTGAGCCCCAGTTGCGGCAGCAAGGTTTTTTCCATCAACTCATCGTACGGCTGGCCCATGCCTTTGGCCGCCAGATAACCGGACAGCCCAAGGCTGGGGTTCGAATACTGGCGGTGGGTGCCCGGGGCATAAACAGGTTTCCACTGTTTGAAGTAGGCGAGCATTTTGTCTGGATGATCGGCCTCGTCAGGGAACTGCAGCGGCAGTCCGCCGGCCGTATAAGTACTCAGTTGCAGCACGCTGATGGTGTCGAACGCGCTGCCGCGCAACTCGGGCCAGATCTGGCTGGCCCGGTCGGACAAGGACAGTTTGCCGCTGACCTGGGCGTAGGCAACCAGCGTGGTGGCGAAGGTTTTGCTCACCGAGCCGATTTCGAACAGGGTGTCCTTGCTGACCGGTTTGCCGTCCTCTTTCGAGGCCACGCCGTAGTTAAAGTAATGCTGCTGGCCGTTCTGGGTAATCGCGATCGAAACCCCGGGGATATTCTGTTGCTGCATGACCGGCCCGATGGCGGCTTTCACCAAGGCGTCGAGTTGAGCGTCGGACTGAGTCGCGGCGATACAATGGCTAGCCCCCAGCAATAGCGTGAGAACGCTGCAGGACGCGAGCCTTTGTCGATTGATTTTGAACATGATGTGAACCACTCTCCATGAGTTGTCATGACGTTAACCGCTGTACTGCGAACGGTTTTGCGACACCGTACCGTTAACGGGCGGGCCAAATCTAGGCAGTCGACCCGCAATCCACAAACGATGATATTTCGGGTTAGCCATTAGAAAAATTTGGGAGTAGGCATGATTCGACCTCATCTGCCGCTGAATGCATTACGTGCCTTCGAGGCTTCCGCGCGCCATTTGAGTTTTACTCGGGCGGCGGTGGAACTGTACGTCACGCCGGCGGCAGTGAGTCATCAAGTCAAAAGCCTTGAGGCCCAGCTTAACGTGACACTGTTCAAGCGCTTGCCCCGTGGCTTGATGCTGACCAGTGAAGGGGAGACCTTGCTGCCGGTGCTGCGCGAGTCCTTCGACAGAATTGCCGACACCCTTGGTTGTTTCGAGGGCGGGCATTTTCGGGAAGTGGTTACCGTGGGCGCCGTGGGGACGTTCGCGGTGGGGTGGCTGTTGCCGCGACTGGCGGACTTCCAGGCGAAACATCCATTCATCGATTTGCGCCTGTCGACCCACAACAACCGGGTGGATGTAGCGGCTGAAGGGCTGGATTACGCGATTCGGTTTGGCGCCGGAGCGTGGCACGGGATCGAGGCGTCAAAGCTGATGGAGGCGCCGTTGTCGGTGCTTTGCGTTGCGCAAATCGCCGAGCAGTTGCGAGAGCCGGCCGACGTACTCAAACAGACGCTGTTGCGTTCGTATCGCACGGACGAGTGGCCCGAGTGGTTTCTGGCTGCCGGGTTGCCGCCTCATACGCCGCCCTCCAGGAGCATCGTCTTCGACTCCTCGCTCGCCATGATGGAGGCCGCCCTGCAAGGTGCAGGCGTGGCCTTGGCTCCGCCGCTGATGTTCGCCCGGCAGCTGGCGACAGGGGCGATCGAGCAACCGTTCGCGATCGGCATCACCACCGGCAGCTACTGGCTGACCCGCTTGCAGTCGCGAGCGGAAACGTCGGCAATGACAGCGTTCAAGGACTGGCTGCAGCAAGCGGCCAGGACGAACTGACGAATACCATTGCTCCTGTAGGAGTGAGCCTGCTCGCGATGGCGGTGTAACAGTCAACGATGATGTTGAATGTTATGGCCTCATCGCGAGCAGGCTCACTCCCACAGGGGATTTTCTGTGCTGCGAGGGTTTAGCGAACCAGGCACGGCCGCTTGTTATCGAACTTCCATCCCGGAATCAGAAACTGCATCGCCACGCTGTCATCGCGCGCGCCCAGGCCCATGCCTTTGTACAACTCATGGGCCTTGGCCAGTTGGTCCAGGTCCAGTTCCACCCCCAGTCCCGGTTTTTTTGGCACCTGCACGCAACCGCCGACGATTTGCAGCGGCGCCTTGGTCAGGCGCTGGCCGTCCTGCCAGATCCAGTGTGTGTCGATGGCGGTGATTTCACCCGGTGCGGCCGCCGCGACATGGGTGAACATCGCCAGGGAAATGTCGAAGTGGTTGTTGGAGTGCGAGCCCCAGGTCAGGCCCCATTCGTGGCACATCTGCGCCACGCGCACCGAGCCCTGCATGGTCCAGAAGTGTGGGTCGGCCAACGGGATGTCCACCGATTGCAACTGGATCGCGTGGCCCATTTCCCGCCAGTCGGTGGCAATCATGTTGGTCGCGGTTTTCAGGCCGGTGGCGCGGCGGAACTCAGCCATGACTTCACGCCCCGAGTAACCATTTTCCGCACCGCACGGGTCCTCGGCGTAAGCGAGCACGCGATGCTGGTCGCGGCACAGGCGAATGGCTTCCTTGAGTGACCAGGCTCCATTGGGATCGAGTGTAATGCGCGCCTCGGGAAAGCGTTCAGCCAGCGCCGTGACGGCTTCGATTTCTTCATCGCCACTGAGCACGCCGCCCTTGAGTTTGAAGTCCTTGAAGCCGTAGCGAGCATGCGCGGCTTCGGCCAGGCGCACCACAGCGTCGGCGGTCATGGCTTTCTCGTGACGCACGCGGAACCAGTCGTTGTCGGCGTCCGGTTCGCTGCGATAAGCGAGGTCAGTCTGGTTGCGATCGCCCACATAAAACAGATACCCGAGCATCTTCACTTCATCGCGCTGCTGGCCTTCGCCGAGCAGGGCGGCGACCGGCACGTCGAGGTGCTGGCCGAGCAAGTCGAGCAGGGCGGCCTCAAGGCCGGTGACCGCGTGGATGGTGATGCGCAGGTCGAAGGTTTGCAGGCCACGACCGCCGGCATCGCGATCGGCGAAGGTCTGGCGGACCTGGTTGAGAATCTTCTGGTACGTGCCGATCGGGCTGCCAACCACCAGTGAGCGTGCATCTTCCAGCGTTTGGCGAATACGCTCGCCACCGGGTACTTCCCCGACACCGGTGTGGCCGGCGTTGTCCGTGAGGATCACGATGTTGCGGGTGAAAAACGGCCCGTGGGCGCCGCTCAGGTTGAGCAGCATGCCGTCATGTCCTGCCACCGGCACCACTTGCATGCTGGTGATGATCGGGGCTTTTGCGGTGTCTTGTGCGTTCATTGTCTAGTCCTTGCAAATCAGGATTCAGGCGTGGTTGGGCGTTGGTTTGCCCAGCGCGACGGCGGGCGCTGTTTTTGGTTTATTGCGTGCGGCGAAGACGATGATTGCCGCGATGATCGACGTGGCAGCCAGGCCGTAGAGACCGCCCTGAATCGAGCCGGTGTGTTCTTCGAGCAGGCCGAAAGTGGTGGGGGCGACGAAGCCGCCGAGGTTGCCCACCGAGTTGATCAGCGCGATCACACCAGCGGCGATCCGTGCATCCAGGTAGGCCTGGGGAATCGGCCAGAACAGCGAGGACGCCGATTTGAAACCCAGCGCTGCAAAGCAGATGGCGACAAACGCGAAGATCGGTCCGCCCGTGGTGGACATGAACATCCCGGCGGCAGCGATCAGCAGTGCGGTAGCGACCCAGGCTTGTTGGTGTTTCCATTTCGCCGACAGCGAGGCAAAGGCGTACATGCCGACAATCGACAACAACCACGGAATCGAGTTGAACAGCCCGACCTGAACGTCGCTCAGGTCACCCATTTTCTTGATGATGCTCGGCAGCCAGAAGGTCGCGGCATAAATGGTCAGTTGTATGAAGAAGTAGATCAGGCAGAACAGGATGATCTGACGATCCTTGAGCAGCGTGGCCAGCGACGGTTTGATCGGCGTCGCGGCTTCGCGGGCCAGTTGTTCGTCATCGATGGCTTTGACCAGTGCGTCTTGCTCGGCGCGGGTCAGCCATTTCGCGTCATGGGGTTTGGAGTCAAGCCAGAACCAGACGAATACGCACAGCCCGACTGAAAACATCCCCTCGATGAAATACATCCACTGCCAGCCATGCAGGCCGAATCCACTGACCTGCAGAAGCAACCCGGACAGCGGGCCGGAGATCAGCGAAGCAATAGCCGAACCGCTGAGAAATATGGCAATCGCCTTGCCGCGCTCAACGCCTGGCAACCAGCGGGTGAAGTAATAAATCACCCCAGGAAAGAACCCGGCTTCGGCCACGCCGAGCAGGAATCGCAGGATGTAAAAGTGGGTTTCGTTCTGGATGAAGGCCATGCAGGCGGCCACCAGGCCCCAGGTCAGCATGATCCGGGTCAGCCAGATGCGTGCGCCGACTTTTTGCAGAAGCATGTTGGAGGGCACTTCGAACAGCGCGTAACCGATGAAGAACAGGCCGGCACCGAGGCCGTAGGCGGCAGCACCTATGCCCAGGTCCTGCTCCATGTGGGCGCGGACGAAGCCGATGTTCACGCGGTCAATGTAATTGACGATGAACATGATGACGAAGAGCGGCAGGACATGGCGTTTCACTTTCGAGATGGCGGACTTCAGGACCGAATCGGTGCCGTCGTGCATCCCGGATATGGATGTAGTCACTTGGTTTTCTCCCACTGATTATTTTTATGCGGGGTGAGGCTGAGGTGCTGTGTGTTGATAGACATCATACAACTAGGTTTTTTCGGTGTGCAAGCGCTTAGAACCAACAAAATAGCGCTATAGCCGTCTTTATCTATTCTTTTTTCCTTTGAGTTGGTCTGTTATAGGCTCAAAACCTGGCCTGACTTGAGTGTTGTCATACAAGTTGGGCGAGCTTTTCTTGAGATTCCAGCGGGTCTCAGTGCTACGATTCCGATAGCCCTGTTACCGGACGATCACCATGCAAGAAGACCTCGATGCGCCTGCCCGCAAGCGCACCCACAACCTGGCCCATGACCTGGTAGCCAAACTGACCCAGAGCATCCTGCTCGGCCAGATGCTGCCGGGGGACAAGCTGCCGTCGGAGAACACGATCGTTCAGGAGCACGGGGTCAGTCGCACCGTGGTGCGTGAGGCGATCTCCAAGTTGCAGGCCTCGGGCCTGGTGGAGACCCGTCACGGCATCGGCACTTTTGTGCTGGAGCGTGCACCGGAGCAGGGGCTGCGCCTGAATGTCGACACGGCCCTGGGGGTGCGAAGCATTCTGGAGTTGCGCATGGGCCTGGAAACCCAAGCCGCGGCGCTGGCGGCGATGCGTCGCACCGATCAGCAACTGGTGCAAATGCGTGAGGCGCTCGATGATTATCAAAGCCTGCTCGCCAACAACGACAGCTGCGTCGAAGCCGACAAGCGTTTTCACCTGTTGATCGCCGAAGCCACCGGCAACGTCTGCTTCACTGAAATCATGCAGCACCTGGGCAGTGCGATGATTCCGCGAACCCGGGTCAATGCAGCCGAGCGCGGTGCGGCGGATTTGAGCAAGTTGGGGCAGCTCGCCAATCTTGAACACGAAGCGATTTTCAACGCCATCAAGCGTCAGGACCCGGACGCGGCGCGGGCCGCCATGTGGCTGCACCTGACCAACAGCCGCGACCGGTTTTCGGCCGGTGCCTGATCACCGTTTGTCTACTCGATAGCACCCCACTCCCGCGCCTGCTTCCAACGAGTACGGCCCAGATTTGCTGGACCTCATCAATGAGGTGTGTGATGGCTAACGACTCGATGCTGCAGGGCGGCACTCCCAATAACGACCCCACCAGACCCATGCCCGGCACGGACGAGCCGACGCTGGATCACGACGCTCCACCCGGCATGGACCCATCGCGGGACCCCGCCAGTGCGGGCGATCGACCTGATGACTGGATGGATCCGGCTGCGGACGAGGACGTACCGCCAGCCGATGAACCCACCCCTTTATCCGATGACAGGCGCTAAAAAAAACCGGCCAATGCGCCTGATGCTGTTCACTTAATAAAGCATGGTTATTGATCGTTCCCACGCAGAGCATGGGAACGATCAGGACGCGCAAGCGTTGAGCAACCAGGCCGGCCCGTAGGCCGCCTCGCTTTTGCTTTTGATCTTGATGCACCGCCGCCTCGAGAGGCCGAGTGGAGGTTCTGCGCAGTGGGCAACCCGGCATGGATGCCGGGTTAGCCGCCCCCGGCCATGGATGGCCGATGGCGGCGGGCCCACGGAGCAGGACCGGAGCGAGGGCATGCCGAGCCTTAGCGAGGCACCGAACGTCAGGGGCAAAAGCGCTTGGTTACTTGGCGCTTCTCCAAGTGACCCGCCGTCAGGGCGGAACCCTAAGCCGCCGTTACCGCAGAAACGGATATGTACCCAACCCCAACCCCAAAACTGTCTTAAGTGAACGACATTACCGCCAACGCACCGGGTTTATATGTCGAGACAATCACTCGACACTAACCAAGGTCGTACGCACATCCGCGATCCATCCAGAGTGATAACGGGTCCGGAAGAAGTAACCGTAATCCTGAAGGAAATACATCGTGGCAGTGGCTTTAAGTTCGTCACCTTGCAACCTGCAACTCAACTCCTTGGCGCCGCCCTGCAAAGACGAGTTGACCTGCGAAGCATCTATCTGACGCTCAACCACGCAATCAAGGGTTTCCGTTTCAACCGAATTGCCTTTGAGCGTGCTACGCCGTTGTTGGGTAAGTTGATAGCCCAGCGATGAACCGACAGCCATAGATCGCCAGTCGCCGGTAAATGTCAGCTTGTCGGTGTCGACGGCATACGACACTGGCAATTCACGATCGGTGTACTGACGATCAAGGCGCAGAGTCAGCAATCCTCTGAAATTGACCGAACGGGTATCCGACACCTTGCCTGGCCATTGCAACAGCAGTTGCCCGCTCTGCGGATCGGTTTCATAGCGTTGCTCACTCTGCGACGGCGTGCCGCGCAGGTAGCCGAGGTTGTGTGAGCGCACAACGACCCGGTTGATCGACTTGAGGGGCGGTGGCAGTTTCAGATCGGCAATCGACTTGAGGACCTCGGCTTTGACAGGACCGGACTGATAGCTCGACGCAACTTTGCTGCGGGGCGAGTAGGGCGCCAATGACGACAGTTGCGGCGGCGTTGCCGCGCAGGCCGCATTGAGCAGCGTTCGCACGTCAGCGCTTTGCTCGAAGGTTTTTTGCGGGGTGTCGGAGAACACGGTTCCTCGGGTGATCCGGTCTTTTTCATCCAGTTTGAAAGCGCTCAGCACTTGGTAGGTTTGGCGCGTGCAATCCACGTGATAACGGTAGCGGGTTTGCCCAAACAAGACTTTGTAGTCAGCGTCGGTCAGCAGCGTCGGCTCATCAATAGCGCCCCAGAAAAACCGCGAAGGCCCTTCACCCTGCAGGCTGTTGCGGTCAATCATCAGTCGGCGTTCGCCGTCGCTTCCCTGCATGATTCGCCAATCCGAAGGGGCAGTCTGGGCGCAGGCGTTGGTGAAGCTCGGGTTCTGCATCAGACGTGCCGCCAGCGCCTCGGATACCGGGCTGTTCATACGCGTTTTGTGGGACGTGGGGGGAGTGCTGGAGAGGAATGTCGTGTCGAGGAACAACGCAGTGGCGCTGGGTGTGTTGCAGTTCGCTTGCAGCTGCAACGTCGACCGCGTGGTGGTGAGGTTGCGCTCGGGAATGCTCACCTGAAAGCTGAGCGTTTCCCCATCGCGCATCAGCGAGTTGGCCAGCAGTGGCTCCTTGACTACGTCTGCCATCGTCACGGGAGGAGACTTGGCCACAGGTGCAGGCGCACTGGCGCAACCTGCAATCGACATACACAAACCGACAACGGCAAAGCGGGTCATAGGCATTCCAGGCGATACGCGCCACATACATGTGAACTGAAGTGGTCGGCATCGCGAGGTGATTCTTTAGCTTAAGGCGCTGCTGTTGATTACATCGCCCCGACATCGCGCATCAACAACCCGAACCGCAGATCCACCGCATCCGGTATCGGCACATACACCGTGTGTCCATCACCGGGCGCCACGTCGATAGGCTCGCCTTTGACGTTCTGCAACTGGTGCAGATCGAACTGAAAATTGCCCTGGGGCGTCATCAGTTCCATGTGATCGCCCAGGCCAAACCGGTTCTTCACTGTGACTTGCGCCATCCGGTCTCGCCGCTCCCCCGTCAGCTCGCCCACAAACTGCTGGCGCTCTGAAACCGAACTGCCGTGCTGATAATTCTGGTATTCGTCGTGCACGTGCCGGCGCAGGAAACCTTCGGTGTAGCCGCGTTGGGCCAGGGACTCCAGGTCCGTCATCAAGCCGCGATCGAAGGCGCGACCAGCCACCGCATCGTCGATTGCCTGGCGGTAAACCTGGGTGGTGCGTGCGCAATAGAAGTGCGATTTGGTCCGGCCTTCGATCTTCAGAGAGTGCACGCCCATCTGCGTCAGGCGTTCGACATGCTGCACCGCGCGCAGGTCTTTGGCGTTCATGATGTAGGTGCCGTGCTCGTCCTCGAAGGCCGGCATCAGTTCGTCCGGACGATTGGCTTCCTGCAACAGGAACACCTGATCCGTCGGCGCACCGATCCCCAGGGTCGGCTCGGGCTGGAAGGTCTGGACGATTTCGCCAAGATGATTTTCCGTGGCTTGAGTCGCCGAATATTTCCAGCGGCAGGCGTTGGTGCAACTGCCCTGGTTCGCGTCGCGCTTGTTCATGTAGCCCGACAACAGGCAGCGCCCGGAGTAGGCCATGCACAACGCGCCGTGGACGAAAACTTCAAGCTCCATCGCCGGGACGTGCTGGCGGATCTCGGCGATCTCTTCCAGCGACAGTTCTCGCGACAGGATGATCCGGCTCAAGCCCTGTTGCTGCCAGAACTCGACACTGGCCCAGTTCACCGTGTTGGCCTGCACCGACAGGTGGATCGGCATCTGCGGGTAATGCCGGCGTACCAGCATGATCAATCCCGGGTCGGACATGATCAGCGCGTCCGGCGCCATGGCAATGATCGGGGCCAGGTCTTTGAGGAAGGTCTTGAGCTTGGCGTTGTGCGGCGCGATGTTCACCACCACGTAGAAGCGCTTGCCCTGGGCCTGGGCTTCGCTGATGCCGAGGGCCAGGTTGGCGTGATCGAATTCATTGTTGCGCACCCGCAGGCTGTAGCGCGGCTGGCCGGCATAGACCGCGTCGGCACCGTAGGCAAAGGCGTAACGCATGTTTTTCAAGGTGCCGGCCGGGGCCAGCAATTCGGGAGCGAGCAGAGTCATGGCTGTGTCGACCGCAAAGCCGGCAAGGGTATTCCACTGGTCCGCGGGCTTTATTGATCTGGATCTATGCTTGATGAACAAACGGATGGCACTCGCGCGAACCGTGGCTGACTAAGCATCAGCACCGCTCTTCAGCACAAGAGCATGCGCCCCCTGCGCACTGAGATGGATCCGACATGAATCAAGAGACCGTACACAACAAATCGCTGGTGATCCTGCTAGGGCTGGTCACCATTGCGTTTATCTGGATTTTGCTGCCGTTCTACGGCGCGGTGTTCTGGGCAGTGATCCTCGGGATTCTGTTCACGCCCCTGCAGCGTCGGATGCAAGTGAGATTCGGCTGGCAGCGCAACGTGACATCGCTGATTACCCTGAGTATCTGCCTGGTGATTGCGATCCTGCCGGTGATCATCCTCAGTATCTTGCTGGTCCAGGAAGGGGCCATGCTTTACAAGAGCATCGAAAGCGGCGAACTGGACATCGCGGGCTATGTGACGCACTTCAAACACAGCCTGCCGCCGTATTTCCAGCATTTGCTCGATCGGGCCGGGGTCGGCGAGCTGAACGGGCTGCGGGAGAAAATCATCAAAAGTGCGGTGACGGGCAATGAGTTTGTCGCCACCCAGGTCTTCAGCTTCGGTCAGGGCACGTTCGATTTTGTGGTGGGTTTTTTCATCATGCTGTACCTGCTGTTCTTTTTTCTGCGAGATGGCGCCGAACTGGCCCGGAAAGTTCGCTCCGCAGTCCCCCTGCAAGAGCACCAGAAACGCCGATTGCAGCTCAAGTTCAACCGCGTGGTGCGCGCAACGGTGAAAGGCAATCTGCTGGTGGCGATCACACAGGGTGCGTTGGGCGGTTTGATTTTCTGGTTTCTGGACATCCCGAGCGCGTTGCTCTGGGCGGTATTGATGGCATTTCTGTCGCTGTTACCGGCGGTGGGGGCGGGGATTATCTGGGCGCCGGTGGCGGCATTCTTCCTGTTCACCGGGGCCATCTGGCAGGGCGTGGTGCTGGGGTTGTTCGGGGTGTTTGTGATTGGACTGGTGGACAACGTGCTGCGACCGATCCTGGTGGGCAAGGATACTAAGATGCCGGATTATCTGATCCTCATCTCAACCTTAGGCGGCTTGGCTGTTTTCGGCCTGAACGGCTTTGTCATCGGGCCGCTGATTGCGGCGCTGTTCATGTCGAGCTGGGCGATCTTCATCGAAACCAAGCCGCGGGTGCAGCTGCCTTAGGCGCTGAGGTGGCCCATGCCGAGGCGTTGCGACAATGCCTGGGCGGCCGGCAGTGATGTGAGCGGACCGCTGATCGGCTCGCCGTCCTGCACCAGATACCAACAGGCGAGCAATCCCAGCTCTCTGAGCGGTGCGGGAACGGCGCTGCCGATAACGGACATGATCTGAACCTGGGACATAAGTACCTCCATCAATCGATGAAGCTACCTTACGGATCTGGCGTTTGAACGGACAATCAACACTCTCGATAGTCGTCATTGACGCGGATGAGTCTTGGACTCAGTCGACGACCAGATCGAGCATGTGAACCACTTCCTGCTCATTGAGCAGGCCCTTGCGCACCAGGTTTTCGGCCAGCAGCGAAAGAAACTTGGCGCTGCGATGGCCTTCCAGGTGCTTGAGTTCGGTCAGTGCGTTGTACACCTTGCTGGAAGTGCACAAGCCGACAATGCGATGCGGGTTTTGCGTTGGCATGAGGTCGTCCTTGTTTTTATCAACCTGTTGTTTACGCACAATGTGCAAGCTTGCGCACCGGACATGACATAAATATGACCGTTTTCCCCGGCGCGGGGGAAGGGCGCTCAAGTCAATCTTGCCAACATGAACCGCCAGCGCTGTCCCGACAACGACCTTGACGCGATTTTTCCAGACGTTTGCCGACGAACGGTCACAAAAAAGCCCCGCTGGTGAGGCGTGATGTTGTTCGTTTAATGAGTTTTTGGGGTTGGGTTGGGTTGGGGGCATATCCGTTTCTGCGGTAACGGCGGCTTAGGGTTCCGCCCTGACGGCGGGTCACTTTGGAAAAGCCCCAAAGTAACCAAAGGGCTCTTGCCCCTGACGTTCGGTGCCTCGCTAAGGCTCGGCATGCCCTCGTTCCGGTCCTGCTCCGTGGGCCCGCCGCCATCGGCCATCCATGGCCGGGGGCGGCTAACCCGGCATCCATGCCGGGTTGCCCACTGCGCAGAACCTCCACTCGGCCTCTCGAGGGGGCGTGCACCGCCCAAAGCAAAGCGAGGCGGCCTACCGGCCGGCCTGTTTGCTGAACGCTTGCGCGTAGTGATCGTTCCCCAGAGCGTGGGCGCGATCAAAAAGCGAGGTGGCCTTCCGCGGCCAACCCGGCTTTGGAAGATGTACTCAATACCTGTGGGAGCGAGCTTGCTCGCGATGGCGGCATTACAGGCAACCTCACAGCCGACTGACAGGGCCTCATCGCGAGCAAGCTCGCTCCCACATTTTGACGGTGTACACCCGTGGCTCCTCACCACTCATCAGGTCGAGCGTTAGCTCGCCTTTAGCTTTTGATCTTGATCTTGATCTGCCCCGTCGGAAGGCCGAACGCAGGTTCTGCGCAGTGGGCAACCCGGCATGGATGCCGGGTTAGCCGCCCCCGGCCATGGATGGCCGATGGCGGCGGGCCCGCGGAGCAGGACCGGAGTGAGGGAATGCCGAGCCTAGGCGAGGCACCGTACGTCAGGGGCGCTAGCGTTTGGTTACTTGGCGCTCTTCCAAGTGACCCGCCGTAAAGGCGGAACCAATAGCAGCCGTTACCCCAAAAACGGATATGTACCCAACCCCAACCCCAACCTCAAAACGTTCTTAAGTGAACATCATTACGCTGATGAGGCGAGGCCTGATGAGCGCTGTTACCAGCGACCATAACCATGAGGAGGGCCGTAGTAACCGCGCGGCGGGCCGTAATAGCCACGCGGCGGACCGTAATAAACCGGCGGTGGTGCGTAGTAGACCGGCTGCTGCACGTAGACCGGTGCCGGCTGGTAATAAACCGGTGGCGCCGGTTGCACATAGACCGGCTGCGGCTGCGCGTAAACCGGTTGTTCCACATAAACAGGCCGGTTGCTGTTGATGATGGCCGAACCGACGATGGCCGAGCCAACGATCGCGCCAAATACCGCTGGACCTTGCCAACCGCCACCGCCGCCATGGGCTTGCGCTTGCCCTGCGATAGCGAGTGCGCCGATCAGCAAAGCTACTGTGGGGATTTTACGGATCATGATAATTCCTCGGTTCTTCGACCCGGCGCTTGCGTCTGCAATAGACCCAAGGATTGTCGCGGGGATACATCTAAGACAGCGTTTTTTTCAAAATCAGCACAGCCGATAGGTAAATTTTGTGTAAGGTCTGTACCGGTTTGCTGACGGTCCGGCGATACCTTGCGCGGACCCGCCGTTATGATCGAACACAGCTGATGGAATGGCTAATCCCGTCCATCTGAAAGTGCTATTGAAGGAGAAGTTTCATGCAGATGAACCCCAACAGAGACACCCTGTTATGTATGTCGCTTTCCGGGCGCCCCGGCAATTTCGGCCTGCGGTTTCACAATCATCTGTATGAGCAATTGGGCCTGAATTTCTATTACAAGGCCTTCAGCAGTCAGGATCTGCCGGGTGCGGTCGGCGGTATCCGGGCGTTGGGCATTCGTGGTTGCGGGGTGTCGATGCCGTTCAAAGAAGCGTGTATCGCATTGGTTGACGAACTGGACGCGTCTGCCGCGGCCATTCAATCGATCAACACCATCGTCAACACCGACGGCCACCTCAAGGCCTACAACACCGATTACATTGCCATCGCGCAATTGCTCGACACACACGCAGTGCCCAAGGACTCGACCTTTGCCCTGCGCGGCAGCGGCGGGATGGCCAAGGCCGTGGCCAGTGCGTTGCGCGATGGCGGCTATAAAAACGGCCTGATCGTCGCCCGTAACGAGCGCGCCGGGCGTGCGCTGGCGCAGTCTTTGGGCTATGAGTGGCAGGCGGAACTGGGCGACCGACGCCCACAAATGCTGATCAACGTCACCCCGATCGGCATGAGCGGTGGCCCGGAAGCGGATCAACTGGCCTTTGATGCTGAAACCATCGCAGCTTCCGAGACGGTCTTCGACGTCGTGGCGATCCCCTCGGAAACACCGCTGATCGTGCGCGCTCGTGCCGAAGGCAAACAGGTGATCACCGGGCTGGAAGTGATTGCGATCCAGGCGCTGGAGCAGTTTGTGCTGTACACCGGCGTGCGTCCGACAGATGAGCAGTTTCAAAAAGCGGTGGAGTTTGCCCGTAGCTGATCTGGCGCCGCGCCTATACTGCTTTCCAGCCAGCGAAGACTGGCCCTTCAGTAAAACCGTGACCGAGGTTTCCCATGCATCCGCCCATTCTCAACCTGAATCAGGTCGAACTCGAATCGTTGCCAGACGCCCTAGCGCCCACCGGCGAAACCGCTGGACGCTATCAGCAGAAAATGGCCCGCGTCGGTCAGCAACTCGGGGCGCAAAAGCTTGGTTATCGATTGTATGTGCTGGAACCTGGCATGCGCGGCAGCCCGTTTCACAATCACCGGGTCAACGAAGAAATGTTTTACGTGGTGGCCGGAGAGGGCGAGGTCCGTCTTGGTGCCGAGCGCTTCCCGATCCGCGCCGGTGACGTGATCGCCTGCCCGCCGGGCGGTCCCGAAGCGGCGCACCAGATCATCAACAACAGCCAGGGCGAACTGCGCTATCTGGCGGTCAGCACCCAACAGTCGCCGGAGATTTGCCAATACCCGGATTCCGGCAAGTACGCGGTGATGGATGGCTTCAAGGTCGACGCCGACGGCAATGCCTCAGGCTTCGTCGCCATCGCAAGGCCCGGCGACGGTGTTGATTATTGGGATGGCGAGTAGCCGCAAGCGCTTGCAAACCCATGTGGGCGCGAGCCCTGCTGGCGATGACGGTTAATCAGTCGAAAAAATGCTGGCTGACAATCCGCTATCGCGAGCAGGTCTGAATCTTTGCTATCGGGTTATTCGAGGCGGGCCAAGCGCTCTTCCAGTGCTGCAATTCGCGCTTCGAGTTCTTCGATTCGCTCAATCGACACGCCGCTGCCGGTGCCACGTTCGGTCGGGTTTTGCCGGGCGGCGAGGATGGCTTCGATATCCGCCGGATCACCCAGTGCGTGCATGTAGCGGTCTTCCCGCTGCCCGGCCTGACGCGCAATCAACAGGGCCAGGCCACGAGCAATCAGGCGCTCCAGTTGATGCACGACCTGTTCGGCGTCCTCGAATTCATGCATGCGCCCGCTACGGGTCAACAGCTCGTTGACTGTCTGCGGGCCACGCAGGAACAACAGCCCCGTCAGAATCACCTGCGCCGGTACCAGTTCCAGCGCCTTGTCGACCTTATGCTCCCAGCGGTCGGCGCGACTGCCCATGACCAATTTGGTAAAACCACGGCCTTCGAGCGCGCGCAGGCTTTGGCCGACCTGGCCCTGGGTGAGGTTCATCACCGGTTCACGGCTGGTTTTCTGGTTGCAGGCGATCACCAGGGCATTGAGAGTCAGTGGATAGGTTTCCGGGCTGGTGGCCTGTTTTTCGATCAGCGAGCCCAGAATCCGGATTTCCGTGCTGTTGAGCCGAGGCTCGTCAAACGTCGTCTCTTGCTCGATACTCATGATGCTGCATCCTTACCCGATTCATATTCTTTAATCCGCTGGCGAGCACTTTAGATCGGCGAGCGCCAATGGCAACTGAATTTGTTGCTTCTGCTTGCCTAAAGTCATGAAATCTACATAATCCGTTAACGTTTTTTTTACAATTCTGCGGGCACCGTATGCGGGGTCGCGGGCCTGTACCGCACACATGGAAGGACGCGGCGCCCCGGCATATCGGCGATGCCACGGGTCTGTTGACTGCACTCTGGAGTTAGGCATGAAGTTGACGTTGTCATTGTCCCCCGATAATGCGCTTATCGGCGGGGCCCCGCTATGACCATTCTGGTTACCGGCGCCGCTGGTTTTATTGGGTATCACACGGTTCAACGTTTGTGCCGGGAAGGTCTTGAAGTCGTCGGTATCGATAATCTCAACGACTACTACAGCGTCGAACTCAAACAGGCACGGCTCAAGGAGCTGGAGGCGTTGTCGGGCTTTCACTTCCAGACACTGGATATCGTCGACAAGCCTGCCTTGATGGCGCTGTTCAAGGAGCGTTCATTCACCCATGTCATTCATCTGGCAGCCCAGGCAGGCGTTCGCTACTCGCTGGACAACCCGGATGTGTACGCGCAATCGAACCTGACCGGTTTTCTGAATGTGCTGGAAGCCTGTCGGCATCATCGCCCCGAGCATTTGATTTATGCATCGAGTAGCTCGGTGTATGGCACCAATGGCAAAATGCCGTTTTGCGTTGAAGATGCCGCCGACCATCCGATTTCATTGTATGCAGCCAGCAAACGCGCCAATGAGTTGATGGCGCACAGCTATTGCCATCTCTATGGGATGAAAGCCAGCGGTCTGCGGTTTTTTACCGTTTACGGACCTTGGGGGCGTCCTGACATGGCGCTGTTCAAGTTTACCGAAGCGATTCTCAACGGCAGGCCGATCGATATCTACAACCAGGGGCTGATGTCGCGTGACTTCACCTACATCGACGACATCGTCGAAAGCATTGCCCGTTTGCGTACCCGGCCGCCGCTGGCGGAAGGGGCCGCTGAGGGTGCCAACCGGATTTTCAACATCGGGCGCGGCGAACCGGTCGCGCTGCTGGACTTCATCGATTGCCTGGAGTCCGCGCTGGGGGTGAAAGCGCAACGAAACTTCCTGCCAATGCAGGCGGGCGACATGGTCAAGACATGGGCCGACGTTTCGGCCTTGTCCAGCTGGGTCGACTACAGTCCACAGGTCGCCGTTGAAACCGGCGTTAAAGAATTCGTGAAGTGGTATCGCCACTTTTATCAGGTGTAATTCGTTCGCCCTTGATAAAAAAACCAAGGAAAAAGAGGGCCTGTATGAGCCATGACATTTTTGTATCCGTGCTGATTCCAGCAAAGAATGAAGCAAACAACCTAGTGCCTTTGATTGAGGAAATTCGTGTTGCGTTGGCCGGTGAGCGTTACGAAATCATCGTCGTCGATGATGGCAGTACCGATACCACGTTGCAGGAGCTGGGGCAGATCAGAAATGGCGGCTTGAGCGAATTGCGGATCCTGCATCATGACCGTTCGCTGGGCCAAAGTACCTCGCTCTACCACGCGGCTCAGGCTGCTCGTGGGCAATGGCTGGCCACACTCGATGGCGACGGTCAGAACGATCCGGCCGACATTCCCGGGATGTTGGCGCTGGTGCGCGGCCAGCAGGGTGTCGCCGACCTGCAACTGGTCGCCGGGCATCGGGTCAACCGTCGTGATACGGCTAGCAAACGCTGGGCGTCGCGATTTGCCAACGGCCTGCGTCGCCGCCTGCTCAGGGACGATACGCCTGACACCGGTTGCGGGTTGAAAGTGATCGAGCGTGCGGCGTTTTTGCGCCTGCCGTACTTCGACCATATGCATCGGTTCATTCCTGCACTGATCCAGCGCCAAAACGGCCGAATGGTCGTCCATCCAGTCAACCACCGGGCCCGCACCGCCGGGGTGTCCAAGTACGGCAACCTCGATCGTGCCCTGGTGGGCATTCTCGACCTGTTCGGCGTCTGGTGGCTGATCAAGCGCACGCGGCTCAACACCGATGCCCAGGAGGTTCAGCAATGAATTTCTCCAGAGAAACGTTGTGGCTGGTGGTCGGGTTCACCGGCCAGATCGCTTTTACCGGTCGTTTCGTCTTGCAGTGGCTGTACAGCGAATACAAGAAACGCAGTGTGATCCCGGTGAGCTTCTGGTACCTGAGCATCGTCGGCAGCACCTTGCTGCTTTTTTATGCGATTTACCGACAAGACCCGGTGTTCATCGCCGGTCAGGCGTTCGGTTCCATCGTCTATTTTCGCAACCTGCAATTGATTGCGAAAAGCAGGCAACCGAAGGAATAAATCATGCGCAGATCCCTTTCTCCCCGGGTTGAATGCCTGGGCTTGATGCTGCTTGCTTTCTTGTTGATCGGTGCGGGACTCGGGCTGCGTCAACCAATGAACGTGGATGAGGAGCGCTTCCTCGGTGTGGCGCTCGAGATGCTGCATAACGGTTCGTGGCTGATTCCTCACCGCGCCGGGGAGATCTACGGGGACAAACCGCCGATTTTCATGTGGGCGGTGGCGTTCTTCACCTGGCTCACTGGCAAACCTGATATTGCCCTGTACATCCCCGGCCTTTTTTCGGCCGTGACGGTCACGGCCATGGTCTACGACCTGGCCCGCCGGTTATGGAATCAGCGCATCGGTCGCACCGCGGCGCTCTTGTACCTGGCCACCTACCAGACCTACAGCATCCTGCGCACCGGCCAGATCGACAGCTTTCTGATTCTGTTCACGTCCCTGGGCATGTACGGATTGGCCCGTCATTTGCTGGTCGGGCCCGCCTGGCGCTGGTTTTACGTGGGATGCGCCGCGATGGGCATTGGCGTCATCACCAAAGGGGTCGGCTTCGTTCCGGCACTGATGTTGATTCCGTATGCCTATGCGGTGCGCAAAGGTTGGTCGGGCGTCGTAGCCATGCCCGGCGAAGCGCGCAAGTGGGCACTGGGCTTTTTGGTCTTTTTGGGCGCTATCGCCATCTGGCTGCTGCCCCTGGCCTTGTCCATCGTGCTCAATGGCGCCGCGGATGAAGTGGCGTATGCGCGCGAGATCCTGCTGCGCCAGACCGCGGGGCGCTATGCCGCTGCGTGGGACCACCGAGAGCCGTTCTGGTACTTCTTCGTCAACGTTATCCCCCAATACTGGTTGCCGCTGGTCCTGGCCCTACCGTGGCTGGTGCCCGCCTGGCGCAGGCAGCTTGCCAAGCGTGACGGTCGAGTGCTGGTGCTGCTTGGCTGGGTGGCGCTGGTCGTGCTGTTTTTCTGTCTGGCCAGTGGCAAGCGCAAGTTGTACATCTACCCGGCACTGCCAGGGTTGGTACTGGTCTCGGCGCCGTTGATTCCCTGGTTGCTCAGACGCTGGTTCGCCAAGCGCCCGCGCGGGCGACGGATTTTTCAGGCAGTGGTGGTGTGCTGGTTCGTGCTGTGGTTCGCTCGTGGATTTATCGAACCGATGAAGGACGGGGCCAATCCGCATAAAGAAATCATGGCGCAGGCGGCGACCTTGACGCACGGGGCTGACCTGGTAATGGTCCAGTGGCGCGAGGGCCATTGGCTGTACGCCCGCCAGCCGATCGTGCATTTCGGGATGGCCAGTTCCACCGTCGAGCAGGCCGCGCAGTGGCTGCGTGAACACCCTCAGGCCTACGCGTTGGTGCCGGACGAGTTGCTGGGGCAGTGTTTCAACCCCCAGGGCGCCCGTGAACTCGGCGAGACATCCCGTGCAGAGTGGTCGATCGTTGGCGCCGATGCCGATAACGGCAAATGTCATGCAGTACAGCCGGAACACGTGTATCGCTTTACTTGGAATTAAGGAAGAGCATGAGCAAACCCTGGAAGGTTGGAGTGATCGTTATTGTTGTTGGGTTGGCACTGCTTTTCGCGGCTAGCCTACGGTTTTCCTGGCACTCGCAGTTGTATGGACACTGGCACAACAAGTGGTACGGCAATCAGGACCCGGTAAAAAATATCTGGTTGCCGGACTACCGGGCGGTTATCGACGCCAAGCCACTTCCCGGCGTGACCAATTTGTCGGGCATTGCCTATGATTTCGATCGTGGGCGCATGCTGGGCATTACCAACGGCGAGCCCATGGAGATTCTGGCGTTGAGCCGCGACGGTGATGTGCTTGAGCACTATCCGCTGATCGGGTTTCAGGACACTGAGGGCCTCGCTTACATCGGTGGCGGACGGGTGGTGATCGCCGACGAAGTGAAGCAGCAACTGGACATCATCACCTTGCCGGACACCCCGGGCCCGATCCACGTGGAGGGCGCCAGGTTTCTCGCCATCGGGGTCAACCTGAGCAACAACAACAAAGGGTTCGAGGGCGTGACCTATGACGTGGCCAATGACCGTGTCCTGGCGGTCAAGGAGCGAGACCCGCGGCAGTTGTATTCGGTCACGGGCATGCTTGCCTCCCTGGGTGGGTCATTACAGATTCGTATCGATGACCTGACCTCCTGGGTGGACCGCAGTGTGTTCAGCCGTGACCTTTCCGAGCTCTTTTACGATCCGCGAACAGGGCACTTGCTGATGTTGAGCGAAGAGTCCAACAACGTTACCGAACTGGACGAAAAGGGTAATTTCGTCAGCATTCTTTCCCTGCGCAGCATGGCAGGCGACCTCAAGAAAAATGTGCCGCAAGCCGAAGGCATGACCATGGACGCCGATGGCGAGCTCTATATCGTCAGCGAGCCCAACCTGTTCTATCGGTTCACCAAGGCGAAGGGCACTCTGGGAGTTGGTGCGGAGAAGCTTTGATGAAGTTGGATTACAGTCGGTTTTTGACCCGTAATATCACCTTGCTCGTCGCCGTTGCCATCGTGCTGTTGTTTTTCTGGGGCCTTGGCAGCGTGCCGTTCCTCAGCGTCAACGAAGCTCGCAGGGCCGTCACCGTCCGTGAAATGCGCGAAGCAGGGAGCTGGCTGCTGCCGTACATGAACGGTGAGCTGTACCTGTCCAAGCCACCGTTCTTCTATTGGGTGGGTCTGGTGTCGACGGGCGTGCTGGGCAGTTTGTCCGAGTGGAGCGTGCGCTTGCCATCGGCCCTGGCTGCGACGGTATGTTGCATCGGTATTTACCTGTATGGCTCCCGCCTCGCCGGACGTCAGGCGGGCTTGCTGGCCGCGGTGTTCCTGGCCGCCAATGGCGCGTTCAGCCTGTTCGCCCGCCGCTCTGAAATCGAGATGTTTTTGACCCTGCTGTGTTTCGGCGCGTTGTTGGCGGCCTGGCAGTATGTTTTCAGGCAGGGCCGAATCGGCTGGAGTCGGCTCAGCTACGTACTGTTGGGGTGTGCGTTGCTGACCAAGGGGCCGGTATGCCTGTTGTGGGTGACGGCACCGATTCTGGCTTATGCCCTGATCTATAAAGATTCCCGCGCCAAAGCCTACCTGTGTGATGGCTGGGGCTGGATAATTGCCCTGGTGCTGGGCAGCTCCTGGTATGTGGCTGTGTCTTTCAGTCAGGGCTGGGGCATTTGGGCGTCGATCATCAGCGAAGACATCGTGAACAAAATCGACGGGCAGGGTGCCGAGGCCTGGTATGCCTATCTGCTGTACCTGGCCGGTGATTTCTTTCCTTTCTGGTTGATTATATTTGTGCGGCCTCGAGCGTTCTGGGCGCTGATTCGCTCGCGTCGCGAAGCGGGCATGTTGCTGTGCTGTTGCCTGCTGCCGTTGCTGGTTTTTTCCATGTTCACCGAGAAGCACGGCAAGTACCTGTTGCCGATTTACCCGGCTGTCGCGCTGCTGCTGGCGCTGCACTGGACAGCGTTGCTTGAGGAAGCGAAAGGGCGCTGGCGGGTTGGCCTCGCCACGGTGCCTTACATCATGCTTGCCGGGTTTCTGGTGTTTTATGTATTCATTGAAGGGCAGGTGCTGGCGCATCGGTTCGGCGGGCTTGAACAGGTAGCCACCCTGGCGGCCAAGCAACCGGATCAGAAAGCCTACAGTGTTGGTGAGCCGGACATCCGCTTGGTCTATTACATGGGCCGGCCCGTGGAAGCGCTGACGGTTGCAGAGGTGAGCGGGGTGAAACAATCGGACGCGCGACTGTTCGTTCAGGAGCCGCTGCCGCCTGAGTTGCAGGACCTGGCGTCGTGCAAGATCGGCGAGATTGACCCGTATCTCAAACCGGGTCGTTCGGCGTTACTCCTGCGGCTGGGGGCTGATTGCCGTTGAATCCTCAGGTGGACGCCGGATAAAAGACCCGCCGCAAGCGCGGTGCACCGTTATAATCGACCCACGATTCACTCCTGTCATCACACGAGACTGCCATGACCATTTCCCTGTACGACGCATCGGTTCCGGTTTTCAAACAAATGCTCAATGCCCTGAGCGACGTTCTGAACAAGGCCGAAGCCCACGCCACCGCCAAGAACATTGACCCAAACGCCTTCCTGCAAGCGCGCCTGTACCCGGACATGTTCCCGCTGGTGCGCCAGGTGCAGATCGCCGTTGATTTCGCCAAAGGCGTTTCCGCGCGTCTGGCTGAGGTCGAATTGCCGAAGTATGACGACAGCGAAACCACCTTCGCTGAGCTGCAAGCCTTGATCGCCAAGGTTCTGGCCTTCATCGGCGAGATCAAGCCTGAGCAGATCAATGGCAAGGAAGGCATCGAGATCATCACCCGTCAGGGCACGCCGAAAGAGAAACGCTTCACTGGCCAGGCCTACCTGCTGACCTACGGCCTGCCGCAGTTCTTCTTCCACGTCACCACTGCTTACGCACTGCTGCGTCACAACGGTGTGGAAGTGGGCAAGCGCGATTACATGGGCGCGTTCTAAACCGCCCAGGCATTAAAAAGCCCGCCAAGGTGCAAACCTTGGCGGGCTTTATTTTTTGAATCAAAAGATCGCAGCCTCGTTTCACTCGACAGCTCCTACAGGCAGTACGCATCTCAATGTAGGAGCTGTCGAGTGAAACGAGGCTGCGATCTTTCGATCTTTGTTACGCCAGACGCTCGGCTTTTTCGTCTTCGCCCAGGCACGCGGCAGCCGTGAACAGCACGTCTGTGGAAGAATTCAGCGCCGTCTCCGCAGAGTCCTGCAACACGCCGATGATGAAACCTACCGCCACCACCTGCATGGCGATTTCACTCGGGATGCCAAAGAGGCTGCACGCCAGTGGAATCAGCAACAGCGAACCGCCGGCCACGCCCGACGCGCCGCAGGCACAGATCGCCGCCACCACGCTCAGCAGGATGGCGGTCGGAATGTCGACGGCGATGCCCAGTGTGTGCACGGCGGCCAGCGTCAGTACGGTAATGGTGATCGCCGCGCCGGCCATGTTGATGGTGGCGCCCAGCGGGATCGAGACCGAGTAAGTGTCTTCGTGCAGGCCCAGACGCTTGCTCAGCTCCAGATTGACCGGGATGTTCGCTGCCGAACTGCGGGTGAAAAATGCGGTGATACCGCTTTCCCGCAGGCAGGTCAGCACCAGCGGATAGGGGTTGCGACGCAGTTTCCAGAACACAATCATCGGGTTCATCACCAGCGCCACGAACAGCATGCAGCCCAGCAACACGGCCAGCAGATGCGCATAGCCGATCAAGGCACCAAAACCCGAGGTGGCGAGCGTCGAGGCCACCAGGCCGAAGATCCCCAGCGGCGCGAAACGGATGACCAGGCGCACGATCAAGGTCACGCCATTGGACAGGTCGCCAAGCACTTCGCGAGTCGTGTCACCGGCGTGGCGAATGGCAATGCCCATGCCGATTGCCCAGGCCAGAATGCCAATGAAGTTCGCGTTCATCAGCGCGCTGACCGGATTGTCGACCACGCTGAGCAGCAGGCTTTGCAACACTTCGCCGATGCCACCCGGCGCGCTCACCGCGACGTCATGCGTGGCCAGTACCAGGCTGGACGGGAACAACGTGCTGGCAACGACCGCCACGACAGCGGCGGCAAACGTACCGAGCAGGTACAGAAACAAAATCGGCCGGATATGGGTTTCCTGGCCGTGCTTGTGGTTGGCGATCGAGGCCATGACCAGCACGAACACCAGGATAGGCGCGACGGCTTTGAGTGCTGACACGAACACTTTGCCGATGAACGCGGTGGACTTCGCCACGTCCGGAGCGAACAACGCCAAGGCAATTCCGGCGATCAGGCCGATGACGATTTGCGAGACCAGGCTCAAGCGTTTCAGGCGTTGCAATAGCGAAGGGGATGAAGCAGTCATAAAACGGCATCTCTGATTATTAGGTGCGGGGGTGTCACGACATCAATGCCAATGAATGGCCGATGAACAGGGTGTACGTATCGCAGGGCGCGGACTTTATCACAGCGTGCTCTTGATCCTTCAGACCTGTGACGATCTGCCGCCCGCGTGATCAACGAGATAGGCAGGTTCGTGCAACCCTGATTGGAAACACTCTGTTAAGATTCGCCATCCTCATTTTCAAGTCATGCCAGTGGGCCTTCGGGTCATCGCTGGTGTCGTCGTTTTCTGGAGTTCCGCATGCTGTTGCCCATTCTTCTGTTGTCCGCCGCGGGTTTTACCGTGCTGACCACGGAATTCATCATCGTCGGCCTGCTGCCGGCGATCGCCCGAGACCTGGACGTCAGCATCCCGCAAGCGGGTTTGCTGGTGACCTTGTTCGCGTTCACCGTCGCTGCGTTCGGGCCATTCCTGACCGCGTACTTCGCCCGGTTCGAGCGGCGCAAACTGTTCATCTCGGTGTTGATCATGTTCGGCCTGGCCAACACCCTCGCCGCATTTGCGCCGAACATCTGGGTGATGGCCATCGCCCGCTTGATCCCCGCTCTGGGGCTGCCGGTGTTCTGGGCGCTGGCCAGTGAAACGGCGGTGGACATCGTCGGGCCTGATTATGCCGGGCGCGCCATTGCCAAGATCGGCTTCGGTATTGTCTGCGCCACGGTGTTCGGCATTCCGGTCGGCACGCTGATTTCCGATGCATTCGGCTGGCGCAGTGCCTTTGGCATTCTGGCGGTGATCGCGTTTGCCAAGGCGTTGCTGCTGTTTGTCTACTTGCCGAAGACCAACCTGCATCAGCACCAAGTGAGCTTTCGTTCGCAATTCAAGATTCTGCGCAGCCCGTTGATGCTGGGGCATGTGTTGCTGTCGATCCTGGTGTTCAGCGGCATGTTCACCGCTTACACCTACTTGGCGGACATCCTTGAGCGCCTGGCTGGTTTCAACGGCACGGTGGTCGGTTGGTGCCTGATGGGCTTCGGTGCGGTCGGGCTGATCGGTAACTCGCTGGGCGGCCGCGCGGTGGATCGTAATCCGTTGATCGCGTCCATGATGTTCTGCGCGTTCATGATTGCCGGCATGGTGGCGTTGGTGCCGAACATTCATTCACCGCTTGGTCTGGCGGCGGCGATGGGCATTTGGGGCGTGACTCAAGCGGCATTGTTCCTGGTCAGCCATGTGCGCTTGATGAAGGCCGCCCCCGAGGCGCCAGCCTTTGCTGCCTCGCTGAACATTGCCGGGGCCAACCTCGGGATTGGCTTGGGCGCGATGGTCGGCGGACGCGTGATCGACAGCGTCGGCCTGGGCGGGCTGGGTTTTGCCGCCGCCGCGTTTATCCTTGTGTCGATTCTGCTGGCAATGGCACTGATGACCATGAAGCCGCGCGAAGTCTGCGCCTGAGGCTTCAATCGTCAGTGAACAGCTCGCGTCGGGCACCTTCGGTAATGGCGACAATGCCAGGGTGCTTGACCTTGCGTTCCACTGAAATGGCGTAAAAAGACTCGGTCACCGCGTCGGTCTGGCCAATCAACTCCACGCCGTATTGGCGTTTCACTTCATCGGCAATCACGCTCGGGCCAATGAAAATACCGCTGCCCGATTGACCGAATGCCTGCATCAGCGCGCTGTCGTCGAACTCACCGACGATGCGCGGCTGGATCTGCTGCTCGGCAAACCAACGCTGCAAGCGACTGCGCACCACGGTTTCCGGCCCGGGAATCAACAACGGTGCGCCATGCAAGCTGCGCGGGAAGTCCTGGCCATACTGCGCTGCCAGTGTCGGGGTCGCGAAAAAGCTGATCCCGCATTCCCCAAGTTTCTGGCTGTAGCCCTTGATGTCGAGGTGCGACGGCATTGGGCTGTCGGAAATCACCAGGTCCAGACGCTGAATCGCCAGGTCGGCGAGCAGGCGTTCGAGTTTGTCTTCGCGGCAGGTAATGCGCAGCGGCTCGCTCAATTCCATGGTCGGCGCAATCAGGCGATAGACGATGGACTTGGGTACCACATCGGCCACGCCGACCCGAAACAGAATCTGTTGTTCGTTGGGCTGCGCCCGCAGCATCAACTCCAGTTCGCCCCCCAATTGAAACATTTGCTCGGCGTAAGGCAGCGTCTGGCGGCCGGCCTCGGTGAGTTCCAATTGCCGGCCGACGCGCCTGAACAGCTCGATGCCATAGGTCTGCTCGAGCAAGGAAATCTGTCCGCTGATGGTTTGTGGGGTCAGGTTCAGTTGCTCACAGGCGCGCACGATGCTGCCGGTTTTGGCGACCACCCAGAAGTAATGCAATTGTCGGTAGTTGAGCATGACGACCTACAGTTCGTAAAAACCGAAGTATAACCGCTGAAAATACGAATTTTCCTGAAGTGTCTGCCTCCCTAGAATGCCTCGCTATCAACGGGCCATCGGTTCGGTCCGGATTGTTCTATCGAGGAAATCACATGAAGCTTAAAACCACGGCACTGCTGATTACGTCTTTACTGGTGCTAGCCGGTTGCGACCAGGCCGAGAAAAGCGCGCAACAGTTGATGGGCAAGGCTGCAGAAACTGCAAAACAGGCGATCGATGACACCCACAAGGCCGCCGAGCAAGCGATCAGCGATGCCACGGGTGGCCTGATCAGCAAGAAAGAGCCATCCGGCGAAGACAAGCAGAAAGTCGAATCTTCGTCCCAGGAAATCTAAACCGTCTACAACGAGTCAGGACTGACCCATGGAATACCTTTTAGAACTTGCTGCAAGCCCCACCGCCTGGGTTGCCCTGGCCACGTTGATCGTCATGGAAATCGTGCTCGGCATCGATAACCTGATCTTCATCTCGATTCTGACCAACAAATTGCCAGAGCAGCATCGGCAGAAAGCACGGCGCATCGGCATCGGCATGGCGCTGATCCTGCGATTGGGCTTGTTGAGCACCATCGCGTTCATCGTCCAGTTGACTGAGCCGGTGATCGATATCCTCGGCCACGCGTTCTCCTGGAAGGACATGATCCTGATCGCCGGCGGCCTGTTCCTGTTGTGGAAGGCGACCACCGAGATCCATCACAGCATGGACCCGGCGCCGGAAGATCCGATGTCGGCGACCTCGACCGTGACCCTGGGTTTCGCCGCTGCGATCGGGCAGATTCTGATGCTGGACATGGTGTTCTCGATCGACAGCATCATTACCGCTGTAGGCATGACCGAGCATTTGCCGATCATGATCATCGCCGTGGTGGTGTCGGTGCTGGTGATGTTGCTGGCGGCTGACCCGCTGGCCAGGTTCATCAACGACAACCCGACGGTGGTGATGCTGGCGCTGGGCTTCCTGATCATGATCGGCATGACGCTGATCGCCGAAGGCTTCGGTGCCCACGTACCGAAAGGCTATGTATATGCCGCCATGGCGTTCTCGGCGACGATCGAGGGGCTGAACATGATGTCGCGGCGGGCCAAGCAGAAGCGCATTGCCGCGCAAGCTTAATCGCCGATAAACGAAACGGCCGCCTGTGCTCGAAAGAGTCCAGGCGGCCGTTTTTTTATAAGTCCAGAGTACGTCAGTGAACCGGCGCTTCGCGCACAGGCGGCTTATCGGTCTTCGCCTCAGGCGCCGATTGAACCGGGTGGTGATGATGGCGACGGGTAACACGCAGGACACCCCACAACATGGCGGAGGCCACCGCCAACCAGCCAGAAACCAGCATCACGATTGTCATTGTCAGGCTCATCAGTGCCTCCACTTTGCCCTGTAGCGGGCACACACTCTTTGCAAATGACAGTCTAGTCGCTGCTGTGTTTCAGGCCATGGACCAAAGGTCAGCACTCTGCGACCTGTTCGCTCTATCGAATGCACTCAACTGCAGGTAAAGGCTATACCGGCGCCTTGCGGCGTCCTATGATCGACGGCCAAGCCGGGAGCGTGTTGCCTGGCATCTGAACAAGAGAGTGATGATGGAGCGGGTATTTTCTCGGATTCGAATGGCGCTGCTGGTTGTCGGCTGCGTTGCAGGGTTGGCGGGTTGCGCGGGGAGCGTGGCGCCGGAGATCAAGCGTCTGCCGGAACGTGTTGAGCTCAGCGGCACGTTCTATCGGGGACAAGACTTTCAAAGCGGCCCTCAGGTCTTGGCCAGCATGCTCTCGCAGCAAGGCATCGTGATCACGCCGGGGCTGCTTGAGAAACCGCTGCACCTGCCGGGCGCCGAAGCCCAGCTACAGCAGAACATGCAAAACCTTGCCCGTGAGTACGGGATGGTGGTGTATCCCCTCGATAGCCGTTTACCTGCGTTGTTGACCCAGGTCGCCGCCGGTTACCCGGTGATGGTGCGCTTTACCGAAGGCTCGGCAATGTGGGCCGGACCGCGTTACGCCATCCTTGCCGGATACAATCGCCAGAAGCAAACGGTGTTGCTGCGCTCTGGAATGAATCACCGCAACCTGATGAGCTTCAGCTCGTTTGAGTCATCGTTCAAGGACGCCGGCGGCTGGGCCGTGCTGATCCAGAAGCCCAATCAAATCCCGGTCAACGTTGATCCGCAGCGCTGGCTGAAGGCTGCGAGTGATCTCGGTCAGGCAGGGCAGGAGCAGGCTGCCGAGCGTGCGAAGAAGGCGTTGAGCACGCAGTAAGCTTCCGTTCGTCATGTGCCGGGCACCGCTGCGCGTACCTGGCTTCTAAGTGGTAAGGCCCGGACTTCTCCGGGCCAGCCCCAAGGAGGCGCCCATGGCTCAATCCAATACTCCCTCTGGCCCGCACTCGTCTGAACATTCTTCAGGGGATGAACTGGGTTTTGATCCGGATTCGCCGGACCTCGCGGATCCTCAGGTCGATCCCATTGGTCCTGCCAAGGCGCCCAGAGACATAAAACCGGGCGAGGAGGGCAAGACGCCCGCGAAGCCTTATGACCCGCTTGCCGACCTGAAACCCTGATCTCAACTGTGGTGAGGTGCGTATGTCTACCGATTCGAGTTTCAACGACAAACGTCCGGACAGTGTTCCCACAACCCCTGAAGAGGGCGTTGATCCGGTCATGGATCCCAATGATCCGTTAAGAGACCCTCTGGCGCGTCCGATGGTCGTGCCAACGGATCATCCCCACGGCACCCGAGACCCGAGTGCGGGGGATGGCATTCCGGATGACGACCAGATGCCGCTGCCCAACGATTGATGCCAGACGAAAAAAAGCCCCGAATTATCGGGGCTTTGTTTTTGCTGTCGCCGAATTATTTCGAGGCTTCGACAACGCCGCTCTGACGGTGCTTGAGGTTTTTTTCCGATTTGTATTGCAGGGCTACAGATGGCACGTCCGTGCCCTTGCCGGTTTCGACCCAGTTACGTATACGGGTGGCATCGGCAAAGTGCGTGTATTTGCCGAAGGCGTCGAGGATCACCAGCGCAACCGGGCGATTGCCCATGCTTGTGACCAACACCAGGCAGTGGCCGGCTTGGTTGGTGAAGCCGGTTTTCGTCAGTTTGATGTCCCAGTTCGGCTTACCGATCAAGTGGTCGGTATTGTGGAAGCCCAGGCTGTAGTTTGGCTTGCGAAACGAGACGGTTTTTTCTTTGGTGGTGCTCAGCTCCGTCAAGATCGGGTACTTGTGCGCAGCGATCAGCAATTTGCTCAGGTCGCGCGCCGTCGAAACGTTGCGAGGCGAAAGGCCCGTCGGCTCGACATAGTGAGTGTTGGTCATGCCCAGCGCCCTGGCCTTGGCGTTCATGGCCGCAATGAATGCGACATAACCGCCCGGATAGTGATGCGCAAGGCTGGCGGCGGCACGGTTTTCCGAGGACATCAGTGCAATCAGCAGCATTTCCCTGCGCGGCATTTCACTGTTGAGTTTGACCCGGGAAAACACCCCTTTCATTTCGGGCGTGTCGCTGATGTTGATGGAGATGTACTCATCCATGTTCTGCTTGGCTTCAACCACGACCAAAGCAGTCATCAGTTTGCTGACCGAGGCAATGGGTACAACCACGTCGGGGTTGCTGGCGTAGATGACCTTGTTGGTCTGCAGATCCATCAGCAATGCGCTGCCGGAAGCGATCTTCAGATGCGATGTATCGCGTGGGGCCGAGGTGGTATCAGCGGCGTAAACCGCTGGCGTGATGAACGTCCCTGTAAATGCAAAAAATAGGCTCAGGATAGAAAGACGGATTTTCACGCTGGCAGACTCTTAATGTGTTGATAAGCCGTTATGTAACGGGCTGTTTCGTAAAAGCGCGACATTCTGGAGTATGGCTGAATAACTGTCGATGGTTGTTCAGGTAGGAGGTGAAAGTCTTTGGAAACATGAAATAAAAGTCATTTTCCGGCGGATGGTCAGTCTTATACGGCAGGCAAAAAGAACCCCGCTATTAGCGGGGTTCTTTTGATTATCGCTGGCGTCTTGATGCGAACTCAGCTGTGCAGCGTTTCCGCTGCGTACAAGGTGTTTTCCAGCAGGCAAGCGCGCGTCATCGGGCCCACGCCGCCTGGCACTGGTGTGATCCAGCCGGCGCGGGGCAGGGCGGTCTCGTAGACCACGTCACCCACCAGTTTGCCGTCTTCCTGGCGGTTGATGCCGACGTCGATCACGATCGCGCCTTCCTTGATCCACTCACCTTTGACCAGGCCTGGCTTGCCAGCGGCAACGACCACCAGATCGGCGCGGCCGACGTGACCGGCGAGGTCCTGGGTGAAACGGTGAGTGACGGTCACGGTGCAACCGGCCAGCAGCAATTCCATTGCCATCGGGCGACCCACGATATTGGATGCGCCGACAATAACGGCGTCCATCCCGTACAGGTTTGCACCGGTGCTTTCCAGCAGGGTCATGATGCCTTTTGGCGTGCAGGGACGCAGCAGCGGAATGCGCTGAGCCAGGCGGCCAACGTTATAGGGATGGAAGCCGTCGACGTCTTTATCCGGACGAATGCGCTCCAGCAATTTGGACGCATCCAGGTGTGCGGGCAACGGAAGCTGAAGCAGTACGCCGTCAATAGACGGGTCTTCGTTCAGGCGATCGATCAGATCGGCCAAGGCTTCTTGAGTGGTTTCGGAAGGCAGGTCGTAGGCTTGGGAAAGGAAGCCGACCTCTTCACAGTCTTTACGCTTGTGCGAGACATAAACCTGAGAGGCAGGATCGCTGCCGACCAGGATCACCGCGAGGCCGGGCGTGCGCAAACCTTGCTCGCGACGCTCGGTGACTCGTTTGGCGATCTGCTGGCGCAGGCTGGCGGCGATCGATTTGCCGTCGATTAGTTGTGCAGTCATTGCGCGTGATTAACCATCGAGAGGGGAAAAAAAGAGAACGCATTCTCGCATGTCATGAGGTGAGGGCAAAGGCGCTTGGTCTGCAAATTCCTCTAACCCCTTTAATTAAATGAATTTTTTATAAAAAGGATTTGACGGCCTTCGGGGCGCTCTATACTATTCGTCGCACTTGTCGGGCACAGCCTAGCACTGGATAAGAAGGTTGAGCGGAATTACGGTTCTGCGAGACTGGAAAGCACTTAGTTTGTAGTCCTCCAAGAGTACAGATTAATAAGGCGCCCGTAGCTCAGCTGGATAGAGCATCCGCCTTCTAAGCGGATGGTCGCAGGTTCGAGTCCTGCCGGGTGCGCCATTAGGCAGCTTTGGCACAAGTAGCGCAATATGGTGGGCGTAGCTCAGTTGGTAGAGCACGGGATTGTGACTCCCGTTGTCGAGGGTTCGATCCCCTTCGTCCACCCCATATTTCGAAAGGCGCCAGATTAACAGTCTGGCGCCTTTGCTTTAACAGCTTCATACCGCGGATGTGGTGGAATTGGTAGACACACTGGATTTAGGTTCCAGCGCCGCAAGGTGTAAGAGTTCGAGTCTCTTCATCCGCACCAAATAAAGCTTTACCCAAGCCGTTGGCCTGGTTGAGGCGCAGCAAGGTAGTTGTTTGGCTTCCTTGCAAGGCAATATGGTGGGCGTAGCTCAGTTGGTAGAGCACGGGATTGTGACTCCCGTTGTCGAGGGTTCGATCCCCTTCGTCCACCCCATATTTCGAGAGGCGCCAGATTTAACAGTCTGGCGCCTTTTTTGTTTTAGCGGTTCGAGTATTAAGCGGCTGCATGTCCTGGGTCGTAGGGTGGGGTTTTCATCGTATTTTTGTTTCTCGATGATGCCGATCCGCCCGTCGGTCCCTTCGTGGGGTCGGCTGTCAGGGATGGATTGCCGATTTCTTCTATATATAGAAGTATTGGTGCAAAGCCCTGGCATGACTGGCTGTATTTGCTAACAGGGCGAGGCACAACCGTTTGTCCCCGCCTATAAATTGCCTGCTGCTTTTTTACCCGTTTTCAGTAGGGTGACTTCTTGAGTTTGACCCACTAGAATGCATGCCCTTGATTCTGGGGTCGGAAACGGCCGGCTAACGTCTGTGCAACGAGGAATATCCATGCAAGTTTCTGTTGAAAATACTTCTGCTCTTGAGCGCCGCATGAGCATCACCGTGCCGGCTGAGCGCATCGAGACTCAGGTCAACAAGCGTCTGCAGCAGACTGCCCAAAAGGCCAAGATTGCTGGCTTCCGTCCAGGCAAAGTGCCAATGAGCGAAATCAAGCGTCGTTTCGGTGCTGATGCGCGTCAGGAAGCGGTAGGCGATGTGATCCAGTCGTCTTTCTACGAAGCGGTTGTCGAGCAGAAGCTGAACCCGGCTGGCGCTCCTTCGATCGAGCCAAAATCGATGGAAGCCGGCAAAGATCTGGAATACGTCGCTATTTTCGAAGTGTTCCCTGAGTTCACCGTTGCCGGTTTCGACGGTATCACCGTAGAGCGCCTGAGCGCTGACGTGGCTGATGCCGATCTGGACAAGATGCTGGACGTGCTGCGCAAGCAGAACACCCGTTTCGAAGTGGCTGATCGCGCTGCCCAGAACGAAGACCAGTTGAACATCGATTTCGTCGGCAAGGTCGACGGTGAAGTGTTCGCCGGTGGTTCCGCCAAAGGTACTCAGCTGGTACTGGGTTCCGGCCGCATGATCCCTGGTTTCGAAGACGGTCTGGTTGGCGCTAAAGCCGGCGAAGAGCGCGTTCTGAACCTGACCTTCCCAGAGGACTATCAGAACCTCGACCTGGCAGGCAAAACCGCTGAGTTCACCGTGACCGTGAACACTGTTTCCGAGCCAAAACTGCCAGAGTTGAACGAAGAGTTCTTCGCTCAATTCGGCATCAAGGAAACCGGTCTGGAAGGCTTCCGCGCCGAAGTTCGCAAGAACATGGAGCGCGAGCTGCGTCAGGCAATCAAATCCAAGGTCAAGAATCAGGTTATGGACGGTCTGCTGGCCACCAACCCGATCGAAGTGCCTAAGGCTCTGCTGTCCAACGAAGTCGACCGTCTGCGCGTGCAGGCTGTTCAGCAGTTCGGTGGCAACATCAAGCCTGACCAACTGCCGGCCGAGCTGTTCGAAGAGCAAGCCAAGCGCCGTGTTGTGCTGGGTCTGATCGTGGCTGAAGTGGTCAAGCAATTCGACCTCAAGCCTGACGAATCCCGCGTTCGCGAAATGATCCAGGAAATGGCTTCGGCCTACCAGGAGCCTGAGCAGGTTGTGTCTTGGTACTACAAGAACGACCAGCAACTGAACGAAGTTCGTTCTGTTGTGCTGGAAGAGCAAGTTGTGGATACTGTTCTGCAGAAAGCTAGCGTGACCGACAAATCGGTCTCTTACGAAGAAGCAGTCAAGCCGGTAGAAGCTCCACAAGCCGACTGATCGTTTTTGCGGTAAGAAGCACACACCATAAGCCAGCCTTCGTGCTGGCTTATGCGTATTCAAGACATAACTATTTGGGAGTGACTGCAGAGCATGTTCCGTAATTCGTATATTCAGCAGAACTCTGATATCCAGGCCGCAGGCGGCCTGGTCCCGATGGTTGTCGAGCAATCTGCTCGTGGCGAGCGCGCCTATGACATCTACTCGCGCCTTCTCAAGGAGCGAGTGATCTTTCTGGTTGGTCCGGTAGAGGACTACATGGCCAACCTGATCTGTGCGCAACTGCTGTTCCTTGAAGCGGAAAACCCGGACAAGGACATCCATCTCTATATCAACTCCCCGGGCGGTTCGGTGACGGCGGGCATGTCGATCTACGACACCATGCAGTTCATCAAGCCAAACGTGTCGACCACCTGTATCGGTCAAGCGTGCAGCATGGGCGCGTTTCTATTGACTGCCGGTGCCAAGGGCAAGCGTTACTGCCTGCCGAACTCGCGTGTGATGATTCACCAGCCACTGGGCGGTTTCCAGGGCCAGGCTTCGGATATTGAAATCCATGCCAAGGAAATCCTCTTCATTCGTGAGCGTCTGAACACGCTGATGGCCAAGCATAGCGGGCGCACTCTTGAAGAAATCGAGCGCGACACCAACCGCGACAATTTCATGAGTGCAGAAGCAGCGCGTGAGTACGGGTTGATCGATGAAGTCATCAACCAGCGCCCCGCTTAATTAAGCAGCTCAAAATAAGGTTGGTCGGCGGGTCCGATCACCAGCGGGCTTGAAAAAGCCCGCAATAGCCTTCATCTTGTGTTGCAAGCCTATCGGATTTGGATCGAACGAATGACTGACACCCGCAACGGCGAGGACAACGGCAAGCTGCTCTATTGCTCCTTCTGTGGCAAAAGCCAGCATGAAGTGCGCAAATTGATTGCCGGCCCCTCGGTCTTTATCTGCGACGAGTGCGTCGACCTGTGCAACGACATCATCCGAGAGGAGGTGCAGGAAGCCCAGGCCGAAAGCAGCGCGCATAAATTGCCTTCGCCTAAAGAAATCAGCGGCATCCTTGATCAGTACGTTATTGGTCAGGAGCGTGCGAAAAAGGTTTTGGCAGTAGCGGTGTACAACCACTACAAGCGCCTGAACCAGCGTGACAAAAAGAATGACGACGTCGAACTCGGCAAAAGCAACATTTTGCTGATCGGCCCGACAGGCTCGGGTAAAACCCTGCTTGCCGAAACACTGGCCCGCTTGCTGAACGTTCCGTTCACCATCGCCGACGCAACCACCCTCACCGAGGCGGGTTACGTAGGTGAAGATGTCGAGAACATCATTCAGAAGCTGCTGCAGAAGTGCGATTACGACGTAGAAAAAGCCCAGATGGGCATTGTCTACATCGATGAGATCGACAAGATCTCGCGCAAGTCTGACAACCCGTCGATCACCCGGGACGTTTCCGGTGAAGGCGTGCAGCAGGCCCTGCTCAAGTTGATCGAAGGCACGGTCGCTTCCGTTCCGCCTCAAGGTGGTCGCAAGCATCCGCAGCAGGAATTCCTTCAGGTCGACACCCGTAACATCCTGTTCATCTGCGGTGGTGCGTTCTCCGGTCTGGAAAAGGTTATTCAAAACCGTTCCACCAAGGGCGGCATCGGTTTCAACGCGGAAGTTCGCAGCAAGGAAGAAGGCAAGAAAGTCGGTGAGTCCCTGCGTGAAGTCGAGCCTGACGATCTGGTCAAGTTCGGTTTGATCCCGGAATTCGTCGGTCGTCTGCCGGTACTTGCCACGCTGGACGAGCTTGATGAGGCTGCACTGATGCAGATTCTCACCGAGCCGAAAAATGCGTTGACCAAGCAGTACGCCAAGTTGTTCGAGATGGAAGGTGTAGACCTGGAATTCCGGGCCGACGCGCTGAAATCGGTCGCAAAACGTGCGCTGGAACGAAAAACCGGTGCCCGTGGCCTGCGTTCGATTCTCGAAGGTGTGTTGCTCGACACGATGTATGAAATCCCCTCGCAGTCCGAGGTGAGTAAAGTCGTGATCGATGAAAGCGTTATCGAAGGCAAGTCCAAGCCACTGTATATCTACGAAAACAGTGAGCCGGCTGCCAAGGCTGCGCCAGACGCCTAAGCGTCACGCTGCTGGAACAAAGAAGGGGCCTTCGGGCCCCTTTTCTTTTAAAGCGTTTTTAACACCCGCTTTGCGCTTGTTTTTTTTCAGGGCAACCCCCATCTTGGTTTCAAGCTTACTTCCATCTGTTTACGGCCTTATGGCCGCCGTAGAGGCGAAATCATGAAGACAACCATCGAATTGCCTCTCCTGCCATTGCGTGATGTTGTGGTTTATCCGCACATGGTTATCCCGCTGTTCGTGGGGCGCGAGAAATCCATCGAAGCCCTCGAGGCTGCGATGACGGGCGACAAGCAGATCCTTCTGCTGGCTCAGAGAAACCCTGCTGACGACGATCCCGGTGAAGATGCACTTTATCGCGTAGGTACGATTGCGACTGTCCTGCAGCTGCTCAAGCTGCCTGATGGCACGGTCAAGGTTCTGGTCGAAGGCGAGCAGCGGGGCGCCGTGGAGCGCTTTAGCGAAGTGGACGGCCACTGCCGTGCCGAAGTCTCGCTGATCGACGAAACTGAAGCGCCAGAGCGCGAATCGGAAGTGTTTGTCCGTAGCCTGCTGGCCCAGTTCGAACAATATGTGCAGTTGGGCAAGAAAGTCCCGGCTGAAGTCCTGTCGTCGCTCAACAGCATCGATGAGCCTGGTCGCCTGGTAGACACCATGGCCGCGCACATGGCGCTGAAGATCGAGCAGAAGCAGGAAATCCTCGAAATCATCGATTTGTCGGCCCGGGTCGAGCACGTTCTGGCGTTGCTGGATGCCGAGATCGATCTGCTGCAAGTCGAAAAACGCATTCGCGGTCGTGTCAAAAAACAAATGGAGCGCAGCCAGCGCGAGTACTACCTGAATGAGCAGATGAAGGCCATTCAGAAAGAACTCGGCGACAGCGACGAAGGCCACAACGAAATCGAAGAGCTGAAAAAGCGCATCGATGCCGCTGGCCTGCCCAAAGATGCCTTGGCCAAGGCCCAGGGTGAACTGAACAAGCTGAAACAAATGTCGCCAATGTCCGCGGAAGCGACCGTGGTGCGTTCGTACATCGACTGGCTGGTTCAGGTGCCGTGGAAGGCCCAGAGCAAAGTGCGCCTTGACCTTGCGCGCGCAGAAGACATTCTCGATGCAGACCATTACGGTCTGGAAGAAGTCAAAGAACGGATCCTCGAATACCTCGCCGTGCAAAAGCGCGTGAAGAAAATTCGGGGGCCGGTGCTGTGCCTGGTCGGTCCTCCAGGGGTGGGTAAAACCTCTCTGGCGGAGTCGATTGCTCACGCCACCAACCGCAAATTCGTCCGTATGGCCCTCGGTGGCGTGCGTGATGAGGCGGAAATTCGTGGACATCGCCGTACTTATATCGGTTCGATGCCAGGAAGATTGATTCAAAAGATGACAAAAGTGGGTGTCCGCAACCCGCTGTTCCTGCTCGATGAAATCGACAAGATGGGCAGTGACATGCGTGGCGACCCGGCGTCGGCGTTGCTGGAAGTGCTCGACCCCGAGCAAAACCACAACTTCAACGATCACTATCTGGAAGTCGACTACGACCTGTCCGATGTGATGTTCCTTTGCACCTCGAACTCCATGAATATTCCACCGGCGCTGCTGGACCGGATGGAAGTGATTCGTCTGCCGGGCTACACCGAAGACGAGAAGATCAACATCGCGGTCAAATACCTCTCGCCGAAGCAGATTACGGCTAACGGCTTGAAGAAAGGCGAGCTGGAATTCGACGCCGAAGCGATCCGCGACATCATCCGCTACTACACCCGCGAAGCCGGTGTACGTGGGCTGGAGCGTCAGATTGCCAAGGTCTGCCGCAAGGCGGTCAAAGAGCATGCGCTGGAAAAACGCTTCTCGGTGAAGGTCACGGCCGACATGCTTGAGCACTTCCTCGGCGTGCGCAAATTCCGCTACGGCCTGGCTGAATCGCAGGACCAGATCGGTCAGGTTACCGGGTTGGCGTGGACTCAGGTGGGTGGCGAACTGCTGACCATCGAAGCCGCCGTCGTGCCGGGTAAAGGCCAGTTGATCAAGACCGGCTCCCTGGGTGATGTGATGGTCGAATCGATCACCGCGGCGCTGACCGTTGTTCGCAGCCGTGCCAAGAGCCTGGGGATTCCCCTGGACTTCCACGAGAAGCGCGACACGCACATCCACATGCCGGAAGGGGCTACCCCGAAAGACGGCCCTAGCGCCGGTGTGGGCATGTGCACGGCCCTGGTGTCGGCATTGACCGGCATTCCGGTGCGTGCGGATGTTGCCATGACAGGCGAGATCACACTGCGTGGTCAGGTGTTGGCGATTGGTGGTTTGAAAGAAAAACTGCTCGCCGCCCACCGTGGCGGAATCAAGACGGTGATCATTCCTGAAGAGAATGTGCGCGATTTGAAGGAAATTCCTGACAATATCAAGCGAGATCTGCAGATTAAACCGGTTAAATGGATTGACGAGGTCCTGCAAATTGCGCTGCAATACGCGCCGGAGCCCCTGCCTGATGTGGTTCCAGAGATAGTTGCAAAGGATGAAAAACGCGAGTCTGACTCTAAGGAAAGAATTAGCACGCATTAGTACGCATTTGCCTGGGGGGCTTCCTTGACAGCTTTTTAGAGCCCTTGTTATAAAGCGGCTCTTAAGTGTCTGTAGGCCATTCAGCACTCGTTTTTGCTTTCACCAAAAAACTTAGAATCATACTCAAATAGATATAAGGGGACTTAGAGTGAACAAGTCGGAACTGATTGATGCTATCGCTGCATCCGCTGATATCCCGAAAGCTGCTGCTGGCCGTGCGCTGGACGCTGTAATCGAATCCGTCACTGGCGCTCTCAAGGCTGGCGACTCTGTTGTTCTGGTTGGTTTCGGTACTTTCTCCGTAACTGATCGTCCAGCTCGCATCGGTCGTAACCCACAGACTGGTAAGACTCTGGAAATCGCAGCAGCCAAAAAACCAGGTTTCAAAGCCGGTAAAGCACTGAAAGAAGCTGTCAACTAAGTTCGATTCAGGTTTTTGCCTATCCGGGTCGGGGTCATGCCTGACCTGGCAGCGGAACGGTAGTCCGGTCGGCAACTCGCCGAATCGAGACACCGAGGCTCGCAAGTTCGAGTCATCGGTCCGCTCCGCCAGTTACGAGAAGGCGCATCCTCGGATGCGCCTTTCTTCTATCCGGATTCTACCCACGCTCCACGGTTGCCTAATTTTGAAGTTCAACCGTTTCTGGGGGACGCATGCTGCAGAATATCAGGGACAATTCACAAGGCTGGATTGCCAAGACCATTATCGGGGTCATCGTTGCACTGATGGCTTTGACCGGTTTCGACGCCATCTTCAAGGCCACGACGCACAAGAATGATGCGGCCAAGGTCAATGGTGAAGAAATCAGCCAGAACGAGCTGAGCCAGGCGGTCGATATGCAACGCCGTCAGCTCATGCAACAGCTGGGCAAGGATTTCGACGCTTCCTTGCTCGACGAAAAAATGCTGCGCGAATCGGCCCTCAAGGGCTTGATCGATCGCAAACTGCTGCTGCAAGGCGCAGAAAACTCGAAATTCGCTTTCTCCGAAGCGGCTTTGGATCAAGTGATCCTGCAAACGCCTGAATTCCAGGTGGACGGCAAGTTCAGTCCTGAGCGTTTCGACCAGGTGATTCGTCAGCTGGGCTACAGCCGTATGCAGTTCCGCCAGATGCTGGCTCAGGAAATGCTGATCGGTCAGCTGCGCGCTGGCCTGGCGGGTAGCGGTTTCGTCACCGACGCACAGGTTCTGGCTTTCGCCCGTCTGGAAAAACAGACTCGCGACATGGCGACCTTGAACGTCAAGGTCGACCCGGCAGCGGTGAAACTCACCGACGATGAGGTCAAGGCCTATTACGACGAGCACGCCAAAGAGTTCATGACTCCGGATCAGGTCGTCATCGACTACCTGGAATTGAAGAAGTCTTCCTTCTTTGATCAGGTCGCCGTCAAGGACGAAGACCTGCAAGCGGCGTATCAGAAAGAAATCGCGAACCTGTCCGAGCAACGCCGGGCTGCGCACATTCTGATCGAAGTGAACGATAAAGTGACCGAGGCGCAAGCCAAGGCCAAGATCGAAGAGATTCAGGCGCGTCTGGCCAAAGGCGAGAAATTCGAGGCGTTGGCCAAGGAATTCTCCCAGGATCCGGGTTCGGCGAACAATGGCGGTGACCTGGGCTACGCAGGCCCTGGTGTCTACGATCCGGCATTCGAAACCGCGCTGTATGCGTTGTCCAAGGATCAGGTTTCCGGGCCGGTTCGCACCGACTTCGGTTTCCACCTGATCAAGCTGTTGGGCGTTGAAGCGCCTGAAGTGCCGACGCTGGCCAGCCTGAAAGACAAGCTGACCCGCGAGCTGAAAACCCAGCAGGTCGAGCAACGTTTCGTCGAGGCGACCAAGCAACTGGAAGACTCCTCGTTCGAGTCCTCCGACCTGGCCCAGCCAGCGCAAGACTTGAAACTGACCGTTCACACCTCCAAGCCGTTCGGCCGCGAGGGTGGCGAAGGTGTTGCAGCCAACCGTGCCGTGGTCACCGCTGCGTTCAGTCCTGAAGTGCTGGATGAGGGTGCCAACAGCACCGCCATCGAGCTGGACCCGGAAACCGTGATCGTGCTGCGCGCCAAGGAACACTTGAAGCCTGCACAGCTGCCGCTGGAAGCCGTCAACACCAGCATCCGTGCACAGTTGGCCAAGGAACACGCCAGTTCGGCCGCCAAGACCAAGGCTGATGAGTTGATCGCCAGCCTGCGCGATGGCAAGACCCCGTTGAACAAGGCAATCGACGGTCAGAACTGGAAAGTGACCCAAGCCGTGACTCGCGCTCAGGAGGGGATTGACCCTACCGTGCTGCAAGCGCTGTTCCGGATGCCGAAACCTGCCGCCAAGGACAAGCCGACCTTCAACAGCGTGACCCTGGCCGATGGTAACCTGGTGATCGTGCAGCTGAACGGCGTGAACGAAGCGGCTGCGCCGACTGATGAAGAGAAGGCTCAATACCGTCGCTTCCTCGCCTCGCGCATTGGCCAGCAAGACTTTGCGGCCTACCGCAAGCTGTTGGAAAGCCAAGCCGAGATCAAGCGTTTCTGACGCTTGACCGAGTCGCCCGCAACACAAGGACCCCGGCCGAAAGGCTGGGGTTTTTTATGGGTGAAATCAAAGCGCCACGGGTTATCCGTCGCCTGGATGTTTACCTCGCGACTTTTTCCTGTAAATGGCAGTCATTAGACGTGTATCTCTTTTAAGACACTAATCGATGCTCCGCTAAGCATCGATCTGTTGCACAATACGCCCCGGACCGTTTTCCTCAGGATGTTCAATGTTTAAATCAATTCCCATGCGGGTTGTCGGGTTGGCGCTGTTGCTGGCTGCCGCCGCCGGCTGCTCGTCGAAGAAAGCCCCCATCTACGAGCATGAGAACTTCAATGACTCCGGGACATTTTCGCGCAATTACCCGGTGACTGATGCGCAGACCTGCGAAGCCGCCCGTCGGGCGCTGCTCAGCCAGGGCTACATCATCACCAGCGCCGACCCGAAACTGGTCAGTGGACACAAAAGCTTCCAGCAGACTGGCGAGACCCACATGGAGATCAGCTTCAGTGTGGTGTGTGCCGATGATGGCAGCGAAGGCCATCACGCGACCATGTTCGCCAACGCCTTGCAGGATCGTTATGCGCTGAAGAAAACCAACAACTCCGCCAGCGTGGGCGTGGGCGTTTTGGGTTCGGTATCGATGCCGATCGGCTCGTCCGATGATTCGATGGTCAAGGTGGCCAGCGAAACCGTATCGTCGGCCAAGTTCTACGAACGTTTTTTTTCCTTGGTAGAGCTGTTCCTGCCGCCGGAAGCGAAAAAGGCTGCGCACATCGTCGAGAAACCCAAGACCGACCTGGGTGTGCCTGAGGCCAAGGCTGCTCCGGCTCCGGCTCCGGCTCCGACGCCAGCGCCCGCAGCAGAGCCTGCGCCAGCACCTGCAGCGGACCCTGCACCCGCACCCGCACCTGCCGCTTCGGAGCCGGTTGCACCGCCTGCTGAAACAGCGCCGATCACTCCGGTTGAAAACTCCGAGCCGTCATCGTCCACCGAAACGGTTGCACCACCGCCTCAATCAACCCTGCCACCACCGAGCGAGCCGATTCCGGCCATGCCGACCGCCGCTCAGTAATCGGCAAACATTTCGGGATCGGGTCGCACGACACCGATCCCGAAATGGCTTCTGGATTGATCTGCGTCAAGCCAGGCTGAAGTCCTACAGCCGCTATCGAAAAAATCCTGTGATAAATTCCTGACCGCCTGCTACGTTTTATAAGTAGCCGCTGAGCGGCGTGCCTGCGTCATTTTTCTTTCACGTGGGCACTTTATGCTCAAGGCGCTGGTCATTTATTCAGGTATTTTTTAAACAAGTGGTATGGGGGATTTAGCAATGGATGACTATCAAGAAGAGCTGCTCGAGTATCAGGCGTTTGAACTGGACCCGTTGGAGCCCGCGGAAGACGCTACAGAGTTGTAAGCGTTACGCGGTTTGGCGATGACTGCGGCGAAACTCGCCGGGTGTCTGGCCATTCCAGCGTTTGAAAGCCCGCTGGAAGGCCTCGGCTGAGGCAAATCCCAGCAGGTAGGCGATTTCACCGAACGCCAGTTCCGTGTCACGGATATAGGTCATGGCCAGGTCGCGACGCGTGTCATTGAGAATGGCGCGGAATTGCGTGCCTTCCTCGGCGAGTTTGCGTCGCAAGGTCCAGGTCGGCAGTTTCAGGCGTGCCGCCACTTCTTCCAGGTCGGGTTCCCGGCCACCATTGAGCAATGGCCCCAGCAACTGAGTGATGCGTTCACGCAGGCTGCGGGTGCGTGTCAGTTGCTCCAGTTCCCGTTCACACAGCTGTAGCAAGTGGCGCCAGGTACTCGGGCAGTGCTGCGGGTTGCGCTGGGCGAGACTGGCCAGGCTCAGGCGCAGTTGATTGTGTTCGGCGCCGAACTGAATCGGACAATCACCCAGCACCGCATAAGCTTCTCGGTAGTCCGGTTCGCTGAACTCAATGTCGATCCGCTCGGCGCGAAGCGGGTCGACGCTGAGGGCGGACAATTGCTGCAACCAGCCGGCGATGATCGAATCGACCACGAAGCGGTTGTAGGCGTTATAGGGACTGATCGAGTAGAACCGCAGCCACGCACCTTGAGCGTCTTCGAGAAAGCTCGATTGCCCCCGATAATTGGAGCCATACAGCGCCTCGAAGCGGATCAGGCAGCGTGCCGCTTCACGCACGGTTGGCGCCTGTGCTGCGGTGATTCCGGCCAGGCCCGCCTGGCTCAGGCGACTGAGTTGGCCCATGCGCAAGCCCAGCGCCGGGTCGTTGGTCAGTTGAATGGCGCTGTGGCCCAGGCGCATGTAGCGCGGGATCGACAGCCGCGCACCAGCCTCGGCCAGCCGCGCGGTATCCAGGCCGTATTGGTGAAGCAATGGCTGCGGGTCTGCTCCATGGCTGCGCACAGCGTCGGCCAGGCTATGAACAAAGCCTACCGACAGATCCCCGAGGCGCATCGGCAGTGGTTTCATGATTCACAACCAGAGGTTCAGCAACCGCGCGCCACGGGCGTTGCCGTCGGCGAACTGTTGCCCGTTGTTGCTGAGAAAGCTTTGACCGGCGCTGCCCTGGTCCCAGAACTGGCCACGAAGAAACACGCTCATGCCGGCCACCGCCTGGCTACTCGGCGGTTGCGACGTCAGTGTCAGGCGGTGCCAGGCCTGGCCTTCACTGATATCGCCAGGTTTGAGGCTGACGGAGCCTGGCGTGGACAACCCCTTGTATCCGCGCCAGGGTTGGTCCCAAGTGCCGCGCCCGACCACAAAAGCCGGGACGGCGACGAACTTCGCGCCTTGGTCATCAAGCTTGCGGTAATTGTCCGGATACCAGCTGTCGCTGCCGATCAGTATGCCCAGGCGACCGGCCGGGGTGTCGACGACATTGAGGGTATGGTCTTCATTGGCGCCGAGGACCTCGGTTGCATCGAAGACCGGATGCATCTGGCGTTGCGGCTGACCGATCGGCAGCCCGTCGCGCCCGAACACCACGCTGCTATTGTACAACTCACCGCGGCCGATTTTCAGCGTACCGTCTATAACGCTCGGCTCGGGCAAGACGATCGTGCCGGCCACCAGCGTTACGTGGAATTCTTTCGCCAGGCCACCAAACAGCGCCTGGTAGTCCTTGGCCATGCCTTTGGCCTTCATCCGCAAGTGAGCGTCATCGTAACGACTTTCGCCCTTGGCGCTGATCAGCGCGCGGACGAACTGCACGGGATTGCTCACCGCCAGCCAGTTCATGGCTTCCTTGAGTGTGCTGGCCTGGTACAGCTCATCTTTTTCGCCGGTGACCATCAACCAGGTGCCGACATGCTCGGGCAGCACGACGATGGTCTTTTCATTCAACAGGCCCTGGTCCTGAGCTTTCTGCAGATAGGCCGCCAGCTTGCGGTGCAGGCGCTGGGGGCTTTGATAGTCGGTGGGGAACAGCTCGGGCTGGATGCCCAGCAGATTGCCGCGATCCCCGGGCGTGCCTTGATCGATTGCCAGATTGATGCGCAGGTCCGACAGATAATGACCCACCGGGCGGTCCGCGGCCCACATGGCGTAGGTCGTGAGGACGGCGATCAGGGCCATGGAGAACGTCAGGTACAAAAGTTTGCGCATGGGGAAACAGTCAACGACCGGGAGCAGGGTTCGCGACTAGGGTAGGGCGCATGCCGGTGCTTGCCAAGGGGCGCTGCGCATTTGGATCAATAAGTTGTCAGTTTCGGTCATTGAGTGACAGGGACGCGACTCTTAGTCTGTCCACCATGACTGACGGGAGCCGAAGAGCCCCTGCATTTTCCCCGTGATCGCTCGATGTGGAGTTACCGAATGGCCGCCGCTCACTACCCGCACCTGTTGGCCCCGCTGGACCTGGGTTTTACCACGCTGCGCAACCGCACCCTGATGGGGTCGATGCACACCGGTCTTGAGGAGAAGCCCGGCGGTTTCGAGCGCATGGCAGCGTACTTTGCCGAACGTGCCCGTGGCGGCGTTGGCCTGATGGTCACCGGCGGTATCGGCCCGAACGATGAGGGCGGCGTCTATTCCGGCGCGGCCAAGCTGACCACTGAGGAAGAAGCGCTCAAGCACCAGATCGTGACCCGCGCGGTACACGAGGCGGGCGGAAAGATCTGCATGCAGATTCTCCATGCCGGCCGTTACGCCTACAGCCCGAAACAAGTTGCGCCGAGCGCCATTCAAGCGCCGATCAACCCGTTCAAGCCTAAAGAGCTGGACGAGGAAGGCATCGAGAAGCAAATCAGCGATTTCGTCACCTGCTCGACCCTGGCGCAAAAAGCCGAGTACGACGGCGTGGAGATCATGGGCTCCGAAGGTTATTTCATTAACCAGTTTCTCGCCGCCCACACCAACCACCGCACCGACCGTTGGGGCGGCAGCTACGAAAACCGTATGCGCCTGCCGGTGGAAATCGTGCGCCGCGTCCGCGAAGCCGTTGGCCCCAACTTCATCATCATCTTCCGCTTGTCGATGCTCGACCTGGTGGAAGGCGGTAGCTCCTGGGAAGAAATCGTGACGTTGGCCAAAGCCATCGAGCAGGCCGGTGCGACGATCATCAACACCGGCATTGGCTGGCACGAAGCGCGGATTCCGACCATCGCCACCAAAGTCCCGCGTGCGGCGTTCAGCAAAGTCACGGCCAAGCTGCGCGGTTCGGTGAACATTCCCTTGATCACCACCAACCGCATCAACACTCCGGAAGTGGCTGAACAGATTCTGGCCGAAGGCGACGCAGACATGATCTCCATGGCGCGTCCGTTCCTCGCCGACCCGGAGTTCGTCAACAAGGCTGCCGCTGGCCGTGGCGATGAAATCAACACCTGCATCGGCTGCAACCAGGCGTGCCTGGATCACACCTTCGGCGGCAAATTGACCAGTTGCCTGGTCAACCCGCGCGCATGCCATGAAACCGAGCTCAACTATTTGCCGGTGCAACAGATCAAGAAAATCGCCGTGGTCGGTGCCGGTCCTGCCGGGCTGTCGGCAGCCACCGTGGCTGCCGAGCGTGGGCACTCGGTGACGCTGTTTGACTCGGCCAGCGAAATCGGCGGCCAGTTCAACGTCGCCAAACGTGTGCCGGGCAAGGAAGAGTTCTTCGAAACCCTGCGCTACTTCAACCGCAAGCTGCAGACCACCAATGTCGAGCTGTGCCTGAACACCCGCGTCGACGTGGCGAAACTGGTTGAAGGCGGTTACGACGAGATCATTCTGGCCACCGGTATCGCGCCAAGAACTCCGGCCATTCCCGGGATCGAGAACGCCAAGGTGCTGAGTTACCTGGACGTGATTCTGCAGCGCAAACCGGTCGGCAAGCGTGTGGCAGTGATTGGCGCGGGCGGTATCGGTTTCGACGTGTCGGAATTCCTGGTGCATCAAGGCGTGTCGACCAGTCAGGACCGTGAAGCGTTCTGGAAAGAGTGGGGCATCGACACCCATCTTGAAGCACGCGGCGGTGTCGCGGGGATCAAGGCCGAGCCGCATGCACCGGCGCGGGATGTGTTCCTGCTGCAACGCAAGAAATCCAAGGTCGGTGACGGCCTCGGTAAAACCACCGGCTGGATTCACCGTACCGGTTTGAAGAACAAGCAGGTGCAGATGCTCAACAGCGTTGAATACCTGAAGATCGACGACGAAGGCCTGCACATCCGCATCGGTGAAACCGGCGAGCCGCAACTAATGGTGGTGGATAACATCGTGATTTGCGCCGGGCAGGATCCGCTGCGTGAATTGCAGGAGGGTCTGGTGGCGGCGGGGCAGAATGTGCACTTGATCGGTGGCGCGGACGTGGCGGCGGAGCTGGATGCCAAACGGGCGATCAATCAGGGTTCGCGGTTGGCGGCGGAGCTGTAATAGCAGGTTCAGCGCGCCAATGATCATCGCGGGCAAGCCCGCTCCCACAGGTTTTGCGTTGTTCACAAATTTGGTAGCCGACGCCCTCCCTGTGGAAGCGGGCTTGCCCGCGATGGCCTTCTCAAGGCTGCTAAGATGCTGGCTCTTTACCCAGAGCCGGCATCAATGCTTCTCCCTCCCAACGACTGGCTACCCCAGGCCCCGCTCCAACTCCTGCACCTCGACTGGCTAAGCACCGCCGGCATCGAGGTCGCCATCCTGCGTCTCGACCAGATCGATCCACTGATCAGCGGTAACAAGTGGTTCAAACTCATCGAACACCTCAAAGCCGCCGACCGGATCGGTGCCAAAGGCATCATCAGCCTGGGCGGAGCCCACTCCAATCATCTGCATGCGCTGGCGGCTGCGGGCAAACGTTTTGGATTCAATACGGTGGGACTGCTGCGCGGCCATCCACAAGAAACCCCGACGGTGAAAGACTTGCAGGCGTTCGGCATGCAGCTGCACTGGTTGGGTTATGGCGGTTATCGAGCGCGGCACGAAGCGGGTTTCTGGCAGCCGTGGCAGGCGCAATATCCCGACCTGTATCCGGTGCCTGAAGGGGGTGGCGGTTTGCAGGGAGCACTGGGCTGTGTGCAATTGAGGGCAATGGTCAGTGAGCAACTGAGCGGTCTGGGCTGGAGCGACTACCACGGTTGGTGGCTGGCCTGCGGAACGGGCACGACGCTGGCCGGCCTGGTGCTGGCCGAGGCGGGTAGACGCAAGGTGTACGGCGCGCTGGCGGTGCCTGACGATCATGGAGTCGCGCAACAGGTCGCATCAATCATCCACGAGGCGGGTTTGCAGCATTCGGCTTACGAGCTGTTCGACGCCAGCCGGGGCGGCTTTGCCAAGGTCGATCCGTTGCTACTCGACTTCATTGAACAGACCGAACTGGCCAGCGGCCTACCGCTCGAACCGTTGTACACAGGCAAAGCGTTGCTGATGCACAAGCAGCAAATCGAGGCGGGAACATTCGACAGGGGCACGCGCCTGATCTTCATCCACACCGGCGGCTTGCAAGGCCGCCGCGGATTTCAATGAGTGGCGTTCAACTGCGCTTGGGCATCATCCGCAGCAACGTGTTATCACCCACGACATAGTGGTGATAAATCCCCGCCAACGCATGCAGGCCGATCAGCCAGTAACCAATGGTGCCGCCCAGCTCATGCCAACCCTGCATTTGCTTGGCCAGCGTCTTGTCTTCCGGGATCAGCATCGGCAGGTCGATACCGTAGAACATCACCTGTTGCCCCTTGGCGCTGGTCACCAGCCAGCCAAGTATCGGCATCGCGATCATGAAAATGTACAACGCCCAGTGCATCACCCTGGCGAGCGTGACTTGCCAGTGTGGAGACGCCGGGAAGATCTGCGGTGCCGGGCCCAGGCTGCGGGCGAATAGTCTGAGCCAGACCAGCACGAACACTGTCAGGCCCAGCATGAAGTGCGATTCGGTTATCAGTGCTCGGCCGCCACTGCCTTTGGGAAAGATCCCGCGAAATTCGATACAGGCGTAAACCAGCGCCAGCAGAACCAGCATCAACCAATGCAGCGTGATCGATACAGTGCTGTAGCGTGATTCCGAGTTTTTCCACGGCATACGGTGTTCCTCACAGTTCTGGTCAAAAGCCCACCGTTCTTGTTCGACGATGTTCCTTTACTGTAATCCGCTTTAGCGGTTTTGCCTGTGGCTATTTCGCCCTTCAACGCTCTGGATCAAGTCACAGTGCAAAAAAAAGCGCCAGTTCCGGTTGGGAACGGGCGCTTTTTCTTGCCGGCGGCGCGTAATCAGCTGCTTTGTGGCATCTCGCCATTGGCCAGTCGTTTGTTGATGTCGGCGATCACCAGCGGCAAGTCGGTGATGGTGTCGATCATGTAATGCGGCCGCGAACCTTCGAACAGCGCGTGAATCCGCTTGCGCTCGCTGGCCAGTTGGTCGCTGCCGAGGGCGCGATAGCCTTCATAGTCCAGGCCCAGCGCATTGCCCGAGCAGATCAGCGCAACGGTCCACATGCCGGCGCGACGACCTTCGAGAATGCCTGGCACGGTGTCATCGATCTTCACGCAGGCGCCGACATCCTCGATGCCCAGCGCAATGACGTTGGCCAAGGCCTGGGCCGGCCACGGGCGACCGTTGGGGACTTCATCGGTGGCGACCACGTGGTCGGCCACGTAACCATTGGTGGCCGCGAGCTCGACCACTTTGTCCATGACCTGCTTTGGATACCCGGAGCAGGAGCCGATTTTGATGCCTTGCTCACGCAACTGGGCAATGGTGTCCAGCGCGCCGGGAATCAATGCCGAGTGCTCGGCGATTTTCTCGATTTGCAGCGGCATGAAGCGTTGGTAGATGGCGGTGACGTCATCGTCGGTCGGCGTGCGTCCGAATACCTTGCGATAACGTTCGGCGACTTCCGGCTGATCACACAGGGTGCGAATGTGGTCCCACTTGCCCATGCCCATGGGCCCGCGAGCTTCCTCGATAGAGACCTGGACATCGAACTCGGCGAACGCTTCGACAAAAATCTGCGTTGGCGCGAACGAACCGAAGTCGACCACGGTGCCGGCCCAGTCGAGGATGGCGGCCTGGAGTTTGGTTGGGTTGGTGTAGTTCATGATGATTTGATCCTGTGGCAACTGACGAATGAAGGGCTGCTTTTGGTGGAACCGGTGGCGGTTAGATTTCCAGTACTTCCATCTCGCGCAACACCTCGGCTACCGCCGCCACGGCCGCGTGCATCTCGGCTTCGTTGACGTGGCCGATGCAGCCGACGCGGAAGGTTTCGACCTGGGTCAACTTGCCGGGGTAGAGGATGAAACCCTTGGCCTTGACGCGTTCGTAGAATTCCTTGAACTGGTAGCGCGGGTCTTTCGGCGCGTGGAAGGTGACGATGATCGGCGCCTGGATCTCGGCGGGCAGGAAGCTGCGCAGCCCCAGCTTGGCCATGTCATCCAGTAGCACCTGACAGTTGTTGGCGTAACGCTTATGCCGCGCCGGCAAGCCGCCTTCTTCGTTGTATTGCAGCAGGGCTTCATGCAGCGCCGCGACCACATGGGTCGGTGGGGTGAATCGCCATTGGCCGGTCTTGGCCATGTAGGTGTGCTGGTCGAACAGGTCCATGGCCAATGAATGCGAGTTGCCGGCGGCGTTGGCCAATGCTTCTTTGCGGGCGAAGACGAAACCCATTCCCGGCACACCTTCCAGGCACTTGCCCGAGGCGGCGATCAATGCGTCGAACGGCACCTGTTGCGCGTCGATCGGTAGGGCGCCAAACGAGCTCATGGCGTCGATGATCAGGCGTTTGCCGTGTTGCGCGATGACGTCGGCGATTTGCGGCAGCGGGTTGAGGATGCCGGTGCTGGTTTCGCAATGGATCAGTGCGACGTGGGTAATGCTGGCGTCGGCGTGCAACAGGCGGTCGACGTCGGCGGCGGTGGTCGGTTCGTCTTCGGCGGTTTCGAAGGTGCTGAACGAGCGGCCGAGTACCTCGCAGATTTTCGCCAGGCGTTTGCCGTAGGCGCCATTGATCAGCACCAGCACTTTGCCGTCACGCGGCACCAGGGTGCCGATGGCCGCTTCGACGGCGAAGGTGCCGCTGCCTTGCAAGGGCACGCAGTGGTGGCTGTCGCCGCCGTTGATGATGGCCAGCAGTTGCTCGCAGAGGCTGGCGGTCAGTTGATTGAAGCGGTCATCCCATGAACCCCAGTCGACCATCATCGCCTGGCGGGTGCGGCTGGAGGTGGTCAGTGGGCCGGGGGTGAGCAGGATTGGCTCGGCAATACTCATTCTTGTGTCCTCGCAAAAGCTCTCTGTGGGATGAAGCTACGGGACATAAATTGCAATTCGGCGTGCTATCAATCAAATTGTTTGTTGTTATGCCAGCCATCAGTGAGAGTTATCCATGAACCTGTTCCAGCTTCGCGCCTTCGACGCGGTGGCCCGCGAAGGCAGCTTCACCCGTGCGGCCGAGCGCCTGTTCATTAGCCAGCCAGCGGTGACCGGGCACATAAAAGCATTGGAAGAGCACTACCAGATCACCCTGCTGCGCCGTACTGCACGGCGCGTGGAGCTGACGGAGGAGGGCACCAAACTGGCGGCGATCACCCGGGCGATGTTCGGCCTGGCCGAAGAGGCGCAGGTGATGCTGGAAGCGAATCGGCAGCTGCTGACCGGGCGCCTGGAAGTCGCGGCGGATGGCCCGCACATGGTCATGCCGATGCTGGCCAGTCTGCGTGCGCGGTATCCGGGGATCACGGTGAACCTGCGCTTGGGCAATGCCCAGGAAACCTTGGCCGCGCTGCTGTCCGAACACGCCGACGTGGCGGTGTTGACCGAGGTCGAGCCGCGCAAGGGGTTGCATCTGCAAGCGTTGAGCGAGTCACGGATTTGCGCGCTGGTGCCGGCCGGGCATCCGTGGGCACAGCGTTCGAAGGACGTACAACTCAAGGAGCTGGATCAGGTGATCATGGTGTTGCGTGAGCCGAGTTCAATTACCCGGCGCACGTTTGATGAGGCGTGCAGCCAGGCAAAGGTCAGTCCGCGAGTGTTGTTGGAACTGGACAGTCGTGAGGCGGTGACTGAAGCCGTTGCTGCGGAGTTGGGCGTTGGCGTGGTGTCTTCAGTGGAAGTCAGCCATGACCCGCGGGTGGTTGCGGTGCCGATTGTGGGTGAGGGGTTGGTGAACCGGCACATGATCGGGTGCATGGAGCGGCGGCGGGATTTGCGTTTGATCCGGGCGTTTTTTGATTTGGCGCCGTAGGAATGTGATCGTTCCCACGCTCTGCGTGGGAATGCCTCAATGGAAGCTCTGCGTCCGCTTTGGGACGCGGAGCGTCCCGGGCTGCATTCCCACGCAGAGCGTGGGAACGATCATTGAAAACTGTGGGAGCGGGCTTGCCCGCGAAGGGGCCGGACCTGTTTACACCAGACTCTCGCGAACCATCTCCAGAAACGTCGCCACCACCCGCCGCGAACTCTGCTCACGCAAGCACACCAGTGTCTCGGTCAGGCGCCGGGTGCAATCGGTAATGGGTAAAGCGCAGACCCGCGAATCCGCGCCAAACTCGGCAGCCGACACCACGCCAACGCCAATCCCCACGACCACCGCCTCACGTGCCGCTTCCCGGCCCTCAACCTCGATCGCCGGGCGAATCCGAAACCCGGCCCGGGCCATTTCCTCTTCCAGGGTCTGACGGGTCACCGAGCCGATTTCCCGCAGCACCAGCGGCGTGTCGTCCAGATCAGCGAGGCAGATCGACTCACGATTCGCCCACGGATGATTGCGCGACACGAACGCCACCATGGGGTCGTTGCGCAGCGGTAGAGAAATCAATCGTTCGTCACTGACATCCCGGCCCAACAACGCCAGATCGGCCTGATAGTTGAACAGGCGGAACAGCGATTCATCGGTGTTGCCGGTTTCGATCTTCACGCTGATGCCGGGGTAGCGCTCACAGAAACGCGCAATCTGCGGCAGCACATGCACCGGTGCATCCACCGCGAGAATTAGGCTGCCAGTCTGCAAGGCCCGGGAGTCATGCAAGAGCTCCTGCGCCTCAGCCTCGATCACGAACAGCCGCTGGGTAATGCTCAGCAGACGCTCGCCCAGGTCCGTCAGGCGCACCGAGCGTTTATTGCGGTGGAACAGCAACACACCGAAGCGCTCTTCGAGTTTGCGCACCTGATCGGAAATTGCCGGTTGGGTAAGAAACAGCCGCTCGGCGGCTTTGGTGAAGCTGCCGTGGACGGCCACGGCGTGGAAGGCTTTGAGCTGGGCGTGAGAAACCGACATCGAAACCTCCAGTAACAAGCTGAGCTTATATTGGAAATACGATAAATCGATTTCACTTATTAATCAGTAATTGTTTTTATCGGCCTCAGCCCCGGTGACTGGTCAGTCGAACAGCATCGGTGGCCATGAGCCTGTGCGTGCAATTACAGGTTCATCTGACCGGTATCGCCCTAGGGAAGCGGCGATATCGAAGTGCTTAACAATAAAAACACAGGCGTTTTCTTCCAATTCTGCCGGCACACTCACACCTGAGGTCAGAACCACAATGAACAATCCCATCGGCACCATCAAGCGTTGGCGCGTGCAGATCTTCGCGATCACCTGGCTCGCCTACGCCGCGTTCTATTTCACTCGCAAAGCGTTTTCCGTGGCCAAACTGGGGATCGCTGAAGACCCCACGTTCATGCTCGACAAAATGGCCATGGCCAACCTCGACGCCATCTACCTGACGGCATACGCCATCGGTCAATTCACCTGGGGCATCCTCGCCGACCGCTTTGGCCCAAGGGTCGTGGTGCTCGGCGGGTTGCTGATTTCTGCGGCGGCCGCCCTGGTGATGGGCAGTTTCGCGACGTTACCGATTTTCGCCACCTGCATGTTGATCCAGGGCCTGGCCCAGTCGACCGGATGGTCAGGACTGTGCAAGAACATTGGCAGTTTCTTCCCCGCCGAGCAGCGCGGCAGGGTGCTAGGACTATGGAGCTCCTGCTACGCCTTTGGCGGGCTGGTGGCCTCGCCGTTTGCCGGCTGGTGGGCGTACACGCTCATCGGCACCTGGCACGCGGCGTTCTTTTCCAGTGCGGCGGTGGTTGGGCTGGTCGCCGTGCTGTTTTTTATTTTTCAACGCAACACACCGCAAGACGTCGGCTTGCCGGCGGTGGAGCCGGAACCGGAACTGACGGCGGAAGAATCCCATGCGCAGAGCAAGATCAGCGTACTGGAGCCGTTAAAGGAAATCCTGCGCAATCGCACGGTGCTGGTTCTCGGCCTGGCGTACTTCCTGTTGAAACCGGCGCGCTACGCGATTCTGCTGTGGGGGCCGGTGATCGTCTTCGAGCAGATGCCCTCGGTGGGCAAGGTCGGTGCGGCGATCATTCCCACCTCGTTCGAACTGGCCGGGCTGCTGGGGCCGATCCTGTTGGGCCTGGCTTCGGACAAACTGTTCGGCGCCCGACGCATGCCGGCCTGCGTGCTCAGTCTGTTGGCGTTGACCATTTCCCTGACGCTGTTCATGGGCGCTCTGCACACCGGCAGCGTCATGCTGGTGGTGGCACTGTTGTTCGTCATGGGCCTGACGCTCTACGGACCGGACTCGATGATCAGCGGCGCGGCAGCGATTGATTTCGGCACGGCCAAGGCGGGTGCGACGGCGGCCGGTTTTGTTAACGGTTGCGGTTCGGTCGGAGCGATTCTCGGTGGCTTGCTGCCGGGCTATTTCGACTCGGTGACGGTGTTCATCGTCTTCGCCGGCTGCGCAATGTTCTCCGTCCTGGTCCTGATCCCGCACTGGAACAGCCGTCCGGCTGGCCTGCGTACCGACAGCGCCTTTGTGCCCAACCAGGCGATGCCTGTAAAACCCCTGCGTACCTGAGGAAAAAAACCGATGAGACCTTTCTGGCTGGAACAGGCGCTGGAGGCCGAGACCTGCGCGCCGTGCGAACCTTTGTCGGACGACACCCGCGCCGATGTGTGCATCGTCGGCGGTGGTTACACCGGGTTATGGACCGCGATCATGCTCAAGGAGCAGAACCCCGAACTGGATGTGCTGCTGATCGAGGCAGACATCTGCGGTGCCGGCGCGAGCGGTCGAAATGGTGGTTGCGCGCTGTCGTGGTCGGCCAAGTTTTTCACGCTGGAAAGGTTGTTCGGTGTCGAGGAAGCGGTGCGCCTGGTCAAGGAGTCGGAGCGCAGCATTTATGCGATCGGCGCCTTCTGCGAACAGTACGGCGTCGATGCCGACTACCGCCTCGATGGCACGCTTTACACCGCGACCAATCAAGCGCAATGCGGTTCGACCGATGCGGTGATTGCCGCATTGGAGCGCAACGGCATCAATTCCTTCAGCCAACGACCGGTCGCCGACGTGCAACGCATGGCCGGCTCCAGCAAACACCTGGAAGGCTGGTTTTCGCCAGCCGCCGCGAGTGTGCAGCCGGGCAAACTGGTGCGCGGTTTGCGCCGGGTCGCCTTGCAACTGGGTGTGCGAATTCACGAGAACACCGCGATGACCGGGCTGGAGGAGGGCAAGCCTGCCGGGGTTAAAACCCCCGGCGGCACCGTCCGCGCCGACCGTGTGGTGCTGGCCATGAACGCCTGGATGGCCCGTGCGTTTCCCCAGTTCGAACGCAGCGTGGCGATCGTTTCCAGCGACATGCTGATCACCGAGCCGCGACCCGATTTGCTCAACGAAATCGGTTTGACCAGCGGGGTTACCGTGCTCGATTCGCGGATATTCGTGCACTACTACCACAACACCCCGGACGGGCGAATCATGCTCGGCAAGGGTGGCAACACCTTTGCCTACGGCGGGCGAATGTTGCCGGTGTTCGATCAACCGTCGCCTTATGCCGGTTTGTTGCAGCACAGCCTGAACGAGTTTTTTCCGGCGTTCGCCGAGGTCAAGGTCGAGGCCACCTGGAACGGTCCTTCGGATCGGTCGGTCACCGGTTTGCCGTTTTTCGGCCAGATGAGCACCTGCGGCAATGTGTTTTACGGTTTCGGTTATTCCGGCAGCGGCGTCGGCCCGTGCCATATGGGCGGGCAGATTCTAGCCTCGCTGGTTCAGGGGCTGGACAACGTCTGGACCCGTTCACCTCTGGTCAATGGCCCCTTAGGTTTTTTCCCGCCGGAGCCGATTCGCTACCTCGGCTCCTTGATGGTGCGCAACGCCATCCGCCGCAAGGAACGCGCAGAGGATCACGGGCGCCGGCCTCGGCATTTGGACGTGCGCCTGGCCAAGTTCGCAGCGGCGGCGGGCAAGGCCGACAAGGGATGAGCGCGTCTATCGATTGACCAGCCAATCGAGCAGCAAGCGACCATCGCTGCGTGGCGGGTAAGCGCTTCGTGGCGTTGGCGGATTGCCTGCGGTGGCGCACAGCACCGGACGGTCCGGGTCGCTGTCGAGAAAACTGATGAGCACCTCGGTGCCGGCGAGTGGCAGCCTGGACGGGTCGATCCGCCCGTCCGGCGTTGCCAGGGCCAGGGGAATCCACAGGCCGGCGATTTCATCAGTCAGTGGCGTTGGCCATAAGCTGACGTGTATCCGTCCTTGATCATCCAGCACCGCCGGTTGCCCGACCGGGCCCAGCACGCGCGCCGGTTGCAAACCGGCAATGACGGGGCGGGCCTGTTTCAGCGCGGGCCGGAACACTGTCGACCAGGGAATGGCGCTGAACTGATTGCTGTAGTGCCAGGCCCTGCCGGGTGCGACCTCGGAGAGAATCGACGGCTGCTGGCACTGATGCTGAATGTCGGTCAGCAGCCATTGATCGTTGAAGTTCGTGATCGGATGTTCCGACACTTGCACGATGCACCCACTGCGCAGATCACGGTGGTTGCTTTGACCCTCTATCTGCCGATGCTTGCAGCGCAGGCGTTCGAGGATTCGGCGACTGACCTGAGCACGGTCGAGGCATGGCGCGATCGGGTTAGCGCCCGGCGTTGGCGAGGCGTGACGCTGGAACAATTCGCGGATCACCGGGCCGTTGGCCGACTCGGCCGTCTCGCCGTGAAACGGCATCAGCCGCGGCGCCTGGGGAAAGCTCAGGCTGTCATCCGCCAGCACCAGCACATGGCCGGCGCGCTGATGTTCGAAGTGAAAGTGGATACCTTCTTCCTCGCACAGGCGTTGCAGGAATGCCAGGTCGCTCTCCTCGAACTGAATGCAGAATGGCCGGACGGGGTAGCGCGGGCTCGGCAGTTCAAAGCGGTAGCTGTCGGTGGGTAACGCGTTTTCTGTCAGCAACTGACGCAGGATGTCGGGCACGCTGAGCTGATGAAACACCCGCCGATGACGTTGTCCGTCCAGCTGCTGAAGGCGCGGTACCAGCACCAGGTTGTAGCCGATCCCATTCGGGCCACGATGTTCGCGACGGACACTGTGTAGCAGCCCGTGAATGCCGGTTTCACCGCCCAGGCACAGGAACGCCGGCTGATGCAGCAACTGTTCGAGTTTTATCGCCGGCGTCAGACCGATCACTTCGATGTCGAAACGATAAGGCTGGTTGAGGCTTTCACGGCCACTGAACTGCGACACCTGCACAGTCAAACCGTCGTTCAGGAGTGCCAGGGTGTAGGGACTTTCCTTGTCGTTGTGCATCGAACACGCTTCTGCCATGGGAGATGGGCGCAGAGGGTACGAAACCACGGCCATGAATGGTCAGCGTAAATCGACTTTTCGGAATTGCCCTACAAGCAGTGGTGAAGATGTCGATACGTCATGGGCATGAACGGGTGGATTTTTTGGTCGATTGCCTTCTTTAGGCCGTATAAACTTGCGCCATGCGTCGGCCAATAGATGTCTCGGCGCCATAGATCAAGAGAGTGAGTAATGGGCGCACAGTGGAAGGTTAAACACAAAGAAGCGGCATCTAACGCCAAGGGCAAAATCTTCGGCAAACTGGTGAAAGAAATCACCATTGCTGCGCGTAACGGTGCCGATACTGCCACCAACGCTCACCTGCGCCTGGTGGTCGAGCAGGCCAAGAAAGCCTCGATGCCAAAGGAAACCCTGGATCGCGCGATCAAGAAAGGCGCGGGCCTGTTGGGCGAAACCGTGCAATACCATCGCGTGACGTATGAAGGCTTCGCACCGCATCAGGTGCCGCTGATCGTTGAATGCGTGACTGACAACATCAACCGCACCGTGGCTGAAATCCGCGTGGCGTTCCGTAAGGGCCAATTGGGCGCTTCCGGTTCGGTGTCGTGGGATTTCAACCATGTGGGCATGATCGAAGCGTCCCCGGACAGCCCTGATGCCGATCCGGAAATGGCCGCGATCGAAGCCGGTGCCCAGGATTTCGAGCCCGGTGAAGAAGAGGGCACGACCCTGTTCCTGACCGAGCCTGCAGACCTGGACGCGGTTCAGAAGGCCCTGCCTGAGCAAGGCTTCACGGTATTGTCGGCCAAGTTGGGCTACCAGCCAAAAAACCCGGTCAGCGGTTTGAGCGACGAGCAGATGGCTGAAGTCGAGGCGTTCCTGGAAGGCCTCGATAACCATGATGATGTGCAGGACATGTTTGTGGGTCTGGCGGGTTAAGCATTCCGGCGTTGACGGCATTGTCGCCTGACAGGCCGTCTTCGCGGGCAAGCCCGCTCCCACAAGGGTTTTTGTGTCGTTCACTTATTTTGTGATCAACACAGTCCCCTGTGGGAGCGGGCTCGCCCGCGATTGACCGCGCAGCGGTCACTGAATATCAAGTAATTCCACAATCTCACTGAACCCGGGCCGCGCCAGCACATCCGGCTGACAGCAACGCTGCTGCAACGCTTCCAGTCGGGCACGTTCTGCATCGCTCAACCCCGAGTCGATCCGCTCGAGCAATTCCCCCAGCAACACCCCGAATGCCCGCACTTCGATCCGTTGCAGCGCGCGGCTTTCCAGGCTGTCGGAGGTCGCATGAAACGACGCCGCGCCGAAGTCCCCCAGCAGACAATCCCCGTGCTCGTTCCACAAAATATTGTGGCCGTAGAGGTCGCCGTGGGTGATGCCTTGGTCGTGCAAATGCTCGGCCACCGAGGCGATGCCGCAGGCCATGCGCAACGCGACGTCGGCACTGAAACGGGTGTCCTCGGTGTACACGTCACGGGTACAGGATGCCAGGCTTGGCAGTGCAGCCAGGTTGCGATAGCTCGGATCGATCAGTTGCATCACCAGTCCGGCCTGCTGCTCGGGATGATCGGCGATGCGGCCTTCGACCCGAATCAGATTGGGATGAAGGCCGGCTGTTATGCAGGCGTTCATTTCGTGCAGTGGCGAGCCGTCGCTGGTCATTTCACCTTTGTAGAGTTTCACCGCGACGGCGGTGGCCGCTTGGCCTGGCCGTGCCCATGTGGCGCGATGAATCACCCCTGAAGCGCCTTCGCCCAGTTGCTGTTCCAGGCGCAACTCGGTCCATGCAATGCTCGTCGTGGCATCGAGCGCAGCCACATCCGCTTCGGTTTCCAGCGGGTTACCGGCATAAGCCAGCCAGGTCAGGCTTGGCAGGGTCAGCAACCACTCGGGAAGTTCGGTCAACTGGTTGGCGGCAATGCGAATCAGCTCGAGTCGATGGCACTGACTCAGGCGCTCGGGCAGGCGCTGCAAGCAGTTGCCGGCAAGCATGAGCTTTTGCAGGTACGGCCGATTACCCAGTTCTTCGGGCAGTTCGACGATGCGGTTATCGGTCAGGATCAGCCAGCGCAGTAATGGCGGCAACGCTTCGGCGGGCACCTTTTCAATCGCATTGGCCTTGAAGCCGATCATCGTCAGCGCGGCGCATTGACCGATGCAGGCCGGCAGTTCGGTGAACAGGTTGTCCGAACAAAACAGCACACGCAAACGGGTCAGGCGATGCAGGTCGTCGGGCAGGCTGCTCAAGGCGTTGCCGCTGAGATTGAGCACTTCCAGCGAGTCCGCGAGGTCGAAGATTTCTCGTGGAAATTCAGTCAGGCCGCAGGCCAGATCCAGACGGGTGATGCCTGTCAGTTGACCGGCGCGCAATTGGGCGAGGGTATCCATGGGCGGGTTCGCTATTGATCAAGGGAAGGGCGCGGGCGGCATGATACCGGTAAATCTGTTCGGCCTGCTCGCGAAGGGGCCGGGGCGGCACCACAAAAACTATGGCTCGCGCACTTCCACCAACTGCCCCAACCGGCTGCGCGTACGCGCCAGGTCTATCGCATCGCCGGCCAGGCTCTCGCACAACGACTGCTGGCCAAGCAACGTCAGGTGTTTGTCCTGATCGTACAAAACGTCGATCAAATTGATGAAACGCTGCTGCGCCGCGATCGAGCAGTCTGCAAGGTTCGGCAGGGCGTCGATGATCCAGCGGTCGAAACGCCGGCACAACTCTAGATAATCCATGACCGCCGTGGGGTGTTCGCACAGGTCGGCGAAGGTAAAACCGATGGTGCGTTCGTTGCAATATCGCGCGGGGAGGTGGCGGGTGCCGACCGGCAACTGCAGGGGTGACGTGTCACGTTCGGGCAATTCCAGCGCCTGACGTTGCGCCACCGAGCCCGGCCAGACGTACCGGCCCTGGGTAAACAGCTGATGCGCGTGGGTTCTCATCTGGCTGCGGTAGTCGTGTGGCCCACCAACCTCCATGACTTGCATGCGCGCATGGATCAAGTCGATCACCGGTTTGAAACGCGCGTGGTAGAGCGGGTTGGGCAACAAACCTTCCGGCGAGTAATTGGAGGTCACCAACAGCAGGATGCCGCGGCGAAACAGGGCCTTGAACAGCCGGGTGATGAGCATCGCATCGCCGATGTCGTGGACATGGAACTCGTCGAAACACAGCACACGGCAGTCGCTTAGCAGCGTATCGAGGGTAACGCCCAGCGCATCGGGATGATCACGATGGGTGAACATGCCCTGATGCAGCCGGGCAAAAAATTCATGGAAGTGCAGGCGCTGTTTTCCGGCAATCGGAATGGCCTGGAAAAAACCGTCGAGCAGCCAGCTCTTGCCGCGACCGACCGCACCATGCAAATACAGGCCCGGGAGGGTTTTTTTCGAGGTGCCGAGCAGGACCGAGGCGTGCTGCGCCATGCAGTCGATTACCCGTTGCTGGCTGTGGCTGAGGGTGTAGCCCTGAGCGTGGGCCTGGTGACGGAAGTAGTCGTGAATCACTCGACCTGTGGCGGTGCAGCTGGCAGGTGCAGCGAACGCCTTGCCGAACAAGCGGCGCAGCATCGGCCAGCGTGGCGGTCGTGGCGAATGGTTGGGCGGTCGAATGGCCACTGTGAGGTTACCCCGTCGTCGTCAGGCAGACTCCCTCGAGCTGCCGCGGCGTAGTTTAACCAAACGGTGAATAAATCGACTACTGCGACGCGTACTCCTGCAGCAGCGTTGGCCAGCTACTGCAGAGAGTGCGTCATGCCTGATGATCTAGCGTTCGATGCTGCGATTCCAGCGCGCATTCCACGCCGGACGCTGTTCGTTGACCTGGTCCCAATCGATCGCAATCGCAGTGGTCAGATACTGCTTCATTGCCTCGACCTGACCACGGGTCTTGTCGGTGGTCGGGGTATTGGGGTTGGACGGGATCTGGTCGCCATCTTCAAGCGCGGCGGCTTGTGCTTCCGGTGTCAGCAGGAAAGCAGCGAGCTTCTGCGCCAGTTCCGGTTGAGTGTTATTGGCGATGGCGCACTCGGCCACGTTGAGTACCACGGCGCCTTCTTTAGGCTGCGCGTATTCCACCGGCATGCCTTTGAGTTTGAGTGCGGTGACCTGGGTCGGGGTCAACGGGAACAGCGCGGCTTCGTCGGTCTGGAGCATTTCGGAAATCTTCGCCGAGCTCGGAATGTATTCCAGCACGTTGCGCCCGACGGTGTTCGGCCATGCCTTGAAGCCCGGCTCGACGTCGGTTTCGCTGCCGCCCTGAATCCGGTTGAACATCAGGAAACCGTGCAGACCGAAGGTCGAAGACGCCATCGACTGGAACACCAGTTTGTCCTTGAAGCGCGGATCGGCCATGTCCATCCACGAGGTCGGCGCCGCCCAGCCTTTTTCCTTGAACAGACGCGTGTTGTACGCCAGCCCGGTCACCCCGAGGCTGACCGCCACCGCTTGATCCTTGATCCGCCCCTTGGCCGGAATCTGCGCCAGTGGCGCGCTGTCCTGGAGTTTGTCGCACAGGCCCATGGCGATGGCGCGGTACATGATGCCGTCGTCGAGGAACATCACGTGCATCTGCGGGTTGCCTTTACTGGCCTGGACCTTGGCCAGGATATCGGCGGACGTGCCCGGCACGATCACCACTTTGACGTTGTTGGCTTTCTCGAAAACCGGCAGCACCTTGTCGGCGTAGAGCCGCTCCATGGTCCCGCCGTTCATGCCCAGATACAGCGTGGGTTCGGCCTGTGCCTGGGTGACCGTGAGCAGGGCGGTCAGACAGGAGAAACCGAGCAGTGCACTACGTTTGACGTTATTCATTGGCGCGACCTTCCTCTATCAAGCTACGGAGATGGAGTGAAACCGGGTGATGGAAAACGCATCCAGCGGCGTCTTTGAGGCGCCGCTGCAGATGATCTCGGTGAGCGCCTGGCCCACCGCAGGACCGATCTGGAAGCCCGCGCCGGCAAAGCCGAACGCGTGCAACAGACCCGGTCGGGTGCTGCTATGTCCGATCACCGGCTGGCGATCGGGCAGGTAACCTTCGGTGCCGCTCCAGGTGCGAATCGCCTGGGCGCCTTGCAGAAACGGGTAAAGCTCGACGGCCTGGCGCAGGATCTCGATCACCGCGTGTTGGCCGGGCCGGGCGCGCGCCCCGTCGAGGGCAAAGCCCTGACCGCCGCCCAACACACAATTACCGCGTGCCACCTGGCGTGCATAAATACCGCCGCCCTCGACACCGGTGCTGGCATTCATCACCAGCGGCAACGGTTCGGTGACCAGCATGGCGGGATGGCCTGCGTGCATGGGCACCGCTTCGCCGAAGTGTTCGGCCAGGTTGCCAGCCCAGGCACCGGCGCAATTGAGCAGCCAGGGCGCGTGCAATTCGAGGCCGGTTTGCGTGCTGACGCGAAAGCGCTGGCCGTCGTGTTCCACCGCCGTGACCGGGCATTGCTCATGGATTTGCGCACCGTGGCGCCGCGCCGTCTGGGCGAAGGCCGGGGACACCAGTCGCGGGTTGGCGTGGCCGTCGTCCGGGCAAAACGATGCCCCGACGGCGACATCGCCGACCCAGGGAAAACGTGCACGAAGTTCATTGCGATCGAGTACCTGCAAGTCGAGGCCGAAGCCCTGGCTGCTGGCGGCATAGTCCTGCAAGGCCTGAAGATCGTTATGACTGCGGGCCAGTTTCAGGTGGCCGCTGCGCTGATATTCGCCGTCGATGCCGATCAGTTGTGGCAGCTGTCCCCACAGCGCGTGGGCCTGTTGCGACAACGGCAGTTGCGACAGCGGACGCCCCTGGCGCCGCACGCCGCCGTAGTTCACACCGCTGGAATGCGAGCCGCAAAAGTCTCGCTCCAGCAGGGCCACGCGGCGACCGGCCTTGCTCAGAAACAGCGCAGCCGAGGCACCGACAATGCCGCCGCCAATGATGATTGCATCGACTTCGATCATGGCTCGATCTCCAGACCGAACGGCAGGGGTTTGATCGGTGCCTGAGCGCGCAGTCGGCCGATTTGCGACACCGGGCGTCCACTTTCGCAGGCAATGACTTCTGCCGCGGCGGCGCCGCACATCCGTCCCTGACAACGGCCCATGCCCACGCGGCAATGCGCCTTGACCCGGTTGATCTCCCAATGGCCTTCGCGCACCACTTCGCGGATATCTGCGGCCCGGACTTCTTCGCAGCGGCAAACCATCACCTCGTCAGGCGTATCGGCAGCCCAGTGTTCGGGAAACATGAAGGCGCGTTCCAGGCCGTGGCGAAAGGTCTCGATGCGCCCCAGTGCCCGCTCCAATTGCACGCCACGGTGGGGCGCGATCGGGGAACCGATGTCTTCGAGCAGTGCCAGCGCTGCGCGTTCGCCGGCCATTTCAGCGGCGTCGGCGCCCATGATGCCGGCGCCGTCACCGGCCAGATAAACCTCGGCGACACTGCTGCGACCGGCGCTGTCACGCTGCGGCAGCCAGGCGCGGTTGAGCGGGTTCCAAGTGAATTGGCAGCCGAGCAAATCGGCGAGTTGGGTTTCGCTGCGCAGGCCGTGGGCGAAGGCAACGGCGTCGCACTCAAGCGGTTGTTCACCGTTGGCGTTGGACCAATCCAGCGATTGCACGCGCTGTTCGCCATTGATGCGTTTCAGGGTTGCCGCTTGATGCACCGGGATGCCGTGGGCGGTCAGCCAGCTGCGGTAATAAATGCCTTTGGCCAGGGTGGACGGTTGCGACAGCAGGCCGGGGAGGGCACGGGCCTGGGCACTGAACGGCGAACTGTCGAGCACCGCGACCACCTTTGCGCCGGCCTTGGCGTATTGATACGCCACCAGATAGAGCAATGGTCCGCTGCCGGCGAACACCACGCGTTCACCGATGGCGCAGCCTTGGAATTTCAGGGCGATCTGCGCCGCGCCGAGGCTGTAGACACCCGGCAAGGTCCATCCCGGCACCGGCAGAATCCGGTCGGTGGCGCCGGTGGCGACGATCACGCGGGAGAACTCCAGTCGTGCGGCACGCGTCTCATGCACGGTGTCCAGTGCGCCGGCTTCGGCGTTCCAGACCAGCGTCTCGGGGCGATAATCCAGTTGTTCGCGCAACGCGTCGATTGTCTGATGCAACGCATTGGCTTTGCGCGCTTCAAAGCCATAGAGCTTGACCGCTGAGCGCTTGAAGTTCGCCGGCTGGCGCCGATAAATCTGCCCGCCACCGCGCGCCGCTTCATCGAGCAACACCGGGCGAACGCCATGCGTGACCAACGTCTGCGCCGCACGAATCCCGGCCGGCCCGGCACCGACAATGATTACAGGCTTCATACCGAGCGCCCCGGTTCGCGGGTGATGTGCTGGTCGGGTTCGAGCAGCGTCGAGCAGGCGCGCACGCGTCGGCCATCGCCCAGTCGAACCCAACAGTCCTGACAGGCGCCCATCAGGCAGAAACCGGCCCGGGGCTGGGCACTGAAGTCGCTGCCGCGCAGGTGTTCGCTGCTGGTCAACACCGCCGTCAGCAGCGTGTCACCGAGCAACCCGCTGGCTGGTTGGCCGTCGAGGGTAAAGGTCACGGCCGGGCGGTCGCCTTCGGCCAGTCGTTTCAGCAGAGCCATGGCGCCCTCATTGTTTACCCACAAGAACCCGATCCAGTCCGTAGACCCGATCAAGCAGAATCATGGTCAGCGCAGTCAGCGCAATTACCAATGCCGAGACCGCCGCCATCATCGGATCGATGGATTCGGTGGCGTACACATACATGCGCACCGGCAGGGTTTGCGTGGCCGGCGAGGTGACGAAAATCGACAGCGTGACCTCGTCAAAACTGTTGATGAACGCCAGCAGCCAGCCGCCAGCGACTCCCGGCAGAATCATCGGCAAGGTGATTTCCCGAAACAGCGTGAAGCGTCCGGCACCCAGCGATTGCGCGGCGTGTTCGGCGCTGCGGTCCAGGCCGATGGCCGAGGCCAGCACCAGGCGCAACACATACGGTGTAATCACCAGCACATGGGCGAAGATCAGCCAGGCAAAACTGCCGTTGACCCCCATCAGCGCAAACAAACGCAGCAACGCAACGCCCAGCACCAGGTGCGGAATGATGATCGGCGACAGGAACAGCCCGTTGAAAAAATCCCGTCCGGGAAACTCGAAGCGGGTGATCGCCAACGCCGCTGGCACCGCAATCAACGTCGCCAGGCTGGCGGCGCAGAACGCCAGGATCAGGCTGTTGTAAAACGCATCGATAAAGTCGGCACGCTCGAACACCGCACGGAACCAGCGCAAGGAAAACTCGGTGGTTGGCAGGCTCAGGGTGTTTTCCGGGGTGAAAGCCACCAGGCAAACCACCACCAGTGGCGCCAGCATGAACAGCACCACCAGGGTATGGAACAGCAGGGCGAAAGGACCGTTCTTGGACATGACGAGTTATCCCAATGACTTCTTGTAGCGGCCTTCGATCATTCGGTTCCACGACAGCATGATCAGCAGGTTGAGCAGCAACAGTGCGACAGCGATGGCGGCGCCCATCGGCCAGTTGAGCTCCGACAGGTACTGGTCGTAGATCAGCGTGGCGACCATTTTGATTCGACGCCCGCCCAGCAAACCGGGAATGGCGAAGGAGCTGGCGGCCAGCCCGAACACGATCAAGGTGCCGGACAACACGCCGGGCATGATCTGCGGCAGCACAACCTGGCGCATCACGGTGAAGTGGCTGGCGCCCAGCGACATCGCGGCCTGTTCCGCGGCGGGGTCGAGTTTCTGCAGCGAGGTCCAGACCGGAATGATCATGAACGGCAGCATCACGTGAACCAGTGCAATCACCACCGCGAACGGCGTGTACAACAGCTTCATCGGTGAGCCGCCGAACGCTTGCAGGGTCTGGTTGACCAGGCCGTCGGCGCCGAGCAAAAGACTCCAGCCGAAGGCGCGCACGACCACCGAAATCAGCAGCGGGGTGAGGATCAGAATCAGGAAAATCGAGCGCCATGGCGCGCCCATGCGGCTGAGGATGTAGGCCTCGGGCACGCCGATCACCACGCAAAGCAGGGTGGTCAGGGCGCTGATCCACATCGTGCGCAGGAAGATTTCGTAGAAGTACGGATCACCCAGCAAGCTGCTGTAGTGGCCGAGGGTATAGGCGTCGCCGTTGATGCCCGAGCTGTAGTCGAAGACGTTGAACGACAGCACCAGCGTCAACAGCAGCGGGATGGCCAGCAGACTGATGTACAACGCCAGGGCCGGTGCCGACAACAAATAGCCTTGGCGTCCCTGGCGAATGGCGGCGAGCGTGCTCATGCCAGCACCTCGTCGACGGTCAGCACCCGCAGCAATGTCGCATCCCAGTCCAGCCCGACAGCCGTGCCTTCGTTCAAGGGCGCCGAACCATCGTTGCGGCGCACCACGCTGAGTTCGCCCAGGGACGTGGAAACGCCATACAACCATTGGCTGCCGAGAAAGAAGCGGCTGACGATGTGGCCTTGCAAACGGCCCTGGCCTTTGTCCCGCAAATCGATTTTTTCCGGACGCAGACTCAAGGTCAGTTCGCCGCCGCTGTTCACTTGAACCACGCCAGCGCCGTCACGTTCACCGGGCAGCAGATTAGCCTTGCCGACGAACCCGGAAATGAACTCAGTGCGCGGGTGCTCGTACAGGGTGTAGGGCGCGTCGATCTGAGTGATGCGCCCAGCCTGCATCACCACCACGCGATCACTGATCGACAACGCTTCGGACTGATCGTGGGTGACCATCAGCGTGGTGATCCCGACTTCGCGCTGGATGCGGCGGATCTCGAATTGCATCTCTTCGCGCAGGTTGGCGTCGAGGTTCGACAGCGGCTCATCAAGCAGCAGCACCGGTGGCTCGATCACCAGCGCTCGCGCCAAGGCAACACGCTGGCGCTGGCCGCCGGAAAGCTCACGCGGGTAACGCTCGGCATGCTGGTTCAGGCGCACCAGTTTCAACACCCGATCCACCCGCTGTTGCAACTCGGCCGTGGGCACTTTGCGCATCCGCAGGCCGAAGGCGACGTTGTCCTTGACGGTCATGTGCGGGAACAGCGCGTAGCTCTGGAACACCACGCCCAAGCCACGGCTGGCGGGTTTGGCGTGGGTGATGTCGCGGCCGTCCAGCACGATGCGCCCGCTGCTGACTTCGACGAAGCCGGCGATCATTTGCAAGGTGGTGGTTTTGCCACAGCCGGAGGGGCCGAGCAGGGAGACGAACTCGCCTTTCTCCACCGAGAGGTTGGTGGCGACGACGGCGTCGATTTCGCCGTAACGTTTGCCGAGTCCTTCAAGTTGCACAAAAGCCATAACTGCGCTCCACCTGAGATTGTTATGCGTCGCCCGAAGGCGCGCTTTTTTGTATGGGCAGATACGAAAAGATCTTGCTGGGTGCGTTGGCGCTCGACTTCGGTCGGCTGCCGCTGTTGTTCGAATCGCCCCTGTCTGGACGCAGAGTAGGACGAAGACTAGGATGGGCTCAATGGCCTATTTCACTGAAGCGAAGACTATTTTCAGTTTCATTCAGTGAGTAAATTTATTGTCGAGAATCAACATGACAGATTCCGCTGAACGGAATGAAAACAAAAATGAAGTCGGTGTCGGTGCGGTCTCCAGATTGTTTGCGGTGCTGCGCAGCCTGGGTGACTCCGTCGAGGGCGGGGAGCGAGTGACACAGCTCGCCCAGCGCATCGGTCTGTCGCAACCGACTACGCATCGTCTGCTGCGCAGCCTGATGGACGAGGGCATGGTCGAGCAGGATGCACGCAGCAAACGCTATCGCCTGAGCCTGGAGTTCTTTGCCTTGGCAGCCCGCGCCGGCAACACCGGGAACCTGCGCGAGCTGGTGCGCCCATCGTTGCTGCGGCTGTCGGCGTCTTTGGGAGATTCGTTGTTTTTACTGGCGCGCAGCGGTTTTGATGCGATCTGTCTGGACCGCAGCGAAGGGCCGTTTCCGATTCGCACGTTTACCGGCGATATCGGCGGCCGGGTGGCGCTGGGTGTGGGGCAGGGCAGCCTGGCGATCCTGGCCTTTCTGCCGCAGGAGGAGCGCGAGACGGTGATTCACTACAACTTGCCGCGGCTCAAGGATTTTCACCTGTACGACGAGGTGTTCCTGCGCTCTGAGGTCGAGAATGTGCGCACGCTGGGTTACGCCGGGCGAAACACGGGGGTGCTGCAAGGCATGGCCGGCGTGGCGGTGCCGATTCTGGATCGCGAAGGGCGGGCGGTGGCAGCGTTAAGTGTGGCCACGGTTAGTGACCGATTGGGGCCGGATCGTCTGCCGACCGTGGTTGAGATGCTCAAGCGCGAAGCGGCGCTGATCGGGCCGAGGATCAACCCGTTTGATCCGCTGCTGCGTAGGCCTTCGCAGGTGTTTGGGCAGGGCTGAACACGGTCGACCAGTCGCTGGATACCTCTGTGGGAGCGGGCTTGCCCGCGATAGCGTTGGATCAGTCACCATCATTGTTGGATGTGCAACCGCTATCGCGGGCAAGCCCGCTCCCACAAGGTGTGTGGTGGGTTCAGAATTGCGTGGTTTGCTTGAGCCTCTGCGCCGCCGGCAGGTTACTCGGGCTGACCATCGCGTAGTTGTACCCGGCGCCGGACCAGTACTCGGCCTGCAACTCGCCATCGCTGCGACTGCCCCGAGGCAGCAGGTTGTTCTTCGGTCCGGGCGGACGCACGTAGAAGCTGATCTTGTGGCCGCTCTGATCCTCATAAACGACCATCGCCGCCGGCCCTTGCTCGGTGCTGAGCAACCGGCCGCTGACCGGTCTGAAACCTGAGTCCGACAGATCCGGCAGGCGATTGGCTCGAGAGAAATAACGGTCGAGCCAACCTTGCATGTCACCGTCGTCGCTGACCTTATAGTCCGCTGGCAGGATGCCTTGCTGAGCAATCAAGCGATAGGCCTGCATGGCGTCGGTCATCGGCGGCGAGGAGCTGACCAGCGTTATCTCCCGCGCCTGCCAACCACTCAATCCACCCACACCGACCGCCATCAACAGCACGGCGGCGCTGGCCAGATGTCGGCGGGTCTGACGTTTCAGGCGCTGGCGGATCAGCGCCGGGTCGAGTTCGGGGTTGGCTGTGGAATGCAAGGCGCCGCTCATGGCCGCGCGCAGTTGTTGGGCGTCCTGCTGCCAGGCGCGCACTTGCGCAGCCACTTCAGGGTTGCTGGCCAGGTAAGTCTCGACCAGGCGTCGGTCGGCGTCATTGAGTTGGTGGTCGACGTAGGCGTGCAGGTCACGCTCGCTCGGGGGCATGCTGATCATTTGAGTATCCGCAGAGAAGGGCTGGTGATTTCGCCGTCGCTGAGTTGGCGCAAGGCCTGGCGGGCGCGGGACAGGCGGGACATCACGGTGCCGGTGGGGACGTCGAGAATGACGGCGACCTCTTTATAACTCAAACCTTCGACCGACACCCAGAGCAGCAGCGCACGCTGCTCGGTGGTGAGTTGGTCGAAGGCTTGCAGCGTCGATTGGGCCATCACGGTGCGCTCGACTGAGGGCTGCGCATCGTCACGGCCGGTGAAGAATTCGAGCATGCGCGCGTATCGCCGGGAGCGCCGGTGGGCGTCGAGAAACTGTCGATAAAGGATCGAAAACAGCCAGGCGCGCAAGTCGCCTTCGGGGCGCTTGTCGCCCCAACTCGAGAGGGCTCGCTCCAGGCTCGACTGCACCAGATCGTCAGCGCTGCTGGGGTTGCGCGTCAACGACACGGCAAAGCGCCGAAGCCTGGGAATTATTTCACGCAACTGTTCGTCGATTTCGTTCATGAAAAGGGGCGTGTCTCTGTCTGTGAAGGGCGGCAGTGACAAGGAAGACGCCGGCCACTGCAGATTATTCCCTCTGCCGGAAAAGAAAATCCCACCGTGAATTCCTGTAGGACTTTTCTCGATTGGTTGTCATCCCTGTAATGGCATCACACGTCGCGGCTCAACCCTCACAGCAAGCGCAAACGGCATTCGGCCAGCCTGATCAACAGGCTCGGCAGCATCGCCGGATGTGCGCTTTCAAATTGAGCCCGATGAGATTTTCGATATGCAAGAACATGCAAAAACACTGAAGCCGGCATTGGCTTGTTCCCCGTTGCATATGTCACCTGTTGATCAGGATCGTTGGCAGCCATTCGGTCATGGGCCGGCGGTTACGCCAGCGTTTTCCTTGATCCATCACGCCATTGAAGCGCAAGCAGCGACCACCCCCCAAGCGGTTGCTGCCCATTGGCAGGGGCAAACCATCACCTACAACGAGTTGAACAGGCAGGCCAATCGACTGGCTGGGTTGCTGATCAGCCAAGGTGTCAAACCAGGCGATCACGTTGCGTTGTTTGTAGAACGCTCGATCCCCATGCTGGTGGGGATGCTGGCCGTGTTGAAAGCGGGCGCGGCCTACATCCCTCAGCATGTGGGCATTACACCTGCGCCACAACTGCGCCACATTATGGAGGTTGCCGATTCACGAGTGGTGCTGACGCTGTCGAGCCTTCAATCACGGCTTCCGCTGACGCCAACGCAGCACTGCATTTGCCTCGACGAGTTCATGAGGTTGCCGTCAATCCTCTCAGACGAAGTGAACGTGGGCGGTTCGCTGTCGTCGACCCCGGATCAACTTTGCTTCGTTCTGTTTACGTCAGGTACCACCGGATTGCCCAACGGGGTTCGGGTTACCCACCGCAATGTCTGCAATATCCTACTGACCGAACCTGGCAACCTCGGCATGAGGCCAGGGATGAAAGTCGGGCAGATTCTGAATATCGCTTTCGATATGGCCGCTTGGGAGATGCTCGGTTGCCTGGCCCACGGCGCGACATTGATGATCCGTGGCAAGGACATTGAGCAGACCGCCGAGCAATGCGATGTGCTGATCGCCACGCCATCGATTCTCGGCACCCTCGATCCGGTGCGCTGCCAGCAGGTCAAGGTCGTGGCGGTTGCCGGGGAGCCGTGCCCGCAACCCCTGGCTGATCGCTGGTCGTCGTTCTGCACATTCTTCAATGCCTGCGGCCCGACCGAGACCACCATCGTCAATACCATGCAGTGCTATCGGGTTGGAGAAGCACTGACCATTGGCAAACCCACGCCGAACAATACCGTGTACGTACTCGATGAAGCCGGTCAGCCCTGTGCGGTCGGGGAACAAGGGGAAATGTGGGCCGGCGGAGTCTGTGTGACGGCGGGCTATCTGGGCAATGCCGCACTGACTGCCGAACGGTATCGTCCCGATCCATTTCTCGGTCAGGGCCGAATGATGTTTCGCACGCGCGACTTGGGGCGCTGGACGGCACAAGGTGATCTTGAGCACTTGGGGCGCGTCGATGATCAGGTCAAGGTGCGGGGCTTTCGCGTTGAGCTCGACAGTGTTTCAGCGGTACTGGAGTCGTGCGACGCCTGCGAGCGGGCGGTGACGCTAAAACTCGACAATCGCCAGCTGGTGGCCTTTGTCAGTCCTGCAACGACGAACATCGATGAGGCGAGACGTCGCTGCGAGGAGCGGCTGGCCTACTATTGTGTCCCTTCTCTGATGATTGCCCTGGACGTTATTCCGCTGACATCACGGGGCAAGGTCGACAAGCGGCTGCTGCTGGACATGGCATTGGCGCACCAGGCCGGGTCTGATACCAACGCTGCAGCTGTGGTGAACGCATGAGCGCCGCTCGCGGTTTGCCCGCCAAACGTGCGCTATGGCGACGGCTTGGAACGCTGCCCCTGTTTTCCCATTACAACCGTCTTGTGGCGTTGGTTCTGGGACTCAATGGTGCCGCGCTGCTCCACGGGCTGAATGCCGGGCAATGGTGGACAACTTCTGGTGTTGCCCTGGAAACATTAGCCGGGCTGGTGTTGGCGAATCTGTCGATGGCCATTCTGATTCGCCAGCAATACATCATCAATCTGCTGTTCTGGCTGGCAACCCGGGCTCCCACCTCGTGGCCGCTGGCGGTTCGTCGCTCGCTGGCCAAGGTGTATCACTTCGGTGGTCTGCACAGTGGCGCAGCCTTGGCGGCCATTGGTTGGTTCGTCGCGTTACTCGGCTCATTAAGTTGGCATTGGATGGAGAGCCTGGGCGGTGTTTCACTCGCGCTTCTGTGGGTGAACGGCGGGTTGCTGGGCGTGTTGTTGCTGGTGGCGACCATGGCTCATCCACGGATTCGCGCACGCTTTCACAATGGGTTCGAACGCACACACCGCTTCGGTGGCTGGACAGCGCTCGTGCTGTTCTGGGGGTCGACGCTGATGTTTGCCCAGGATCAGAACCCGCAATCGCCGTTGCCGGAAGTGCTGGTAGCGTCGGTGCCATTCTGGATGTTGGTGGTGCTGACCTTCAGTATTGCCCTGCCATGGCTGCGTTTGCGCAAAGTGCCGGTGCAATTGATCAGGACTTCACCCCATGCAGTGATTGCCCGGTTTGGACATGTCACGCCATTTGCAGGTTCGTCCAATGCCATCAGTCTCAATCCGCTCTTGGAATGGCACTCATTTGCCAACATTCCCACCCCGGGAGAGGCCGGTTTCCGCCTGATTATTTCCCGCGCGGGAGACTGGACCGGTGAGTTCATCGAACAGCTGCCGACCCACGTCTGGGTCAAGGGCATCACCACCGCCGGCGTTGCGCACATTGAAACCTTGTTCAAATCGGTGGTGTACATCGCCACCGGCAGTGGCATCGGCCCGGTGCTACCCCATCTGCTGGCCAGGCAAGTACCGATACGCCTGATCTGGTCGACCCGCAGTCCACGAAAAACCTACGGTAACGAACTGGTCGAGGAAATCCTGCGGGCCGAGCCCGATGCCTTGATCTGGGACACCGACCTGCTGGGCAAACCTGACCTGGTGCAACTGGCCTATGACGCGGTTCAAACGTTCGGAGCAGAGGCCGTGATCTGCATTTCCAACCAGGCGCTGACGCAGCGGGTGGTCGAGGAAATGGAAGGACGGGGCATTGCAGCCTACGGCGCTATCTGGGACTCCTGAGGCGTGCGTGAGCGCCCGCCATCCAAGCATTCGACATTATTCAATGAGGTCACCATGTACACACTGATCGAACGTCATGATCGAGTCGTCCTGATTCGTCTCAATCGTCCGCAAGCGCGCAATGCCCTGAGTTACGAGGTCATGCGCGAACTGCTGGATAGCCTGCAACGCTTGGACAGGGATCCGTCGGTGGGGTGTTTTGTCATTACCGGAACGGCGGATTTTTTCGCGGCCGGCGCCGATATCAAGGAGATGAGCGAAAAGTCCTACCTGGACATGGTCCATGAAGACTTCTTTGCCGAGTGGGAAGCCTTTGCTGCTTTACGGACGCCCAAGCTGGCGGTTGTCGCCGGTTATGCCTTTGGCGGCGGTTGTGAGTTAGCCATGATGTGCGATTTGATCTTTGCTGCCGATACCGCGCAATTTGGCCAACCGGAAATCAAGTTGGGTGTGATGCCCGGGATGGGCGGCACCCAGCGCCTGACGCGTCTGATCGGTAAATCGAAAGCCATGGACATGATCCTGACGGGGCGCTCGATGTCGGCCCATGAGGCCGAGCGGGCAGGGCTGGTCTCAAGAGTGATAGAGGCGGCCGATCTGCTTGAGCAATCCATGGCGGCCGCGCACACCATCGCAGGGTATGCCAAAAGCGCCACCGTGGCCGCTCGCGAAGCAGTTGATCGCGCGCTGGAACTTGGGTTGCGCGAAGGCTTGCTGTACGAACGAAGGAGCTTTCATGGATTGTTTTCCACTCCCGGGCAAAAAGAAGGCATGCAGGCTTTTCTGGATAAGCGTGAGGCCTGTTTTAACCGGGTCTGACGGGGTTCGGGCATTCGTCGCTCGTGATGCTTTGAAAGAAACTACAGTTCAGAGGGAATAATCCTACGTGACGTTCGTCTCATAGCTCCTTCCCCCTGTGGCCTACGCCCTGGAGTTTTTCATGGTTGATCGCTCAACACCGCCAACCGGGCCTTTACGGCCACCGCTGAGTGCCGCGAGCCTGACGTTGCGACTGACTGCCATTGCTGTGGTGGTCGCCGCTCTCGCCGGGGCATTTGCCTACGTCAACGGCACACTCGACCCACAGCGCCTGACGCCGAAAAAGCTGATCAATGTGCTGGAAACCAACAATGGCGTGCACCCCGGCTTCCGGCGGAACCACTCCAAAGGCGTGTGCGTGATCGGTCATTTCGAGAGCAGTGGCGAGGCGCGCAGCTATTCAACTGCTCAGGTGTTCAACGAAGCCCGAACCCCGGTGGTGGGGCGATTCGCGCTGCCGGCCGGCAATCCTTATGCGCCGGACAACAGCGTGCCGATTCGCAGCATGGCGCTGCGCTTCACCCAGGCTAACGGTCAGCAGTGGCGCACCGGGATGAACAGCATGCCGGTGTTCCCCGTGGGCACTCCCGAAGCGTTCTATCAATTGCAGCAGGCGCAGTCACCCGATCCGGCCACTGGCAAACCCAATCCTGCTGCCGTGCCGGCGTTCTTCGGTGCGCATCCGGAAGCCGCACCCTTCCTGGCGTGGATCAAGACGGCCAAACCGTCAGCCAGTTACGTGACGGAAACCTATAACAGCGTCAACGCGTTTTACCTGGTGAACGCCGCCGGACAGCGGCAAGCGGTGCGCTGGAGCATGGTGCCGGTGGCGAAGGATGCAGCCGGCGCAACGGCGCCGGAGGGCGGCGACTTCCTGGAAAAAGACCTGGTGCAGCGCATTGCCGCAGGACCGTTGCGTTGGCAGTTGAACATCACCCTGGCCAACCCCGGGGACCCGGTCAACGACGCCAGCAAGGCTTGGCCCGATGGCCGCAAGGTCCTGAATGCCGGCACCCTGGTTCTGGAAAGCACCCAGCCGCAGCTCAATGGTGAGTGCCGAGACATCAACTACGACCCGCTCGTATTGCCCGCCGGTATAGAAGGTTCCGACGACCCATTGCTCGCTGCTCGTTCAGCCGGTTACGCCAGTTCCTACTTGCGCCGTACCAGTGAAGTCAGCCAGTTGCCTGCCGCTAAACAGGAGGCTCAACAATGAGCACTCAACCGAATCATTTCGCTCCTTTGGCGCGACTGCTGCACTGGCTGATGGCGCTGATGATCATTGCCATGCTGTTTATCGGTGCTGGCATGGTGGCCTCGGTGTCCGAACGGCATGAGTGGCTGATCCATCTGCACAAGCCTTTGGGTGTCGCGATTCTATTGTTGGTGATCGTGCGCTTGGTGGTGCGTTTTTCCACGCAGCAACCACCACTTCCGGCGGACCTGCCAGGTTGGCAAGTGCTGGCGGCGAAGGCCTCGCATGTCTTGTTGTACGCCTTGATGCTGATTTTGCCGCTGCTGGGCTGGGCGATGATTTCAGCCGCCGGGGACCCGGTGATGCTGAGCAGTTCGATCCAGTTGCCGTCAATCCTGCCCGCCAATGCGCAGGTGTTTGCGTTTCTGCGCAAGTCTCACCGGTATCTGGCGTATCTACTGTTTCTGACGGTGCTGGTGCATCTGGCGGCCGCGTTGTTTCACGGCTGGGTGCGTCGCGATGATGTGCTGGACAGCATGTTGCGAGGAAAGGATCGCGTCTGAGTGAGTCATGGCTGCATGCCCGGCATGCAGCCATCGAGGTTGATCAGCGCAGGGTGTCGACCATCTCGGCAATGGTCGTCAGTACGTCCTTGCCCAATTGCTTCGAGCGTTTGCCCGACCAACCGGTGAGCGCATTCGGCGCGTCATCGTTGTCCTTGAAAGGCATTTCCAGGGTCAGCGAGAGGCAGTCGAATTTCTCACCGACACTGTTGCAGGCCAGCGTCATGTTGGCTTTGCCCGGCTCGTCACGGGTGTAACCGTGTTTGGTCTGGAAGTCTTTGGTCAGGTGTTTCAGGTGAGTGCGGAAATGCTCTTCGAGTTTTTCAATCCGCGGCGTATAGCCCGGGTTGCCTTCGCAACCGGCGGTGAACACATAAGGAATTTCTTCGTCGCCGTGAACGTCGAGGAACAGATCGACGCCGTACTTTTCCATTTGTTGCTGAACAAACCACACTTCCGGGCTGATTTCCTGGCTGGCGCTCTGCCACGCACGGTTCAGGTCCTGGCCCATCGCGTTGGTGCGCAGGTGGCCGTGGAAGGCGCCGTCGGGGTTCATGTTCGGCACCAGATACAGATCGGCGCTGGCCAGGAGTTTGTTCAGCACAGGATCGTCGTGCCGTTCCAGGCGTTCGATCACGCCCTCCATGAACCATTCGGCCATGTGTTCGCCGGGGTGTTGCTGGGCAATCATCCAGATCTTGCGCCGACCTTCGGCGCCGGTGCCTTTGCGCAATAACTGAATGTCTCGACCTTCTACGCTTTTGCCTGTGGCGAGCAGTTCGGTGCCGGCCTTGGTCAGCGCTTGTTCGATCAGCCAGTCGTGACGACCTCGGCTGTAGGGTTCGAAGTAAGCAAACCAGGCGTGGGTGGCTGTGGCCTCAAGGCTGAAACGCAGGCAGTCGCCTTCAAAGATGGTCGGCACGCGGAACCAGTTGACGTGGTCGTAGGACGCTACGGCCTGATAACCATCCCAAGCCTTGTTATACGAAGACTTGCTGGCATTGTTCAGGCGAAACCAGTGCTCTTGACCGACGTGCAGACCGCTGGCCTTGAAGTGAAACCATTGGAAGTGTTGGCTGCGGGTGTCCGGCTTGATGGCCAGCAATGCTTGCAACGGGTTGCTGATGTCCAGCACTTCAATGTTGCCACTGTCGAAGTTGGCGCTGATGTCGAAGGAAGATTTGGCCACGCTCATAGTCGATTCCTGAATATGATTTATGGCTGATACTTTACACGCTGGGAAGGGAAACACCGGGGGAAATTACGGGGGGGTGGAAGGGGGGCGTCTTCCTTGACGCTGACGCAGCTTAGAGACTGTGTAATCGATTCTCAAGAGCTATTTTTCATAAGTTTCGGCCAATGATGCCGGGCTTATTCCGCTGACGTATGTTGTTTCGCTATTGGCCGCGCATTCCAATTTGCAGCACGTAACGTCTTCATTTACCTGAAGGCGACGCCAGAATAATTGGCAAAAAAAAACCCGGCAAAAAAGCCGGGTCAAAAACCGTGATTAGCCTGATGAGGAGATAGTCCAGAAGACCGACCTAAGGTCTCTTGACCATCCACTGATCTCGCGACCAGCTGCATGCAATAATAATCATTCTCGTTTGCAAGTCAAATGATTTTATCTGCACGATTGGAAAATTCTTCCCGTCCTCTGCTCAGGCAAGTCCGTCTCATAGCGCCTGAGCGCCTTGCAGAGACCGATCTATCATCGCCTTGGCCATGTCGATCATGTGCACCGTAGAAAACGCCAGGTCCCGGCTCGCGCCATTCAGGTTGTTGGCTGATTCGTACGCGGTGGCAGCGGCACATCGCAAAAGGTCCGAGGCGTGAACCAGTGCTTCTTCTGCGCTGATATCCGGTTTCACATCGAAGAAACGCTCCTCGGCGGCCACTTCTGACACAGCTGGTTTCAAGTAATAGTCCAACGCTCGCTGCGCAGCGGCATAGCCTTTGGTGGAGGTGAGGGTGGTGTCGATTTGCAGGTCCGACAAGTCGTTGCTGGGGTTGGTCATGACGATGGCAAGCTCCGTGATAGATTCAGATCCGTGAATCAATCCTAGTACGATCTGTATTTGTGGCCGGAATTTAAATACTACAATTTGTGTTTTGTTGGTCGGAGTACCCAACGTATCGTGCCGCACATGGATAAATGGATTGAGTTGGTCAAAGCCAAGATGAGTGAACTCAAAGTCACTCAAGAAGTACTCGCCGACCGCCTGGGGATGTCCCAGGGTGGCGTGGGTCATTGGCTGAATAAACGCCGTCAACCGAGCATCGAAGACATGAACCGTGTCTTGCGGGCGCTCGGGATGGAATTTCTGGAAGTGGCGATGGTGATCCGCGAGCCTGTGGTCCTGCTGGACGATGAGTTGTCCCTGACACAAAAGTACAACCCGTACTTCCGTTACCCGGTCAGCGACTGGCGAGAGCCTGCCCAATTGCGTGAGGGAGAGTTGCCGGAATACGGCAAACCACGGTTTGAACTCACGGATTACCACGCGCAGGGCAAGGCGTTCTGGTTGGTGGTGGTCGGCGATGCGATGACCGCACCCACCGGCATCAGCATCGCCGAAGGCATGATGATTCTGGTGGACCCGGCCATCGTGCCGGAACCTGGAAGACTGGTCATCGCCCAGTGGCCAGACAGCGACCAGGCGACCTTCCGCAAGCTGATCGAAGAGGGCGGGCAGCGTTATCTGGTCCCGCTCAATCCGACGTATCCGAAAGCCCTGTACACCGAGGAATGCAGAATCCTCGGCGTGGTAGTTCAGGCAACGGCCAGATTCTAATCAGATCGGTCCTCGCAGAGCGTAGGACCGATCCTCATTTCAAGCTTCTTCCAGCTCGACCAACGCACTGCCTTCGGCGACCATCTCGCCTTCCTGGCAATACAGTGCCTTGATCACCCCGGCGTGTGGCGCACGAATGCTGTGTTCCATCTTCATCGCTTCCAGCACCACCAGTTGCGCCCCGGCTTCAACGGTTTGCCCGGCCTCTACCAGCACGCGCACGATGCTGCCGTTCATGGGCGCGGTCAGCCCGCCTTGATGGCTGTGGCTGGCTTCGACGGCGCTGATCGGGTCGTAGGACTCGATACGACGCAACTCACCGTTCCATTGCAGATACACCACCTCACCACGGCGGATTACCCGATGCTGGCGACGTACGCCGTCGTTTTCGGTCAGCAGTTGCTCACCTTTGAGTTGTGCAGTGTGGGCATCAACGTTACCCAGTGTCAGCGCCCGGTCCTGTCCCTCGCAGCTCAAATGCAAGGTGATTTCTCGCGGCAAACCGGCACGCAAACCGTTGCTGATGCCCCACGGCGAACTCACATCATCGGCGCGCACGGTACGCGGCAAGCTCTGGGCAAACGCTTGGGCGGCGGCTTGCCAGAATTCGTCGCCCAGATCCGCAGGCGCCGGCAGCAATTGCTCCTGATAACGCGGGATAAACCCGGTATCCAGCTCTGCCGCAGCGAACGCCGGGTGAGCGATGATCCGACGCAGGAAGTTGATGTTGGTCTTGAGCCCGCCGATGGCAAACTCATCGAGCATGCTCAACAAGCGCAAGCGCGCCTGCTCACGGTCCTCGCCCCAGGCAATCAGCTTGCCGAGCATCGGATCGTAGAACGGTGACACCTCGTCGCCTTCTTCAACACCGCTGTCGACCCGACGTCCCGGTCCTGGCACAGATTCGCGGTACAGCTCCAGGCGTCCGGTGGCCGGCAGGAAATCGTTGCTTGGGTCCTCGGCATACAGCCGCACTTCGATGGCGTGGCCGATCAGCGGAACCTGCTCTTGCGTCATCGGCAACGGTTCACCGCGCGCGACACGAATTTGCCAGGCCACTAGGTCAAGGCCCGTGATGGCTTCGGTGACCGGGTGCTCGACCTGCAGGCGCGTGTTCATCTCCATGAAGAAAAACTCGCCACGCGAATCCAGCAAAAATTCCACGGTGCCGGCACCGACATAACCGATGGCCTGTGCCGAACGCACCGCTGCTTCGCCCATGGCACGACGCAACTCCGGGCTCAAGCCTGGCGCGGGTGCTTCTTCGACGACTTTCTGGTGTCGACGCTGGATCGAGCAGTCTCGCTCATTGAGGTACAAACAGTTGCCATGCTGATCGGCGAAGACCTGGATTTCCACGTGACGTGGTTTGAGCAAATATTTCTCGACCAGCATCCGTGAATCGCCAAACGAGGATTTGGCTTCACGCTGGGCCGAGGCGAGGGCTTCGGCCAATTGACTGACATCCTCGACGACTTTCATGCCCTTGCCACCGCCACCGGCCGTGGCTTTGAGCAGCACCGGGTAACCGATGCGTTCGCAGGCATCGCGGAAGGTGTCGAAATCCTGAGCTTCACCGTGGTAGCCGGGCACCAATGGCACACCGGCGGTTTCCATCAAGGCTTTGGCGGCGGACTTGCTGCCCATCGCATCGATGGCGGAGGCCGGCGGGCCGAGGAAAATCAGGCCTGCTTCTTCAATCGCGCGGGCGAACCCGGCGTTCTCCGACAAGAAGCCATAACCCGGATGAATCGCCTGGGCGCCGCTGGCTTTGGCGGCAGCAATCAGTTTGTCGATTTGCAGGTAACTGTCGGCGGCTTTGCTGCCACCGAGGTCGACGCGGATATCCGCTTCGCGGCTGTGCCGGGCATCACGGTCGGTGGCGCTGTGCACGGCCACGGTGGTCAGGCCCAGGGCCTTGGCGGTGCGCATCACCCGGCAGGCGATCTCGCCGCGGTTGGCCACCAGCAGGGAAGTAATGACAGGTGCGCTCATCAACGCGGCTCCTTGGTGGTGGGTGCTTGCCAACTCGGCGGACGCTTTTGCAGAAAGGCACGCAAGCCTTCCTGACCTTCGGGGCTGACGCGGATACGGGCGATGGCGTTTTCGGTGTAGCGGCGCAGCGCCGGGGTCAGCGCGCCGTTGCCGACCTCACGCAGCAGGTCCTTGCTCACACGCATGGCGGCGGGGCTGTTGAGCAGCAGGTTGTCGATCCATTGTTCGACGTTTTGTTCCAGCTCGACGGCCGGAAAGCTCTCGGATAACAGGCCGATTTCCCGCGCCCGTTGACCGCCGAAACGCTCGGCGGTCAACGCATAACGGCGTGCCGCGCGTTCGCCGATGGCTTGCACCACGAACGGACTGATGACGGCCGGTGCCAGGCCGATGCGCACTTCCGACAGGCAAAACTGCGCCTCATCCGTGCCGATTGCCATGTCACAGCAACTGATCAGACCCAGTGCGCCGCCGAATGCCGCGCCTTGGACCACGGCCAATGTCGGGATCTTCAACTTGGCGAGGTTGTACATCAACTCCGCCAGTTCCCGGGCATCGTCGAGGTTGGTGTGGTAATCGAGCTCGGCCGATTGCTGCATCCAGGCCAGGTCGGCCCCGGCGCTGAAATGCTTGCCGCGGCCCCGCACCAGCAAGAACCGCAGGCTGGCATCTGTCGAGACCTTGTCCAGCGCGAGGATCAGTTCACGGATCATCTCGGCGTTGAATGCGTTGTTCTTTTCTTCGCGGCTGAGCCACAAGGTCACGAAACCCCGCGGGTCGGTCAGCAGCTCGAGGGTGTTGAAGTCGCTCATGGTTTTCTCCCGATCACATCCGGAACACGCCGAAGCGGCTCGGTTCGATTGGCGCGTTCAACGACGCGGACAAGGCCAGGGCCAACACATCGCGGGTCTGGGCCGGATCGATGACGCCGTCGTCCCACAACCGTGCGCTGGAATAGTAAGGGTGGCCCTGTTCTTCATATTGATCGAGGATCGGTTGTTTGATTTCGGCTTCCTGCTCGGCGCTGAAACCCTGGCCACTGCGCTCGGCCTGCTCGCGTTTGACCTGCACCAAAACGCCCGCAGCCTGCTCGGCGCCCATCACGCCGATGCGTGCGTTCGGCCACATCCACAGGAAGCGCGGATCGTAGGCGCGCCCGCACATGCCGTAGTTGCCGGCACCAAAACTGCCGCCGATGATCACGGTGAATTTCGGCACCTTGGCGCACGCCACCGCGGTCACCAGTTTCGCGCCGTGCTTGGCGATGCCGCCGGCCTCGTATTTCTGGCCGACCATGAAGCCGGTGATGTTTTGCAGGAACAGCAGTGGAATGCCGCGCTGGCAGGCCAGTTCGATGAAGTGCGCGCCTTTCTGCGCGGCTTCGGCGAACAGGATGCCGTTGTTGGCGAGGATCGCGATCGGGTAGCCGTGCAGGTGGGCGAAGCCGCACACCAGCGTGGTTCCGAACAGCGCTTTGAATTCGTCGAACACCGAACCGTCCACCAGCCGCGAGATGACTTCGCGCACGTCGAACGGTTGCTTGGCGTCCGCCGACACCACACCGTACAACTCGTCGCTGCTGTAGAGCGGGGCGATGGGCGTGCGTTGTTGCAGTTCACCCAGCTTTCGCCAGTTGAGGTTGGCAACACTGCGCCGGGCAATGGCCAGGGCGTGTTCGTCACTTTCGGCGTAGTGGTCGGCGACCCCGGAAATCTTGCAGTGCACATCGGCACCGCCCAGGTCTTCGGCGCTGACCACTTCACCGGTCGCGGCTTTCACCAGCGGCGGGCCGGCGAGAAAAATCGTCGCTTGCTGGCGCACCATGATCGCTTCGTCCGCCATGGCCGGCACGTAGGCGCCACCGGCAGTGCACGAACCCATCACCACCGCGATCTGCGGGATGCCCATGGCGCTCATGTTGGCCTGGTTGAAGAAGATCCGACCGAAGTGTTCGCGGTCCGGAAACACCTCATCCTGGCGCGGCAGGTTGGCGCCGCCGGAATCCACCAGATAGATGCACGGCAAGCGATTCTGCTGGGCAATGGTCTGGGCGCGCAGGTGTTTTTTCACGGTCAGCGGGTAATACGAGCCACCTTTTACCGTGGCGTCGTTGGCGACGATCATGCACTCGACGCCTTCCACACGGCCGATCCCGGCAATCACGCCAGCAGCCGGAACGTCTTCGCCGTAGACCGCATAGGCCGCCAGTTGACTGATCTCAAGGAACGGCGAGCCTGGATCGAGCAGGCGATTGATCCGCTCACGGGGCAGCAATTTGCCCCGCGAGATGTGACGTTCTTGCGCCTTCGGGCCGCCACCTTGCTGCACTTGGGCGAGCAGGGTGTGCAGGGCGTCGACCTGTTTGAGCATCGCCGCGCTGTTGGCCGCGAACTCCGCTGAACGAGGGTTGAGCTGGGTATGCAGAATCATGACTTACTCCGTAAGCAGCTGTAAGCGGCAAGTTACAAGCGGCAAGTCAAAGCTGTTCTCTTGCAGCTTGAAACTTGCCACTTGCAGCTGACGAAATTCATTTCGTCTCGTTGAACAGTTCGCGACCGATCAGCATGCGACGGATCTCACTGGTGCCAGCACCGATTTCGTACAGCTTGGCGTCACGCAACAGGCGTCCGGCCGGGAATTCGTTGATGTAGCCGTTGCCACCGAGAATCTGGATCGCGTCGAGGGCCATTCGGGTCGCGCATTCGGCGCTGTAGAGGATTACTCCAGCAGCGTCCTTGCGGGCGGTTTCGCCACGCTCGCACGCCTGGGCCACCGCATACAGGTAGGCACGGCTGGCGTTGAGTTGGGTGTACATGTCGGCGACTTTGCCCTGGATCAGCTGGAATTCGCCGATGCTCTGGCCGAATTGCTTGCGGTCGTGGATGTACGGAACGATCAGGTCCATGCAGGCCTGCATGATCCCGGTCGGGCCGCCGGACAGCACGACGCGCTCGTAGTCGAGGCCGCTCATCAAAACTTTCACGCCGCCGTTGAGGATGCCGAGGATGTTTTCTTCCGGCACTTCAACGTCGTCGAAGAACAGTTCGCAGGTGTTGGAGCCGCGCATGCCCAGCTTGTCGAACTTGTTGCTGCGGCTGAAGCCTTTCCAGTCACGTTCGACGATAAACGCGGTGATGCCATGTGGGCCTTTTTCCAGGTCGGTCTTGGCGTAGATCACGTAGGTATTGGCGTCCGGACCGTTGGTGATCCAGGTTTTGCTGCCGTTGAGCACGTAGTGATCGCCGCGTTTATCGGCGCGCAATTTCATCGACACCACGTCGGAGCCGGCATTCGGCTCACTCATGGCCAGGGCACCGACGTGCTCGCCACTGATCAGTTTCGGCAGGTACTTGGTTTTCTGTTCGTGATTGCCGTTGCGGTTGATCTGGTTCACGCACAGGTTGGAATGCGCGCCGTAGGACAGGGCGACCGAGGCTGAGCCACGGCTGATTTCTTCCATGGCCACAACGTGGGCCAGATAACCCAGGCCAGCGCCGCCGTATTCTTCCGCCACGGTGATGCCCAGCAGGCCCATGTCGCCGAATTTGCGCCACAAGTCGGCCGGGAACAGGTTGTCGATGTCGATCTGGGCCGCGCGCGGCGCGATCTCTTTGGCGACGAAGGACTGAACCTGATCGCGCAGCATGTCGATGGTTTCACCGAGGGCAAAGTTCAGGGATGGGTAGCTCATGGGTCACCTTTTGGCGTTTTTGTAGGGTGGGGAGGGCAGTGATTCGGCTCTCACCTTTACGTTAACGTAAGCCTGTGACGAATGGCTGTCAATCACCCTTTACGTTAACGTCAACTTGAGCGAGAGTAGAGGCACATCTTCTGTATCAACCCACTAATAAAGACAATAGGGGTCGTCATGGATCAACCCAGTGCAAACCCGCAGCGCAGCTACACTCGTGGATCCCAGGACAAAGCCTTGTTGGCGATGACCATCGGCGAAAAGTTCGATCAGACCGTCGCTCAGTATCCGACCGGGGAGGCGCTGGTCGTGCGTCATCAACAGCTGCGCTACACCTGGCAGCAACTGGCCGAAGCCGTCGACCTGCACGCCAAAGCACTGTTGGCGTTGGGATTGCAGACCGGTGACCGGCTCGGCATCTGGGCACCGAACTGCGCGCAGTGGTGCATAAGCCAGTTCGCCAGCGCAAAAATCGGTGTGATCCTGGTCAACATCAACCCGGCGTATCGCAGCTCCGAACTCGAATACGTGTTGAAGCAATCCGGCTGCCAATGGCTGGTCTGCGCGGGTTCGTTCAAGACCTCCAATTATCACGGCATGCTCCAGGGCCTTGTACCGGAGCTGGCTGAGCAATCCATCGGTAAATTGCAGAGCGAGCGCTTGCCCGAGTTGCGCGGTGTCATCAGCCTGGACGCACAGCCGCCATCCGGCTTCCTGCCGTGGTCGCAACTGGCCGACCTGGCGAGCAGCGTGTCGACAGAGCAATTGCACGCGCGTCAGGACAGTTTGCATTTCGACCAGCCAGTGAACATCCAATACACCTCCGGCACCACGGGCTTCCCGAAAGGCGCGACCCTCAGTCACTACAATATTCTCAACAACGGTTACATGGTCGGCGAAAGCCTCGGCCTGACGTCCAGCGACCGGCTGGTGATTCCGGTGCCGCTGTATCACTGCTTCGGCATGGTCATGGGCAACCTCGGTTGCATCACCCACGGCAGCACCATGATTTACCCCAACGACGCGTTCGATCCGCTGCTGACCCTGACCACAGTGGCGGAAGAAAAGGCCACGGCGCTCTACGGCGTGCCGACCATGTTCATCGCCATGCTTGATCAGCCGCAGCGTGCCGAGTTTGATCTGTCGAGCCTGCGCACCGGGATCATGGCCGGGGCGACGTGTCCGATTGAGGTGATGCGCCGGGTGATCAGCGAAATGCACATGAGCGAAGTGCAGATTGCCTACGGTATGACGGAGACCAGTCCGGTGTCATTGCAGACCGGTCCGTCAGACGAACTGGAATTGCGCGTCACCACCGTCGGCCGCACCCAGCCGCAACTGGAAAGCAAGATCATCGACGAGGCGGGCAACCTGGTGCCACGCGGCACCATCGGTGAACTGTGCACGCGCGGCTACAGCGTGATGCTCGGCTACTGGAACAACCCGCAAGGCACCGCCGAAGCCATCGATCAGGCCGGCTGGATGCACACCGGTGACCTGGCCAGCATGAACGAGGAAGGCTACGTCTGCATTGCCGGGCGCAACAAGGACATGATCATCCGCGGCGGCGAGAATGTTTACCCGCGTGAGCTGGAAGAGTTCTTCTTTACCCATCCGGCGGTAGCCGATGTGCAGGTGATCGGGATTCCGTGCTCGCGTTATGGCGAAGAGATTGTCGCCTGGATCAAGTTCCACCCGGGCCATAGCGCCACGGAACAAGAGCTGCAGGCCTGGTGCAAAGAGCGCATCGCGCACTTCAAGACGCCGCGCTACTTCAAGTTTGTGGAAGAGTTTCCGATGACCGTGACCGGCAAGATCCAGAAATTCCGCATGCGCGAGATCAGTATCGAGGAGTTACGCGAAAAGCAGGTCTGACAATTTCGTCCCTGTGGGAGCCAGCCTGCTGGCTCCCACAGGGACGGTGGTGAAAGCCCGAATCGCAGAAAGCACAAAGGGGAGCCGAAGCTCCCCTTTAATTTGTCGTTGCGCATGCTCTTTTTTTATTATTGAGGGGCGGTCTGTTGTTGTTTTTAGGGACCGTGACCCTTTACCGCTGTTTTTGTCGATCCCCATCCGGGATCAAGAGCAAACGTATTTTTTTGAGCGCTGATCTACTTTTTCGCTGAGCGATCCAACCAGTTCGGGAGCTACCTGAAGGTAGTTTTATTGTTCTCTGCCCGGTTGCGGGTTACTCCGAAAAGCACCCTGAAAAGCACATCCTCTCCAAAAAAATCTGTTAGCTGCGTCTCTGCCGTGTTGTTTTTGTTATGTCAGAGTCGTTACGTCTTATTTTTATTAGGTTTGCCGCTTTTTTTGTTCTTGTTATGCCATAGAGATAGCAGAAGCCGTGCCAACTTTTTAAAAGCCTTTAAAATCAAGGCTTTGAGTTTTTCGTAGGATATATCCCTCAGGCAAACCCCTACAATTTGTTTCCGTGTTACTCGCTTATCCCCCACGTTTGAGATGTGGCGGTAACACCTGGACACATCACTGGGCGCTGCGAGCCTTTGCCACGCGCGAACCGGTCGGACGTCCCAGCACGGAGCAAATCTGCTGGCCGGCCAGAATCAAGGCGTCCAGGTCTATTCCGGTGTCGATGCCCAGACCATTGAGCAGGTACACCACGTCTTCGGTGGCGACGTTACCGCTGGCGCCCTTGGCGTACGGGCAGCCGCCGAGGCCGGCGATGGAGCTGTCGAACACCGCGATGCCTTCCAGCAGACTGGCGTAGATGTTGGCCATAGCCTGGCCATAGGTGTCATGGAAATGTCCGGCCAGCTTTTCACGCGGCACCTGGGCCGAGACCACTTCGAACATCTTGCGGGTCGCGCCGGCGGTGCCGGTGCCGATGGTGTCGCCCAGGGAGACTTCATAGCAGCCCATGGCGTAGAGCTCGCGGGCGACGTAAGCGACTTGCTCAGGCGCAACGTTACCTTCGTAAGGACAGCCCAGCACGCAGGACACGTAACCGCGCACGCTCACGCCGTGTTGTTTCGCCGCGTCCATGATTGGCACGAAACGCTCAAGACTTTCGCTGATCGAGCAGTTGATGTTGCGTTGCGAAAACGCTTCGGAGGCCGCTGCGAACACCGCGACTTCCTTGACCCCGGCCGCGATTGCATCTTCAAACCCGCGCAGGTTGGGGGCGAGTGCACCATAGGTCACGCCGGGCTTGCGCTGGATCTGCGCGAAGACTTCTGCGGAACCGGCCATTTGCGGCACCCACTTGGGCGAGACGAAGCTGCCGACTTCGATGTAGCCAAGGCCTGCGGCGGTCAGCGCGTCGACCAGTTGTACCTTGTCGGCAACGCTGATCGGTTGGGCTTCGTTTTGCAGACCGTCGCGGGGGCCGACTTCGACCAGGCGTACGTGGGTGGGTAGGGACATGGGAATCGACCTGTGCTGATTGTCTGAATACTGAGGGAACCCTGTAGGAGCGGGCTTGCCCGCGATAGCGGTGGGTCAGCCAGCATCAATGTTGAATGCCATGACCTCATCGCGGGCAAGCCCGCTCCCACAGGAGATCGTGTTGACCTATTGAACCGTTTCCTGGCTCTTGATCGTCTGCTCCAACGCCTGGGTGCAGCGCTCTTGTGCGGTGTCCAGTTCCAGCTTCATCTGCTCGATGTCGAGCATCTGCTGCTCCAGCTGTTCGCGGCGCTCGGCGATCTTGCTCAACATGGTTTGCAGTTGTTTCTGATTGCCGCCGGTGGGGTCGTAGAGTTCGATCAGCTCGCGGCATTCAGCCAGGGAGAAGCCAATGCGCTTGCCCCGCAGGATCAGCTTCAGGCTGACCTTGTCGCGCGGGGTATAAATGCGCTCCTGGCCACGACGCTCAGGGCTGAGCAGGCCTTGCTCTTCATAAAAGCGAATGGCCCGCGTGGTGATGTCGAGCTCGCGGGCGAGGTCGGAAATGCTATAGGTCTGGCTGCTCATGGAAGCGCTCAAAAAAAGGTCATGATGCTAAGCTAATGGCAGGTTGACGTTTACGTCAAGGGGCATGGATCCTTGGTGTTGCTGCTGGCCTCATCGCGGGTAAGCCCGCTCCCACAGGGATCGCGCTATACCTGTGGGAGCGGGCTTGCCCGCGAAGAACGATAACGCGGTGCAAAGCCCTACACCTTATCGAGCTTCTTCTCATGCGCCGTCACTTGCTGGCACAACTCGATCATCTGCTCGCGCATCCAGCGGTTGGCCGGGTCCTGGTCGGTGCTTTCGTGCCAGTAAAGATGGGTTTCCACCGGCGGAACGTCGTTGACCGGCAGGTTCACCGAATACAGCTCATGGCGACGGGCGAAACGCTCGGGCACGGTCATGACCATGTCGGTCTGCTGCAGCACCTGGGAGGCCATCAGGTAATGCTGCGAACGCAGGGCGATCTTGCGCTGAATGCCCATTTTCCCAAGGGCCAGGTCGACATGGCCCAATCCGCTGCGGCGGCTGGAAATGTGAATGTGGGTCAGCGACAGGTAGTCGTCGAGGGTGAATTTCTCCTTGCCCGCCAGCGGATGGCCCTTGCGCATGGCGCACACGTAACGGTCTTCCATCAGCTTGACGTGGCGCACTTGCGGGTCGGTGTTGAGCGGCGCATCGACGGCAAAGTCGAGTCGTCCGGCCGCCAGCTCCTTGGTGGTCTCCCGGCGTTTCGACAGGAAGCTCTCGATGATCACTGTCGGCGCCAGACGGCGCAGGCGCTGGAACAGCGGCGGCAGAATCACGGCCTCGGTGAGGTCGGTCATGCTGATGCGATACGTCTTGACCGCTTGCAGCGGGTTGAAAATCCGGCTTTCCTGCACCGACACGCGCAGCAGCGAGAGGGCGTTACGCACGGGCCCGATGATGTTCTGCGCCATCGGTGTCGGCACCATGCCTTGTGCGGTGCGCACGAATAACGGGTCGTTGAAGGTCTCGCGCAGGCGGGCCAGGGCGTTCGATACCGCAGGCTGAGTAATGCCGACAATCTGCCCGGCGCGGGTCAGATTGGCTTCGGTGTAGATCGCGTCGAAGACGATGAAAAGGTTGAGGTCGACCTTGCTCAGATTCATTGCGCGGCACTCTTATTGTTTGGGGCTTTTTGTTGTGGCCGGAGGCCTTTGCGATCACCCGATCATATATCGGTGATGAATGTTAATACACGCCGAGAATAGGCTAGGTAAATTTTCGTAGCTGTTCTAGCATCGATTGCATGACCTAAACAACCTCTTCCCAAGAAGGTAATTGCTCATGGATTTCGCTTATTCGCCCAAGGTTCAGGAACTGCGTGAGCGCGTGACCGCGTTCATGGACACTTACGTTTATCCCGCCGAAGCAGTGTTCGAGCGCCAGGTTGCCGAAGGCGATCGCTGGCAGCCGACAGCGATCATGGAAGAGCTCAAACTCAAGGCCAAGGCTGAAGGCCTGTGGAATTTGTTTCTGCCTGAGTCCGAACTCGGTGCTGGCCTGACCAACCTCGAATACGCGCCACTGGCGGAGATCATGGGCCGCTCGCTGCTCGGTCCAGAGCCATTCAACTGCTCCGCGCCAGACACCGGCAACATGGAAGTCCTGGTGCGTTACGCCAATGAAGAACAGAAACAACGCTGGCTCGAGCCGCTGTTGCGCGGTGAGATCCGCTCGGCATTTGCCATGACCGAACCGGACGTCGCATCGTCGGATGCCACCAACATGGCTGCCCGCGCCTTGCGTGATGGCGACGAGTGGGTGATCAACGGCAAGAAATGGTGGACCTCAGGCGCTTGTGATCCGCGCTGCAAGATCCTGATCTTCATGGGCCTGAGCAATCCGGATGCGCCGCGCCACGCCCAGCACTCGATGATTCTGGTGCCGGTGGATACCCCGGGCGTGAAGATCGTTCGTCCGCTGCCAGTGTTCGGTTATGACGATGCACCGCACGGCCACGCTGAAGTGCTGTTTGAAAACGTGCGCGTGCCGTACGAAAACGTCCTGTTGGGTGAAGGACGTGGCTTTGAAATCGCTCAGGGTCGTCTTGGTCCGGGCCGTATTCACCACTGCATGCGTTCGATCGGCATGGCTGAGCGCGCGCTGGAATTGATGTGCAAACGTGCGGTGAACCGTACCGCGTTCGGTAAACCGCTGGCCCGTCTGGGCGGCAACATCGACAAGATCGCCGACTCGCGCATGGAAATCGACATGGCGCGTCTGCTGACGTTGAAAGCGGCTTACATGATGGACACCGTCGGCAACAAGATTGCGAAAAGCGAGATTGCGCAGATCAAAGTAGTCGCGCCGAACGTGGCCTTGCGGGTTATCGACCGGTCAATCCAGATGCATGGCGGGGCAGGGGTGTCCAACGATTTCCCGCTGGCCTACATGTACGCCATGCAACGCACCCTGCGCCTGGCCGACGGCCCGGACGAAGTGCACCGCGCGGCGATTGGCAAGTTCGAGATCGGCAAGTACGTGCCAAAAGAGATGATGCGTAGCGGGCAGTAACCAACTGCACACAGATCGTTCCCACGCAGAGCGTGGGAACGATCTGCTTGGTCAATACACCCAAACCTCAACCCGCCGATTCTTGATCCGCCCTTCATCCGCGCTGTTCGTCGCCACCGGCATCTCGGCGCCAAAACCGCGTATCTCGCGAAACACTACGCCTCCTTTCACCAGTTCGCGCCGCACCGCCATGGCCCGCAGCTTCGACAACAGATCGGCACGCGCCGGGTCACTCTTCGCATCGCCAAATCCCACCAGCGTCACTTGCCGAGCGGTCTTGTCGTGCTGCTTTATATAGTCGAGCACCCGCGACAAATCCTGTCGGGCCTTGTTGTCCAGGGTCGCGCTGCCTTCTTCAAAGCGAAAATTCACCGACAAGCGTTGTGCATGACGACTGAGCGCCTGGTAGGCCTCGGGCATCAGGGCGTTTGGCGTCACCGTCATGGCCTGCACGGTCTGGGCAATGAAGCCGTTGGCCGCGACAATTGCCTGGCCTTCGCTGCTTTGAGCAAACGTCACCAGCGCTTGGGCCCAGGGGTTTTTCCCCTGCGGCGGCAGGTAAAAGAACAGTCGCCGGGACAGCGGATAATCTTCCGTGGCAATCAGGCTATTGAGCGGCGGCATGGCCTGGGATTGTCCATCGACGATTGCCACGGCCTTGGCCTGGCGCACGTACGGCAACCCGATAAAACCAATACCTTGCGGGTCCTGGCTGACAGCGTCGGACAATTGCTCGCTGGATTCGAAGCGTTTCGCGGCGCTATTCAGGGTTTTCCCACGACGACTGAGGACCAATTCCTTGAAGGTGTCGTAGGTGCCCGATTGGTCATCGCGCGCGTACAGATGAATCGTCCCGCCACGGCCGCCCAATTCTTCCCAGGTTTTGGCTTCGCCGCTGAAGATGCGCGCCAGTTGTTCGGTGTTGAGTTGATTCAGCGGGTTGTGCGGATGGAGGATGATCGCCAGTCCGTCAATGGCAATCACTTGCTCGGCTTCGGGGCTTTTAAAGTCGCCCAGCGGTTCGAGTTCCAGGCGTTCGCTGTCCTTGATCGGGCGCGACGAGGCGGCGAGATCGGCCGAGGCGTTTTTCAGGGCGCTGAACCCGGTGCTGGAACCATGGGCCGCGACATCCACCGCTACCCGTTGTCCCTGAGCGGTTTCGCCGACGATACGCAGTTCGTTGGCTTTGTCCGGGACTTCGCGGTGAACCTTGAGCAGGCCCTGTTCGCGCATTAACCCCTCGACCAGCGCCGGCCCCAGTGCCGCACCGATGGTATTGGAGCCCTGGATGCGCAAGACCAGACCATTTTCGGAGATTGGCAAATCGCTTGCCGAAGTCGTCAATGGCAAACCGGCGCACAGCATCAACAGGAACAAAACGCGCAGCGTCATGCCGGCACCTTATATAGCCAAGGAAAGTGCCGGGAGAATAAGTCAGTAAAGTTTCCGAAAGATGACAGTGATCGTTCCCACGCTCTGCGTGGGAACGATCATGTGTGAAGGCGGGGGGATCAGCTCAACTCAAGCCAGATCGGCGCGTGATCCGACGGCTTCTCCATGCCGCGCAGTTCGTAATCCACTCCGGCGTCCTTCACCCGTGACAACAAGCCGTGAGACGCCATGATCAGGTCAATCCGCAGCCCGCGCTTGGGCTCGTCTTCAAAGCCGCGGCTGCGATAGTCGAACCAGCTGAAGCGGTCGGCCACGTCCGGGTTCAAGTGGCGAAAACTGTCCACCAGGCCCCAGTTTTTCAGACGGGCCATCCACTCGCGTTCTTCCGGCAGGAAGCTGCATTTGCCGGTCTTGAGCCAGCGTTTCATGTTGTCCGGGCCAATGCCGATGTCACAGTCTTCCGGGGAAATATTCACATCGCCCATCACCACCACCGGCTGTTCATTGGTGAATTGCGATTCGAGCAACAATTGCAGGTCGCTGTAGAAACGTTCCTTGGCCGGGAACTTGGTGGGGTGATCGCGGCTTTCGCCCTGTGGGAAATAGCCGTTCATGATGGTCACCGGCACGCCATCGGCATCGGCGAACGTGCCCCAGATGAAGCGCCGTTGAGCGTCTTCTTCATCGGTGGAGAAACCCTTTTGCAGCGAAAGGGGTTCTTTACGCGAGAGCAGGGCGACGCCGTAATGGCCTTTCTGCCCGTGGAAATACACGTGATATCCCAGCGCCTGAACCTCGGCCAGCGGGAACTGGTCGTCGTGAACCTTGGTTTCCTGCAGCCCGATAACGTCCGGCTGATGCTTTTCGATCAGCGCCGCCAGCTGATGCGGACGAGCGCGCAGCCCGTTGATGTTGAAGGAGACGATCTTCATGGTCGGCAGTCCTGGCAAAAGGGCGATGCTAGCTGACCTGTAGGAATCGGGCCAGTGTTGAGGCAGGGGAGTTACCTTGTTCTGTCAGACATGTGGTGTCTTTACTGGGCTGACTGATTTCTCAAGTCTGGTCTATACCTTGTGGGAGCGAGTTTGCTCGCGACGACGGCTTACGCATCGGCACTGATTTGGATCAGCAAGGAACTGTGTCGGCGCTATAGGCTCGTAACCAGAAGAGCGCAGTCATTTGAACCGCGCCCCGGGGAGAAATACCGTTATGCCCGAAACCTCGACCGCCATTGCCGATATCCACATGCTCGACAGCGGCTATGCCCACGAAGCGCGCTCCCTTCTTTACCACGCCTACCGACACGAGCCGACGTTCGGTTACCTGTTCGAAGCCGAACGTCCAGGCTACGAACATCGCGTGCGGGCGACCGTGCGCGAGCTGGTCAAACAACATTTTCTGCAGGATTTGCCGGCCATTGGCCTGCTGGTCAACGACCGGTTGATCGGCATCGCCCTGATTGCACCGCCGCAACGCCGGTTGGGCATCACCGAAAGTTGGGCGTGGCGCCTGCGCATGGTGCTCAGCACCGGTTTTCGTTGCACCCGTCGCTACCTCGATTACCACGCGGCAGTGGCTGCCTGTGTGCCGACCGACTCGGTGCACGTCCTGCCGTTACTGGGAATCCATCCACAGTTCCAGGGCCAACACTTCGGCGAACAACTACTGCAAGCGGTGCACAACTGGTGCGCGGTGGATGAAAACTCCCAGGGCGTGATCCTCGACACCGGGAATCCTCGTTATCTGGAGTTCTATAAGCGTCAGGGTTATGAGGAAATCGGCGAGGTCGCCGTAGGACCGATTCGCGAGCACGTGTTTTTCCACGCCAATCCCCAGGTGTTACAAACAGCAACGGCATAAAGGTAGAACTTTCACCCCACGCCAGGCTCTATCACGCTCCCAAGCTCGTGATAGCATCCGCGCCTATGAAGTTTCCAGGAAGATTTACCAGTGGCGTGCTGATGCTGTTAACCAGCTGCGCGGCGCTGGCGCAAAGTGAATTGGATGTGCGGATCAAACCGTCCAACGATGAACTGAAAGCCAATATAGAGGGCTATATCGGCAGCCTCGGCGATCGTGACGAGCAAGCGTTGCTGCGCTTCAGTCGTGGCGCCGAGGAGCAGGCGCGCAAGGCTGCCCAGGCCTTGGGTTATTACCAGCCGCACATCGACAGTGACGTGAAGGGCGGCAAAAACCCACGCCTGGTGCTCAATATCGATCCCGGCGAGCCAGTGCATTTGCGCAATGTCACGATTCGCATCGATGGTCCTGCCGCGTCCCTCAAGGCCTTTCGTGTCCCCCAAAGCCATGCGCTGCAAAACGGCGCCGTGCTCAACCACGGCAATTACGAAGACGCCAAGCGGCTGATTCAGAACCAGGCTTCGCGCTACGGCTTTTTCAGCGGCCATTTCACCCACCAGACACTGTCGGTGGACCCGCGAGCGGGCGTCGCCGACATCGAGCTGATTTATGACAGCGGCCCGCGTTATGCCCTGGGCAAGGTCAGTTTCGAAGGTGACACGCCGTTCGACGAAGACCTGCTGCGGCGTATGGTGCCGTTCAAGCAAGGCGCACCTTACGATTCCGAACTGATCGCCGAACTCAATCAAGCCATGCAGGCCAGCGGCTATTTCGAGAGCGTGCGGGTGGATGCGGCACCCACGGCGGCCGAGAACGATGTGATTCCGGTCGACGTTAAACTTGAAACCCGCAAGCCGCGGACCATGGGGCTGGGTCTGGGTTTTTCCACTGACGTCGGCCCGCGGGTCAAGGCTAACTGGACCCGGCACTGGGTCAACCCGCAGGGGCACAGCTATGGCTGGGAGACCGAAGTCTCGGCGCCGCGGCAGAACGTAGGTGTGTTCTACGACATTCCGCTGGACCCGCCGCTGACCGACAAACTGCGCTTCGCCGGCGGTTATCAGAACGAAGAAATCGCCGACAAGGACTCTCTCAGTAAATTGCTGACACTGGGACCTGAGTGGCACAGCAAATTGCCCAGTGGCTGGCAGCGCGTGGTCTCGCTCAAATGGCAGCGCGAGGAATACCGGCTCGGCGACGATTCGGGGCTCAGCACCTTGCTGATGCCGGGCATCACCTATTCGTATCTGAAAAGCGACAACCGCATCGATCCGCACAACGGCTATCGCCTGCAATTCGAGACCAAAGTGGCCAAGGAAGGCTTGGGTTCGGACACCAATCTGGTGTACGGCACCGCGCTGGTAAAAGGTCTGACCACGGTCTTCGATAAACACCGTTTCCTCGGTCGGGTTCAGGTCGGTGGTAGCGCCACCAATGGCTACAAGTCCGTTCCGCCATCGTTGCGTTTCTTCGCCGGTGGCGATCAGAGCGTGCGTGGTTACGATTATCAGAGCCTGTCCCCGGAAAACTCCGACGGCGACCGCATCGGTGGCCGCTACATGGTCGCTGGCAGCGTCGAGTATCAGTATTCCATCGCCGAAAAATGGCGGGTCGCGACCTTTGTTGACCAGGGCAACTCCTTTAATACACTCGACCTGCCGAACCTCAAGACCGGCGTTGGTATCGGCGTGCGCTGGGTTTCGCCAGTGGGGCCGATTCGTCTCGACCTGGCCCATGCGCTAGACGACGACGGCGGCATCCGCTTGCACTTTTCCATGGGGCCTGAGCTGTGAAGCGTGGTTTGAAAATAACGCTGCTGGCGATTCTGGCGCTGCTGATGCTGGTCGTCCTGGCCGTAACGACGGTGCTGGGCACGGCGACGGGCAGCCGTTGGGCGCTCGGTTTTGTGCCGGGTTTGACCGTCGAGGATTTCCAGGGCCGCTTAGGCGGGCAGTGGAGTGCTGATCATCTGTTGTGGCAGCAGGACACCAGCCGGGTTGAGCTCAGCAAGCCGATTTTCGCCTGGTCGCCGCTGTGCCTGATGCGCATGACGCTGTGCATCGAGCAATTGAAGGCCGATCAAGTCAGCCTGCAATTTCCGCCGGGCACCGAAGAAGCCAGCAGCGGACCGATCGCGCTGCCGGATCTGAAATTGCCACTGGCCATCGAACTGGGCGATGTCCAGGTCGGCAGCCTGCTGTTCAATGGCAGCGAAGAACTCAAAGGCTTGCAACTGGCCGCACACTGGACCGCGCAAGGGTTGCAGATCGATTCGGTGAAGTTGCAACGTGACACGCTCAGCCTGAATCTTTCTGGCCTGCTGCAGCCCACCGGCAATTGGCCGCTGAAGGCCGAAGGCACACTGACCCTGCCGGCCCCCCAGCCCTGGAGCCTGGCACTGAAGGTCGACGGTGATTTGCTGAAGACACTCAACCTGAAAGCCGACAGCAGCGGTTACCTCAACGGGCAACTGAGCGGCGAAGTACAACCGCTGGTAGAGAACCTGCCAGCCAAAGTGCGCATCACCGCCGACGGTTTCAAGCCCAGCGCCGAACTGCCGGACACCTTGCAACTCAATCAACTGGAACTTACCGGCGAAGGCGACCTGAAAAACGGTTACCAATTGCTCGGCAAAGCGACATTGCCCGCAGAAAAAGGCCCGGTCGCATTGATGCTGCAAGGCAAGGTCGACGCCCAGGGCGCGCAGATTGCCGCGCTCGACCTGACCGCCAACGACAAGCAAAGCCTCAAACTCACCGGTCAACTGGATTGGAGCAAAGGCCTGAGCGCCGACGCGAAAATCGACTGGCTCGACTTCCCGTGGCATCGCCTCTATCCGTTGATCGATGAGCCAGAAGTCGCGTTGCGCAGCTTCAACGGACAAGTCTCCTACACCGATGGCAAATACCTGGGCAGCTTCAAAGCGGCGCTGGATGGCCCGGCGGGTGCGTTCAGCCTGAACAGCCCGTTCAGCGGCGACCTGACGAAAATCTACTTGCAACAAATCCAGCTCGAAGCCGGACAGGGCAAGGCCGAAGGGCACCTGAACCTGCAATTTGCCGATGGCATCGCCTGGGACACCGCCCTGGATCTGTCGGCGATCAACCCGGCGTACTGGGTCGCGGAGCTGCCGGGCACACTGGCCGGACCGCTGCGCAGCAAGGGCGAGATGAAGAATGACAAGCTCAGCCTGAACGCCGACCTCGACCTCAAAGGCAAACTGCGCGGCCAGCCGGCGGTGATCCAGGCCAAGGCCGATGGCGGTGGCGAGCAATGGAACCTCAACGCGCTGCAAATCCGCCTCGGCGACAACAGCATCAACGGTAAGGGCAGCCTGCAACAGAAACTGGCCGGCCAGATCGACATCAAACTGCCGCGCCTGGCCCAACTCTGGCCACAACTGCGTGGCCAGCTCAATGGTCACCTCGATGTCGCCGGCACGCTCAAGGCTCCGCAAGGCAAGCTCGGGCTGCAAGGCACGCAACTGGCCTTCCAGGACAATCGCCTGCAAAGCCTGAACCTGGACGCGAACCTCGACAGCGCGCAACGGGCGAAAATCGACCTCAAGGGCAGCGGCATTCAGGCCGGCGACACCGCACTGGGAACGCTGACCGCCAGCGGCCAAGGCGATATCAAAAACCAGAAACTCACCCTCGATCTACAAGGTCCGAAGCTGAAACTGGCGCTCGGCCTCGACGGTGCGCTGGACAAGGGCAACTGGCGCGGTCGTCTGGCCAGTGGTGATATCCAGGCCGGAGGTCAGGACTGGAAGCTGCAAGGCCCGGCCAGGCTCGAACGATTGGCCGATGGCAAAATCAACTTCGGCGCCCATTGCTGGATGTCCGGCCCGGCCAGCCTGTGCGGTGAAGACCAGCGCCTGATGCCTGAACCAAAGCTGCGTTATCACCTCAAGCAATTCCCGATTGAAAGCCTCGCGCAGTGGTTGCCAAAGGATTTCGCCTGGAACGGCAAGCTCAACGCCGACCTGCAACTGGATTTGCCGGCCAGCGGCCCGAACGGCCAGATCAGCGTCGATGCCAGCGGCGGCACCTTGCGCATGAAGGAAAAGGATCAGTGGCTGGAGTTCCCGTACCAGACCCTGCTGCTGACCAGCAAACTCACGCCAAAACGTATCGACACCGACCTCAACTTCGTCGGCGGCAAGCTCGGCGAATTGCGCGTGCAAGCGCAGATCAATCCGTTGCCCGCTAACAAACCGCTGACCGGCTCATTCCGCCTCAGTGGCCTGGACCTGTCCGTGGCGCGGCCGTTTGTGCCGATGGTCGAGAAACTCACGGGGCGTCTCAATGGCAGTGGCACGCTCGGCGGTACGCTGCTGGCGCCTCTGGTCAATGGCAACCTGCTGCTCAGCGACGGTGAAGTATCGGGGCCTGAACTGCCGATGGAGTTGCAAGCCTTGCAACTGCAAGCGGTGATTGCCGGCGAAACCGTGCAACTGAACGGCGGCTGGAAAAGCGGCAAGACCGGGCAGGGCACTCTCAATGGCAATATCGCCTGGGGCCAGGCGCTGGTGGTGGACCTGGCCCTCAAAGGCACACAGTTGCCGGTCAGCGTCGAGCCATACGCCAAGCTCGAAGTGGCGCCGGACCTGAAAATCTCGATGAAGGGCGACGAACTGGCGATTGTCGGCAAAGTGCTGGTGCCAAGGGGCGATATCACCGTGCGCGAACTGCCTCCCTCGACGGTCAGGCTTTCAGGCGACACCGTGATCGTCGGCCAGCAGACCGAAGAGGGCAAACCGCCGCTGGCGATGAAAATGGACATCGACGTGGCGGTCGGTCAGGACAAACTCAGCTTTGCCGGGTTTGGCCTGACCGCCAACGTGCAAGGTCATGTGCACATTGGCGACAACATGGACACCCGCGGCGAGCTCTGGCTCAACGATGGCCGTTATCGCGCCTACGGCCAGCGACTGACGGTGCGCCGGGCACGTTTGCTGTTTGCCGGTCCCATCGATCAACCGTACCTGGACATCGAAGCGATTCGCCAGACCGACGACATCATCGCCGGCATTCGTCTCAGCGGCAGCGCCGAGCAGCCCACCACGCAGATTTTCTCCGAGCCGGCCATGAGCCAGGAGCAGGCCTTGTCCTATCTGGTACTGGGCCGTCCGCTGAGCAGCAACGGTGAAGACAACAACATGCTGGCCCAGGCGGCGCTTGGTTTGGGCCTGATGGGCAGTTCCGGTGTGACCAGCGGCATGGCCAAGAATCTGGGGATTCAGGACTTCCAGCTCGATACCGAGGGCAGCGGCAACACCACCAGCGTCGTGGCCAGCGGCAACCTCTCGGAAAAACTCAGCCTGCGTTATGGCGTCGGCGTGTTTGAACCGGCCAACACGATTGCCTTGCGCTACAAGTTGAGCAAGAAGGTCTACCTCGAAGCCGCCGGCGGCGTGGCCAGTTCGCTGGACATCTTCTACAAGCGAGATTTCTAACACCTCGATCCTTTCAGATAGACCGGGTCGCACCCATCGTAAGCAGGCCCGCCCCCACACGGTCCGGTGTGGTCCTTGTGGGAGTGGGGCGGCGACGCTCAGAGTTTGAACTGGGCGACCAAGGTGCTGAACGAACCGGCCAGGCGCGACAGCTCCTGGCTAGCGGCCGCCGTCTGATTGGCCCCCGCGGCGCTCTGGGTCGACAGGTCTTGGATGTTCGTCAGGTTACGGTCCACTTCCCGTGCGACCTGGGCCTGCTCTTCGGAGGCGGAGGCAATCACCAGATTGCGTTCGTTTATGATCGAAACGCCGTCCGTAATCTTCTGCAACGCCGAACCGGCGTCCTGCGCCAAATCCTGGGTTTGAGTGGCCAGTGCCAGGCTCTTGCCCATGGCGTTCACGGCCCCGTCGGCCCCGCGTTGCACGGTGCTGATCATGCCTTCGATTTCCACGGTGGAGGCCTGGGTGCGATGGGCCAAGGCACGAACTTCGTCGGCCACCACGGCAAAACCACGACCTTGCTCTCCCGCACGGGCCGCTTCGATAGCGGCATTCAAGGCCAGCAGGTTGGTCTGTTCGGCAACGCTGCGAATCACGTCCAGCACCTTGCTGATCTCCCGGACATTTCCGGCGAGTTCGGTCACTGCCTGGTTGGAACCGGTGATTTCGGCCACCATGTGGGTGATGCCTGCCACGGTCTGTTTGACTTGTGACTGACCGTTAATGGCGTCGCTACTGGCGCTGCTTGAGGCTTGTGAAGTGGTGACGGCGTTACGTGCTACTTCTTCAACCGCAGCGGTCATCTCGTTGACCGCCGTGGCAGCCTGCTGGATTTCATCATTCTGACGGGTTAACCCGCGTGTGCTTTCTTCGGTCACGGCTGACAGTTCTTCGGCGGCCGAAGCCAGTTGATCCGAAGCGTTGGCGATTTGTGTGAGGGTGCGCTTCAGGCCCCCTTGCATCGCAGAAATGGCATTGAGCAACTGGCCTGCTTCGTCGTGGCTGTTGCCGCTGATGGCTCGGGTGAGGTCGCCACCCGCAATCTCCTGGGCGTAAGACACGGCCAGCGCCAATGGACGTGTGATCATGCGGGTGATGAAGACGCCAAGGGCAATGGCCAGGACGAACGCAATGATGATCCCGGTCGTCAACGACAGTGTGGCGGTGCGGTGCAACGCTTCTGCCGCAGCAGCGCCTTCGCCTATCTGTCGATTGTTGGAATCAACCATCACCCGTATCAGGCTTCGCGCTTCACGGAACGCGATGTTGTTGGTGCCGTTGAGGATGGCGGCGGCCTCGTCCAGATTTTTGGCGTCTATCAGTTCGACAATCTTTTGTGATGTGCTGATGTACGTCGGCCAGATCAGGTCCAGTTTGTCACCCGCCGCGCGCTCATCGTCCTCCAGTGGCGTCGCACGGTAGCTGGCGTAGGCATTTTTTGCAGTGTTCAAATCAGTCACCAGCGCTTCGTGCAGACGGTGATTTTCGCTGTCCGGTAGCACGCCTCTGTGCCCATCAAGCAGACGATACAGCCCACGGTTGTGCGCGGTGAGGCTGCTCAGGGTTTCCCCGGTTTTGCCCACTGACACGAGGTTGTTAGAAAAGGTCTGCGCCAGCGCCGTGGACAACCGATTAATGCCCAAGATGCTACCGGCACCTACGAGTAGAGTAATCAAGGCGCAGAAAACAAACGCTGTCAGCAGTTTGGTCGAGAATTTAGAGCGGCTCAGGATGTTCATTCTGCGAACTCGGTTGAGGTTTGTATGGGTTTGATCAGCGGGGATTGATGGCCACCATAATGACATCACAGTAATTCACTAACTAGAACATTTACCGTTTTTTCGCTCGCAGCCCAAAGCAAGACATAACGGCCTCTGGACGCGCGGGGGAGAACACACAACCCAGTCTATTTCTGCCGGATCGCTGAAGGTCTGATAGGTGCGCCTGTGCTCAAATCCGTTGAGCAGGAGGGGCGTAATCGGATGCCGCGATTGCCATCAAAATGTCATCTTTTAATCGCATGAACGCCATGTTCGCTGAGTAATGTTCTCGCCAATGAGATCGATCTCAAGCGAGCGACAATGACTGATTTGAAAGAAGTTGCACGACTGGCAGGTGTGTCGCGGGCGACTGCCGCGCGGACCTTTGCCTCCCCCGAAGTGGTGCGTCCGGCGACCCGCGAGCAAGTGTTCGCCGCTGCCCGCGAATTGGGTTTTCGGCCCAATCGCCTCGGCCGCCAACTGCGTTTGCAAACCACCAACCTGATCGGGGTGGTGGTCCCCAATCTCCTCAATCCGGTGTTCGCCGAGCAATTCCAGGCAATGGAGCGGGCCGCGCGTTTGCGTGGCTACAATTTGTTGCTGGCGACCACCGATTACAACAGCGAGCGTGAAAGCGCGGTGGTCGAGGAGTTGTTGCGCCAGCGGGTTGACGGGCTGGTGCTGACCGTCACCGATGCCGAAAGCAACCGCGTGCTGCAAAGCCTCGCCAGCGAGGACACGCCGTTTGTGCTGGCTTATCACCAACCGAGCAATCCCGATTACAGCGCGGTGTCGGTCGACAACCGCGCCGGGATGGCGTTGGCCACGCGTTACTTGCTGGACGCGGGGCATCGGCGCATTGGCATGGTCGCCGGCCCGGCCTTGCAGTCTGACCGTGCCCGTCTGCGTTACGCCGGTTATGGCGACGCGATGCGTGAGCACGGCCTCGACAGCTTGCCGGTGATCGAAATGCCTGCCCATACCCAAGCCGATTTCGCCGCCCTTGAACCTTTTTTGTCCGGACCACAGGCGCCCAGCGCGTTGGTTTGTTCCAACGATTTGCTGGCGATCAGCCTGATCGCCGAACTGCGCCGACACGGCTGGAATGTGCCTCGGCAACTGTCAGTGATCGGTTTCGACGGTATCGCGCTGGGCACGCAAATGCACCCCACGCTGTGCAGCGTGGTGCAGCCAATTGCAACGCTGGCCAGCACGGTCATTGACCAGTTGCTGGCACAAATTGCTGGCGCCGCCCCGGTTTCCCATTGCCTGCCTTGCCATGTCCGGCCAGGCGAAAGTACTCAACCCTACGAGGAGAAACTCGATGATCCGCTTCACTAAAACCCTGGCGGCGTTATGGCTGTGCGGTGTGGCCAGCCTGGCCCAGGCCGCTGAAACGGCGATTTGCTACAACTGTCCGCCGGAATGGGCGGATTGGGGCACTCAACTCAAGGCCATTGCCGACACCACAGGTGTGCAGGTACCGCTGGACAATAAAAACTCTGGCCAGGCCCTGGCGCAGTTGGTTGCCGAGCGCGCCGCGCCGGTGGCGGACGTGGTGTATTACGGCGTGACATTCGGTTTACAGGCACAAAAAGCCGGAGTGGTCGGGACTTATAAACCCAAAGGCTGGGAGCAGATTCCGACGGGGTTGAAAGACCCGCAGGGGCACTGGTTTGCAATTCATTCCGGGACGTTGGGAATCATGGTTAACGTTGATGCGCTGGGTGGCTTGCCGGTTCCGCAGAGCTGGGCTGATCTGCTCAAGCCTGAGTACAAAGGCATGGTCGGCTACCTCGACCCATCCAGTGCATTCGTCGGTTACGTGTCCGCGGTCGCCATTAATCAGGCCATGGGCGGGACCCTGGATAACTTCGCGCCGGCCATTGATTACTTCCAGAAACTGGCGAAAAACGCGCCCATCGTGCCGAAACAAACCGCGTATGCGCGGGTGCTTTCCGGTGAGCTGCCGATTCTGGTCGACTACGACTTCAACGCTTACCGCGCGCGCTACAAAGACAAGGCCAACGTCGCTTTCGTGATCCCCAGGGAAGGCAGCATCAGCGTGCCTTATGTGATGAGCGTGGTCGACAACGCGCCGCATCGCGCCAACGCCGAAAAGGTCCTGGATTTTGTGCTGTCCGACCAGGGGCAGGCGTTGTGGGCCAAGGCATATCTGCGTCCGGTTCGTGAGATGAAGATGCCGGCCGACGTCGCCGCGCAGTTCCTTCCGGACAGTGACTATGCCCGCGCCGGCGTGGTCGATTACGAAAAAATGGCGGCGGTGCAGGAAGCCTTTGCTGCGCGCTATCTGAGTGAGGTCAAGTAAGTGACGACTGTGCCGCTCAACGTGCAGGACGTCTCGTCCCGCCACGATGTTTTGCAGCGCCTGCGACCAACTGTTGCCTGGGCGCTGGCCCCGGCGGCAGCGGTTCTGCTCGCGTTCTGGCTGTTGCCGCTGGCGCATTTGATTCTGCTGGGTGGGCAACGGCGCGACGGCAGCGACAGTGGCTATTGGCAAGTGCTCAGTAGTGCGCAATACCTTGGCAGCTTGGTGCAGACCTGCCTCCTGGCGGCGTTGGTGACACTGGCGGCGTTGTTGGTCGGTGGCATCAGCGGGGTGTTTCTCGCCCGCCAGCAGTTCTTCGGGCGCTCGGCGTTGGTTGCGCTGCTGACGTTTCCGCTGGCGTTTCCCGGGGTGGTGGTCGGCTTTCTGGTGATTCTGCTGGCCGGTCGACAAGGCTTGTTTGCATCGCTCGGTCTGGAGCTGGCGGGTGAGCGCTGGATTTTCGCTTACTCGCTGACGGGACTGTTCATCGGTTATCTGTACTTCTCGATTCCGCGGGTGATTCTCACGGTGATGGCCGCGTGTGAAAGCCTGGATCGCAGCCTGGAAGAAGCCGCGCACTCACTCGGTGCCGGGCATTGGCGGGTGGTGTGCGACGTGATCGTGCCGGGGCTGGCCCCCGCGCTGGTGTCCTGCGGCGCCATTTGTTTCGCGACGTCGATGGGCGCTTTCGGCACTGCGTTCACCTTGGGCACGCGGCTGAACGTGACCCCCGTGGCCATCTATAACGTGTTCACCAACTACGCCAATTTCACCGTGGCCGCTGCGCTGTCGGTCATCCTCGGAGCAGTCACCTGGGCGGTGCTGTTACTGGCACGGCGCGTGGCCAAACAGTCGGGGACGGTTTTGTGAAACGAACAACGCTGTTTATCGCACAGCTGGTTTTTACCCTGCTGGTCTGTGCCTTCATGTTGGTGCCCGTGCTGATGTCGTTGCTGGCGGGGCTGACGCGCAATTACTTCGTCGGGGTGTCCAGTGGCCTGACGTTCGACTGGTTGATTCAGGTCTGGCAAAGCTACTCGCCGACGGTCTGGTTATCGCTGCAATTGGCGGTTGCCTGTGCCGTGTGTGTTTGCGTGATCGGCGTGCCGGCGGCTTATGCCCTGGTGCGGATGAACAACCGCTTCAGCCGCGCATTCGAAGAGCTGATGGTGTTGCCGGTGGCCATGCCGGGCTTGGCCAGTGCCTTGGCGTTGCTGTTGACCTACGGGCAATTTGGCGAGTTTCGCAGCAGTTGGCTGTTTATCCTGGTGGGGCATGTGTTGTTTACCTTGCCATTTCTGGTGCGCCCAGTGATGGCCGTGATGCAGCGCCAGCAATTGCCGACGCTGGAAGAGGCGGCGGCGAGCCTCGGTGCCGGGCCGATCAAGCGTTTCTTCAGCGTGGTGGTGCCCAATTGTCGGGCCGGGATACTGGCCGGAGTGCTGATGGTCGTCACCCTGTCGCTGGGTGAGTTCAACCTGACCTGGATGCTCCACACACCGATGACCAAGACCTTGCCGGTGGGCCTGGCCGACAGCTATGCCTCGGCGCGGCTGGAAGTGGCCAGCGCCTACACCCTCATATTTCTGTTGATGATCGTGCCGCTGCTGATTGCGTTGCAGGCCATCAGCGCCCGTCTTTCTCGTGGAGAGCGTCGATGACTGGAACCACTATTCGCCTGCAGGGTTGCCGCAAGGCGTTCTCTGACGGCACCGTTGCTGTAGACGATTTGAACCTGACTATCGAGGCCGGGGAAACCTTGGCGATCCTTGGCCCGTCCGGTTGCGGTAAAACCACCACGTTGCGCATGATCGCCGGCCTTGAACGCCCGGATGTCGGGCAGATTTTCTTCGCCGACAGTGACGTCACACGCCTGCCCATCGAGCGCCGCGACGTGGGCATGGTGTTTCAGAATTACGCGTTGTTTCCGAACCTGGACGTGGCCGGCAATATTGTTTACGGCCTGAAGATAAGAGGCCTGTCGCCCGCTGAACGCAACAAGCGTTGCGCCGAGTTACTGGAACTGGTCGGCCTGCAGGATCACGGTAAACGCCGCATTCACGAGTTGTCCGGCGGCCAGCGTCAGCGGGTGGCACTCGCCCGTGCGTTAGCCCCCCGGCCTCGGGTGTTGCTGCTTGATGAGCCGTTGGCAGCGCTGGATGCGCAGTTGCGCGAACGGCTGCGTAGCGAGCTGGATCAACTGCTGCGCAGCTTGCGCATTACCTCGGTGTTTGTGACGCACGACCAGGGCGAGGCCATGGCGCTGGGGGACCGGATCCTGGTCATGGAGCGCGGACGAATCGCACAACTGGCCACGCCACGAGACATCTATCAGCAACCCGCCAACGCGTTTGTCGCCAGTTTCGTCGGCAACCTCAATGCGTTCCCGGTGATCGAACCGACCGCCCATGGCTTGAAGGTCAGCGGCGGCGAGTTGCCCTGGAAGGGCATCCCTGTGCCGACGACGGTGTACTGCCGTCCTGAGCATTTGCGGGTGATGGACGGTGCGGGGCATGTGCGCGGTCGTCTGGTCGGGCAGTTTTTCCAGGGGGCGCAAAGTCGCCTGTTGGTGGACGTTGGGACTGGGCAGCCATTGCTGGTCGACAGCGCTGACGGCGTCATTCATGCCACCGGCGCGCTGATTGCCCTGGCCATCGAGCCACACGTGTTGTTCACCCTGCATTCGTGATGTTTTTTGTTTAAGAGCACTTATTTTGAACAGTCCGTTTCTTATTGCGCAGATCAGCGATTTGCACCTTAAAGCCGATCAAAAGCTGACCTACGGCGTGGTCGATTGTCTGGGCGCGTTGCGGCGCGCGATCGATCATTTGAATGCCAGCCAACCGCGCCCTGACATCGTGGTCATCAGCGGCGACCTGGTGGATTTCGGCCGTGCCGATGAATACGCGGTGCTCAAGCGCGAACTGGCGCGATTGCACATGCCTGTCTATCTGGTACCCGGCAATCACGATGATCGCGAGCAGCTGCTGGCGGGATTTACCCATCACACTTATTTGCCGACTAACGCCAACGCGCCGCTCGATTGGGTGGTCGAGGAGCACCCGGTACGCCTGATCGGCCTGGACTCGACCCGACCGGGCGCCCATGGCGGTCAATTGCTGGACAGCCAGTTGCGCTGGCTCGATGAGCAATTGTCCCGTCGCCCCCATGTACCGACGCTGTTAATTCTCCATCATCCGCCTTTTATCACCGGCATCGGCCACATGGACCACGAGCCGTTTATCAATACCGCCGCGTTGGAAGCGCTCGTCGCTCGCCATCCGCAGGTAGAGCGCTTGCTTTGTGGGCATCTGCATCGGCCGATGCAGCGTCGCTTCGGCGGCTCGCTGAGTTGTGTGTGCCCCGGCACTTCCCACCAGATCGTGCTGGATCTGGAGGCATCCGCGCCCGCACATTTCAATCTTGAGCCGGCGGGGTACCTGGTGCATCGCTGGCATCCGCAACAAGGTCTGGTGACCCACAACGCCGTGTTCGGTGAATACGCCGGGCCTTATCCGTTTTATGACGTTCATGGATTGATCGACTGATAAGACCTGGACGATGACGATGCTGTCCTTATTTAGCTTGGGGAGGTTTTAACGACGGCCACTTAGTACGGTTACACGACGTTTATCTCAATGATGACTTAATGCTCGGGCTTATTCATTGGTGGGCCCGTTGCTTCCTGCTGTCTTTTTACTGAGCACAGAACATGGTTTCTGCGCTGGAGTTCGCCCTGATGAAAGCCTCGCTTCAAGTATTAAGTATTTTGACCGGCGGTTTGGGCATGGCCCTGAGTCCCTTGGCGTCTGCTGATTTCATTAATGACAGCAAAGCCAACTTGAACTTGCGTAACTTCTATTTCAATAACGATAACCGCGACGGTGCCGCCGCGCCGTCGAAAACCGAAGAATGGGGCCAAGGCTTCATGCTCAACTATCAGTCGGGGTTCACCGACGGTACGGTGGGTTTCGGTCTGGATGCGATCGGTTTGCTTGGGATCAAGCTCGATAGCGGTGAAGGACGGCATGTCGGCAGTTCAATGATTCCCAGTGATGGCGATAAGGCCGCGGATCAATGGGGTCGTGCCGGCGCGACGGCAAAGATGCGGTTCTCCAAGACCGAGTTGCGCTACGGCACCTTGCAGCCGAAGTTGCCGATTCTGGTGGCGAACGATGGCCGACTGCTGCCGCAAACCTTTGAAGGCGGTCAGGTCACCAGCAACGAACTGGATAATCTGACCTTTACCGCCGGCCAAATTGAGCATGCCACTGGCCGCGGTTCCAGCGACAGTGCCGGCCTGGCGGTAGCGGGTGCCACCCAGGAAAGCAACAAGTTCACCTTCGCTGGCGCTGATTACAAACTGACTAAAGACCTGACTGCCCAGTATTACTACGCCAACCTCGAAGATTATTACCAACAGCACTTCGTCGGTGTATTGCATGTACTGCCGTTGGGTGAGTACGGCTCGCTGAAAACCGACTTGCGGTATTTCAAGACCACTTCCGATGGCAAGAATAGCAACGCTGCCGGGCGTGCCAGTGGTTACAAGTTAGGTGGTTATACCAAAGGCGGGACGGGTGAAATCGACAACGATACCTGGAGTGCGGCATTTATTTACTCGTTAGGCGGCCATGCCATTACAGCGGGTTATCAAAGCGTTTCCGATGACAGCAACTTTGCTCAACTCAATCAAGGCGGGCTGGTTGACAAAGGCGAGGGCGGCGCCAGCCTTTATCTGTACACCGACCGCACCATTCAAACCTTCATCCAGGCCGGCGAACGGACCGCTTTCGCGCAATATGCCTACGACTTCGCCGCCGCGGGAGTTCCGGGTCTGAAGGCGTCGGTCATGTACCTCAAGGGCAACAACATCCAGACGACAAGCGGCCAGGACGCGAGCGAATGGGAGCGAGATATCTCCCTGGATTATGTGATTCAAAGTGGCGCGTTGAAGAACGTCGGTTTCGGCTGGCGCAACGCAATGTCACGCAGCGATATCGCCCGCAATCAGGATCAGAATCGCCTGATCGTGAGCTATTCCATTCCTCTGATGTAAGCCCGCCTTCAAGCCCATCGGCGAACAGGTTCACGATCATGTGCGTGAATCTGTTCCTGCCGACGATTGACCCCTCTATCCCCCCGCCGCCGATCAGCTAAATACAAAGCAACCTAACTATTACGTTGACATTCGCTGCCTAGGCAGTAACATCTCGTCATACATTCTCTGCCTAGGCAGCTAATTGGTGGTCAGATGAAACATTTCACGCCAGACGAATTCCAGAATTGCCATCTCGGCCTCCTGCTCGGGCGCGCTGCGCTGCTCAAGGACCGGATCATCGACACGCACATGGAGCCCCACGGCATCACCGCCGCGCAGTTCAAAGTGCTGATCATCATGGCCCAGTTCGGTGTCGATACGCCGGCCGAGCTGTGCCGGCACCTGTCGCTGGACAGCGGTTCGATGACCCGCATGCTCGATCGTCTGGAACAGAAAGGTTTCCTCGCCCGCCAGCGTTCCGAGGCGGATCGCCGTCAGGTGCAACTGGTGCTGACCGAAGAAGGCCAGAAGCTCGCCGACCGGCTGCCGCACATCGGCGCCGACGCCATGAATGAACTGGCTGGCGCGATCACACCGGATGAGCTGAAAACCCTGGAACAGATCCTCAAGAAAATATTGGTGGCGGCGGGTGACTCGATCACCTTGCTGCGGGTAGGTGACAAATGAGCAGTAAAACCCTGCGTGCCGGTTTGAGCCTGGTGCTGGTGGCCATGACCCTGGCCGGATGCGCCAGCTATAGCGGCCTGACCACCGAAGGCGTCAGCCTCGATGCGAAAAACCTCAAGGCCGGACAATCCCTCAGCGGCGTGACCCTGTCGCCGGCGGCCTGGCCGAAAAGCGACTGGTGGACCAGCCTGGGCGATCCGCAACTCGATGGTCTGATCCGCGAAGCCCTGCACGACAGCCCAGACATGCAAATCGCCGACGCCCGTGCGCATCAGGCCAGCGCCGCTGCCTATGCCGCCGACGCTGCGCGCATGCCGACCCTCGACGCCAGCGCCGGTGTCAGCCGTTCGCGTCTGTCCCGCGATCAAGACCCGAGCGGGCAGGGCGGCACTTACGCCACCGTGCGCAATATCGGCGCCAGCTTCAATTACAACTTCGACCTCTGGGGCGGTCAGCGTGACGCCTGGGAAGCGGCGCTGGGCCAGGCCCGTGCGGCCGAAGTCGACCAGCAGGCCGCTCAGCTGACCTTGTCTGCCGATGTCGCCCGCGCCTATAGCGATCTGGGCCAGGCTCACATCGTCTATGACCTGGCAAATGAAGACCTCAAGCGTACTCGGCAAATGCTCAACCTGAGCCAGCGTCGCTTGAGTTCGGGGATCGATAGCCAGTACCAGTTCCAGCAAACCGAAAGCCTGGAAGCCACCTCCGAAGCCAGCCTGATCGAAGCCGAAAAACGCCTGCAAAGCGCGAAAATCGCCTTGGCCGTGCTGCTGGGCAAAGGCCCGGACCGCGGTAACGAAATCGCCCGGCCGAAAGTCCTTCAGGCCAGCGCCGTTGCTTTGCCGTCGGTGTTGCCGGCCGAATTGCTTGGTCGTCGTCCTGACCTGGTGGCCGCGCGCTGGCGGGTCGAGGCCGCGAGCAAGAACATCGCCGCGGGCAAAACCCAGTTCTATCCCAACTTGAACTTGAGCGCGGCGGCGGGTGCCGAATCTTTACTGGGCGATGCGATGTTTGGTTCGGCGAGCCGTTTCTTCAACATCGCGCCGACCATTTCCGTGCCGATTTTCGATGGTGGCCGCCTGCGTGCCAACCTCGACTCGCGCGACGCCGATTACGACCTCGCCGTGGCGCAGTACAACAAAAGCCTGGTGAAAGCGCTGGGCGATGTCAGCGACACCATCAACCAGTTGCGCGATATCGGCCGGCAGATCGGGGCTCAGCAACACGCCACCGACATTGCCCAGGATTCTTACAACACCGTGGTCCAGCGGTACGGTTCCGGCATCGGCAACTACCTGGACGTGCTCAGCATCGAGCAGCAATTGCTCCAGGCCCAGCGTCAGCTGGCCAACCTGAATGCCGAGCAGATCGACTTGTCGATCCAACTGATGCAGGCGCTGGGCGGTGGCTTCCAAGGCGAAACCCTGACCGCAGCCAACGCAACCCCAGCCACACAGCACAACTAATTCAAGGTATTTGTCATGGCCACTGCCGATACATCTCAAGCCCCGGACAATGCTCAAGACACGAGCAATCCGCGCAAACGCAAAATCATGTTGGTGGTGCTCGCCATCGTGGTAATCCTCGCCGGCATCGGTGTCTGGGGTTATCACGAATTCTACGGGCGCTGGAATGAAAGCACTGACGACGCCTATGTGAACGGCAATGTGGTGGAAATCACCCCGCTGGTCACCGGCACCGTAGTCAGCATCGGTGCTGACGACGGCGACCTGGTCCACGAAGGCCAGGTGCTGATCAACTTTGACCCGAACGATGCCGAAGTCGGTCTGCAAAGTGCCCAGGCCAACCTGGCCCGCACCGTGCGTCAGGTTCGCGGCTTGTATAGCAACGTCGACGGCATGAAAGCCCAAGTCAACGCCCAGCAGGCAGAAGTGCAAAAGGCGCAAGACAACTTCAATCGGCGGAAAAACCTTGCCGCTGGCGGGGCGATTTCCCAGGAAGAACTGTCCCACGCTCGCGACGACCTGACCTCGGCACAAAACGCCCTGGCCAACGCCAAGCAACAACTGAAAACCACCAGCGCGTTGGTGGATGACACTGTGGTGTCGTCGCATCCAGACGTAATGGCGGCTGCCGCGCAGCTGCGTCAGGCCTACCTGAACAATTCGCGCAGCACCTTGATCGCGCCGGTCACCGGTTATGTGGCCAAGCGCTCCGTGCAACTGGGTCAACGGGTTCAGCCAGGCACTGCGCTGATGGCGGTGATTCCGCTGGATCAGCTGTGGATCGACGCCAACTTCAAGGAAACCCAACTGCGTGACATGCGCATCGGCCAGCCGGTGGACATCGAAGCCGACCTGTACGGCAGCGACGTTAAATTCAGCGGCACCATCGACAGCCTCGGCGCCGGGACCGGCAGCGCGTTCGCCTTGCTGCCAGCGCAGAACGCCACCGGCAACTGGATCAAGATCGTCCAGCGCGTACCGGTGCGGATTCACATCAACGCCGAAGAACTGGCCAAGCATCCGCTGCGGGTCGGCCTCTCGACTCAGGTCGATGTGAACCTGCATGACCAGAGTGGCCCGGTGCTGGCGCAACAGCCGCCACAAAAGGCTTCGTTCAGCACCAACGTGTATGACCGTCAGTTGGCCGAGGCCGACGCGATGATCACGCAGTTGATCCACGACAACAGCGCTGCGGTCAGCAAAACCGTTCAACGCTGATTCGCCAATCCCCACGCGGCGCCCGTTGAACGGCGCCGCGACAGCCCGGTTTCAAAGGATTCGCGATGAGCAATAACGCGTCTTTCACCCCGCCCAGCCTGCTGCTCAGCACCATCGGCCTGTCGCTGGCGACCTTCATGCAAGTGCTCGACACCACCATCGCCAACGTGGCGCTGCCGACCATTTCCGGCAACCTGGGCGTGAGCTCGGAGCAGGGCACGTGGGTGATCACTTCATTTGCCGTGAGCAACGCCATCGCCTTGCCGCTGACCGGTTGGCTGAGCCGGCGTTTCGGTGAGGTGAAGCTGTTTCTCTGGGCGACCATCCTGTTCGTACTGGCTTCGTTTCTGTGCGGTATCTCGACCTCGATGCCGGAACTGATCGGGTTTCGGGTGCTGCAAGGTCTGGTCGCGGGGCCGTTGTACCCGATGACGCAGACGTTGCTGATCGCGGTCTATCCGCCCGCCAGGCGCGGCATGGCCTTGGCGTTGCTGGCGATGGTCACGGTGGTGGCGCCGATTGCCGGGCCGATTCTTGGTGGCTGGATCACCGACAGTTACAGCTGGCCGTGGATTTTCTTTATCAACGTACCGATCGGGATCTTTGCGGCGATGGTAGTGCGCCAGCAACTGAAGACGCGCCCGGTGGAAACCAGTCGTCAGCCGATGGACTACGTCGGATTGATCACGCTGATCATTGGCGTCGGCGCGTTGCAGGTGATCCTCGACAAAGGCAACGACCTGGATTGGTTCGAGTCGAACTTCATCCTCATCGGCGCGGCAATTTCGGTGATCGCGCTGGCGGTGTTCGTGATCTGGGAAATGACCGACCAACACCCGGTGGTCAACCTGCGGCTGTTTGCCTATCGCAACTTCCGCATCGGCACGATAGTGCTGGTATTGGGCTACGCCGGCTTCTTCGGCATTAACCTGATTCTGCCGCAATGGTTGCAAACGCAGATGGGCTACACGGCGACATGGGCCGGTCTGGCGGTGGCGCCCATCGGGATTCTGCCGGTGCTGATGTCACCGTTTGTCGGCAAATATGCGCACAAATTCGACCTGCGGTTGCTGGCCGGGCTGGCCTTCCTGGCGATTGGCCTGAGCTGCTTCATGCGTGCCGGGTTCACCAACGAAGTGGACTTCCAGCACATCGCGCTAGTGCAGCTGTTCATGGGCATTGGCGTGGCGCTGTTCTTCATGCCGACCTTGAGCATCCTGATGTCGGACTTGCCACCGAGCCAGATCGCCGATGGCGCTGGCCTGGCGACGTTCCTGCGAACGTTGGGCGGCAGTTTCGCGGCGTCGTTGACGACGTGGATCTGGATTCGTCGGGCGGACCAGCATCATGCATATTTGAGTGAAAGCATTACAACGTACGAGCCGGCGACCCGTGAGGCGCTGAACAATCTGGGCGGCGCGGGCAATCCGGCGTATGCGCAGCTCGATCACGTGCTGACCAGTCAGGCCTACATGCTGTCCACCGTGGATTACTTCACATTGCTGGGGTGGGCGTTCATGGGGTTGATCGTGATTGTCTGGCTGGCAAAACCGCCGTTCGCTGCTAAAGCAGGCCCTGCGGCCGCCGGCCACTAAGCCACCACAATCCCTGTGGGAGCGGGCTTGCCCGCGATAGCGGAATCACATTCAACAACGTTGTTGAATGATCCATTGTCATCGCGGGCAAGCCCGCTCCCACAGGTTCTTGTGTTCGAGTCAGGGAGCGGGGGCTGCCAGTTGCGGCGGCGGGGCGAAGTCGAAAGGCGCCAGTGCAAACCCTTGCTCATCCACCTGCAACGCCCAGCCCTGGCGGTCCCAATCTCCCAGCACAATGCGCCTGGCCGCCTGTTCGCCAATCTGCAACTTGTGAATCGCCGGGCGATGGGTGTGCCCGTGGATCAAGGTCTTTACGCCATATTCCTGCATGATCCGCGGCACTTCCTGCGGTGTGACATCGACGATGTCATTGGCTTTCATCCGCGTTTGCGCACGGCTTTCGCTGCGCAGCTTGCGCGCCAGTTTGTGCCGGGTGCCCAAGGGCAGGTAGCGCAGGATGAACAGGGTGACGGGGTTGCGCAGGTAGCGACGCAGCTTCATATAGGCTTCGTCGCGGGTGCAGAGGCTGTCGCCGTGCATCAAGAGCACTGGCTCGCCGTAAAGCTCTACGATGCTCGGGTCTTTCAACAACGTGCAGCCGGCCTGTTTGCAAAAGGCCTGGCCGAGCAGGAAGTCGCGATTGCCGTGCATCAGAAAAATGGCCGTGCCGCTGTCGCTGAGATCGCGCAGGGCCTGGCAGATGGAACGCTGAAAGGGCGTCATGGCATCGTCGCCAATCCACGCCTCGAAAAAGTCGCCCAGGATGTACAACGCACTCGCCGAGCGGGCACGTCCGGCGAGCAAATCCAGAAACGCCCGGGTAATGTCCGGGCGCTCCTCTTCCAGATGCAAGTCTGAAATCAGCAGTATCACGCTTCGATGATCTCGGCTTTCTCGATGATCACGTCGTCTGCAGGTACGTCTTGGTGGCCAGCTTTGGAGGTGGTGGAAACGCCTTTGATCTTGTCGACAACGTCGGTGCCTTCAACGACTTTGGCGAACACGGCGTAGCCCCAGCCCTGAGTGGTCTTGGCGCTGTGGTTCAGGAAGCTGTTGTCAGCCACGTTGATGAAGAACTGGGCGGAAGCCGAATGCGGCTCCATGGTGCGAGCCATGGCAACGCTGTATTTCACGTTCGGCAGGCCGTTGTCGGCTTCGTTCTGGATGCTTGGGCGCTTGTCTTTCTTTTCTTTCATGCCTGGCTCAAAACCGCCGCCCTGGATCATGAAGTTACCGATGACGCGGTGGAAAACGGTGTTTTCGTAGTGACCGGCTTTGACGTACTCGATGAAGTTGGCAACGGTGAGCGGTGCCTTTTCAGCGTTCAGTTCCAGGACGATGTCGCCATGGTTGGTGGTCAGTTTGACTTGGGTCATGATCGGTACTCTATCAATGAATTCGTGGGTTTCGAGGCATTGAAGCCCTCAACCGGTCCGGCCAGATTCGGCCAAGGTGCGCAGTTTAGCGTGCCGGGCGCGAATTTCGAGGCTGTTTTTCATTTGCATCCGATTAAATGCAGCCGTTTTCGGGCCTGCTCTGTCAGCGACTTGACGGCATCGGCTATGATAAGCCCCTTTGATTTAACAGCCGCTTTGATTTGGCCAACTGGCCGCGCACTTGTACGTTCAAGGATCCTATGAGCAAGCCCACTGTCGACCCTACCTCGAATTCCAAGACCGGCCCTGCCGTGCCGGTCAATTTCCTGCGCCCGATCATCCAGGCGGACCTGGACTCGGGTAAGCACACGCAGATCGTCACTCGTTTCCCGCCTGAGCCCAACGGTTACCTGCACATCGGTCACGCCAAGTCGATTTGCGTGAACTTCGGTCTGGCCCAGGAATTTGGCGGCGTCACGCACCTGCGTTTCGACGACACCAACCCGGCCAAGGAAGACCAGGAATACATCGACGCGATCGAAAGCGACGTCAAATGGCTGGGCTTTGAATGGTCCGGCGAAGTGCGCTACGCCTCGCAGTATTTCGACCAGTTGCACGACTGGGCCGTCGAGCTGATCAAGGCCGGCAAGGCCTACGTCGACGACCTGAGCCCTGAACAGGCCAAGGAATACCGTGGCAGCCTGACCGAGCCGGGCAAGAACAGCCCGTTCCGTGACCGCTCCGTGGAAGAAAACCTCGACTGGTTCGCCCGCATGCGTGCCGGCGAATTCCCGGACGGTGCTCGTGTGCTGCGCGCCAAGATCGACATGGCCTCGCCGAACATGAACCTGCGCGATCCGATCATGTATCGCATCCGTCACGCGCATCACCACCAGACCGGCGACAAATGGTGCATCTACCCGAACTATGACTTCACCCATGGTCAGTCGGACGCCATCGAAGGCATCACCCACTCGATCTGCACCCTGGAGTTCGAAAGCCATCGTCCGCTGTACGAATGGTTCCTCGAAAACCTGCCTGTGCCGGCGCAACCGCGTCAGTACGAATTCAGCCGTCTGAACCTGAACTACACGATCACCAGCAAGCGCAAGCTCAAGCAACTGGTCGATGAAAAGCACGTGTTCGGCTGGGACGATCCGCGTATGTCCACGCTGTCGGGCTTCCGCCGCCGTGGCTACACGCCTGCGTCGATCCGCAATTTCTGCGACATGGTCGGCACCAACCGTTCTGACGGCGTCGTCGATTTCGGCATGCTCGAATTCAGCATCCGTCAGGATCTGGACCAGAACGCTCCGCGCGCCATGTGCGTGCTGCGTCCGTTGAAGGTGGTGATCACCAACTACCCGGAAGACCAGGTCGAGAACCTCGAACTGCCGCGTCATCCGCAGAAAGAAGAACTGGGTGTGCGCAAGCTGCCGTTCGCCCGTGAAATCTACATCGACCACGATGACTTCATGGAAGAGCCGCCAAAAGGCTACAAACGCCTGGAACCCAACGGCGAAGTGCGTCTGCGCGGCAGCTACGTGATCCGTGCCGACGAAGCGATCAAGGACGCCGATGGCAACGTCGTCGAACTGCGTTGCTCCTACGACCCGGAAACCCTCGGCAAGAACCCTGAAGGCCGCAAGGTCAAAGGCGTGGTGCACTGGGTGCCGGCGGCTGCAAGCGTCGAGTGCGAAGTGCGTCTGTACGATCGTCTGTTCCGCTCTGCGAACCCGGAGAAGGCCGAAGACAGCGCCAGTTTCCTGGACAACATCAACCCTGACTCACTGCAGGTCCTCACCGGTTGTCGTGCTGAACCCTCGTTGGGCAACGCACAGCCGGAAGACCGTTTCCAGTTCGAGCGCGAAGGCTACTTCGTCGCGGATATCAAGGACTCGAAACCGGGCGCACCGGTATTCAACCGTACCGTGACCCTGCGTGATTCGTGGGGCCAGTGATTCAAGGAACCTAAAGTGCTGACGATCTACAACACGCTCACCAAGAGCAAAGAAGTCTTCAAGCCGCTGGATGGCAACAAGGTGCGCATGTACGTCTGCGGGATGACCGTGTACGACTACTGCCACCTGGGCCACGGCCGCAGCATGGTCGCGTTCGACCTGGTGACCCGCTGGTTGCGGTTCAGCGGCTATGACCTGACTTATGTGCGCAACATCACCGACATTGACGACAAGATCATCAATCGGGCCAACGAGAACGGCGAGTCGTTCGAAGCCTTGACCGAGCGCATGATCGCGGCGATGCACGAAGACGAAGCGCGCCTGAACATCAAGAAGCCGGACATGGAACCGCGCGCCACCGGTCATATTCCCGGCATGCACGCGATGATCCAGACCCTGATCGACAAGGGTTACGCCTACGCACCGGGCAATGGCGACGTGTACTACCGCGTGGCCAAGTTCATGGGCTACGGCAAGCTGTCGCGCAAGAAAATCGAAGACCTGCGCATTGGCGCGCGGATCGAAGTCGACGAGTCCAAACAGGACCCGCTGGACTTCGTGTTGTGGAAAGGCGCCAAACCGGGTGAGCCGAGCTGGCCATCGCCGTGGGGCGACGGTCGTCCGGGCTGGCACATTGAATGCTCGGTGATGTCGACCTGCTGCCTGGGCGAGACCTTCGACATTCATGGCGGCGGCAGCGACCTGGAGTTTCCGCACCACGAAAACGAAATCGCCCAGAGCGAAGCGGCGACCGGTAAGACCTACGCCAACGCGTGGATGCATTGCGGCATGATTCGCATCAATGGCGAGAAGATGTCCAAGTCCTTGAACAACTTCTTCACCATTCGCGACGTGCTGGAAAAGTACCACCCGGAAGTCGTGCGTTACCTGCTGGTGTCGAGCCATTACCGCAGCGCGATCAACTATTCGGAAGACAACCTCAAGGACGCCAAAGGCGCACTCGAGCGTTTCTACCATGCGTTGAAAGGCCTGCCGAACGTGGCGCCTGCTGGCGGCGAAGCCTTTGTCGAGCGTTTCACCCAGGTGATGAACGACGACTTCGGCACACCGGAAGCCTGCGCGGTGCTGTTCGAGATGGTTCGCGAGATCAACCGTCTGCGCGAGAGCGATCTTGAGGCGGCGGCCGGTCTGGCGGCGCGCTTGAAAGAGCTGGCCAGCGTGCTGGGTGTGTTGCAGCTTGAGGCGGATGACTTCCTGCAGGCCGGCGCCGAAGGGCGGGTCGATGCGGCTGAAGTCGATGCGCTGATTCAGGCTCGCCTGAATGCGCGAGCCAACAAGGACTGGGCCGAATCCGACCGCATCCGCGACCAGCTCACCGCCATGGGCGTGGTGCTGGAAGACGGCAAGGGCGGCACGACCTGGCGTCTGGCTGACTGATTGTCCGATCCGTAAAAAACAAAACCCGCCTCGTGCGGGTTTTGTTTTTTCAGGCGGGTGTCAGCTCAGCAGACCGGTGCTGACCGCGACAATCAGGAAGATCCCGAGCACAGCGCGGTAGATGACAAACGGCCAGGTGGAGAACTTCTCCAGGAAACGCATCAGGCCCCAGATGGCGAAAAATGCCGAAATGCTGGCGATCACCAGGCCGAAAATCAGATGCGCCCAGGCTTGCGCGGGCAGGTCGGCATGGAACAACACCCACAGCTCCTTCAAACCGGCCAGGGCGATGGCGGGCAGCCCCAGCAAAAAGGAGAACCGTGCAGCCTCTTCACGTTTGAAGTTGAGGAACAGCGCTGCTGTGAGTGTAGAGCCCGAACGCGACACCCCTGGAATCAGCGCGCCGATCTGCGCAATGCCGACGATCAGCGCATCGCGCAGGCGCATTTCGCCCACGGTGCGGCGATGTCGGCAACTGAGTTCGGCGGCCGCCAACAACACCGCCATGACCACGCAGGAAATCCCGATCACCATCAGTCCGCGCAACGGCGAGTTGCACGCGTTGAGCGTCGAGGACAACGCAATGCCGGCAATACCGATAGGGATGGTCGCCAGTACGATGGCCACCGCGAGGACGAACCACTGGTTGCTGTAATCGCGTTGGCGTACGGCGCCGATACTGCCGCTGACGAGCTGTCTGACGTCACGCCAGAAATAACTGACCACCGCCGCCAGTGCGGCCAACTGCATGGCCGCGGAAAACGCCGAGCCGGGATCCGGCCAGCCGAGCAGGGCGGGCACGATGCGCATGTGCGCGGTGGAGGACACGGGCAACAACTCAGTGATGCCCTGAACGATACCCAGGAAGCCGATTTGCAGGTAATCCAGTGAGGCGAAGCCGATATCAAGGCCGGTAGAACAGATGTTGGTCAAAGCGCTTATCCTGTGAGGATCAGGAGGAGGGAAGTTCTGAATCAAAGACATGAGGTGAAAAGCTGAAACATTTCGTCACAGTTTGGTCTGTTCGGTCAATGGTTCAGTTGATGGTTTTGAAGGCCCTCCCAGCCAACCTGTCACTCAGCCTGACGCAATCGCTTGTAAAGGGTATTTCGGCTCACCCCCAACCGCCGCGCCAGATGCGAAATATTCCCCCCGGCCGCCTGCAACAACCGATTCAAATCCTCGGCATCATTCAAGTCAGCCGCCAGCGGCTCCGCCGTCTCAACCGGCTCCATCTCCAGATCCACAAAAAAATCATCCGGCAAATGCTCCGGCCGCACCGGCTGTTCCTCGGCCATGGCCAGCGCCACCTGCATCACGCTGCTGACCTGGCGTAAATTCCCCGGCCACGGATGACGACCGAACAATTCCATCACCTCGCGACTTAACCCGGCCCATTGCGAGGGCTCGCGGTGTTGCTCCCACAAGCGCTTGAACAGCGCCTGCTTGTCACTGCGTTCCCGTAGTGGCGGCAACTCCAGGGTCAGGCCGCCGATGCGGTAATACAGGTCTTCGCGAAAGCGCCCAAGTTGCACTTGCTCGCGCAACGAGCGGTTAGTCGCCGAGATGATCCGCAGGTCCACCGGGAACAAATCGCTGCTGCCCACCGGTTGCACGCAACGTTCCTGCAACACCCTCAACAGCCGCGCCTGGGTCGGCAGCGGCATGTCGCCGATTTCATCGAGAAAGAGGGTGCCTTTGTCGGCCTTGCGGATCAGACCGATGCTGCCTTTCTGGTTGGCGCCGGTGAACGCGCCTTTCTCGTAGCCAAACAGCTCGGACTCCACCAGTTCAGCGGGGATCGCTGCACAGTTGACGGCAATGAACGCCTGTTTGCTGCGCGAACTGGCCTGATGCAGCGCTTTGACGAACACTTCCTTGCCGACCCCGGTTTCACCGTGAATCAACAGCGGAATGTCCTTTTCCAGTAAACGCTCGGCCTGTCGTACGGCTTTTTCCACGCGGCTGTCGCCGAAGTGCAGGGTGTTGAGGCTGATCGCGGCAGGAGCGGTTTCGGCAGGTTCAGCGCGCTGGGCTTCAGCATTCTTCGGCTCAGTGCTCTTCATGTCAGCGAAAAGCCGCGCCTGAATCGGTGCCTGCTTCGGCCGTTTCAGCACGCACTGAAAGCGGTTGCGACCGGCGGCTTGCAGGGAAAAAGGCAGGCCTTCGGGCTGGTTCAGCAGTTCCAGCAGCGAGACTTTGAACAGACTTTCGATGCTGACCCGCGACAGGCTGATGCCCAGCAAATTATCCGCACGGCGGTTGGCCGACAGCACTTGACCGCTTTCATCGAAGATCAACAACCCGGCCCATTGGCTGTCGAGGTTGTTCAACCCGGTATTGAACGTCAATTGAAAGTGCTGGCCGTGGAACAGGTTGAGGATCAGCCGGTTCTCCACGGTCTGGCTCATCATCTTGACCATGCCAAGGGTGTGGGACGGCGGCAGGTAGCTGTCGCTGGACACGTCCAGCACGGCGATCACCTTGCGCTCGGCATCGAAGATGGGCGCGGCAGACCCGGTCATGAAACGGTTGGCCTTGAGGAAGTGCTCATCGTGCTCGATGTGCACGGCTTGCTCGCAGGCCAGCGCGGTGCCGATTGCATTGGTCCCGCTGCAGCGCTCCATCCAGCTGGCGCCAGCGTTGAAACCGCGGGTCAGGCTCGGCTCGATGAACCGCTGGGTGCCCCATGAGGTCAGTACCTGGCCCTGTTTGTTGGCGAGCATGATCAGGCAATTGGAGTTGCTCAGAATGTTTTCGTAATACGGCAGGACTTCCTGATGCGTGGTCTGCACCAGTGAATGCTGGCTCTCCAGCAAGTGCGCGATGTCTGCCGCCGGTAACTGATCGAACGCCGGGGCGCTCTGATGATTGAGGCCAAACGCACGGCAACGTGACCAGGAGTCCTGGATGATGGCGTCGTGGGATAAACCGGGGGCAGGTGCGGCCATGAAGGTCAGCCTCTGAATATCGTTTTTTATTGTTGTTATGGGTTTTGCACAGCGTCGAAAACAATACCTGTAGGAGATGTGTAGGAGCTGTCGAGTGAAACGAGGCTGCGATCTTTTGATCTTGTTTTTAAAAAATCAAAGTCAAAAGATCGCAGCCTCGTTTCACTCGACAGCTCCTACACAGCTCCTACAGAACGGTTGGTAGAGTGTTGTTCACTATTGTTCATTGTCAACGGTTCAATTGTTCAGTTGTTCAATCGTGATTGTTCATTTCTGTTCAGCAACGAAAGCAGGTTTGCCGCTGTTTCGAGGTTTTTCAAGGCGGATCAATAGTTTGCATTTTCTGGCATGAAACTCGCTCTGTGCCTGGGGTCGCTTGACTCCAAATAATAAAAAAGGCCGAGCCATGTCATTAACCCTGGAGCACGTCAGCCGTACCGTCGAGGGCCAGACCTGGATCGACGATGCGAACCTGAGTTTCGAACCCGGATCCTTCAACGTTTTGCTCGGGCGCACGCTGTCCGGCAAAACCAGTCTCATGCGCCTGATGGCCGGTCTGGACAAGCCCGACAGCGGCCGCATCCTGATGAATGGCGTCGACGTCACGCAGCGCCCGGTGCGTTTGCGCAACGTGTCGATGGTGTATCAGCAGTTCATCAATTACCCGACCATGACGGTGTTCGAGAACATCGCTTCGCCGTTGCGCCAGGGCGGCGTTTCCAACGAGCTGATCCAGAGCAAAGTGCTGGAAACCGCGAAGATGCTGCGCATCGAGAAGTTCCTCCAGCGCCATCCCCTCGAACTGTCTGGCGGCCAGCAACAGCGCACGGCAATGGCCCGGGCGCTGGTCAAGGATGCCGAGCTGATTCTGTTCGACGAACCGCTGGTGAACCTGGACTACAAACTGCGCGAGGAGCTGCGCCAGGAAATGCGCGAGCTGTTCAAGGCCCGCCACACCATCGCCATTTACGCCACCACCGAACCCAACGAAGCGCTGGCGCTGGGTGGCACCACGACCATTCTTCACGAAGGCCGGGTGATCCAGAGCGGCAAGTCTTCGCAGGTCTATCACCAGCCACAAACGGTGTTGGCCGCAGAGTTGTTCTCCGAGCCGCCGATTAACCTGATGCCGGGGCGTATCGCTGGCAACGAGGTCAGTTTCGCCAACTTCGTGCACTTTCCGTTGAACGTGGATTTGCGCCCGGTGGGCGAGGGCGAGTTCCGCTTCGGCGTGCGCCCCAGCCATATTTCGCTGGTGCCGAGCAACGACGATGACCTGGAACTGGCGGTAACTGTCGAGGTGGCCGAGATCAGCGGCTCCGAAACGTTCTTGCACGTACGCAACGAGCATTTCCTGTTGGTGCTGCACCTGCCCGGCGTGCACGAGTACGACGTCGATGCGCCGATCCGCATCTATATCCCGACCCATAAACTGTTTGTGTTCGATGCGCAGGGGCGGCTGGTCCAGGCGCCCGGTCGCCGCATCGCGAGGGTTGCCTGATGGCCGAAATACGATTGCAGAATCTCGCCCACAGCTACACCCGCACGCCGACCGGTCCCGAGGATTACGCCATTCGCGAGATGGACCACATCTGGGAGCAGGGTGGGGCCTACGCCTTGCTCGGTCCTTCGGGCTGCGGCAAATCGACGTTGCTCAATATCATTTCCGGGTTGCTCAGCCCGTCCCAAGGCCATGTCTTGTTCGACGGCAAAGCGGTCAATGATCTCACCCCGGAGAAGCGCAACATCGCCCAGGTTTTCCAGTTTCCGGTGGTCTACGACACCATGACGGTGTTCGACAACCTGGCCTTCCCGCTGCGTAACCAGGGCATGGCCGAGGCGAAAATTCACAGCAAGGTGCAGGAAATTGCCGAGGTCCTCGACCTCCAGGCGCTGCTGAGCAAGAAGGCGCGCAACCTCACCGCCGATGAAAAGCAGAAAGTCTCCATGGGCCGCGGGCTGGTGCGCGATGACGTCTCGGCGATCCTCTTCGATGAGCCGCTGACGGTGATCGACCCGCACCTGAAGTGGAAGCTGCGGCGCAAGCTCAAGCAGATCCACGAGCAGTTCAACATCACCATGGTCTACGTCACCCACGATCAACTGGAAGCGTCGACTTTCGCCGACAAGATTGCGGTGATGTACGGCGGGCAAATCGTGCAGTTCGGTACGCCGCGCGAATTGTTCGAGCGGCCCAGCCACACCTTTGTCGGCTACTTCATCGGCAGCCCCGGCATGAACCTGATTCAGGTGCAGCCACAACCGGGCGGTGTCGGTTTTGCTTCGACGCATCTGCCGTTGTCTGACGCGCAACAGAAACGCATCGCCGAATCGCAATGGAAAACCCTGAAGGTCGGCATCCGTCCCGAGTTCGTGCATGTGTGGGACGAACCGGTTGATGACGCGATGCAGGCACACGTCGTACACGTCGAAGACCTCGGCACCTACAAGATCATGACCCTGAACCTCGACGGCGCGCCGCTGAAAGTGCGCCTGGCCGAAGACAAGCCAGTGCCTGAAGGCACGGCTTACATCAGCTTTCCGGCGCAGTGGTTGATGGTCTATGCCGACGATTACTTGCTGGAGGCGCAGCCATGAACAAGGTGCAAAAAAACAAGGCCTGGTGGCTGGTCCTGCCGGTGTTCCTGCTGGTGGCGTTCAGTGCGGTGATCCCGATGATGACCGTGGTCAACTATTCGGTGCAGGACATCTTCGACCAGTCCAGCCGCTACTTCGTCGGTGCCGACTGGTACAAACAAGTGCTGCTGGACCCACGGCTGCACGAGTCGCTGCTGCGCCAATTCATCTATTCGGGCTGCGTGTTGCTGATCGAAATCCCGCTGGGTATCGCCATCGCCCTGACCATGCCGACCAAGGGTCGATGGTCTTCGCTGGTGCTGATTATCCTGGCGATTCCGCTGCTGATTCCATGGAACGTGGTCGGCACCATCTGGCAGATCTTCGGTCGCGCCGATATTGGTTTGCTGGGGTCGAGCCTCAACGCCATGGGCATCAGTTACAACTACGCGGCGAACACCATGGACGCCTGGGTCACGGTGCTGGTGATGGACGTCTGGCACTGGACCTCGCTGGTGGCGCTGTTGTGTTTCTCCGGGTTGCGGGCCATTCCTGACGTGTATTACCAGGCGGCGCGGATCGATCGGGCCTCGGCCTGGGCCGTGTTTCGCCACATCCAGTTGCCCAAGCTCAAGAGCGTGCTGTTGATCGCGGTGATGCTGCGGTTCATGGACAGTTTCATGATCTACACCGAACCGTTCGTGCTCACCGGCGGCGGCCCGGGCAATGCCACCACCTTCCTGAGTCAGACCCTGACCCAGATGGCTGTAGGGCAATTCGACCTGGGGCCGGCCGCCGCGTTCTCGCTGGTGTACTTCCTGATCATCCTGTTGGTGTCCTGGCTGTTCTACACCGCCATGACTCACTCTGACGCCAACCGCTGAGGTCTGCCATGAGCAAGAGAAAGCTGGTCCCACTGCTGATCTACATCCTGTTCCTGCTGGTGCCGATCTACTGGCTGCTGAACATGTCCTTCAAGAGCAACACCGAAATCCTCGGCGGTCTGACGCTGTTTCCGCAGGATTTCACCTTCGCCAACTACAAGGTGATCTTCACCGACCCGAGTTGGTACACCGGTTATCTCAACTCGCTGTACTACGTGAGCCTGAACACGGTGATCTCCCTGAGCGTGGCGCTGCCAGCGGCTTATGCGTTCTCGCGTTATCGCTTCCTGGGCGACAAGCACCTGTTCTTCTGGCTGCTGACCAATCGCATGGCACCGCCCGCGGTGTTTCTGCTGCCGTTCTTCCAGCTGTATTCCTCGATTGGCCTGTTTGACACGCACATCGCCGTGGCCTTGGCGCATTGCCTGTTCAACGTGCCGTTGGCGGTGTGGATCCTCGAGGGCTTCATGTCTGGCGTTCCGAAGGAGATCGACGAAACCGCCTACATCGATGGCTACAGTTTTCCCAAGTTCTTCCTGAAGATTTTCGTCCCGCTGATCGGCTCCGGGATCGGCGTCACGGCGTTCTTTTGCTTCATGTTCTCCTGGGTCGAACTGCTGCTGGCCCGGACGCTGACGTCGGTGAACGCCAAGCCAATTGCGGCGGTGATGACCCGAACCGTCTCGGCGTCCGGCATTGACTGGGGCGTACTGGCGGCGGCGGGGGTGTTGACCATCCTGCCGGGCATGCTGGTGATCTGGTTTGTTCGCAACCACGTGGCCAAGGGCTTTGCCCTGGGCCGGGTCTGAGGAACTGATGATGGAATGGATGAGTTGGACTGGCCCCACAGCGGCGTTCTTCGGCGTCATTGCCTTGATGCTGGTCGGCATGACGACCTGGGAATTACGCTCGCCGAGTGTTCCTCGGCGTGGCTTTTTGCCGATTGCCACGACCCGTGGCGACCGGCTGTTTATCGGTCTTCTCGGCAGCGCCTACCTGCATTTGCTGGTCATTGGCGCCACCGACTGGAGCATCTGGGTTGCGTTCGCGTTGTCCCTGGTGTGGCTGTTGGCTGTGATGCGGTGGGGCTAGTCGAATCGCTCGGCAATCGTGCTCCAAAACCTAAACAGGAGGTCTCTATGTTCGACAAAAACAATAAGCTGCGACATAGCATTTCATTGGCAGCCATGCTGGCACTCAGCGGTTTGAGCGCATCGGCCTGGGCCGATGCCTATGAAGACGCGGCGAAGAAATGGATTGGCAGCGAGTTCAAACCGTCCACGTTGACGGCGGATCAACAGCTTGAAGAACTGAAGTGGTTCATCAAGGCGGCAGAGCCGTTTCGCGGGATGGACATCAAGGTTGTTTCCGAAACCCTGACCACCCACGAGTATGAATCCAAGGTCTTGGCCAAGGCCTTTACCGAGATCACCGGGATCAAAGTCACCCACGACCTGCTGCAAGAAGGCGACGTCGTGGAGAAACTGCAGACCGTGATGCAGTCGGACAAGAGCATCTATGACGGCTGGGTCAACGACTCGGACCTGATCGGTACCCATTTCCGTTACGGCAAGGCCGAAGCCATCACCGACCTGATGGCCAATGAGGGAAAAAACTTCACCTCGCCGACCCTGGACCTCAAGGATTTCATCGGCACCTCCTTCACCACCGCGCCCGACGGCAAGCTCTATCAATTGCCCGATCAACAGTTCGCCAACCTCTACTGGTTCCGCGCCGACTGGTTCGAGCGCCCGGAGCTGAAAGCCAAGTTCAAGGAAAAATACGGCTACGAGTTGGGCGTGCCGGTGAACTGGTCGGCCTATGAAGACATCGCAAAATTCTTCAGCGAAGACGTCAAGGAAATCGACGGCAAGCGTATCTACGGGCACATGGACTACGGCAAGAAAGACCCGTCCCTGGGCTGGCGCTTTACCGATGCCTGGTTCTCCATGGCCGGCGGCGGTGACAAGGGCTTGCCCAACGGTTTGCCGGTGGATGAGTGGGGCATTCGTGTCGAAGACTGCCATCCGGTCGGCTCCAGCGTGACCCGTGGCGGTGATACCAACGGCCCGGCAGCGGTTTTTGCCACCACCAAATACGTCGACTGGATGAAGAAATACGCGCCACCGGAAGCGGCAGGCATGACCTTCTCCGAATCCGGCCCGGTGCCGTCCCAAGGCAACATCGCCCAGCAAATTTTCTGGTACACCGCGTTCACCGCAGACATGACCAAACCGGGCCTGCCGGTGGTGAATGCCGACGGCACGCCAAAATGGCGCATGGCGCCATCGCCACGCGGACCGTATTGGGAAGAGGGCATGAAGCTTGGGTATCAGGACGTGGGTTCGTGGACGTTCATGAAATCCACGCCTGAGAAACAGAAACTGGCGGCCTGGCTGTACGCGCAGTTCGTGACCTCGAAAACCGTATCGTTGAAGAAAACCATCGTCGGCCTGACGCCAATCCGCGAGTCGGACATCAACTCGCAGGCGATGACCGACCTGGCGCCAAAACTCGGTGGCCTGGTGGAGTTCTACCGCAGCCCGGCCCGCGTGCAATGGACCCCGACCGGGACCAACGTGCCGGACTATCCGCGTCTGGCACAACTGTGGTGGAGCCACATCGCCGAAGCTGCCAGCGGCGACAAAACTCCGCAACAGGCGCTGGATGGCCTGGCCAAGGATCAGGACGCAATCATGTCCCGTCTGGAACGCTCGAAAGCGCAAGCCGTGTGCGCACCGAAAATGAACCCCGAGCGTGATGCGCAGTACTGGTTCGATCAACCGGGTGCACCAAAGCCGAAACTGGCGAACGAGAAACCGAAAGGCGAAACCGTGAGCTACAACGAACTGCTGAAATCGTGGGCGGACGCGCGTAAATAAGCTTTTGTACTGAGAAAGAGGAACGGCACCGAAAGGTGCCGTTTTTTTTTGTGCTTGATAGTCCGCCATCGCGGGCAAGCCCGCTCCCACAGTATTGCGCAGTGCCGGCAAACGTTGTGTACACCGCTAAACCTGTGGGAGCGGGCTTGCCCGCGATAGCGGTGGGGACAGTCAATGAAGATGCTGGATGGGTCGGCTTTTTCGTGGGTAGGCCAGAACTGGCCTGATAATTTCGTGCACCACAGTTCGTATTTCAATGCTGGATGTTTAAGCGTTTAGGTGAAAGAGCAGAACCTTCCCACAATGTTTTCAGGTTGTCCGTCGGACGTCCGCTCTCTAGCCTGTGCACGTCGCTGCCAATTCAGCGATCGGGATTGGAACCCCGAGGGCAATACAGCGCCAAGGCGCCTTTCATAACGTATGCTTGCACACCTTCAATGTGTGCACTCCGTTTATGGCGGCTGTGCGCGGGAGACCTTCGGGTCTGCCGGGTTCTTTGCCCCCGGGTTCCAACCTGCGTACAGCTGCCACCCTTCGCGTGGAACCGAAAGGGGCAGCTACAACTTTCAGGCAAAGGAAATACCCTATGAAAAAACCAACCCCCAACCCTCCCGAAGCAGATACCGCTACGGACGCCGACCCAACATCCCCCTACGTCTGCGTGGACACCCGAAAACTCCACGAAGCCGCCGACCGCGCCCTCGACTATTACCTCAACCCCAGCGCCAAAATCATGGCCACGCCATATACCCCCAACGAAATGTTCTTCGTCAATCCCAAAGCCGACACCGAGTCCCTGTTGGCAAATGCCTGCGAATCCCTGGCCTCGGCCACGGTCATGCTCGGTGACTTTGCCGCGCTGCTGGAAGGCACGCACCGTCAGACGTTATTGGGGATTGCGCAGGTGGTGATGCTCGGCGAACTGGCAGTGAACAAGGCGTTGGATAACGTTGACCCTGCGGGCTGATCAACGGGACTGAGCAGACACAAAAAACGCGGCGCTAGAAGGGCCGCGTTTTTATTGAAAAGCTGACAATCGGTTTCCAGTTAGGGAGTAGGGTAAATCCGATTTGCCTGCGAGCCGAAGCCGAGGGCAAAAAATGGCGCCCTGAAGGACACCAAAAGATTCACCTTGTCAGCGCAGATATGCACGTTTCAACGACTGGCGCACGGTTTTCAGAATTGCCAGTTCGAAGGCGTTGTGCCCGGCGTTGAGTAGCCGGCATCGCAGCGGCTGGTGCTGCCGAAGCCAGCGAACGCTGGCCATGCCGAAGGTATCGCTGATGCCTTGGATCACTTCAGTATGGGCATCAAGCGAAGGCGCTTCGTCCGCGCGCGTGAAGAAGTACTGGTTTACGTGGTAATGCAATTCCAGGCGGATAGCGCGCACGGCTTCGTCGTCAACGAATTCTTCGAGTGCGCTCGGCTGCATCGATTGTCCGCTCAATTGCAAAGTCGCCCTTAACCAGTGGAGAGCCGCCTGGCGCTGCTGGATTGCGCAGCCATTGTTCAGGATCTGGTAGATCGCACCGGCACTGACGGCGCACTCCCCATGGTCAATGGCCGAGAGACCGCCATTCAAGGTTTGATCGTAGGCACTTACGTTGGCTGCAAACGGCACGAATACTGAGACCAGTGTGGTTTTCAGGACGGCCTCTGGATAGCGTTGCTGGTATTGAATGGCCAGCCAGCTGCCCCAGGAGACGCCGAGCATGCTGATCGTTTCGAACCCCAGGTGCTGCCGCAGGGCTTCGATGTCTTCGACGCATAGCCCGGTGTCGTTGTATTGGAGTTCGCCGTGGGGAACGGAGCGCCCGCAGCCACGCTGATCGAACAGGATAATGTCGAAACAGCGCTCATCGAAGAACTCCAGATGACGTCTGTCGCAGCACCCCCCCGGCCCGCCATGCAGGAAAAATATCGGTTCGCCCCCTGGTGTGCCGTGCCGTTCCCAATAGAGTTGGTGACCGTCGCCGGTCGAGAAGTAGCCACTGTTCACCATTAGGCGGTTTTCCTCAGCCTGTAGAATTGAAACAGTTCCGTGTGGCCGGGACGGGCCGCTACGCTGGATATCAGTTCAAGCTTCAGCACCTGAGCCATATAGGGCACGGCGATCAGCACCGGCGTATGGCCGAAAAGGAGAATCGTGCCTCCCGGTTTAACGCCGGCTGCCATATCGAGGAACGCTCGCTGCGCGTCCTTGCGCGACATCACTTCGGCATTGAGGAAGCGCAGGATCAGCACATCGCATTGAATACCTGTTGTCGCGATGTCGCGGGCATCGGCCAGGTAGAACCGGGCGGCTGAAGTGCCATGAAGCTTTTTGGCATATTCGATCATCGACGCTGAGCGATCAGACCCCAGGCATTGGCGATCCGGGAGTTCGCCAGCGAGGTGCGCGATGAACTCGCCCGTCGAACACGCGGGGTCATGGATCACCGCGCCGGGAGAAGACAGGGATCTGAGCAGGCTTGTGCAATGCTGGCGAAAATGCTGTTCATCAGCATCCAGCTGTGTGGCGAGCGACTCATTACATTGCCAGTACTCGGGCGGGCAGACGCACTCTCGGCCGTTGTCATCCATGGCAGGAAACGGAAAACGCACTTCGCTGGCCGACTGCGTCAATGCGTTGTGGAACGCGGTTTCTTTCTCCTGCGCAGATACCGCATGGAAATAGATCACGGCGCCTTGATTGCCCCAGTGCCACTCCGCCAGCGGTCCGAGCAGCATCCAGGGTTGGAGTACGCTGCTGATGTACCAGCCGACCGTCTCGCTGTGTTGCAGGACTTTGCGGCCGACCCATTCTTTGCCGCCGACACGCAAGACAAACAAATGATGCAGGCCCGAGCCGAAGGGTTCGATGAAGCGATCGAGCTCGCCCGGCGATGCCTTGCTCCGGGGGAATGATCGAGCGAGGCGGTGTTCTCGACGAAGGGCAGGGGTCATGCTGGCACTCCCTGATTCCTTTGCAGGCGCCGTCCTCGTGCCTTTGGTATCACCACATTGCCACTGGACACCACAAAAAACCGCTCCAGCCCCGGAATGACGACGTTGACCAGCGTGGTCCCCAGCGGCGTCTGATGTAGTTGGGTGACCCCCAGCACGCGCCCATGTTTTTGGAGATCTTCTGCCAGCAAGTTGATTTGCTCGGCCAACGGTCGCTCATTGGTCGTTTCGGGTAATTCGACGGTGAATTGCTCGCACAGGGTCAGCAGTGGATACAGATCGAATTGCAGGCAGCGGAGCAGGCGAGGAAATTTGCTCAGGTGCCGTTGCGCATTACTCAGGTAGTGTTGCAGTTCTGGTTCCGAGGCCCCGTGATGCAGTTGGACGAGTTCGGTCAGCGCCCGCCACGCGCCATGTCGGGCGCTGATCGAGCTACCGCTGCCGAACACGCGAGGATGGGGACCAGGTTCGGTTGAGAACGCCAGAAAGGTGCGTGGCAGGAATTCAGCGCTGATGTCGATCAGGATGATTTCCGCTCCGATCTCCGCTTCGGCGTCCGACCACAGTTGACCCAACTCTTCGTGATCTGCCACGCGAGCGACCCGGCGCAACGCAGGCCGGTTCTCGTAGTAAAAATGCTCCAGCAGAAACAGCGAGACCGCATCGCGCTCAATGCATTCATTTGCCGCATGCAAGACCGCTTCGTCGTAACTCGCGCCAATGGCCGTTCCACTGTTAGAGGCATATCGCTGTAATACGCCGTAGTTCGTAGTGTCTTGTTCCAGTGGCTGGCGTGAATAGTTGGGAGTGCATAACGCAACGGGGTAAGAGAATGAAGTTTTTTTGAAAATGTCCGTATAAGTTCTGCACGCTGTCAAGGCATCGAGTTGGTCGATAAGAGCAGAAAGAACAGTGTCATCGATAAATAGTGGCGAGTCGGAAAAGTAGTGCGGGGCGATGCAGTGAATATCGCAGGAGCTGAAGTGATCACTTAGATAATGTTCCAGTGTTTCGTAAAGTGCACCCACCTGGGCGTGATGGAGGTAACCTTTTCCCGCTCCCCTGGCGATGCTCTGTTGATTGCCAACACTCGCCGAGACATGCACCGCGACGATCTGTTGCCCGAGTATCCGGGGTTCCGGGCGAAGTCCCAGGTTTTTCAGTTCGGCATGAATCCTCTTTTCGGCCTGCGCGAGGGTAAGTTCTCGTTCTGCACGTGTAAAGTTATCCATTGTTCCCTCCCTTGAAAAACGGGGGGCATTTGCCCCCCGTTTTCTTAAACGGCTTCCAGTTCTGCCTGTTCATCCTCGGTCAGTTGCAGTTGTTCAATTTGTTCTGCTGTGGGGGTGTCCTGTTGTTTCAGGTCGATAACTTTGTTTGCGTTCCAGCTGACAAGGTAACCCATAGGTAGACTCTCTTTATTGTTGGTTGGTGAAGTGCTTAATCAAGCACGGAGCAACTGTATAAGTTGGAAGTGGGTCGGTCAAAAATGACGGGAAGTTACAGTGTCGTTATTTCTGGTGTCAGGAAACACATACACATTAATCCGCGATTGACGACTTTTATTCGTAAACAGGGGCGGACGCCGAGTAAACACCGCATTCGCTGCCGCGATGGGGGAAATGAGACGTGGGAAAATTCAGATAGTTGGGTAGCCAAATCGCAATGATGAGTCTGTTTTCGTTCCTTTACAGGTAGTACGCGGAGATTTTTCCTATCGCGTTTGAAGGATCTTCAGACGCAGCTCGGATTTACCCCTCGAATTCAACCGGCAGAAACCTTTCCTTTCTGCACAAATGCAAACGCCCCGAACAAATCGGGGCGTTTGCTTGAGACCACTTTCAGTGCCTTTTCACTCAGCCTTGAGAGGTGCCGTTTTTGTTTGTGCCAGTTCCAGCGCTTTAGCGAGCAAGTCCGTCACTGCGGGCGACGATCCAATGAAGGAGCAATTAAAAATGGTGCAGACAATTCAAGTCAGTGCCGCCAGTTGCGCTACTGTCTCCGGAAAACGCTCAACCAGGCGGATCAGTGTCGTGGCTTGGGCATTGGGAATTGCCCGTCCCTGCTCCCAATTCTCGAGGGTTCGGGTGTTGGTGCGCAGATACATGGCGAACACGGACCGGGAGAGGTTGAGCTGTTGGCGGATGGCTACCACTTCCTCGGCAGTGATGGGCACCAGTTTTGGCAACTGAACCTTGTGGGTTCGCAACGTGATTTTGCCTTGGCGCTCATCCGCCAGGGCTTCGAGGCCATCCATCAGTTCGGAAAAAATGTCACGTTCCATGGCGCAATCTCGTATTGGTTTATCTATTTGGTGCTTCTCGTATTTCAAAGCGCATGAGGGAAGTGGTGGCAGCGACCCTTCGAAGGCATCCAGTAGATCGTCTGACCCAGGGGCATCGAAGTCAGCGGGAAGCGCAAGTTTTCCCTTCATGGCTCCAATTCGTTTTTCGCTCGGATCTTCTCGTTTTATTGTTCGCCCACGCCTCGATTTTTCCATCCTGCGGATCATTCAAGATAAGCCCAATGGGCGAATTTTGACCGTAGGACGAAGCGGATAATCCGGCGAGAGCTTTCGTGGATTGCGGAAGGAGGGGAGGGCAACAGTAACAAATCCTACAAACGCAAAAACGGCACCCGAAGGTGCCGTTTGTGTTTTCTACCGAGTATCGACTAAACGATCAACCCGCCAGGCCTGCCTGCTGAACCAGCACCAGCAATGGCTGCGGATACAGACCCAGGAAGAACGCCAGTGCGGCGATGGCCAGCAGCATCACGCCGCCTGCACGTTGTTCCCAATGCAGTTGCGCATCGTGGCGACGCAGGTTTGGCTCGATCAGGTACAGGGTGACCATGACGCGCAGGTAGTAGAAGACGCCGATGGCGCTGCCCAGTACCAGAGAGCCGACCAGCCACCATTGATGCGATTCGACACCGGTGGCGATGATGTAGAACTTGCCGATGAAGCCCGCGGTCAGCGGGATACCGGCCAGGGACAGCATCATCACGGTCAGTACGGCGGTCAGGTACGGACGACGCCAGAACAGGCCGCGGTACTCGTACAGCGCATCGGCGTCACGGCCGTTGTACGGCGAGGACATCAGCGTGATCACGCCGAACGCGCCGAGGCTGGTGATGACGTAGGTGACGAGGTACACGCCGATGGCTTCAACGGCCAGACCTTTGCTCGCCACCAGGGCGATCAGCAGGTAACCGAAGTGGGCGATGGACGAGTAACCCAGCAGACGCTTGAGGTTGCTTTGGGTCAGTGCCAGCAGGTTACCGAACAGGATCGACGCGATGGCGATGATGGTCAGTACGTCGCTCAGTACACCGCTGCTCGCCGCCGGGGAGATCTGGAACAGACGCACCATCACCGCGAACACCGCGACTTTGGAGGCGGTGGCCAGGAACGCCGCCACCGGCGCCGGAGCCCCTTCGTAAACGTCCGGGGTCCAGAGGTGGAACGGCACCAGCGACAGCTTGAACGCCAGGCCGATCAGCATCATGCCCAGGCCCAGTTGCGCCAGCGAGCTTGGCAGGCCGGTGGCCGCGAGGGCCTGGCCGATGCCAACGAAGCTCAGGCTACCGGAGTCGGCATAAAGCAGCGCCATACCGAACAACAGGAACGCGGAACCTGCGGCCGACAGCACCATGTACTTGATACCGGCTTCCAGCGAACGCTTGTTGAAGAAGGCGTAAGCCACCAGACCGTAGACCGGTACCGAGAGCAGCTCCAGACCGACGAACAAACCGGCCAGGTGTTGCGCGCTGACCAGTACCAGGCCGCCAGCAGCGGACATGAGGATCAGCAGGTAAAGTTCTTCACGGTTGCCCGGGTAACCCGAACCGCCATCGCCGAGGTAGGCGTGAGCGAGGGTGACACAGGCGAGGGTGGCGACCAGGATCAGCGCCATGTACAGGCAGGCGAAGGTGTCGATCTGCAGCAAAGGAGTCACGGCCAGAGGCGCGACTTTCAAGGCTGGCAGGATCGACAGCAATGCCAGGTTCAGACCCGCCACGGAAATCAGGAAGGTCTGCGAGTGGTTGCGGCGCCAGGCGATTGCCAGCATCACCACGATGATCGTGGCGCTGGTGATCAACAACGGCGCTAGCGCGATAAAGTGTTGAGTCGTGAATTCCATAGCGCTCTTACCGGGCCGAAGCGAGTTGAGTGAAGGCGGAGCCAAGCCACTGCTGCACGCCATGCATCGTCGCGGCAGAAGTGTCGAGGAACGGCTGCGGGTACACGCCGATGTAAATCAGCAGCGCCGCCAGGCCGACCACCATGATCAGTTCGCGACCGTCCATGCCATGCAGCACCGCGTCCGATTTGGACGGGCCGAAGTAGGCACGGTGGATCATGATCAGCGAGTAGACCGAACCGAACACCAGGCCCGACGTCGCGATCGCGGTGATCCACGGTGCAGCGGCGAAGGTGCCGATCAGGATCAGGAACTCACCGACGAAGTTACCGGTACCCGGCAAGCCCAGGGACGCAGCCGCGAAGAACAGGCTGATGGCAGGCAGGTAAGCGATCTTCGACCACAGGCCACCCATTTCACGCATGTCGCGGGTGTGAGTGCGCTCGTACAGCTGACCACTGAGGATAAAGAGTGCCGCCGCCGACAGACCGTGAGCCAGCATCTGCATCACTGCGCCCTGCAGCGCCAGTTGGCTGCCGGAGTAGATGCCGATCAGCACGAAGCCCATGTGGGAAACCGAGGAGTAGGCGATCAGACGCTTGATGTCGGTTTGCGCGAAGGCCAGGAAAGCACCGTAGAAGATCCCGATCAGACCCAGGGTCATGGCGATCGGCGCGAACTCGGCCGAGGCATTCGGGAACAACGGCAGGGCGAAACGCAACAGACCGTAAGCCGCGGTCTTCAACAAGATACCCGCCAGGTCGACGGAACCCGCGGTTGGTGCCTGGGCGTGAGCGTCAGGCAGCCAGGAGTGGAACGGCACCACTGGCAGCTTCACCGCGAACGCGATGAAGAAGCCGAGCATCAGGATGTACTCGGTGGTGAGCGACATCTTGGTTTTCAACAGATCGGAGTAATTGAAGGTAATCACACCGGTAGCGTTGAAGTTGACCAGCACCAGGCCCAGGATCGCCACCAACATGATCAGGCCGGAAGCCTGGGTGAAGATGAAGAACTTGGTCGCCGCGTAGATCCGGGTTTTCTTGCCGTCCGAAGAACTGTGACCCCAGAGCGCGATGAGGAAGTACATCGGCACCAGCATCATTTCCCAGAAGAAGAAGAACATGAACAGGTCGAGGGCGAGGAACACGCCGACGACACCGCCCAGGATCCACATCAGGTTCAAGTGGAAGAAGCCAACGTGACGCTGGATTTCTTTCCACGAGCAGAGCACCGAGAGGATACCCAGCAGACCGGTCAGCAGGATCATCAGCAGCGACAGGCCGTCGAGGGCCAGGTGCACGCTGATGCCGAAGCGCTGGATCCAGATGTGCTTGAACTCAAGCGCCCAGACCGGATCGGCGCCAGGCGCCGGAGCAAATGAATAATTACCGTGGGCCCACAGCCAGAGGCCGAGCGCGAGTTCCAGGGTCATGGTCAACAGCGCAATCCAGCGGGGGAGGGTAGCGCCGAAGCGCTCACCCATCCAGCACAGCAGGCCGCCGATGAAGGGGATCAGGATTAGCCAAGGCAGAATCATGACGGGCTCAATTCCTTTCGCAAGTTCGCAAGGTTCATATTCAGACCGCTACCAGCACGATGGCGCCGATGACCAGCACGGAGCCGGCTGCCATCGATGCCGCGTACCAACGCAGTTGACCGGTTTCGGTACGGCTCAGGGCGGTGTGACCGCCTTTGGCCATACGCGGGATCAGACCGATGGTCTGGTCGAGCGGGTCTTTGCGCAGTGCGTGGCTGATCGCAAGGTATGGCTTGACGAACAGTTTGTCGTAGATCCAGTCGAAGCCCCAGGCAGCGAACCACCAGGCCGAAAGGAAGCGGCCGATGCCGCTGTTGGCGATTGCAGTGACGAAACGACGCTTGCCGAGGAACAGCAGCGCGGCCAGCAGGATACCGGACAGGGCGATGGCGCCCGAGGCGATTTCCAGACTGTGCTTGGCTTCGCCGCCGGCATGGCCAACGCTTTCCGGCAGCACGCCGTGCAGCGGTGGAACGATCATGGCGCCGACGAAGGTCGACAGCACGATCAGCACCGACAGTGGCAACCAGTGAGCGATGCCGTGACCGGCGTGCGCTTCGGTCTTCGCTTCACCGTGGAACGTGATGAAGATCAGGCGGAAGGTGTACAGCGAGGTCATGAATGCGCCGACCAGACCTGCATACAGCAGACCGTGGTTGCCGCTGGCGAACGCTTCCCAGAGGATTTCGTCCTTGGAGTAGAAGCCTGCGGTCACCAGAGGCAGGGCAGACAATGCCGCGCCGCCGACAATGAAGCTGGCGTAGGCCAGCGGCAGTTTCTTCCACAGGCCGCCCATCTTGAAGATGTTCTGCTCGTGGTGGCAGGCAACGATCACCGCACCGGAGGCAAGGAACAACAGTGCCTTGAAGAAGGCGTGGGTCATCAGGTGGAAAATCGCGCCATCCCATGCGCCAACGCCCAGGGCCAGGAACATGTAGCCGATCTGGCTCATGGTCGAATAGGCGAGGATACGTTTGATGTCGGTCTGCACCAGCGCGGCAAAACCGGCCAGCACCAGGGTCACGCCACCGACCACACCGACGAGGTGCAGGATGTCTGGCGCCAACGCAAACAGACCGTGGGTACGGGCGATCAGGTAGACACCGGCGGTCACCATGGTTGCAGCGTGGATCAGTGCCGAAACCGGGGTAGGACCGGCCATCGCATCCGCCAGCCAGGTTTGCAGTGGCAGTTGCGCGGATTTACCGACAGCGCCACCCAGCAGCATCAGGGTTGCCAGAACGATCCAGAAGTCACCGGACTGGAAGTGCTGAGGTGCCTTGACCAGCAGCTCCTGGATGTTCAGCGTGCCCAACTGTTGGAACAGAATGAACAGGCCGATGGCCATGAACACGTCGCCGATACGGGTGACGATAAAGGCTTTGAGTGCCGCGTTACCGTTGTTGCGGTTGCTGTAGTAGAAACCGATCAACAGGTACGAGCACAGGCCCACGCCTTCCCAGCCGAAGTACAGGAACAACAGGTTATCGCCCAGGACCAGGAACAGCATGCTGGCGATAAACAGGTTGGTGTAGGCGAAGAAGCGCGAGTAACCGGCTTCACCGCGCATGTACCAGGACGCGAACAGGTGGATCAGGAAGCCGACGCCGACAACCACACCGAGCATGGTCACGGACAGGCCGTCCAGATACAGCGCGAAGTTAGGCGTGAAGCCTTCCACCGCCATCCACTGCCACAACACCTGGGTGTAGTGGCCGCCTTCCGGCGGGGCGACGTTGAATTGCCAGATCACGTAGGCCGCGACGATGGCAGACAGGCCGATGGAACCGACGCCGATCAGCGCCGACAGGTTTTCCGAAAAGCGACCGCGTGAGAACGACAGCAGCAGAAAACCTATGAGAGGGAATACGAAAGTCAGATAGAGAAGATTCATCCGCGCATCTCGCTGGCAGCGTCGATATCGAGAGTGTGGAAGCGGCGATACAGCTGCAACAGAATCGCCAGGCCAATACTGGCCTCGGCGGCTGCCAGGCTGATCACCAGGATGAACATGATCTGTCCATCCGGCTGCGCCCAGCGGCTACCGGCAACGATGAACGCCAAAGCGGAGGCATTCATCATGACCTCCAGGCTCATCAGCACGAAAAGAATGTTGCGCCGGACCATCAGGCCGACCAGACCGAGGCAGAACAGGATGCCGGCGACCGCCAGACCATGCTCCATAGGGATAGCAGGCATCGTCATTGCTCCTTGGCTTCGTTGCGGCCCAAGTGGAACGCCGTGACGGCTGCCGCAAGCAGCAACATCGAGGCGAGTTCGACCACCAGCAGATAAGGACCGAACAGGCTGATGCCCACGGCCTTCGCGTCTACGGTGGTGTGGCCGATGGCCTGACCGGTCTGGTGGCTGAACAGCACGTACAGCAACTCGGCCAGCAGCAGGGCACCGAGAATTACCGGGCCGAGCCAGATGCCGGGCTTGAGCCAGACACGCTCTTGCTGAACCGAGGCGGGCCCCAGGTTCAGCATCATCACCACAAACACGAACAGCACCATGATGGCGCCAGCGTAGGCGATCACTTCCAGCACACCGGCAAACGGTGCGCCGAGGGCGAAGAACGTCATCGCCACGGCAATCAGCGAAATGATCAGGTAGAGCAGGGCGTGCACAGGGTTGGTATGGGTGACCACGCGAAGCGTGGAAACCACAGCGATACCCGATGCGAAATAGAAAGCGAATTCCATCTTTCTTCCTTAAGGCAGCAAGCTCTTCACGTTGATCGGTTCGGCTTCATTTTGCGCGGCGCCTTTCGGCTTACCGGCAATCGCCATACCTGCAACACGATAGAAGTTGTAATCAGGGTTTTTGCCGGGGCCGGAGATCAGCAGATCTTCTTTCTCGTAAACCAGGTCCTGACGTTTGAACTCGGCCATCTCGAAATCCGGTGTCAGCTGGATCGCGGTGGTCGGGCAGGCTTCCTCGCAGAGGCCGCAGAAAATGCAGCGCGAGAAGTTGATGCGGAAGAAGTCCGGGTACCAGCGACCGTCTTCGGTTTCGGCTTTCTGCAGCGAGATGCAACCGACCGGGCACGCCACGGCGCACAGGTTGCAGGCTACACAACGCTCTTCGCCATCAGGGTCGCGGGTCAGGACGATACGGCCACGGTAGCGCGGCGGCAGGTACACGGCTTCTTCCGGATACTGCAGCGTGTCGCGCTTGCGGAAGGCGTGGCTGAAAATCATCACCAGGCTGCGAAGCTGGGTGAAGAAGCCATGCACGATGTCAAATATGTACTTCATGATTCTCTATCCTCACTGAGCCGCGACGGCGGGCGTGTTGAGCAACACGACCGCAGCGGTCACCAGCATGTTGACGAGGGTCAGCGGCAGGCAGAACTTCCAGCTGAAATCCATCACTTGGTCATACCGTGGGCGCGGAATCGAGGCGCGCAGCAGGATGAAGATCATGATGAAGAACGCGGTCTTGAGCGCGAACCAGATGAAAGGAATCTGCGGCAGAATGTCGAACGGACCGTGCCAGCCACCGAAGAACAAGGTCACCAGCAGCGCCGAAATCAACACGATGCCGATGTACTCGCCGACGAAGAACATGCCCCATTTCATGCCGGCGTATTCAATGTGGTAACCATCGGCCAGTTCCTGTTCCGCTTCCGGCTGGTCGAACGGGTGACGGTGAGTCACGGCGACGCCAGCGATGAAGAAGGTCAGGAAACCGAAGATCTGCGGAATGATGAACCACAGGTGCTGCGCTTGATAATCAACGATGTCGCGCATGTTGAACGAGCCGACCTGGATCACGATGCCCATCAGCGACAGGCCCATGAACACTTCGTACGACACGGTCTGTGCCGAGGCCCGCAAGCTGCCCAGCAGGGCGAACTTGTTGTTACTCGACCAGCCGGCGAACAACACCGCGTAGACCGACAGACCGGCCATGGCGAAGAAGAACAGGATGCCGATGTTCAGGTCCGCCACGCCCCAGGTCGGGGTGATCGGGATGATCGCGAAGGCAATCAGCAGGGCGCTCATGGCCACGACCGGTGCCAGGGTGAAGATCATCTTGTCGGCGAACGGCGGCGTCCAGTCTTCCTTGAAGAACATCTTGATCATGTCGGCCGCGATCTGGAACGCGCCGAACGGACCGACGCGGTTCGGACCGTAACGGTCCTGCCAGAGGGCGAGCAGACGACGCTCGACCCAGCTCAGCAGCGCGCCGCAGACCACCACGGCGAGCAGAATCACGATGGCCTGGATGACCGAGATGATCACGGCGATCACTTCAGGAGTGAACCAAGTCATTGAGCTGCCTCCTGCAGACCGTCAACGGTTTTGCCAAAGATCGCGGGCGGAATGCCGGCGAAACCGGCCGGCAATGCCACCAGGCCAGCACCCAGCTCTTCGTTGATGCGCAGCGGCAGACGCAAGGTCTGGCCAGCGACGCTCAAGCTGAGCATGGCGCCGTCATTGACACCCAGGCGGTCGGCTTCGGACTTGGCCAGCGACACGTAAGCGGCCTCGATGCGCTCCTGAACCGGTGCGGCTTTGGAAGAGTTCTCTTCGCTGCCGAACAGGTGGAAGAACGGCACGACCTGCCAGGTGCCCGGTGCCGGATTGAACGCACGTGGAACAGCGGCGAACCAGTTCAGCGAATCACCGGTGCTTTCAATCAGGCGGGTGCCCGGGTCGCCAGCGCGGATGTGACCACCGACTTCGTCCTGGAACTTGTTCCAGGCTTGCGGCGAGTTCCAGCCCGGAGACCAGGCGAATGGCACTTGCTGACGCGGTTCGACCGAGCCCGAGTAGCCTTCCATCGAGAAGTTGAACGCGGTGTCGTTGTCTTGCGGGGTACGCGGTTCGTGCACGTTGATGTCAGCGCGCATGGCGGTACGGCCGGAGTAACGCAGCGGTTCGCGGGCCAGTTTCATGCCCTTGATGCGGAACGAGGCGGACGGTGCGGCATCGACGATACGCGCCAGTTGCGGCGTGCTCGAAGCGACGGCAGCGGTGACGTGGTCCAGTTGGGTCCAGTCGATCGGCTGGTTCAACAGGGTCGCGCGCAGGGCATGCAGCCAGCGCCAGCCTTCGTGAACCAGGATGCTCGCGTCCATGTACTTCGGATCGAAGACCTGGAAGAAGCGCTGGGCGCGACCTTCCTGGCTGACCAGCGTACCGTCGCCTTCAGCGAAGCTGGCGGCTGGCAGAACCAGGTGCGCGCGATCGCTGGTGGCAGTCTTCTGATGGTCCGCAACGATCACCACTTTCGCGGCGTTCAGGGCGGCATCAACCTTGGCTTTATCGGTGCGGGTGTACAGATCGTTTTCCAGCACGACGAGGGCGTCGGCACGGCCATCGATCACCGCTTGCAGGGCGTCGTCGACCGAGTCGCCACCGAGCATGGCCAAGCCGAGGCTGTTGGCCTCTGGCACGATCAGGCTGATGGAACCGTTCTTCTCACGCAGCTTCAAGGCTTTGGCGATGTTCGCGGCGGCTTCGATCAGCGCCTTGGAACCCAACGAGGTGCCGGCAATGATCAATGGACGCTTGGCAGCGAGCAGGGCGTCGGCGATGCGCTTGGCCAATTCAAGGGCTTCAGCATCCAGGCCTTCGACGGCCGGTGCGCTGGCGTCGAGGGCGTGAGCCACGGCGAAACCGATGCGGGCCAGGTCGTCCGGTGCTGCGTGAACGCATTCTTCGGCGACGTCGTCGAGCTTGGTTTCAGCCAGGCTGGCGATGAACAACGGGTTCAGCGCGTGCTGACCGATGTTCTTAACGGCGGCGTCGAGCCAAGGCTGAACGCGCATCGCGTCGGCCATGTCTTCGGCTTTGCCCTTGACCGATTGACGCAGGGACAGGGCCATGCGCGCAGCGGTCTGGGTCAGGTCTTCGCCGAGGACGAAAATCGCGTCGTGGTCTTCGATGTCGCGCATGTTCGGGATCGGCAGCGGGCTGTCTTTCAGAACTTGCATGACCAGACGAATGCGGTCCAGCTCTGCAGCTTCGATACCGGAGTAGAAGTGCTCGGCGCCGACCAGCTCGCGCAACGCGTGGTTGCTTTCGAGGCTGGCACGCGGCGAACCGATACCGACGATGTTGCGACCGCGCAGCAGGTCAGCGGCTTTATCCAGCGCTTCGTCCAGGGTCAGCTTGGCACCGTTGGCCAGCAATGGCTGACGCGGGCGATCCTCGCGGTTGACGTAGCCATAGCCGAAACGGCCACGGTCGCACAGGAAGTACTGGTTGACCGAACCGTTGAAGCGGTTTTCGATACGACGCAGTTCACCGTAGCGTTCGCCCGGGGAGATGTTGCAACCGCTGGAGCAGCCATGGCAGATGCTCGGCGAGAACTGCATGTCCCACTTGCGGTTGTAGCGCTCGGAGTGAGTCTTGTCGGTGAACACACCGGTCGGGCAGACCTCGGTGAGGTTGCCGGAGAACTCGCTTTCCAGGGTGCCGTCTTCAACGCGACCGAAGTACACGTTGTCGTGGGCGCCGAATACACCGAGGTCGGTGCCGCCGGCGTAGTCCTTATAGAAGCGCACGCAGCGGTAGCAAGCGATGCAGCGGTTCATTTCGTGGGAAATGAACGGGCCCAGTTGCTGGTTCTGGTGGGTGCGCTTGGTGAAGCGATAACGGCGCTCGTTGTGGCCGGTCATCACGGTCATGTCTTGCAGGTGGCAGTGACCGCCTTCTTCACAGACCGGGCAGTCGTGAGGGTGGTTGGTCATCAGCCATTCAACGACGCTGGCGCGAAACACTTTCGCTTCTTCGTCGTCGATGGAGATCCAGCTGCCGTCGGTGGCGGGGGTCATGCAGGACATGACGATCCGACCACGCTTGTCGTTCTCGTCGGTGTACTGCTTGACCGCGCACTGGCGGCAAGCGCCAACGCTGCCAAGGGCTGGGTGCCAGCAGAAATAAGGGATATCGAGGCCTAGCGACAGACATGCCTGTAACAGGTTGTCTGCCCCATCGACTTCGAGCTCTTTGCCGTCTACGTGGATAGTGGCCATGGTTCAAAGTTCTTCGTTGGCCCGGTGTCAGCGGGCGTGGCTAATGGAATCTTGTTGTTCGCGTGAGTCAAAACAGCCGCTTGCGGCGTCATCACACGACAAAGCGAAGGGCACGGACCCTTCGCTTTTTTAAGCGTTTACGCGCCGACTACGATCGGCCTTGCCAGAGGCGGGACGACGGCGCTGGTGGGCGCGATGCCGGCTTCGAACTCATGGCGGAAGTATTTGATTGCGCTGCCCAATGGCTCCACGGCGCCCGGTGCGTGAGCACAGAAGGTCTTGCCCGGGCCGAGGAAACCGACCAGACCCAGCAGGGTCTCGATGTCGCCGGCTTGCCCTTCACCGTTCTCGATTGCACGCAGTAGCTTGACGCTCCACGGCAGACCGTCACGGCACGGGGTGCAGAAGCCGCAGGATTCACGGGAGAAGAACTCTTCCATGTTGCGCAGCAGGGAAACCATGTTGACGCTGTCGTCCACCGCCATGGCCAGGCCAGTACCCATACGGGTGCCCACTTTGGCGATGCCGCCGGCGTACATTTGTGCGTCGAGGTGTTCCGGCAACAGGAAACCGGTACCGGCGCCGCCTGGCTGCCAGCACTTGAGCGTGTAACCATCGCGCATGCCGCCGGCGTAGTCTTCGAACAACTCGCGACCGGTGACGCCGAATGGCAATTCCCACAGGCCCGGGTTCTTGACCTTGCCGGAGAAGCCCATGAGCTTGGTGCCCATGTCTTCACTGCCCGGGCGCGCCAACGATTTGTACCAGTCCACGCCGTCGGCAATGATCGCCGGCACGTTGCACAGGGTTTCAACGTTGTTCACACACGTCGGCTTGCCCCACACGCCAACGGCGGCAGGGAAGGGCGGCTTGGAACGCGGATTGGCGCGGCGGCCTTCGAGGGAGTTGATCAGTGCGGTTTCTTCACCGCAGATGTAACGCCCGGCGCCGGTGTGGACGAACAGCTCGAAATCGAAGCCGCTGCCCAAAATGTTTTTACCCAACAGCCCTGCGGCCTTGGCTTCTTCCACGGCACGGTTCAAGTGCTTGGCGGCGGTGGTGTATTCGCCACGCAGGAAGATGTAGCCACGGTAGGTTTTCAGCGCGCGAGCACTGATCAGCATGCCTTCGATCAGCAGATGGGGCAGTTGCTCCATCAGCATGCGGTCTTTCCAGGTGTTCGGTTCCATCTCGTCCGCGTTGCACAGCAGGTAGCGGATGTTGATGGATTCGTCTTTGGGCATCAGGCCCCACTTAACGCCAGTGGGGAAGCCTGCGCCGCCGCGACCTTTAAGGCCCGAATCCTTAACGGTCTGGACGATGTCGTCCTGAGCCATGTCAGCGAAGGCTTTGCGCGCAGCGGCGTAGCCGTTCTTGGCCTGGTACTCGTCGAGCCAGACGGCTTCGCCGTCATCACGCAGACGCCAGGTGAGCGGGTGGGTCTCGGCCGAACGCTTGATGCGGTTAGCTGGACCGAAGGAAGTCAGGGTCATACGTAGCCCTCGAGCAATTTGGCAACGCCGGCAGGCTGCACATCACCGAAAGTGTCGTCGTCGATCATCAACGCCGGCGCCTTGTCACAGTTGCCGAGGCAGCAGACCGGCAGCAGGGTGAAACGACCGTCGGCAGTGGTCTGTCCCAGGCCGATGCCCAGATTGCTCTGGATTTCGCTGACAACCGACTCGTGGCCGCCGATGTAGCAGACCATGCTGTCGCAGACGCGAATGATGTGGCGACCGACTGGCTGACGGAAGATCTGGCTATAGAACGTCGCCACCCCTTCAACGTCGCTGGCCGGAATGCCGAGGATCTCGCCGATGGCGTAGAGCGCGCCGTCAGGCACCCAGCCACGTTCCTTCTGGACGATCTTCAGGGCTTCGATCGACGCCGCGCGCGGGTCTTCGTAGTGATGCAGCTCGTGCTCGATGGCCGAGCGCTCGGTTTCACTCAAGGTGAAACGGTCTGTCTGGATAAGCGTGCTATTCATGCTTAGCGGTCCACGTCGGCCATAACGAAATCGATACTACCCAGGTACGCAATCAAGTCCGCGACCATGCTGCCTTTGATCACCGAAGGGATCTGCTGCAGATGCGGGAAGCTTGGGGTGCGAATCCGGGTGCGGTAGCTCATGGTGCCGCCATCGCTCGTCAGGTAATAACTGTTGATGCCCTTGGTCGCTTCGATCATCTGGAAGGATTCGTTGGCCGGCATGACCGGGCCCCACGAAACTTGCAGGAAGTGCGTGATCAGGGTCTCGATGTGCTGCAGCGTGCGCTCTTTGGGCGGCGGCGTGGTCAGCGGGTGATCCGCCTTGTACGGGCCTTCCGGCATGTTGCGCATGCACTGCTCGATGATCTTGATGCTCTGGCGCATTTCTTCGACGCGCACGATGCAACGGTCGTAGGCATCGCCATTGGCGGCCAGCGGCACTTCGAATTCGAAATTCTCGTAACCGGAGTATGGGCGTGCTTTACGCAGGTCGAAGTCGCAACCGGTCGAACGCAGGCCGGCACCAGTGACGCCCCATTCGAAGGCTTCCTTGGTGTTGTAGGCGGCGACGCCGATGGTCCGGCCTTTGAGGATGCTGTTGTCCAGTGCGGCTTTCTGGTATTCGTCCAGACGCTTTGGCATCCACTCGACGAAGTCTTTCACCAGTTTTTCCCAGCCGCGCGGCAGGTCGTGGGCGACGCCACCGATGCGGTACCAGGCCGGGTGCAGACGGAAACCGGTAATGGCTTCGATCACCGTGTACGCCTTCTGGCGGTCGGTGAAGGTGAAGAACACCGGGGTCATGGCGCCAACGTCCTGGATGTACGTACCCAGGAACAGCAGGTGGCTGGTGATCCGGAAGAACTCGGCCATCATGATGCGGATGACGTCGACCTTTTCGGGCACCTTGATGCCGGCCAGCTTCTCGACCGAGAGCACGTACGGCAGGTTGTTCATCACGCCGCCGAGGTAGTCGATACGGTCGGTGTACGGAATGAAGCTGTGCCAGGACTGACGCTCGGCCATCTTCTCGGCACCACGGTGGTGGTAACCGACGTCAGGCACGCAGTCGACGATCTCTTCACCGTCCAGCTGCAGGATGATGCGGAACGCACCGTGCGCCGAAGGGTGGTTGGGGCCGAGGTTGAGGAACATGTAGTCCTCGTTCGCACCGGAACGCTTCATGCCCCAGTCTTCAGGCTTGAAGCGCGCGGCTTCTTCCTCAAGCTGTTGCTTGGCCAGGGTCAGGCTGAACGGATCGAACTCGGTGGCACGGGCCGGGAAGTCCTTGCGCAGCGGGTGACCTTCCCAGGTCGGCGGCATCATGATGCGGGTCAGGTGCGGGTGGCCGGCAAAGTTGATGCCGTACATGTCCCACACTTCACGCTCGTACCAGTTGGCGTTCGGCCAGATACCGGTCACGGTCGGCACGCTAAGGTCGCTCTCGGACAAGGCGACCTTGATCATTACGTCACTATTACGTTCGATCGACATCAAGTGATAGAACACAGTGAAGTCGGCGCCGCTTGGCAGCCCTTGACGCTTGGTGCGCAGACGCTCGTCCACGCCGTGCAGGTCATAGAGCATGACGTACGGCTTGGGCAGGTTGCGCAGGAAAGTCAGGACTTCAACGAGTTTGGCACGGGCAACCCAAAGCACCGGCATGCCGGTGCGGGTAGGCTGGGCGGTGAACGCCTCGGGGCCAAAACGGTTGTTCAGTTCGACGACCACATCCTGGTCGTCTGCCTTATAAGGCGGGATGTACAGAGCACTGCCTGTAGTCATGGTTATTTATCGCTTTCGGTCAACGTAAAGAATGAAGCCAGTGTCTTTTTCTATTAAAGAAGCAGATCTGGATCAGACTTCGTCGGGGCTGCGCAGGTTGGTGACTGCGATTCGCTGTTCGCGGCGCTTTTCCTTCTCGGAAGGCATCTCGGCGCGGTATACGCCTTGATCGCCGACGACCCAGGAAAGCGGACGACGCTCCTGTCCAATCGACTCTTGCAAGAGCATCAAGCCTTGCAGGAACGCTTCAGGACGGGGCGGGCAGCCAGGCACGTAGACGTCCACGGGCAGGAACTTGTCCACCCCTTGAACGACAGAGTAGATGTCGTACATGCCACCGGAGTTGGCGCACGAACCCATGGAAATAACCCATTTAGGTTCGAGCATTTGCTCGTAGAGACGCTGAATGATCGGCGCCATCTTGATGAAGCAGGTACCGGCGATAACCATGAAGTCCGCCTGACGCGGCGATGCCCGGATAACCTCGGCGCCAAAGCGCGCGATGTCGTGGGGCGCCGTGAAGGCGGTGGTCATTTCCACGTAGCAGCACGAAAGACCGAAGTTATACGGCCACAGGGAGTTCTTGCGCCCCCAGTTGATCGTGCCGTTAAGCACGTCTTCGAGCTTGCCCATGAAGATGTTTTTGTGGACTTGATCTTCTAACGGATCGGAAACGGTTTCCCGTTCGCCAATCGGATACTGCTCGTTAGGAGCATCGGGGTCGATCCTGGTGAGATTGTATTGCATTGCCAAAGCCTCATTGTTTCAGCTTCGCCTGCCGCTTGCGACGAGCTTCCGGAGCCCAGTCAAGGGCGCCCACTCGGAACAGGTAGACAAGACCTGCCAACAGAATTGCTATGAAAACGAGAGCTTCGACGAATCCGGTCCAGCCGCTTTCGCGGACGGACACAGACCAGGCAAAGAGAAAGAGGGCTTCGATATCGAAGATCACGAAGAGCATCGCGACCAGATAGAATTTGGCTGAGAGCCGCAAGCGGGCGCCACCTGTAGGTAGCATGCCGGACTCGAACGGTTCGTTTTTGCTGCGACCCCAGGCTTTTGACCCGAGAAGGCTGGAGACGCCGAGCATGAAGGCACAGAGGCCGACAACGCCCAGAAGGAAAATGGCAAAGCCCCAGTTGTGGGCCATGAGTCCTGTCGCTTCGGGCATGCTGGTAATCCTTAACAGAGAGCAAAGGTCTCTGAGCTTGATAAAGAAACAAAGCAGTGACGATATGTCGCAGCAATCAATCCCGCTGATTTTATGGCACAACACTCTGCAAGTAAAATTCCTATAGCGAAATTATTTATAGGAATAAGGACATAGCGCACCTCCGAAGGCCCGTAGCCCATGCGCTGCGGGCATTAGCCGGCATTTCATCAATATTGTTTTGTAAGAAATGTAACGAACATAGCTGTCGCTAAATGATAATCAATATTGTTTGAGTTGGTTTTTAAACTGCTTAACGGGATGACGACCGGGAAGTTGTCTTATATGCGCGTTACTGCAAGTAGCGGGCGGGGTCGTTTTACCCTGTTTTTCTGGTGGGGAAACTGCTCTGGATCAAGATTTTTCAGATGGTTTTGCGCCATGGCGCGTTCTCTGTGGGAGCGGGCTTGCCCGCGATGAGGGTGTGTCAGGTGCTGCAGAATTGACTGACAGACTGCCATCGCGGGCAAGCCCGCTCCCACAGGGAGTAGCAGTGTTTGCTAAATCGTGGGCAAAAAAACGCCCCGAACCAGTCGGGGCGTCAGATGTGCGGCGTTGCGGTTAGCTTTCTATTCGATCCGCAGCGGCCGTTTGCTCAGGCGAAGCAGATCAGTGGAACTGTTCTTCTTCGGTCGAACCGGTCAGTGCGGTTACCGAGGACGAGCCACCTTGGATCACAGTAGTCATGTCGTCGAAGTAGCCGGTGCCCACTTCCTGCTGGTGAGCCACGAAGGTGTAACCCTTGGCGGCGTCAGCGAACTCTTGCTCTTGCAGCTTCACGTAGGCAGTCATGTCGTTGCGGGCGTAGTCGTGCGCCAGGTTGAACATGCTGTGCCACATGTTGTGAATGCCGGCCAGGGTGATGAACTGGTGCTTGTAACCCATGGCGGACAGTTCGCGCTGGAACTTGGCGATGGTCGCGTCGTCCAGGTTTTTCTTCCAGTTGAAGGAAGGCGAGCAGTTGTACGACAGCAGTTGGTCCGGGTATTCCTTCTTGATCGCTTCAGCGAAGCGACGAGCCTCGTCCAGATCCGGCTTGGCGGTTTCGCACCAGATCAGGTCGGCGTACGGCGCGTAAGCCAGGCCGCGAGCGATCGCCTGGTCGAGACCGGCGCGCACTTTATAGAAGCCTTCCTGGGTGCGTTCGCCAGTCACGAATGGCTGGTCGTACGGGTCGCAGTCCGAAGTCAGCAGGTCAGCAGCGTTTGCGTCGGTACGGGCCAGGATGATGGTCGGCGTGCCGGCAACGTCAGCTGCCAAACGAGCAGCGGTCAGCTTCTGTACAGCTTCCTGGGTAGGAACCAGTACCTTGCCGCCCATGTGGCCGCATTTTTTCACGGAAGCCAGTTGGTCTTCGAAGTGAACGCCGGCGGCGCCTGCTTCGATCATGCTCTTCATCAGCTCGTAAGCGTTCAGAACGCCGCCGAAACCGGCTTCAGCGTCAGCTACGATCGGCGCGAAGTAGTCGATGTAACCTTCGTCGCCCGGGTTCTTGCCGGCTTTCCACTGGATCTGGTCGGCGCGACGGAACGAGTTGTTGATGCGCTTGACCACGGTAGGAACCGAATCCACCGGGTACAGCGACTGGTCCGGGTACATCGATTCTGCGGAGTTGTTGTCCGCAGCAACCTGCCAGCCCGACAGGTAGATCGCCTGGATACCGGCTTTAACTTGTTGTACAGCCTGGCCGCCGGTCAGGGCGCCCATGCAGTTGACGAAATCTTTCTCAGGACGGAAGGACGGCTTGGCGCCCTGGGTGACCAGGTTCCACAGCTTCTCGGCGCCCATTCTTGCAAGGGTGTGCTCAGGTTGAACCGAGCCACGCAGGCGGACGACGTCAGCAGCGGAGTAAGCGCGTGTCACGCCTTTCCAGCGTGGGTTTTCAGCCCAATCTTTTTCGAGGGCTGCAATTTGCTGTTCGCGTGTCAGTGCCATGGAGATAAACCTCGTCGCATAGGTCTGGGGTGGAAAATTCCTGCTCCTGCCTACTACGCAAATCAAACGTAAGAGGCTGCTCGCTGACCAGAAGCTTAGGTGGTCAAGTCGGATTCGGCGGGGATGGCGACGGGATGAACGATGGGCTCGAGGGGAAGTGAGCAGGTAAGGGCAAACTGGCGAGCGGATTCGGGCGTCGTGGGCCTTTATACGAACTTCAGTGTGTAGCCGGGTTACCTAATTACGCTTCCGTCCCTCGGGACAACTTCGTTCCAGTCGGCAACCTCGTCAAACACACCTTGTGGGCGGTACAGACACGAAGCGGCTCGCGGGGTAGTTGCGAGCGACGCTTCGAAGGCCCTTGCCAGGGCCCCTGATTAGCGGGAGCGAGGCCATCATGCCTTTGCTTTTTTCGATCGTCAAACGTTTTGTAGTGCTTTTTTTATGGCACTACATCTTTGGTCTAATACGACTAATCAGTCAGTTTTCGGTGGTTTAGTCCAAAGTATCGACTTTCACCCGCAGAGTCATGTCATCCCGGCCCTGAGTCGAGTAGCTGCGGGCCAGGCCCTGTTTGTCGGCTTGAGTCTCGCGGTTCACTCCGGCCAGGGTGATCCATTCGCCGAGGCGCCCCGTGACAGTTGTGTCGGTGCTTTGCACATTCACTACATCGGGACGTTCCTGGCTCATGCGGTCACGGTTGGTACTGATCGCCAGGTGAACGATGTCGCCGGTGACGCTGGCGGTGACATAGAACCCTTGGGTGACGTTTCGGTATTCAGTCTGGCTGCGCAGATCACCGTAGGAATCGGTCTGTGCGCTGGTCAGCGGTACACTTTGGCCGACCTGAATCAGCGCTGGAGCACCTTCACTGGCCTGGATTTGCTGGATGCCGCCATCACGGCTGTCGGTGCTGCGATTGATGATGCGCGTCTGGCTCGGTTTGGCACCGTTGACTGAATATCCCTGGTCGCCCTGGAAGTTGTTTTCGTTGGTATCGACGGTAATCAGCAAGCGCTTGGCTGCAACGTCGAGTTGCGAGATCAGTGCCTTAAGTTCGTCGATCTTGCGTTGATCGGCATTGACAATGAGCTGGTTGCCATAAGCGCTGACCTGGCCGTCCTTGCCGATGAAGTTCTGCGCCATCGGCAGCATATCGTCACTGGTGCGGTAGTTCAGGGGCACGATCTCGGTGGCTGCCATGGCCGAAAAACTGCAGCTCAGCAGCAACGTGGTGAGCAGGGTGCGTAGGGACATATCCGTTATCTCCGCCATCTTGAAGTGTTGATATTGCCAGTTTGTCGGCCCGGGGTGGGGCAAGTTGAATCGTAGACAGCAAAACGCCCCGGTATCCGAAGATGGCCGGGGCGTTTTGTGGTGTTCTTGCCGCCGCTATCGCGGCGTCAGACGGAGTGCCGCACCATGTCCACATGCGGAATTCCGGCTTCCAGGAATTCCTCACTGACCATGCTGAAGCCCAGGCGCTCATAGAACGCCGTGGCCTGCACTTGCGCGCTCAGCATCTGCTGCTTCAGCCCGCGTTTCTCGGCTTCACCGATTACCGCGTGCATCAGTGCATCGCCGACTTTCAAGCCGCGCCAGTCTTTGAGCACCGACACCCGGCCGACATGACCGTCGGGCAACAGGCGGGCGGTGCCAATCGGAAAGTCGCCCTCGTAGGCCAGGAAATGCACCGCCGTTGCGTCATCGGCATCCCATTCCAGTTCAGGCGGAACGGATTGCTCGGCGATGAACACCGTCTCACGAATGCGCCGGATCTCGGCGATATCCTTCTGCCAGTCTGCGACACGTACGTGAATTTTATTCATCGGCAAACCCCAGGCTGCCTTGTTTGACCAGTTCGCACAGCAAGCCGCGACCGTCTTCGTCGTTCAGCCAGTCACCGAGGTTGTCGGTGTGCAGGGCGTCGGCAGCGCAGATCAACTTCAGCAGTTCGCGCAGTTTGCCCGGCAGGTAGCGGCTCTGGCCGCTGGCGAACAACAGCAGATCGTCATCCACTTCCGACCATGCCAGGCGCGCACTCGGGTTGCGGATTAGCACGGCGCCTTGTTCCAGGCTCGCGAGAAAGTCTTCTTCTTCGACTTCTTCCGGGCCGACCACCAGTTCCGGATAACGCGGTTCGGTCATGTACTGGCCGAACCAGGTCAACAGCAGTCGCTCGTCGCTCATGTGCTCGGCGAGCAAGGCTTTCAGGCGATCAAGAGCGTCGTGCTGAATCTGGTGCGGATCGACCGCCGGCAGGGCGTCGGCATCGGTGTAGCGCTCTTCGTCGGTCAGGAATTGGCTGAGGAAGTCGGTGAAGTGAGTCAGCACTTCGGAGGCGCTCGGGGCGCGGAAGCCGACCGAGTAGGTCATGCAGTCATCAATCGCGACGCCGCAATGGGCCAGGCGTGGCGGCAGATAGAGCATGTCGCCCGGTTCCAGAACCCACTCATCGGTGGCTTCGAAGTCGGCGAGAATGCGCAGGTCCGCGTGTGGCAGCAGCTTGCTTTCGGAGTCGCACATTTGGCCGATTTTCCAATTGCGCTTGCCGTGACCTTGCAGCAGGAACACATCGTAGTTATCGAAGTGCGGGCCGACGCTGCCACCTGGGGCGGCGAAGCTGATCATCACGTCGTCGACGCGCCAGCTCGGCAGGAAGCGGAAGTTCTCCAGCAGTTCGCCGACTTCTGGCACGAACTGGTCAACCGCTTGAACCAGCAGGGTCCACTCGGTTTCCGGCAGTTTGCTGAATTCGTCTTCGGCGAACGGGCCGCGGCGCAATTCCCAAGGACGCTCGCCGTGCTCGATTACCAGACGCGATTCAACTTCTTCTTCAAGCGCGAGGCCGGCCAATTCGTCGGGATCGATCGGGCTTTCGAATTCAGGAATCGCCTGGCGGATCAGCAGAGGTTTTTTCTGCCAGTAGTCGCGCAGGAATTCGCGCGCCGTGATACCGCCCAGGAGTTGAAGAGGAATGTCAGGATTCATGTGTAACCTATTGAAAAAAAGCACTTTTCAGACGGGAATAAAAACGCCCGGCGCTGCCGGGCGTCTCAAACGGGTACAGCGGTCGATCAGATGCGTTTGGCTTGCTCTACAGCGTTGCCGATGTAGTTCGCCGGGGTGAGCAATTTCAGCTCGGCCTTGGCGGCGGCTGGCATGTCCAGGCCGTCGATGAAAGTTTGCAGCGCTTCAGGGCTGATGCCCTTGCCGCGGGTCAACTCTTTCAGCTTCTCGTACGGGTTTTCGATGTTGTAGCGGCGCATCACGGTCTGGATCGGCTCGGCCAACACTTCCCAGCATGCATCCAGGTCAGCAGCGATCTTCTGGGCGTTGAGCTCCAGTTTGCTGATGCCTTTGAGGCTGGCTTCGTACGCGATCACGCTGTGGGCGAAGCCGACACCGAGGTTACGCAGAACGGTGGAGTCGGTCAGGTCGCGCTGCCAGCGGGAGATTGGCAGTTTGCTCGCCAGGTGCTGGAACAGTGCGTTGGCGATGCCCAGGTTGCCTTCGGAGTTTTCGAAGTCGATCGGGTTGACCTTGTGCGGCATGGTCGAGGAACCGATTTCGCCAGCGATGGTGCGCTGTTTGAAATAGCCCAGGGAGATGTAGCCCCAGATGTCACGGTCGAAGTCGATCAGGATGGTGTTGAAGCGAGCGATCGCGTCGAACAGCTCGGCGATGTAGTCGTGCGGTTCGATCTGCGTGGTGTACGGGTTGAAACCCAGGCCCAGTTCGTCTTCGATGAAGGCGCGGGCGTTTTCTTCCCAGTCGATCTCAGGGTAGGCCGACAGGTGAGCGTTGTAGTTGCCGACAGCGCCGTTGATTTTGCCCAGCAGCGGAACGGCGGCGACCTGAGCGATTTGACGCTCCAGACGGTAAACCACGTTCGCCAGCTCTTTGCCCAGGGTGGTCGGCGATGCCGGTTGACCGTGGGTGCGCGACAGCATTGGTACGTCGGCGAAGCGGATGGCCAGTTCGCGGATGGCTTCAGCGGTCTGGCGCATCAGCGGCAGCATTACGTCATCACGGCCTTCGCGCAGCATCAGGGCGTGGGACAGGTTGTTGATGTCCTCGCTGGTGCAGGCAAAGTGGATGAATTCGCTGACCTTGGCCAGTTCCGGCAGCTTGGCCGCTTGCTCTTTGAGCAGGTACTCGATGGCTTTGACGTCGTGGTTGGTGGTGCGCTCGATCTCTTTGACACGCTCGGCGTGCTCCAGAGCGAAGTTGTCCGCCAGGGTGTTCAGCACAGCGTTGGCTTCGGCGGAGAACGCCGGCACTTCGCTGATGCCTGGGTGAGCGGCCAGGCGCTGGAGCCAGCGCACTTCAACCAGGACGCGAGCACGGATCAGGCCGTATTCGCTGAAAATTGGGCGCAGGGCCTGGGTTTTGCCGGCGTAGCGGCCGTCAACAGGGGAAACCGCAGTGAGCGAAGAAAGCTGCATGGGGTGTTCTCGGACAGTCGGGCAACGAAATGGGGCGCGTATCATACACGAAAAAATCCGCCGGTCCGTTGCCAACTGACCGGCGTATTACGCGTTACAGATCTAAAACAGTGTTGCGGGCGCGGTTCAGCTGCTGCGCATCAGCGGGTAAAGCTCTTTGAGCAACTTGCGACGGCTGATCACCAGCTGCCAGCGATGACCGCCCAACTGCCGCCACAGGCGCGCCGAACGAATACCGGCCAGCAACAGGGCGCGGATTTTCGAGGCGTTGCTCGGTTGCTGCAGGTTGCGCATGTCGCCGTGGACCTGAATCCGTTGGCGCAGGGTGCTCAGCGTGTCCTGGTACAGTGCGCCGCAGGCGGCGATCACGTTTTCGTGCGCCGGGCCGAAGTGTTCGACCTGGGATTGAATCTGCGGCAGGCGCTTGCCGATCGCGTCGAGCATGTCGCCGCGCTTGGCCAGTTGGCGCTCAAGGCCCAGCATGGCCAGGGCATAGCGCAGCGGCTCGCGCTGCAGGGTGCTCGGATCGCGTTCCAAGGCGCCGATCAAGGCGCGATAGCCTTCACGCAGGTTGAGATCGTCGCCGCCGTACACTTCTAGGGTGTCCTTGGGGTCACGAATCAGCAGGCTGCCGAGCATGCAGGTCAGACCGGCTTCGCTGGTCTGGCCGGTCTTGGCAATCTTGTCGACGAGGACGGCGGCGAGAAACACGCCGCCCAGCGCCGTCAGTTGCTCCTGAGTGGGGCTCATGCCTTGCTGCTCCAGGGTTCTGCGACTTCGATGACGCCACCGCCGAGGCAGATTTCACCGTCATAGAACACCACCGACTGGCCCGGGGTGACCGCGCGTTGCGGGTCATCGAAGGTTGCGCGGTAACCGGTGGCGGTCTTTTCCAGTGTGCAAGGTTGATCGCTCTGGCGATAACGGACCTTGGCGGTCAACTTGCGCGGCTCGCTCAGATCGATCGGGTTGACCCAATAGATATCCGAGGCGAGCAGGGCGCGGGAGAACAGGTAAGGGTGGTCATTGCCCTGGCCAACGATCAGCTCGTTGTGTTCCAGATCCTTGATCAACACGTACCACGGCTCGTCACCGGCGTCTTTCAAGCCGCCGATGCCCAGGCCCTGGCGCTGGCCGATGGTGTGATACATCAAGCCGTGGTGGCGGCCGATGACTTCACCTTCGGTGGTCTTGATCTCGCCTGGCTGGGCCGGCAGGTATTGCTTGAGGAAATCGCTGAAGCGGCGTTCGCCGATAAAGCAAATCCCTGTGGAGTCCTTTTTCTTCGCGGTTGCCAGCTCATGCTTCTCGGCAATCGCGCGCACTTCGGGCTTTTCCAGCTCGCCGACCGGGAACAGGGTCTTGGCGATCTGTTCACCGCCGACAGCGTGCAGGAAGTAGCTCTGGTCCTTGTTCGGGTCCAGGCCCTTGAGCAGTTCGGTGCGGCCATCGATGTCGCGGCGGCGCACGTAGTGGCCGGTGGCAATCAGGTCGGCGCCGAGCACCATGGCGTAGTCGAGGAACGCCTTGAACTTGATCTCGCGGTTGCACAGGATGTCCGGGTTTGGCGTGCGCCCGGCCTTGTATTCGGCCAGGAAGTGCTCGAACACGTTGTCCCAGTACTCGGCGGCGAAGTTGGCGGTGTGCAGCTTGATGCCAATCTTGTCGCACACGGCCTGGGCATCCGCCAGGTCATCCATGGCGGTGCAGTATTCCGTTCCATCGTCTTCTTCCCAGTTCTTCATGAACAGGCCTTCCACCTCATAACCCTGCTCGATCAGCAGGAGAGCGGAAACGGAAGAGTCCACGCCGCCGGACATGCCGACAATGACGCGCTTCTTTTGTGTGTCAGAAGGGGCTGGATCACGCATAGGGATTCAATGAGTGTCTTGAAAAAGGACGCGATTCTAGCAGGCCGAAGCCCGCAAGGCTAAAGAGAAGGGCGGATCAGTTCGAGACCGAAGTGTTTACCGTCCAGATAATCATCGATACAGCGGATGATCAGCTCACTGCGCCAGTTTGCGCGCTGTGCCAGCAGTTCGTCACGCGTCAGCCACTTTGCACCGACGATACCGTCGTCCAGTTGATAGTCCGGGTGGTGTTTGAGCGGTTTTGCGGTGAAGCAGACGCGCTGGTAGGTCACGCCGTTGCTCGGGGCGGTGTAGAGGTAAATGCCCACCACGCCGGTCGGTTCGACGTCCCAGCCGGTTTCTTCAAGGGTTTCACGCACGGCGGCTTCGATCAGGGTTTCGTCCGGGTCGAGGTGGCCGGCGGGTTGGTTGAGCACTGTTCGTCCGTGCTTGGTTTCTTCGACCATCAGGAAGCGGCCGTTGTCTTCGACGATGGTGGCGACGGTGATGTGGGGTAGCCAATCCATAGAGCTTCCTCGATTTCTAATGTTGGAACATAGATCAATGTGGGAGTGAGCCTGCTCGCGATAGTGGTAGGTCAGTCGACATCAATGTTGAATGATATATCGCTATCGCGAGCAGGCTCGCTCCCACATTTGCTTTGTGTGCGGCTCGGAAACAGAAACCCCGGCACTGGGCCGGGGCTTCTTTGCATCCTTACAACCTTAAACCAGCGCAGCGATCGCGGCGTTGAAAGTGTTGCTTGGGCGCATGGCCTTGCTGATCAGCTCGGCATTGGCGTGGTAGTAACCGCCGATGTCCACTGGCTTGCCCTGAACGGCGTTGAGCTCGGCGACGATGGTCGCTTCGTTCTCGGCCAGGGTCTTGGCCAGTTGGCCGAACTGGGCTTGCAATGCAGTGTCTTCGGTCTGGGCCGCCAGGGCTTGAGCCCAGTACAGCGCCAGGTAGAAGTGGCTGCCGCGGTTGTCGATGTTGCCGACTTTGCGCGATGGCGACTTGTTGTTGTCCAGGAACTGGCCAGTGGCCTGATCCAGGGTCTTGGCCAGCACCAGCGCTTTAGGGTTGTTGTAAGTAACACCCAGGTGCTCGAGGGAGGCGGCCAGGGCCAGGAACTCGCCCAGGGAATCCCAGCGCAGGAAGTTTTCTTCCAGCAGCTGCTGAACGTGCTTCGGTGCCGAACCGCCAGCGCCGGTTTCGAACAGGCCACCGCCATTCATCAGCGGCACGATAGACAGCATCTTGGCGCTGGTGCCCAGTTCCATGATCGGGAACAGGTCGGTCAGGTAGTCGCGCAGTACGTTGCCGGTCACCGAGATGGTGTCCTTGCCTTCGCGGGTGCGGCCCAAAGTGAAGGCCATCGCGTCGACTGGCGACATGATGCGGATGTCCAGGCCGGAGGTGTCGTGATCCTTCAGGTAAGCCTGAACTTTCTCGATCACTACGCCGTCGTGGGCGCGCATCGGGTCCAGCCAGAAAATGGCCGGGGTTGCGCTTGCGCGAGCACGGTTGACGGCCAGTTTGACCCAGTCCTGGATCGGCGCGTCTTTGGTCTGGCACATGCGGAAGATGTCGCCGGCTTCAACCGACTGTTCCAGCAGTGTGCGACCAGCGCTGTCGGAAACCCGAACCACGCCATTGCTCTTGATCTGGAAAGTCTTGTCGTGCGAGCCGTACTCTTCGGCTTTTTTCGCCATCAGGCCAACGTTTGGCACGCTGCCCATGGTGGTCGGATCGAAAGCGCCGTGCAGCTTGCAGTCTTCGATCACCGCCTGGTAGATGGTGGCGTAGCAGCGATCCGGGATCACGGCCTTGGTGTCGTGCAGTTGACCGTCAGTGCCCCACATCTTGCCGGAGTCACGGATCATCGCTGGCATCGAGGCGTCGACGATGACGTCGCTCGGCACGTGCAGGTTGGTGATGCCTTTGTCGGAGTTGACCATGGCCAACGACGGACGAGCGGCGTAGACCGCCTGGATGTCCGCTTCGATCTGCGCTTGTTGCTCGGCCGGCAAGGCCTTGATGCGAGCGTACAGGTCGCCGATGCCGTTGTTCAGGTTGAAGCCGATCTGTGCCAGCACGTCAGCGTGCTTGGCCAGTGCGTCTTTATAGAACTCGGCAACGATCTGGCCGAACATGATCGGGTCGGAGACCTTCATCATGGTGGCTTTCAAGTGAACCGACAGCAACACGCCTTTTTGCTTGGCGTCTTCGATCTCGGCGGCAATGAAGCTGCGCAGGGCGTTTTTGCTCATGACCGCGCAATCGAGGATCTCACCGGCTTGCACGGTGGTTTTTTCTTTCAGGACGGTGGTGGTGCCGTCTTGAGCGATCAGTTCGATTTTGACCGCGTCAGCGGCGTCGATCAGGGCGGCTTTTTCGCTGCCGTAGAAATCGCCGGTGCTCATATGCGCAACGTGGGACTTGGAGTCTTTGGCCCAGGCGCCCATTTTGTGCGGGTGCTTGCGTGCGTAGTTCTTGACCGACAGTGGCGCACGACGATCGGAGTTGCCTTCGCGCAGAACCGGGTTTACGGCGCTGCCCTTGATCTTGTCGTAACGGGATTTGGCGAGCTTGTCGGCGTCGCTGGTCACGGTTTCCGGGTAATCCGGCAGTGCGAAGCCCTGGGCTTGCAGCTCTTTGATCGCGGCTTGCAGCTGCGGAACCGAAGCGCTGATGTTCGGCAACTTGATGATGTTGGCTTCAGGCGTAACGGCCAGGTCGCCCAGTTCGGCGAGGTGGTCGGCTACGGCTTTGTCACCCAATTGCTCGGGGAAGCTGGCCAGGATGCGCCCTGCAAGAGAGATATCGCGGGTTTCAACGGCGATATCAGCCGAGGCGGTGAACGCCTCTACGATAGGCAACAGTGAATAGGTGGCGAGGGCGGGAGCTTCGTCGGTGAAGGTATAGATGATCTTCGAGCGGGTGGGCATATTCGGATTAACTCTCTCTTCTTTGCTAAAGCGTGCGCAGAAACTCGAGGGGCGCCGGGTAAAGCGCGTTCGTTCAAAGTCATCCATGAGCCGAATGTCGAGGTTTCTTTGCGGTGATGTTGGGTGCATCGGTCGAGCGTCAAGCGGGTGGGTTGCGGTAACAACCCTGCTTTTTCAGGCCCCAAGCCTCGGCTACTTGTTCAGTTGCAGGAGAGGTCGGCCGTCGTGACTCTGTGGTCAGCGGGCGGCATTATACATAGGTAGCTGGCAATCTGCCGATGGTTCATACGTAACGATGAACGTCCATTGGTCTAAAGGTCGCAGGGGCGAGTGGGGCGTAGAGTCTTGCACCGTGCTTGAGTTTGGCGCTTTTCCCTTTGCTTTCAGGCTTGTACGTCGCGAACTGCACAGCTTTGCGGCAGATGGTTGGAACATAGGGTTTGCGTGCTGATTTAACTGGGGTACGCTCGAACGAAGCCAGATGTTCAATCCAAACAATGGAGTTCAGCATGGGATACAAGAAGATTCAGGTTCCAGCAGTCGGCGACAAAATCACCGTCAACGCAGACCATTCTCTCAATGTTCCTAACAACCCGATCATCCCCTTCATCGAAGGCGATGGTATTGGCGTTGATATCAGCCCGGTCATGATCAAGGTTGTCGATGCTGCTGTTAAGAAGGCTTACGGCGGCGAGCGCAAAATTTCCTGGATGGAAGTCTATGCCGGGGAGAAAGCGACTCAGGTTTACGATCAGGACACCTGGCTACCTCAGGAAACCCTGGACGCAGTTAAAGATTACGTGGTTTCCATCAAGGGCCCTCTGACCACTCCGGTCGGTGGCGGCATCCGTTCGCTGAACGTGGCCCTGCGTCAGCAGCTCGACCTGTATGTCTGCCTGCGTCCGGTACGCTGGTTCGAAGGTGTGCCGAGCCCGGTCAAGAAGCCAGGCGATGTCGACATGACGATCTTCCGCGAGAACTCGGAAGACATCTACGCCGGTATCGAGTGGAAAGCCGGTTCGCCGGAAGCGACCAAGGTCATCAAGTTCCTGAAAGATGAAATGGGCGTCACCAAGATCCGTTTCGACGAAAATTGCGGCATCGGCATCAAGCCGGTTTCCCTGCAAGGCACCAAGCGTCTGGCGCGCAAGGCTCTGCAATATGTGGTCGACAACGACCGCGATTCGCTGACCATCGTGCACAAAGGCAACATCATGAAGTTCACCGAAGGTGCCTTCAAGGAATGGGCCTACGAAGTGGCGGCTGAAGAGTTCGGCGCGACCCTGCTCGACGGCGGTCCGTGGATGCAGTTCAAGAACCCGAAAACCGGTAAGAACGTTATCGTCAAAGACGCAATCGCCGACGCCATGCTCCAGCAGATCCTGCTGCGCCCGGCCGAGTACGATGTGATCGCGACCCTGAACCTGAACGGTGACTACCTCTCCGACGCCCTGGCGGCCGAAGTGGGCGGTATCGGTATCGCGCCGGGTGCCAACCTGTCCGACACCATTGCGATGTTCGAAGCGACCCACGGTACTGCGCCGAAATACGCCGGCAAGGACCAGGTCAACCCGGGCTCGCTGATCCTGTCCGCAGAGATGATGCTGCGTCACATGGGCTGGACCGAAGCGGCTGATCTGATCATCAAGGGCACCAACGGCGCGATTTCCGCCAAGACCGTGACCTATGACTTCCACCGTTTGATGGAAGGCGCGAAGCTGCTGTCTTCGTCCGCGTTCGGTGATGCGCTCATCTCGCATATGTAAGCGAATCGGCATAAAAAAAACCGCCTTCGGGCGGTTTTTTAATGACTGGATGATCTGTTGCGTCAGCTCGACACCGATTCCTGTTTGACGGAGGGTATCGCCTGTTCGGTGGCGGGGACGGCAGCCGTGATCTTCACGGCGTGCAAGCCTTTGGGCCCCTGGACGATATCGAAGTTCACGGCTTGTCCGGCCTTGAGGGTCTTGTAGCCGCCCATCTCAATGGCCGAGTAGTGGGCAAAGAAATCGATGTCCTTGCCGTCCTCGTCGCGTCCTTCTCTGGCGTCGGTGTTAATGAAACCGAATCCCTTGGCATTGTTGAACCACTTCACCTTACCGACTGGCATACCCATATCCCTCTGCAACAGACTCCATCACTGGAGTATCATCCAGTACATCCGCAGTCAGTCTCTATAATTAAGATTGACTCCGCGGACCTTTTTTACCCACTGTGGGCTCTATTGGTTGTAACACTGATTTCCCGATAGTCAAGGTGACCAGGCAGTCGGAGTTGAAATCGACGTTGGCCGCCCCCACCACTGTATTTGAACAACTGACGAACCTTTCTTTCCATGCATGCAATCAGCCAGATTCGACTAACATTCAATCAGGATCGCCCGGCTCTCCAAAAAGAACACCCGGGAGCTCAAGACGACGATTCCGCAGGCATTGCTGTTCAGGAGGCAAAGCCTGCACTACAGGCGCCGCCGATGTACAAGGTGGTTTTGTTCAATGATGACTACACACCGATGGATTTCGTCGTCGAAGTGCTCGAGGTGTTTTTTAACCTGAATCGGGAGCTGGCGACCAAGGTCATGCTGGCCGTCCACACAGAAGGACGGGCAGTATGTGGAGTGTTTACCCGCGACATCGCCGAGACTAAGGCCATGCAGGTCAACCAGTACGCCAGGGAAAGCCAGCATCCGCTACTCTGTGAAATCGAGAAGGACGGTTAATCGCCGACCACTTGGGTATGAGGTGAAGCTATGTTAAACCGCGAGCTCGAAGTCACCCTCAATTTAGCCTTCAAGGAGGCTCGATCGAAGCGTCATGAATTCATGACCGTCGAACACCTCCTGCTGGCCCTATTGGATAATGAGGCTGCCGCCACCGTTTTGCGTGCCTGCGGCGCAAACCTCGACAAACTCAAGCATGATCTGCAGGAGTTCATCGACTCCACCACGCCATTGATTCCTATCCATGACGAGGATCGCGAAACCCAGCCAACCCTGGGCTTCCAGCGTGTCCTGCAGCGTGCTGTTTTCCACGTACAGAGCTCGGGCAAACGCGAAGTGACTGGCGCCAACGTGCTGGTCGCAATCTTCAGTGAGCAAGAGAGTCAGGCAGTGTTCCTGCTGAAACAGCAGAGCGTTGCGCGCATTGATGTCGTCAACTACATCGCTCATGGCATTTCCAAAGTGCCTGGGCATGGCGATCACTCTGAAGGTGAGCAAGATATGCAGGACGACGAGGGCGGTGAGTCTTCTTCTTCAGGCAATCCTCTGGATGCTTATGCCAGCAACCTCAACGAACTCGCGCGCCAGGGTCGTATCGATCCATTGGTCGGCCGTGAGCTGGAAGTCGAGCGTGTCGCGCAGATCCTGGCGCGTCGTCGCAAAAACAATCCGCTGTTGGTTGGCGAGGCGGGCGTGGGTAAAACCGCGATTGCCGAAGGCCTGGCCAAGCGTATTGTCGACAACCAGGTGCCGGACCTGCTGGCCAACAGCGTGGTGTATTCCCTCGATCTGGGAGCCCTGCTGGCCGGGACCAAATACCGTGGTGATTTCGAGAAGCGCTTCAAGGCGTTGCTCAATGAGCTGAAAAAACGTCCGCAGGCGATCCTGTTCATCGACGAAATCCACACCATCATCGGTGCGGGTGCTGCGTCCGGTGGCGTCATGGATGCCTCGAACCTGCTCAAGCCACTGCTGTCGTCGGGCGATATCCGTTGCATCGGATCGACCACGTTCCAGGAATTCCGCGGGATCTTCGAGAAGGACCGTGCCTTGGCTCGGCGCTTCCAGAAGGTCGATGTGTCGGAGCCGTCGGTGGAAGACACCATCGGCATCCTGCGCGGCCTGAAAGGTCGTTTCGAAGCGCACCACAACATCGAATACAGTGATGAGGCGTTGCGTGCCGCTGCAGAACTGGCGTCGCGCTACATCAATGACCGGCACATGCCGGACAAAGCCATCGATGTCATCGACGAGGCGGGCGCCTATCAGCGTCTGCAGCCGATCGAGAAACGCGTGAAACGCATCGAAGTGCCTCAGGTCGAGGACATCGTTGCGAAAATCGCGCGGATTCCGCCAAAACACGTCACCAGCTCCGACAAAGAGCTGCTGCGTAACCTTGAGCGTGACCTGAAGCTGACCGTATTCGGCCAGGATGCCGCGATCGATTCGCTGTCGACTGCGATCAAACTGTCCCGTGCCGGTCTCAAGTCGCCTGACAAGCCTGTCGGTTCGTTCCTGTTTGCAGGGCCGACCGGTGTCGGTAAAACCGAAGCGGCGCGTCAGCTGGCCAAGGCCTTGGGGATCGAGCTGGTTCGTTTCGACATGTCCGAGTACATGGAGCGCCACACCGTATCGCGTCTGATCGGTGCACCTCCAGGCTATGTCGGGTTCGATCAGGGCGGTTTGCTGACCGAAGCCATCACCAAGCAGCCTCACTGCGTGCTGTTGCTCGATGAGATCGAGAAGGCGCATCCGGAAGTCTTCAACCTGCTGCTGCAGGTCATGGACCACGGTACGCTGACCGATAACAACGGGCGCAAGGCGGACTTCCGTAACGTGATCGTCATCATGACGACCAACGCCGGTGCCGAAACAGCGGCTCGCGCTTCGATCGGTTTCACCCATCAGGACCACTCGTCCGATGCGATGGAAGTGATCAAGAAGAGCTTCACGCCGGAGTTCCGCAACCGTCTGGACACCATTATCCAGTTTGGTCGCCTCAGTCACGAGGTCATCAAAAGTGTGGTGGACAAGTTCCTTACCGAGCTTCAGGCGCAGTTGGAAGACAAGCGCGTGCAGTTGGAAGTGACCGACGCTGCGCGTGGCTGGCTGGCGGCAAGTGGCTACGACACGGCGATGGGCGCTCGTCCAATGGCGCGTTTGATCCAGGACAAGATCAAGCGTCCGCTGGCGGAAGAGATTCTGTTTGGCGAACTGGCTGACCATGGTGGCGTGGTTCATATCGATTTGAAGGATGGCGAGCTGACCTTCGATTTCGAGACCACGGCTGAGATGGCCTGACGGTTGTTGATCTGTTGTAAAGCTAGAGGCGCCTTCGGGCGCCTTTTTGCTGTTTGGGGTTTGGGTGTATATCCGTTGCTGCGGTAACGGCTGCTTATGGTTTCGCCCTTACGGCGACTCACTTTTTTTACAAACGCCTAAAAAAAGTAAGCAAAAAAACGCTTGCTCCTACGTTCGGCCCGCTCGCTGAGGCTCGGGGTTCCTTCGCTCCGGGATCCATCCGGGGGGCATCGCCTCCGGTTTGCTTCGCTGCACCTCCTCTCGATGTGTTCGACTTCGTCGAACGCTCGCTGCGCTCCCACCCCGGATGAATCCCTCCTCTCAGCCTTCCGACGTCGCCCGTGGATCAAGATCAAGAGCTGCAGCCGAGCTAACGCTCATCCTGTTGAGTGGTGAGAAGCGGATGCACACCGATCCCCCTGTAGGAGCTGTCGAGTGAAACGAGGCTGCGATCTTTTGATCTTGCTGTGGCTGTGGCTGTGGCTTTAGATCTTGATCTTGATCTGCTTTTGATCTTTCGCCCCTTCGGCAGGCCGAGCGTAGGTGTTCATCAGGGGGTTAGGCGCGTAGCGCCGTGCGGCGAAGCCGCACACATCGAGAGGAGGTCGTCGCGAAGCAGACCGGAGGCGATGCCCCCTGATGGACACCGTAGCGAGGGAACGCGGAGCCTCAGCGAGGCGCCGTACGCCGGGGCGAAGCCTTTTGCTTACTTTTCGGCGTCTGGAAAAGTGAGTCGCTGTAAAAGCGAAACCGCCAGCAGCCGTTACCGCAGCAACGGATATACACCCAAAACCCAAGAACCCAAGAACCCAAAACCCAGGCCCCCACCAAATCGCAGACAAACAAAAACGCCCGGCATAAACCGGGCGTTTTGTATTGACTTGATTAGCGAGCGCGGTAAGTGATGCGCCCTTTGCTCAAGTCATAGGGCGTCAGCTCGACGCGCACTTTGTCACCGGTAAGAATACGAATGTAGTTCTTGCGCATCTTGCCGGAGATATGCGCGGTTACGACGTGCCCATTTTCCAACTCCACACGAAACATGGTGTTGGGCAGGGTGTCGACGACAGTGCCTTCCATTTCGAAGCTGTCTTCTTTCGACATGCAGTAAAGCCCTCGGTGTCCAATGAATGGCCCGGTGCAACTGCGCCAGGCAAAAGCGGCGTGCATTGTGCCCGAAAAATGGGGTTTAAGCCAAGGGGTTCTAGTTCAGGATGACCCAACGTTGATTAATCAGCAGTTCGATGGGGCGATATTGGGTCTTGTAGCTCATCTTTTTGCAGTTCTTGATCCAATAGCCGAGGTAGACGGCTTCCAGGCCGAGACGTTTGGCCTCGGCAATCTGCCAGAGGATCGCGTAGCGCCCCAGGCTGCGGCGTTCTTCTTCAGGTTCGTAGAAGGTGTAGACCGCCGACAAACCGTTTGGCAGTAGGTCAGTGACAGCTACCGCCACCAGCCGGCCTTCGAGGCGAAATTCGTAGAAGCGTGAAAACGGCAGGTCACGCACCAGGAAGGTCGAAAATTGGTCACGGCTCGGCGGGTACATGTCGCCGTCGGCGTGCCGCTGTTCGATGTAGCGCTGGTAGAGGTCGAAGTACTCTTCGCTGTATTGCGGTCTGGCAGGGCGCACTTGCAGGTCGGCGTTGCGTTTGAAAATGCGTTTCTGCTGACGGTTGGGCGTAAATTGCGCCACGGGGATGCGCGCCGGTACGCACGCATTGCAATTCTGGCAATGAGGCCGGTAAAGATGATCGCCGCTACGACGAAAACCCATTTCAGACAGATCTGCGTAGACATGCACATCCATGGGCTGACTAGGGTCGAGGAACAGCGTGGTGGCCTGCTCCTCGGGCAGATAACTGCAAGAGTGGGGCTGAGTGGCATAGAACTTCAAACGCGCCAACTCGGTCATGATCAACCCTCGGGATAAGCTTTTGCATTAAGTGTAAGCCACGCGCGCAAATGTCGCTCAGCAAACCCAGGTGGCACGGTTGGGTTGATCCAGATGCTGCGCAAGGTAGCCGGCAAACTCGCGGCGGGGAATGGCCCTGGCCCCCAGGCTGTGCAGGTGGTCAGTCGGCATCTGGCAATCGATCAGCACAAAACCTGAGTCTTTCAGATGTCGCACCAGTGTGGCAAAACCAAATTTCGAGGCATTGTCAGCGCGGCTGAACATGGATTCGCCGAAAAACAGCTGACCCATCGCCAGGCCATAGAGCCCGCCAACCAGCACACCATCGTCCCAGACCTCAACGGAATGCGCGTAGCCGCGTCTGTGCAGCTCCAGATACGCCGTCTGCATCGCGTCAGTGATCCAGGTGCCGTCGGCGTAATCGCGTGGTGCGGCGCAGGCCGCAATGACCGAGGCGAAATCCTGATCGAAGGTCACTTGATAGCGTTGCTGGCGCAATAATTTGTTCAGGCTGCGCGAGACATGCAGTTCGTCGGGAAACAGCACTGTGCGTGGATCCGGCGACCACCAGAGAATCGGCTGTCCTTCCGAGAACCACGGAAAGCAGCCGTGGCGATACGCCTGAATCAGACGATCGGCAGACAGGTCGCCGCCGGCGGCCAGCAGACCGTTGGGGTCGCGCATGGCTTTTTCCAGCGGCGGGAAGGTCAGGGTATTGCGTTGTAACCAAGTCAGCATGGCATCCGGGCTTGCAGAAGGGGAGGGCGGGGGCGGGCCGGTGGGCCCGCCGTCAAGTTTGCCGTCAAACGACGGGAATGTCGTCGAGGTATTTCTCGGCGTCCAGTGCGGCCATGCAGCCAGCCCCTGCGGAAGTCACTGCCTGGCGGTACACGTGATCGGCCACATCGCCTGCGGCAAAGACTCCTGGAATCTCGGTGGCGGTGGCATCGCCTTCGTTGCCGCCCTTGACCAGCAAATAGCCGTCGCGCATGGGCAGTTGGTCGATAAACAAGTCGGTATTGGGCTTGTGGCCGATGGCGATGAACACGCCGGCCACAGGCAACTCGCTGGTTTCGCCGGTGTGGCTGTCGCGCAGGCGGGCGCCGGTCACGCCGCTGGCATCGCCCAGAATTTCATCCAGATGCTGATTCCAGTGCAGGCGGATATTGCCGTTGGCGGCCTTTTCGAAAAGCTTGTCCTGAAGGATTTTCTCCGAGCGCAGCTTGTCGCGCCGGTGAATCAGATGGACTTCCTTGGCGATGTTCGACAGGTACAGGGCTTCTTCGACTGCGGTGTTGCCGCCGCCAACGACCGCGACCACTTGATTGCGATAGAAGAAACCGTCACACGTGGCACAAGCTGAAACGCCGCGGCCGGCAAAGGTCTCCTCCGATGCCAGTCCCAGGTATTGCGCTGAAGCGCCGGTGGCGATGATCAGGGCGTCGCACGTATAGGTGCCGCCATCGCCAATCAGCTCGAAAGGGCGCTGCTGCAACTTGGCGGTATGGATGTGGTCGTAAACGATCTGTGTGTCGAAGCGTTCGGCGTGTTTTTGCATGCGTTCCATCAGCACCGGGCCGGTAAGGCCTTCGACGTCGCCGGGCCAGTTATCGACTTCGACGGTGGTGGTCAGCTGGCCACCTGCCTGTATGCCGGTAATGACAACGGGTTTGAGGTTGGCACGAGCGGCATAAACGGCTGCGCTGTAACCGGCAGGGCCAGAACCCAGAATGATCAGGCGGGAATGCTTCGCTTCGCTCATAAAAACACCTCATAAGCCTTTGTCACAAAAGAGAATGCATGCTCAAATTGAATCGCGCGTAACCTGCCTTTGGCTATGCTACATCCAAGGGCTTGAAGCATGGCATCGGGCGAACAAACCCGTACAATGCCTGCCTGTAACTGTGTTTGTAACAAAATAAGCAATGCGTACCGTGTTTAAAAAAACCAGGGCGCAGTGTTAAAAGTAGTCTCAGTTGCGCCTGTTAACTTTTTTACCTGCCTGGATTGGGCAGTTTTTTATAGTCAATCAACAGATGGACGCGCCACGGGCGCAGGAAAAGAAGCGTTTTGAAGAAATCCACCGCAGCACCCAAGACAGTCGTTCCGCTCTGGCGCCAGCATTTGCACTACCGGCTCAAGGAAGGTGCATTGATCGCCATCGGCGGCCTGTGCCTGTTCCTGATGATGGCCTTGTTGACGTATGGCAAGGACGATCCGGGCTGGAGCCATAACAGCAAGATCGAGGACGTGCAGAACTTCGGCGGACCGGTCGGTTCCTACAGCGCCGATATCCTGTTCATGGTGCTGGGTTATTTCGCCTATATCTTCCCGCTGCTGCTGGCGATCAAGGCGTATCAGATCTTCCGTCAGCGCCACGAGGCGTGGGAGTGGAGCGGCTGGCTGTTCTCCTGGCGCCTGATCGGCCTGGTGTTTCTGGTGCTGTCTGGCGCGGCCCTGGCACATATCCATTTTCACGCGGCAACCGGTCTGCCGGCCGGCGCTGGCGGTGCGTTGGGCGAAAGCCTTGGCGATCTGGCCAGGAACGCCCTGAACATTCAGGGCAGCACGTTGTTGTTCATCGCGCTGTTCCTGTTCGGCCTGACCGTGTTCACCGACCTGTCATGGTTCAAGGTGATGGACGTCACCGGCAAGATTACCCTCGACCTGCTGGAACTGTTCCAGGGCGCGGCCAATCGCTGGTGGGCCGCCCGTGTCGAACGCAAGCAGCTGGTTGCGCAGTTGCGTGAAGTCGATGATCGCGTTCATGACGTGGTTGCGCCGACTGTCACCGACAAACGCGAGCAGGCCAAGGTCAAGGAGCGCTTGATCGAGCGCGAGCAAGCGTTGAGCAAACACATGTCGGACCGCGAGAAGCAGGTGCCGCCTGTGATCGCGCCCGCGCCGCCAAAACCGGCAGCGCCGAGCAAACGCGTGGAAAAAGAGAAGCAGGCCCCGCTGTTCGTCGACAGCGCCGTCGAAGGCACCTTGCCGCCGATCTCGATCCTCGACCCGGCAGAAAAGAAACAACTCAATTATTCCCCGGAATCCCTGGCGGCCGTCGGCCATTTGCTGGAAATCAAGCTCAAGGAATTCGGCGTCGAAGTCTCGGTGGATTCGATTCACCCGGGGCCGGTGATTACCCGTTACGAAATCCAGCCCGCTGCTGGCGTCAAAGTCAGCCGCATTTCCAACCTGGCAAAAGACTTGGCGCGTTCCCTGGCCGTGACCAGTGTGCGGGTGGTGGAAGTGATTCCCGGCAAGACCACCGTCGGTATCGAGATCCCGAACGAAGATCGTCAGATCGTGCGCTTCTCCGAAGTGCTGTCGACGCCCGAGTACGACAACTTCAAGTCGCCCGTCACCCTGGCCCTGGGCCACGACATCGGCGGCAAGCCGGTCATCACCGACTTGGCGAAAATGCCTCACTTGCTGGTGGCCGGTACGACCGGTTCCGGTAAGTCGGTGGGTGTGAACGCGATGATCCTGTCGATCCTGTTCAAGTCCGGCCCGGAAGACGCCAAGCTGATCATGATCGACCCGAAAATGCTTGAGCTGTCGATCTACGAAGGCATTCCGCACCTGCTGTGCCCGGTGGTTACCGACATGAAGGATGCCGCCAACGCCCTGCGCTGGAGCGTGGCGGAGATGGAACGTCGCTACAAACTGATGGCAAAGATGGGCGTACGAAACCTGTCGGGCTTCAACGCCAAGGTCAAGGAAGCCCAGGACGCCGGCACACCGTTGACCGATCCTTTGTACAAGCGCGAAAGCATTCACGACGAAGCACCGTTGCTGACCAAGCTGCCAACCATCGTCGTAGTGGTCGACGAATTCGCCGACATGATGATGATCGTCGGCAAGAAGGTTGAAGAACTGATCGCCCGTATCGCCCAGAAGGCCCGTGCGGCCGGTATCCACTTGATCCTCGCGACCCAGCGTCCGTCGGTTGACGTGATCACCGGTCTTATCAAGGCGAACATCCCGACGCGCATGGCGTTCCAGGTGTCGAGCAAGATCGATTCGCGGACCATCATCGACCAGGGCGGCGCCGAGCAATTGCTGGGCCACGGTGACATGCTCTACATGCCGCCGGGCACCAGCCTGCCGATTCGTGTTCACGGTGCGTTCGTATCCGATGACGAGGTTCACCGGGTGGTTGAAGCCTGGAAGCTGCGTGGAGCGCCGGAATACAACGACGAGATCCTGGCCGGTGTCGAAGAGGCCGGCAGTGGCTTTGAAAATGGCGGCAGTGGCGGTGACGACGATGCTGAAACCGATGCCTTGTACGACGAAGCCGTCCAGTTCGTTCTGGAAAGCCGCCGTGCCTCCATCTCTGCAGTTCAGCGCAAGCTGAAAATCGGCTACAACCGCGCCGCGCGCATGATCGAAGCCATGGAAATGGCCGGGGTCGTGACGTCCATGAATACCAACGGTTCGCGTGAAGTCCTGGCTCCAGGCCCGGTACGCGACTGATTTGAATTGAAAGGGCGTCGCGACATGCGATGCCCGTACTCCCACGAATGTTATGAGGACTCCCATGCGTCTTATCCGCATGCTGTTGCTGCCGGTACTGGCTTTGACCACGCTCTCGGCTCACGCCGATGACAAGGACGTGGCGCGTCTGACCCAATTGCTGGAAACATCCAAGACCCTGACTGCACGCTTTTCGCAACTGACCCTCGATGGCAGCGGCACCCAATTGCAGGAAACCGCCGGTGACATGTCGCTGCAGCGTCCAGGCCTGTTTTACTGGCACACCAATGCACCCGCTGAACAAACGATGGTTTCCGACGGCAAGAAGGTCACCCTGTGGGACCCGGATCTTGAACAGGTCACCATCAAGACCCTCGACCTGCGCTTGACCCAGACTCCAGCCCTGTTGTTGTCGGGTGACGTGTCCAAGATCAGCCAGAGCTTCGACATCAGCGCCAAGGAAGCCGGCGGCGTGATCGACTTCACCTTGAAGCCGAAAACCAAAGACACGCTGTTTGACAGCCTGCGCCTGTCGTTCCGTAACGGTCTGGTCAATGACATGCAACTGATCGACAGTGTCGGCCAGCGCACCAACATCCTGTTCACCGGCGTGAAGGCCAACGAGCCGATCCCTGCATCCAAGTTCAAGTTCGACATCCCCAAGGGTGCGGACGTGATCCAGGAATAAAACGCAGTCCCCAGTGAGGTTTCATAAGTAGTGATGGACCTGTTTCGCAGTGCCCCGATAGCTCAGCCCCTGGCCGCTCGCCTGCGTGCGGCCAATCTGGACGAGTACGTCGGTCAGGAACACCTGCTCGCTCGCGGCAAGCCTTTGCGCGAAGCCCTGGAGCAGGGTGCCCTGCACTCGATGATTTTCTGGGGACCGCCGGGGGTGGGCAAGACCACCCTGGCGCGGTTGCTGGCGGAAGTCTCGGATGCGCACTTCGAAACGGTCTCGGCGGTGCTGGCCGGCGTGAAGGAGATCCGTCAGGCGGTGGAAATCGCCAAGCAGCAGGCCGGGCAATACGGCAAGCGGACCATCCTGTTCGTCGATGAAGTGCATCGTTTCAACAAGTCGCAGCAGGATGCGTTTCTGCCCTACGTTGAAGACGGCACGCTGATTTTCATCGGCGCGACCACTGAAAACCCCTCGTTCGAACTCAACAACGCCTTGCTCTCGCGGGCGCGTGTCTACGTGCTCAAAAGCCTCGACGAAGCGGCCCTGCGCAAGTTGGTGCATCGCGCGCTGACCGAAGAGCGTGGCTTGGGCAAGCGGCAACTGACCCTCAGCGATGAAGGCTTCCAGATGCTGCTGTCTGCCGCCGATGGCGATGGCCGTCGTTTGCTCAACCTGTTGGAGAACGCCTCGGACCTGGCGGAAGACAACAGCGAGATCGGTATCGACCTGCTGCAAAGCCTGCTCGGCGATACGCGGCGGCGTTTCGACAAGGGCGGCGAGGCGTTCTACGACCAGATATCGGCGCTGCATAAATCGGTACGCGGCTCCAATCCAGATGGCGCGCTGTACTGGTTCGCGCGGATGATCGATGGCGGTTGCGACCCGTTGTACCTGGCCCGGCGCGTGGTGCGCATGGCCAGCGAAGACATCGGCAACGCTGACCCGCGTGCCCTGAGCCTGTGCCTGGCAGCGTGGGAAGTGCAGGAGCGCCTCGGCAGCCCTGAAGGCGAGTTGGCAGTGGCCCAGGCCATCACTTATCTGGCGTGCGCGCCGAAAAGCAACGCGGTGTACATGGGCTTCAAAGCCGCGATGCGCAGCGCCACCGAACACGGCTCGCTCGAAGTGCCGCTGCACCTGCGCAACGCGCCGACCAAGCTGATGAAGCAGCTGGGTTATGGCGATGAATACCGTTATGCCCACGATGAGCCAGACGCGTACGCCGCGGGCGAAGACTATTTCCCGGAAGAACTCGAGCCCCAACCGTTCTATCAACCGGTGCCACGCGGCCTGGAGTTGAAGATCGGCGAGAAGCTCAACCACCTTGCACAACTTGACCGTTTAAGCCCCCGGCAGCGGAGAAAATAGTGATTCCTTTGGTTATAGCGGTCTCCATCGGCGGTGTTGCCGGCACATTGTTGCGCTTTGCCACCGGCAATTGGGTCAACGCTAATTGGCCGCGACACTTCTATACCGCGACGCTCGCCGTTAATATCGTGGGCTGTCTGCTGATCGGCGTTCTATACGGTCTGTTTTTGATTCGTCCGGAGGTGCCTTTCGAGGTGCGTGCCGGGCTGATCGTCGGCTTCCTCGGGGGGCTGACGACTTTTTCATCCTTTTCACTGGATACGGTGCGCCTGCTTGAAAGCGGGCAGGTGCCGCTGGCCCTGGGCTATGCTGCGATCAGCGTATTCGGCGGTCTGCTCGCCACCTGGGCCGGCCTGTCCTTGACCAAACTTTGATAAACGAGAAACCGACATGCTCGATTCCAAACTGTTACGTAGCAACCTTCAGGACGTAGCGGACCGCCTGGCATCCCGTGGCTACAAGCTGGATGTGGCGCGCATCGAAGCGCTGGAAGAACAGCGCAAGACCGTCCAGACCCGTACCGAAGCACTGCAGGCTGAGCGTAATGCCCGTTCCAAATCCATCGGCCAGGCCAAGCAGCGCGGCGAAGACATCGCGCCCTTGATGGCAGCCGTTGAGCGCATGGCAAGCGAATTGAGCGATGGTAAAATCGAGCTGGACACGATCCAGACCGAGCTGGATTCGATCCTGCTGGGTATCCCGAACCTGCCACACGAATCCGTGCCGATTGGCGCCGATGAAGACGGCAACGTCGAAGTGCGCCGCTGGGGCACTCCGACCGCGTTCGATTTCCCGATTCAGGACCACGTGGCCCTGGGCGAGAAGTTCGGCTGGCTGGACTTCGAAACTGCCGCCAAGCTGTCCGGCGCGCGTTTCGCCCTGCTGCGCGGCCCGATCGCTCGCCTGCACCGCGCTCTGGCGCAGTTCATGATCAACCTGCACACCACCGAACACGGCTACGAAGAGGCGTACACGCCTTACCTGGTCCAGGCACCCGCATTGGTCGGTACCAGCCAGTTGCCGAAATTCGAAGAAGACCTGTTCAAGATCAGCCGCGAAGGCGAAGCCGATCTGTACCTGATCCCGACCGCGGAAGTGTCGCTGACTAACATCGTCGCCGGCGAGATCGTCGATTCGAAACTGCTGCCGATCAAGTTCGTGGCTCACACGCCGTGCTTCCGCAGTGAAGCCGGTGCGTCGGGTCGCGATACGCGCGGCATGATCCGCCAGCACCAGTTCGACAAGGTCGAGATGGTCCAGATCGTTGAGCCATCGACGTCGATGGACGCGCTGGAAGGCCTGACCGCCAACGCCGAGAAAGTCCTGCAACTGCTGCAACTGCCGTATCGCACGATTGCCCTGTGCACCGGCGACATGGGCTTCAGCGCGGTCAAGACTTACGACCTGGAAGTGTGGATCCCGAGCCAGGACAAGTACCGCGAAATTTCGTCGTGCTCCAACTGCGGTGACTTCCAGGCCCGTCGTATGCAAGCGCGTTTCCGCAACCCGGAAACCGGCAAGCCTGAGCTGGTTCACACCCTCAACGGTTCCGGCCTGGCGGTCGGTCGTACATTGGTGGCGGTGCTGGAAAACTATCAGCAGGCCGACGGTTCGATCCGTGTGCCGGACGTGCTGAAGCCTTACATGGGTGGCCTCGAGGTCATCGGCTAAATGGACTATCTGCCGCTGTTTCACAACCTTCGCGGCAGTCGTGTGTTGGTCGTCGGCGGGGGGGAAATTGCCTTGCGCAAATCCCGCCTGCTGGCCGAAGCCGGTGCGCTGCTGCGGGTAGTTGCACCTGAAATCGAACCGCAACTGCGCGAGCTGGTTGTCGGCAGCGGTGGCGAGTGCCTGGTACGGGGTTACGTCGAGTCGGACCTGGACAGTTGCGGGCTGATCATTGCCGCCACCGACGACGAACCGCTCAACGCGCAAGTCTCCGCCGATGCCCATCGGCGTTGCGTGCCGGTCAACGTGGTGGATGCGCCTGCCTTGTGCAGCGTGATCTTCCCGGCGATCGTCGACCGATCCCCATTGATCATTGCGGTGTCCAGCGGCGGCGACGCGCCGGTGCTGGCGCGGTTGATCCGCGCCAAGCTGGAAACCTGGATACCGTCCACCTACGGTCAACTGGCCGGCCTGGCGGCGCGTTTTCGCACTCAGGTCAAAGGCTTGTTCCCGGATGTGCAGCAGCGTCGGGCGTTCTGGGAAGATGTGTTCCAGGGCCCGATTGCCGACCGACAACTGGCCGGGCAGGGCGCCGAAGCCGAGCGCCTGATGCTGGCGAAAATCAACGGTGAAGCGCCGGTTGCTACCGGTGAAGTGTATTTGGTAGGCGCGGGGCCGGGAGATCCTGATCTGCTTACCTTCCGCGCCTTGCGCCTGATGCAGCAAGCCGATGTGGTGCTGTATGACCGTCTGGTTGCACCGGCCATCCTCGATTTGTGTCGTCGTGATGCCGAGCGGATTTACGTCGGCAAGCGCCGCGCCGATCACGCCGTGCCGCAGGATCAGATCAACCAGCAATTGGTCGATCTGGCCAAGCAAGGCAAGCGTGTGGTGCGACTGAAGGGCGGTGATCCGTTCATCTTCGGGCGCGGCGGTGAAGAGATCGAAGAACTGGCGGCCCACGGTATCCCGTTCCAGGTCGTACCGGGTATCACTGCGGCCAGTGGTTGCGCGGCGTATGCCGGGATTCCGCTGACGCACCGTGATTACGCACAGTCAGTGCGGTTTGTCACCGGGCACCTCAAGGATGGCTCTACCGATTTGCCTTGGGGCGACCTGGTCGCACCGGCACAAACCCTGGTGTTTTACATGGGGTTGGTGGGCTTGCCGATCATTTGCGAGCAGTTGATCAAGCATGGTCGCGCCGCCGATACCCCGGCGGCGTTGATCCAGCAGGGCACCACGGTCAACCAGCGAGTGTTTACCGGCACCCTGGCCGATCTTCCACGGCTGGTGGCGGAGCACGAAGTGCATGCGCCGACCTTGGTGATCGTTGGGGAAGTGGTGCAACTGCGCGAGAAACTGGCGTGGTTCGAAGGGGCTCAGGCGCAGGTCTGAAAACCGAGTCGCTCCCATCGCCAGCAGGCTAGCTCCCACAGTGGATTTGTGAACGACACAAATCCACTGTGGGAGCTAGTCTGCTGGCGATTGGGGTCCTCAAAAACGGCACAAACCTCAGGCTTTACGCCAAACCCCTTTCCCGCTCAACCGTTCCCGATCATGGGGTGCGGTGAAATCCTGCGCCGGTCCCTTGGGCACGACACCCGTCGGGTTAATGGTCTTGTGGCTGCCGTAGTAGTGATTTTTGATGTGCTGGAAATCCACTGTCTCGGCAATCCCCGGCCACTGATACATCTCCCGTAGCCAGTTCGACAGATTCGGATAATCAGCGATCCGCCGCAGGTTGCACTTGAAGTGCCCGTGGTACACCGCATCAAAACGAATCAGCGTGGTGAACAACCGGATATCGGCTTCCGTCAGGTATTCGCCGACCAGGTAACGGTTCTCGCTCAACAGCAGTTCGAGTCGATCCAGCTCGGCGAACACATCATCGAAGGCTTCTTCATAAGCGCCCTGAGAGGTGGCAAACCCGGCACGGTAGACACCGTTGTTCACAGCCGGGTAAATCCGCTCGTTCAGCGCATCGATTTCACCGCGCAGAGGCGCCGGATAGAAATCCAGGTCATTGCCGGTCAGTTCATCGAAGGCGCCATTGAACATGCGGATGATCTCCGCCGATTCATTGTTAACGATGCGGTTCTGCTGCTTGTCCCACAGCACCGGTACGGTGACACGGCCGGTGTAGTCGGCGGTATCGGCGGTGTAGCGCTGGTGCATGAATGTGAAGTGATCGAGTTTGTCGCCGGTCGAGCCGAGGTTCTGGTCGAACGTCCAGCCGTTTTCCAGCATCAGCCAACTGACCACCGACACGTCGATCAGGTTTTCAAGGCCTTTGAGTTTGCGCAGGATCAGCGTGCGATGCGCCCAGGGACAGGCGAGGGACACATAAAGGTGATAGCGCCCAGCCTCGGCGGCAAAGCCACCGACACCGGTCGGGCCCGGCTTGCCGTCGACGGTCAGCCAGTTGCGGCGTTGCGCCTGTTCACGCTGGAACGCGCCGTCCTTGCTGCTTTCGTACCACTGATCATGCCAGCGACCTTCAACTAACAAACCCATGTTCAAGACTCCTTAACCGATAAGCGTTGGAGAGGAGTCTATTCGGATAGGTTCGATAAAAAAGCGCAAAGGTTAACGGGTTATGATCGGTTAAATAGATCTATCCCGTGCGTCCCAATACTGTTGTGCGGTTTCGAAGGCTTGCTCGCGGGATTGACCGAGCCCGCGCAGCGCCAGGGCCATGGTCGAAATCAGGGCCATTTGCGGATAGCTGTCGACCACATCGCCGCGCCACACGGCTTTCAACTGTTCGGGATCGAGCGTGGCGGGTTTGACGTGGCGCTGGGTCGACATCTGCGGCCATTCCTCGTCCCAGCTTTCGCCGCCGGTAGTGCCGTACAAGTGACTGTCGGCGTCCGGGTTGATCTCGATTTCGCCGCCATCGCCCTTGACCACGATTGCGGTATCGCCGAGTAAACCGCTGGCGTCGCGATGCACGGCCTGATAGCCGGGGTGGAAAATGCTCTGCAGGCCACAGCGGGCGCCCAGCGGATTGAGGATCCGCGTCAGCGAATGAATCGGCGAACGCAGGCCCAAGGTGTTGCGCAGGTCGATCATGCGTTGCAGTTGCGGCGCCCAATCCACCAGCGGCATGAAGGCCAGACCGCCCTGATCCAGCGCCTCGCCGACCTGCTGCCAGTTTCGGCACAGCGGGATGTTTAACTCATCGAGCAATTGTTCGCTGTACAGCCGCCCGGCCGTGTGTGCGCCACCGCCATGCATGAAGATGCGCACGCCGTTCTGCGCCAGGCACTTGGCCGCCAGCAGATACCACGGCAGGTGGCGCTTCTTGCCCGCATACGTCGGCCAGTCCAGATCGACCGCCAGTGCCAGCGGGTTCAGCCGTTCACGCAAGGCTTCGGCGAAGCCGGCCATTTCCTCGGCGCTTTCTTCCTTGTGCCGCAGCAACATCAGAAACGCACCGAGCTGGGTGTCTTCGACCTTGTCGTCGAGCACCATGCCCATGGCTTCGCGCGCTTCGATCCGGGTCAGGTCACGAGCGCCACGCTTGCCTTTGCCGAGGATTCGCACGAACTGGGCGAAAGGGTGTTCGGCAGGCGTTTCGAGGGTCAGCGCTGGATAGTCGGTCATAAACAATTCGTCGGTTTGGGCAGGCCCGCCAGTTTTGCGGCGAGTTTGGCAGGGGTGCCTTTGAACAGTCGGTTCAGGTGCAGGCTGTTGCCTTTTTCCGGGCCGAGCTTCAATGCGGTGTACTTGATCAATGGACGGGTCGCAGGCGACAGCTGGAATTCGTCGTAGAAACCGCGCAGCACTTCGAGGACTTCCCAATGTTCCGGGCTCAACTCGATGTCTTCGGCGGCGGCGAGGGCGGCGGCAACCTCGTTGGACCAGTCGCTCAGGTGGACCAGGAAGCCGTCCTTGTCCAGCTCGATGGCGCGGGCGCCGACGGTCAGGGAATTCATAGCCAACTGTTGACCTTGTCGTAGTGAATCGACAGCTCGACGAAGGCCGGGTAATCGATTGCCTTGACCGCGTCAGGAATCTCCAGCGCACGAGCCTGGACGTCCTCGGCCAGTGCGAACAGTTTCAACTGGCGAGCACTCAGCGCGTTGAACGGCGCTGTGCCGGGCTGCAACGCATACACCGCGTCACCGGTCAGCAACAACGCATCGTTCGTGCCGATCACCCGCAGGCAACTGGTCAGGCGGTCGTCGCCGAATGGGGAATGAGACAACACATGCAAAGTCGACATCAGAGGGTGATCACCTGGTCGTAACGGTCAATAAGCGCAGTGATTTGCTCGGCAGCCAGCACCTGGGCTTCTTCGAGCGAGAAACGGCTCGGGTCCAGGCCGCGTTCTGCAGCGCTGTCGGCACAGACAAACAGCTCTTCAACACCGAACATCGGCAACGCTTGCAGGTTGGCGCTCAGGTCTTTTTGCTGCAGGGCCTTGGCGTTCTGTTTGGCGGCGAGCTGGAACACGCCGTCATCGAGAAACAACAAACCGATCGGCAGATCGAAAGCACCGCCGGCCAGCACGATGTCCAGCGCTTCGCGCGCATTCGGCCCGGACCACGGGGCCTGGCGGCTGATGATCAGCAAGGATCTTGGCATCTCACGCGCCTCCAAAACAGATCAGGCGGTCGGCGTCCTGCACGGCGTCATGCAACTGACCCAGACCGGACAATTCCCACGGTGCGTCGACCGATACGGCCTCGCGCTGATAGCGCCCGGCTTCTTCTGCGTCCAGCACACCACGACGCAGGGCGGCGGCGATGCAAACAACGCCGTCCAGTTGATGCTCAGTGACAAAGGCGCGCCATTGCTTGGGCAAGTCCAGTTCATCCTGGGGCGTGACCACGCTGCCGGAAGCGTTATAAACGCCGTCCTGATAAAAAAACAGCCGGACGATTTCATGCCCGCCCGCCAATGCAGCCTGGGCAAACATCAAGGCGCGGCGCGAGGAGGGCGCATGGGCGGCGGAAAACAGCGCGATGGCGAACTTCATGACGGACTCGATCAGCAAAACTGTGGCCATGATAAAGCTTTATCGGCGAGGCGGCTAAATCGATGTGGTTTGTTCAGGCCCTATCGCGGGCAAGCCCGCTCCCACAGGAGTTTTGTGGCGAATTTTGATTTCGTGTACGACACAAAGCCCTTGTGGGAGCGGGCTTGCCCGCGATAGGGCCCGAACAGTCAATACACGATTCAGCGCGGCATATAACCCAACTGCCAACGCCGCGGAATGCTTAACGACAGCACCCCTAGCGCCGCGGCCAGCAAGCCGCTGGCAAACAACGCCTTGAGCCCCAGTTGATGCTCCAGCACGGCGCCCAGCACGGCGCCGGCAAACATGCCCGTCCAGGGAATCAACTGAACCCGCCAGCCATTGCGCCGTTCGCCGAGCATCCAGCGCCCCAGGCCACGACCGAAGCGCGACAGGGCGCCGGTCACATAGGTCAGGCCGACGGGCAGACCGTTCACTTCTTCCACCGCCGCATTGAGCATGCCCATGGCGATGATGGCCGCGAGCAACGCCGGCAGCTGTTCGTCATAAGGCCAGGCAGCGGCGCCGCAAAGCAGCATGGCGATGCACAGCAACAACGGCAGTGCCCGTCGCCCGCCCAGGCGACTGATCACAATGCCCAAGGCGTTGCCGACGATAAAGGTGGCCACAAGGATCAACAGGCGCAAGGTCAGCCCGAGATCGCCGTCGCTGATGGCGACGGCAAGGCGGGTGGTGTTGCCGCTCATGAAGGAGACAAAGTCACCGCTGGCCATGAAGCCGATGGCATCGGTCATGCCGGCGAGGACCGAGAGTGCTGCAACCAGCGACATGCCGATGCGGCCACGCCATTTGCGGGCGTGCAGATGGCCCGGGCTGGCGCGGGTACTTGAAAGCGACGGTAGCATCGGTGGAGGCATCCTTGAGCGGCGGAGGTTACTTGCTCAACCCATATAACTCGCAATATTCCAGCCAGTCCAGACCCGCCATCTCAGCCACTTCCTTGTGCACTTCCATGCGCTGAGTCTCGTAGTCCTCAGGCGTGTCGACAGTCAGTTTCAGCGTCAGCTCCCAGGCGAACAAACCGAGGCGCTCGGCTTCGGCTTCGAACGCTTCATGCAAGCGCTCGTCACGGTATTGTGCTGCCGTCTCGCCTTTGGCCTGGGCCAACAGCGGATTGAGGTTGTCGAGTTCGTGGCGCAGCTCGGGGCGCTCGTCGAGAAATTTCTCCAGCGCCTGTTCGTGTTGCTGTTCGGTTGCCGCCATGGTCACTCCTTGAGGCTGCTCTTACGAAGATTGCTTCTTGCTGGCCTTGGCCGCAGCGGCCAGGCACTCAAGTGCAAACTGCTCGGGGTAAGTCATCTGGATCGGCGTGGTTTCGCCCTTGACGGTCCGTTCGCCGTCGAGGATGTAGCGAATCCGCTTGTCGGTGACGCCAATTCGCTTGGCGATCCAGGAAGGGGTCTGACCGATCTGGCTGATCAGCTTGTCAGCGTATTCAGCGGTCGGTTTGTAATACTCGGCGTTGGGTGTCATGGACGTTCCAGAAAAATGAGCCCGAAAAAACGGGCGATGCGACGGTAATGGCGCGACAGGGTGCGCGAATCGTCAGTCGATGTCGCGCTATAAATGAAGTAAAGCAGAACGATACGCCGTGCCACGGTGATACAGTCCGCTTTTTCTTGATGAGCGAACGCGATGCGAATTCTGATGGTGGCGCTGGCCGTAACGTTGCTGGCCGGATGCGCCGGTTCGGTGATGAACGATGCCCGCACCAAAGCCCCTTACAAAACCCTGAAATCGGACAAAGCGGAAAAAGTTGTCGCCCAGTGCGTGCAGTTTTCCTGGCAGGACGAGGCGGTGTTCGGTGTCGATGCCGCTGCTTACCTGCAATCGGGTGAGAAGGGTGGGACCACGGTCTACACGCGTTCGGCGGAATCGTTTGTCGACGTTACGACCGATGCTTCCGGAACCGTGCTGAGTTACTACGCGCAGCATGACGACTTTGTCGCCAAGCGCCGTCTGGCGGCGCTGGCAACCTGCCTGTGATCTGAAGGGCTGAAATAGTTTCCCTCGGGGAAGCTATTTCGTCACAGGCGCTTCTGGAAAAACAGGCGCTTGTGGCCTGGCGGATAGTCGACAATCTCGCCCAGCTCGCTGTAGCCCAGCTTCTGGTAGAACCCCGGCGCCTGAAAGTCGAACGTGTCGAGCCAGACCCCAACGCATTCCTTCTCCCGAGCCACGTCTTCGGCCATACGCATCAGCTTCGTGCCCAGGCCTTGTCCCCGGGCCTGTTCCGGCACCGACAACAATTCGATGAACATCCACTGGTAAAACACCCGAGCGTAAAGTCCGCCGAGGATCTCGCCGCTGTCGTCACGCACCAGCAGGGCAATGGGTTCCTGCCTCGAGACGCCAGCCTTCGAGGCGTTATAGGCGCGCAGCGGCAGCAGGATCGCCTGTTCCTCTTCATCCGTGGGGTTTTGCGAGCGTTCAATACGCAGGGTCATCAGCTACATCCTTATGGCAATTGGATAACAAGCCCAAGCCTATCGCGCCAGGCAGTCCTGTTTCCAGCCCTACGGGCGGAACCCCTTCTTGCCCGCGGATGTCTAGCCTAAACAGCGTCATTCCAGAACGCAGCCTATGAGGATCCTCCGTGAATATTTTTGAAGCCTTGCGTGAAAGCCATGACCGTCAACGCACGTATGCCGACGCGCTGATCAAGACCAGTGGCGACACCCCGGAGCGGGTCGAGGCTTACAAACAGCTCAAGTCCGAATTGCAGGCCCACGAAACGGCGGAAGAGCGGCATTTCTACATCCCGCTGATGGAGTTCGACAACGGCGTCGACCTGAGCCGTCATGCCATCTCCGAGCACCACGAGATGGACGAAATGATGGAAGAGTTGGATAAGACCGAGATGTCCAGCCCGGCCTGGCTGGCGACCGCCAAGAAGCTTTGCGAGAAGGTTCATCACCACCTGAAAGAGGAAGAGCAGAAGTTCTTCCAGATGGCCGGCAAGTTGCTCGATGACAAGCAGAAAGAGACGCTGGCTGGCCAGTATGTGAAGGAATACAACGCTCAGCTTTCCTGATCGCAGCAGTGCTCCAGGTTGGCACTTTGCGCTGTAGTCCTTTTGCCATGCTGCGAGTAAGCGTCAGCTCAAACAACTGGTTATCCATACAGTATTTGCTCAGTGTGGGTTTGAGAAGTCATGCAGCCACGGGTTTTGGTCCCATGGACAAAAAAAGTAGCTCCGTTAGTTTGAAGGCCTCTCCTCGGGAAGGAGAGTTCTCAAATCAACGGAGTGAAAAAATGAACCAACCACACGCTCAAACCCAACTGCGGCACGGCCGCGTTACTTCCCCTGCAAGCCGTGGCTCGGTCGCCGTGGAACTGGGGCTGCTGGGCAACTGGCAAGTCAACGAAATGGAAGGCGGCAAGAATTTCCCGGCATTGACGGCCGGGCCTTTCCCGGCGCCATACCACACAGACAGCGACAGCGTCGCTCCGCCCGGCGATGGTCATATCCTCAGCGGCGGCAAGGTCGATGCTCGTGACTGTCTGAATTTCACAAATGAGGAAATGAGCCTCAAGCTCAACCGTCCGTTCACCTGGCCGATGCTGAGCGTCAATCCGGGCCAGACCTTTGACGTCACCTGGGAATACACCGCGGCCCACGTTACCCGTGGCTACAGCTGGTTTATCACCCGGGACGGCTGGAACCCCAAACAGCGGATCAGCCGTGCGCAGCTGGAGCCGACGTCGTTCTTCGGCGACTTCTACACCCAGGTGCCGTATTACAGTCATTCCGCTGAGATGAAAGCCAAGGTCAATCACCATGTGACTTTGCCGGGTAACAAGAAGGGCCACCATGTCATCGTGCTGATGTGGATTGTGGCCAATACCGGGAATGCGTTCTATCAAGCGTTCGATGTGGACTTCCAGTAACGGGTCGGTAAAAAGGTCCGGTAGTTATGCCTGATGTTGTTCTCATTAAGAATGTTTTGGGGTTGGGGGCATATCCGTTTTTGGGGTAACGGCGGCTATTGGTTCCGCCCTGACGGCGGGTTACTTGGAAAAGCGCCAAGTAACCAAGCGCTTGCGCCCCTGACGTACGGTGCCTCGCCTAGGCTCGGCATTCCCTCACTCCGGTCCTGCTCCGTGGGCCCGCCACCATCGGCCATCCATGGCCGGGGGCGGCTAACCCGGCATCCATGCCGGGTTGCCCACTGCGCAGAACCTGCGTTCGGCCTTCCGATGGGGCAGATCAAGATCAAAAGCGGAAGGCGAGCTAACGCTCGACCTGATGAGTGGTGAGGAGCAAAAGCTGCGCGCCGGCCTGCTCTGCTTTATGTGGAAGTGAGCCTGCTCGCGATGCTGTTGAACTTGTCGTTGATCGTTCCCACGCTCCGCGTGGGAATGCCGCCGGGGACGCTCTGCGTCCCAACTATCGACACCAGACTTGAGTCTTGCGCAAGGGTGACGCGGAGAGTCACGGGATGCATTCCCACGCCGAGCATGGGAACGATCAGCACGCGCAAGCGTTGAGCAAACAGGCCGGCCGGTAGGCCGCCTCGCTTTGGCTTTGGCGGTGCACGCCCCCTCGTGAGGCCGAGTGGAGGTTCTGCGCAGTGGGCAACCCGGCATGGATGCCGGGTTAGCCGCCCCCGGCCATGGATGGCCGATGGCGGCGGGCCCACGGAGCAGGACCGGAACGAGGGCATGCCGAGCCTTAGCGAGGCACCGAACGTCAGGGGCAAGAGCGCTTGGTTACTTGGCGCTTCTCCAAGTGACCCGCCGTCAGGGCGGAACCCTAAGCCGCCGTTACCGCAGAAACGGATATGTACCCAACCCCAATCCAATCCAACCCTCAACCCCAAAACTTTCTTAAGTGAACAGCATCACAGCAGTCATGCCGAGCTTTTCAGTTTTCGCCTACCATGTGCCCCTCCCGACAAAATAAGGATGGATTGTGATGTCGAACACCGCCGAGCGAGTCAACATCATCGAATCTCAGGTGTTGTCCCACGACTGGTACCTGCTGAGGAAAATCAGCTTCGACTACCAGCGCAACAACGGTGAATGGCAACGCCAGACACGCGAGGTCTACGACCGTGGCAATGGCGCCGCCATTCTGCTGTTCAACCGCGAAAAGAGGACGGTCGTGCTGACCCGCCAGTTCCGGCTGCCGGTCTTCGTCAACGGCCACGATGGCTTGCTGATCGAGGTTGCAGCCGGATTGCTTGAAGGCGCCGATCCTGAAGAGCGCATCCGGTCCGAGGCCGAAGAAGAAACCGGCTATCGCGTTCACCATGTGCAAAAGATCTTCGAGTCCTACATGAGCCCCGGTTCGGTCACCGAAAAACTGCACTTCTTCATCGCCGAATACGACACCGCATCGAAAGTCAGTGAAGGCGGTGGGCTGGAAGAGGAGACCGAAGAACTGGAAGTGCTGGAGTGGGCTTTCGAGGAGGCGCTTGAGGCGTTTTATCGCGGGGAGATCTGCGATGCGAAGACCATCATGTTGCTGCAGTACGCGGCGATGAAGGATCTTTTTGGACCGTCAAAATAAATCATCCATCCTGCTGGCCCCTGACCATTCGCATCCTTCCAGCGTCAGCAACCGCTTTTTGGCCGTAAGCCCACCGGCAAACCCGGTGAGCTTCCCGGAGGCACCGATTACCCGATGGCACGGCGCAACAATCGAAATCGGATTCTTGCCATTCGCCGCGCCCACTGCGCGCACCGCGCTCGGATGGCCGATCTGCTCGGCAATCTGGCTGTAGCTGCGGGTCTGGCCAAACGGAATGGTCAGCAGCGCCTGCCAGACCTTCTTCTGAAAATCTGTGCCGGCGAAATCCAGTTCCAGCTCGAACCGGTTGCGCGTTCCCGCGAAGTATTCCTCTAGCTGCTGAGCAGCGCGCACGAGGATCGGGTTATCCGGCGCCTCGCGCATCGGCCCCAGCCTTACCCGATTCGGCTTGTCGTTTTCCCAGAGGATGGCTGCCAGTCTTGAATCTTTCGCGACCAGCTTCAGCTCGCCAACCGGGGAAGCCAGGGTGGTGAAGGTGTAAGGCATGCTGGCGGACTCCGCAACAGGGCTGAACAGGGGCTCAGCATACTGACTCGACGGGGAGGCGCAATACGCAATCCCAGCCATACTTGCCTCTGCTCTTGACGCGTTTTCTCAGATTTTTTACACAAACCATAAAAAGAAGAGACCGACTCATGAAGTTCGAACCTTTTGCCAAATCGCTGATTGCGACCTCGTTGGCGCTCAGCTGCCTCAGCACGTACGCGGCCTCGGTGGCCCCGGTCGCCGCCGAAAACGGCATGGTCGTGACGGCCCAGCATCTGGCGTCCCATGTGGGCGTCGATGTGCTCAAGAATGGTGGCAACGCCGTCGATGCCGCAGTCGCGGTGGGTTATGCGCTGGCGGTGGTCTATCCCGCAGCGGGTAACCTGGGCGGTGGCGGCTTCATGACCATTCAGCTGGCGGACGGGCGCAAAACCTTTCTCGATTTCCGCGAAAAAGCACCGCTGGCAGCCAAAGCCGACATGTACCTCGACAAAGAGGGCAATGTCGTCCCGGACCTCAGCACCCGGGGGCACTTGGCCGTTGGCGTGCCGGGCACCGTGTCCGGCATGGAACTGGCCCTTCAGAAGTACGGCACCAAACCGCGCAAGGACGTTATAGCGCCGGCGATCAAGCTCGCTGAAGACGGTTTCGTGCTGGAGCAGGGCGATGTCGATTTGCTGGACTATGCCACCGACGTGTTCAAGAAGGACATCAAGGATTCCGGCTCGATCTTCCTCAGCAATGGCGAGCCGATGCAGGTCGGGCAAAAACTGGTGCAGAAAGATCTGGCCAAGACCTTGCGGGAAATTTCCGAGAAGGGCGCCGACGGTTTCTATAAAGGCTGGGTGGCCGACGCTATCGTCACCTCCAGCCAGGCCAACAAAGGCATCATCACCCAGGCCGACCTCGACAAATACAAGACCCGTGAACTGGCGCCGATCGAGTGCGACTACCGGGGCTATCACGTGGTCTCGGCACCGCCGCCAAGCTCCGGCGGGGTAGTGATCTGCGAGATCATGAACATCCTCGAAGGCTACCCGATGAAAGACTTGGGCTACCACTCGGCCCAAGGCATGCACTACCAGATCGAAGCGATGCGCCACGCCTATGTGGACCGCAACAGCTATCTGGGCGACCCGGATTTCGTGAAAAATCCGATCGCGCACCTGCTCGATAAAAACTACGCGACCAAACTCCGCGAAGCGATCAATCCGCAGAAGGCCGGTGTGTCCCGCGACCTCAAACCCGGTGTAGCGCCGCATGAAGGCAACAACACCACGCATTACTCCATCGTCGACAAATGGGGCAACGCGGTATCGGTGACCTATACCCTCAACGACTGGTTCGGCGCCGGCGTCATGGCCAGCAAAACCGGGGTCATTCTTAACGACGAAATGGACGACTTCACCTCGAAAATCGGTGTGCCGAACATGTACGGCCTGGTCCAGGGCGAAGCCAATGCCATCGCTCCGGGCAAGGCGCCGCTGTCATCGATGAGCCCGACCATCGTCACCAAGGACGGCAAAGTCGTCATGGTCGTCGGCACCCCCGGCGGCAGTCGCATCATCACGGCGACCTTGTTGACCATGCTCAACGTCATCGATTACGGCATGAACATTCAGGAGGCGGTCGATGCGCCACGTTTCCACCAGCAGTGGATGCCGGAAGAGACCAACCTGGAAGCCTTCACCACGAGCCCGGACACAGTGAAAATGCTCGAAAGCTGGGGACATAAATTTGCCGGTCCACAGGACGCCAACCACTTGGCGGCGATTCTGGTAGGGGCGCCTTCGCTGGAAGGCAAACCGGTCGGCAAGAACCGCTTCTACGGCGCTAACGACCCACGTCGCAACACCGGGCTGTCGCTCGGTTATTGAGGATTGTTTTTCAAAGGGGACAGATCTATTTTCTGTCCCCAGATTTGCCGACACATCAAGGAAGGCACCATGACAACTGCACTGCTGATCATCGACGTCCAGCATGCCCTGTGCACTGGCGAGTACGAATGCTTCGAGATCAAACGCGTCATCGATAACATCAACGATCTGAGTGCCGCAGCCCGTGACGCCGGCGTTTCGGTCATCCTGATCCAGCACGAAGAAGAGGGCAGCCCCTTGGCGCATAACGCCCAAGGCTGGCAACTGGCTGAAGGACTGGAAACCTCACCCAAGGATCTGCGGGTGCGCAAAACCACGCCGGATTCGTTTTACCAGACCAACCTGCAAAAGCTGGTGCCGAGGGAGGACTTCGAACGGCTGATCATCTGCGGCCTGCAAACCGACTACTGCGTCAACGCAACTGTGCGCCAGGCGTTGAAGCTGGGTTACGACGTGGTACTCGCCGCCGACGCTCATTCCACCGTCGACAACGCGAGCATGACCGCTGAAGACATCATTGCCGAACACAACAAGGATCTGGCGCACCTGACGGGATCGGTGGCACGGATCGACGTCACCCGGACCCGCGACATACGCTTTTAAGCAGCAAAAATCTCGATCAACTCACTCAGGAACGCACTCACCAGATCCCGCTGCCGCGACGAATGCCGAACCGCCGCATGAAAGCCCACTTCATAGCGCAGCAGTTCAGGATTCAACGGATGCAGTTGCCCCAGCTGTTCATGCTTGGCCGCATAGTGTTGCGGCAAGAAGCCCAGATGCTGGCCCGACAGAATGAGCAGGGCGGCGCCGTCCATGCTGTCGGTGAGCACGGTCAAGCGTTCGATCGAAGTGGGCGCCGGCATTTCCGGCAACGGATGGCTGGGCCATACCCAGTCGTAGGCGCTGACGTCCTCCCGGGTCAGATCACCCGCTTGCCCGGACAACGGGTGAGCCGGGGCGCAATAGGCGATCTGGGTTTCCTGGAACAGGGGAAAGTAATCAATGCTGGGCAAGCGGTGCCAAAAATAACCAATCGCCAGATCGATATGGCCGTTGATGATTTTTTCTTCCAGCAGGGAGGACGACAGCTCCGTGAAGTGGAAATACAGTCCTTCATGACGAGACCGCAAACGCGCAATGGCCAGGGCGATTTTCTTGTTGGCACCGGGATCGATCTGACCGAGCAAGCCAATGTTGATGTTGCCCGACACTTTGCGATTGATGTGCTGCACCTCCACCCGGAAGCCTTCGGCCGCCGCCAGCAGTCGTCGGGCCGCCTCGACGAACTGACCGCCCTTGGGCGTCACCGAAAAACCGCCGCGCCCGCGCTCGCACAGACGAAACCCGACCCGCGCTTCCAGCGTGGCCAGTTGTGCGCTGATGGTCGGTTGCGTGGTGTTGAGCGCGGTTTGCGCGGCCGAAATACCGCCAGCCTCGACGACGGTCAGAAATACCCGGATCAAGCGAAGATCCAGCTCCGATACAGTTCCCAGCATGTGTGTCCCCCAAAGCTCAGTCACATAGATGCGGACCTATGTAAACAGTGTGCCTGCGATATTTAACCGCCCTGATCAAGGCCCTACATTGCAATGAAACCGGCGCTTTGCCCATAAAAACAACAATCACCAGCATAGGAACATTCGTATGTCAGGGTCCCCTCATTCTGTGCGCGCCGTCGAGGCGAGTAGCGGACTGGCCATCGAAGGCCATTCGATCGATTACATCCCACACAGTGAACGTCACGCCAAACTCAGCAGCCAAGGGCCTTTCTGGTTTTTGGGCAACTTCCACTTCTTTACCATTTCCATCGGTTTTGTCGGCCCGAGCCTCGGATTGTCGGCGCTGTGGACGATGCTGGCCGGTGCGCTGGGCATCATGTTCGGCACCATCTTCATGGCTTTCCACGGCTCGCAAGGTCCGGAGATGGGCCTGCCGCAAATGATCCAGTCCCGTGCCCAGTTCGGTTATCGCGGAGTGATCCTGGCCTTGATGGCGACGATGTTTGTGTTCGTCGGCTTCAACGTGGTCAACGTCTCGCTGATCATGAACGGCCTGGAACACGTGTTCGGTATCGACCCGACCATCGTGGCGGTGACTGTGGTGCTGATCGGTGCGCTGTTGTCGATTTACGGCCACGACCTGATGCACAAAGCTTTCAAATGGGCGCTGCTGGCAACCTTGCCGTTGTATGCGCTGGTCACCATCGCCTTGATGTTCGGTGCCGGCCAGGAGGGCGTCGCCCCCGCGACTGATCTGGGGTTCAGCTGGGTGGCGTTTGCCACGCTGTTTGCCATCGGCGCCAGCTACAACATTTCCTATGCACCGTATGTCTCCGACTATTCCCGCTACCTGCCGAAAAACACCAGCCGGCCAAAACTGATCGCGGCGATCTTCATCGGTGCCTCGTTGTCGGGGAGCTGGATGATCGGCCTCGGTGCCTGGCTCGCGCAGCAATTGAAAGCGACGGACGCGCTGGTCGCCCTTAACCAGGTCGGTTCATCGATGATTCCGGGCCTGGGCAATGTGTTGGTGATTGTCTCGGTGGCGGGCTTCCTGCCGATCATCGCCCTCAACACGTACAGCGCCATGCTCACCTTGCTGACGGGCGTCGACTCGATCAAGAAAATCACGCCAACGCCCCGCGCCCGAGTGATGTCAATCAGTGCAATCAGCCTCATCCTGCTGACCTGCGTGCTCTCGATCAAAGGCGATGGCATCGCCTTGTTGAACACCTTCCTCGTGCTGTTGCTGTACTTCCTCGTGCCTTGGACCGCGGTCAATCTGGTCGATTACTTTTTCGTGCGCAAAGGGCGCTACGCCATCCCGCATTTCTTCACACCGAAGGGCATTTACGGCGCTTGGCAGTTTCGCGGGATCGCCTCCTACCTGATCGGATTCGCCGCGATGGTGCCGTTTTTCTACATCTTCGATGCGGCGGCCGGTAAAGAAGTGTTCGTCGGTCCGCTGGCGCGCATGCTCGAAGGCGTGGACATTGCCTGGCTCGTAGGTCTGGTGGTGTCGGGCCTGACGTATTACCTGCTCAGCCGTTCAATCGACCTCAAGTACGAGCGCCGCATCATCGACGCGATCACCGAGCACGACATTGTCGCCTTGGCCCATCAACCGCTGGAGGAGGTGCGTTGAACAGCGTAAAAAACACCACGGTCGCCTGCTGCCAGGTGGCGCCAAAAATCGGCGACCTCGCTTACAACCGGACGCTGTCCGAGCGTGTGATTCGTTCGGCGGCGCTCCAGGGCGCACGCGTGGTGGTGCTGCCCGAACTGGTTCAGAGCGGTTACGTGTTTGCGGACCGCAACGAAGCGCTGTCGCTGTCCGAAACCGCAGATGGCCCGGCCCTGACGCTGTGGAAGGCACTGGCGAAGGAACTGGACATCATCGTGGTCGGCGGATTCTGCGAGCGACTGGACGACGATGAACTGGCCAACAGCGCCGCGATGATCGATGCCCAAGGCCTGCGCGCCGTGTATCGCAAGGCGCATCTCTGGGATGCCGAGAAAGACATCTTCAGCCCCGGCAACGACGCGCCACCGGTCATCGACACAGTCCATGGCCGGATCGGCATGCTGATTTGCTACGACCTGGAATTCCCCGAATGGGTCAGATTGCCGGCGCTGGCTGGTGCCGATTTGCTCTGCGCGCCAGTCAACTGGCCCGACGGACCGAGGCCACCGACCGAGCGTCCGGCTGAAGTCGTGCGCGTGCAAGCCAATGCCTCGATCAACCGGATGTTTATCGCCGCGTGTGATCGGCATGGCCACGAGCGCGGTGTTGGTTGGGTGCAGGGCTCGGTCATCGTCGATGCTGATGGTTATCCGTTGGCAGGGCCAGCGGAGCAGGGGGGGAACAGATTTTGTTGGCGACACTTAACCTCGCCGAGGCGCGGAACAAGCGCATCAGTGCACGCAATGATCTGCACCAGGATCGGCGGCAGGGGTTGTATTGATTGGGCACGGATGAAGCGGTAACCCCGCTTCTTTTTTGCTATTTATTCAGTTACCCCATTTAGCCCATGACTTAGGCTCGCCACGGTGGAAGAGCCCCTTCGAAAAGTGAAAAGGCTCGATGCAGGAAACTGTTGAAGCGAGCGGCATCACGCCGCAGCCCTACCTGTTGACCACCAATCAGGCACAGATGGGCCATCTGACCAATCACTTCTGCTTGGCCTGGCAGATGGACCAAGCGGCGGCACGTGCGTATCGCGAACTCCAGTCGTCTTGTGTCAACACGCTGCTGAAACTCGCCTACCAACGGATCGTGCAGCGACCAGGCTCGGATGGAAACTTCCCGACCAGGTTGTTTCTCAGCGGCAATACTCAAGTAGCGTTTCAAGGTTTCGCCCGCGCTACGACCCTGCGCCGCATAAGCGAGCATGCGCTCCGTATAGTCTTCTTCCCAAGCGGCCAGCAAGGTGCGGACAAAGTCTTCGCGATTGCGGAAATGGTGATAGAACGATCCGCGAGTCACATTCAATCGGCGCGATAGACTCTCGGCCGAAACGCCAACATGCCCTATTTGGTCGAGGGCCTCAAAACCTGCCGCGATCCAATGGTTACGAGTTAGTTTTCTCACCAGTTATTTCGCTCCCTATTTAGCGCCATACAGGCTGTGTATGGTGCGCAACCGATTGATACGCTGCGAACACCAACAAAGATGGCCGTTGCGTTTTGCACGCCAGCACCTTTCACGGAGCTCGCCTTGAAGAAAATCGCTCTGGTTGCTTTTGACCGATTTACCGATATCGACCTATTCCTGATGTGGGACATCTTAGGCCGCAACACTGAGGACTGGCACGTCCGAATATTGGGTTCTAGCTCTATCGTGCGCTCGGCGCACGGCCTGCCTGTTTCGGTGCACGGTCCGCTTTGCGAGGCCAATAGTGCCGACGCGGTATTGTTCGTCAGCGGCAAGGAAGGAATACCCGCTGCACTTGCCGCCCCAGATTTCCTGCCGTCGTTTGAACTTGACTCAAGACGCCAGCGAATCGGCTCCATATGCGCCGGAGCTTTCATTCTCGAACGGCTTGGGCTGCTCAGCGGCCAAGCAACTACACACCCGGATGCACGGTCGAGCTTGCAAGCTCTGGGACTTGTTCCCATGGACCAGCCTCTTGTATGCAAAGGGAACGTTGCAACCGCTGGCGGATGCCTTTCGGCGCTCTATCTGGTGGGATGGTTGGTTGAATCCTGGTTCGATATCGACAAGCGCCGTGCGACGTTGCTCCCTGTTCTGCCAGCTGGGCAGCAGGAGCTCTATGATGCCTTGATCGGGCTCAGTATCCGACAAGGAGAAGTTGGCGCGGTTGTCCCTGTCCGGCTTGAAAGTCGGTAACCGTCACTTCTAAGCTAGACAAGCACTACAGGGCGACAAGGAGCGTTATACGACAAACCATCGCAACAAGAAACGCGACATGGCGTGTCGTCTAATTAGTAGTTAGAACTCAGGAGAGATCCCCGATGCCCCGAGAATTTGAGCTTATTATGTCCGTGCCAGTCCCCTCGAGGTCCGGCATCACCCACCTTTACAAGTCGATAAACCTAGCGGACGCTTTTGCGATTAGGCTCCCTGCGGGCGCATCTACCAATCCAGATTTGCTAGCTCGATTCATCCTTTCCCACCAGCCATCCTGGATCGGATGGCTCATGAAAGTCCGAGACACTATCGTTGCCTGTTTTGGTCTCAAGACTGCCAAACATTTGGCATCACTTGCTAATCGGATTGGAGTCTTCAAGGTCTACAGCACGAACCAGACTGAAATCGTGATGGGAGAGGACGACAAGCACCTCGATTTCCGGATATCGATCCTATGTTCTGAAGAGGCAGAGCCAGAAGGCAGTCGCCAACTCGTTTTTTCAACCGTGGTCCATTGCCACAACCGTCTAGGCCGGGCCTACATCTTCGTTATTGCCCCATTTCACCGCTTGGTTGTTAAGGCCAGCCTTCTCCGTGCTGCGCGCGTCGGTTGGCCTCTGGCTACCTGCCTCTAAGGCTGAGAGCGGAAAAAAGAGGACGGATTTATTGTTAGGAACATAAATCCGTCCACTTTTTGGTAATAAAAAATAAGTTATTGTATTAACCGCTCATGCCGCTAGTTAGAGAAGCGGAATGCTATAGCTTACAATAACTCGATTCTGATCTACGTTACGAGCCGCTTCGCTGTTGGACTTGCCGTTACGCCAGCCGAACCCGACGCCTTTGAGCGCTCCGGACTGAAGGACGTAGTCCAGGCTAATGTCTCTTTCCCATTCCTTTTGGTTGTCGCCTGACGTAGTTTTAATATTATCGCCGGAGAGGTACATCACCGAGCCTTTCAGGCCGGGGACACCCAGAGCGGCGAAATCGTAAGCATACTGACCGAAAGCTGTGCGCTCGCCTGCGCGGGTGAAAGTTTGGATCAGGCGGTCTGTATACAGGTACAGGCTTGCTCCACCGGCGCCCTTGTCTACCAGGCTACCCTGACTGAGTTGAGTGAAGTTGCTGCCATCCGACACACTTTGGTACCCCGCGGTAATCGCGTGGCCACCCAGCGTGTAAATCAACGCGGCACTCCAGGTACGGTTGTCGATCTCTCCATCACCGTTTTTGGTGTAGCCACTCATTCTGTAGCCTGACGTACCGGAGCTATTTGCACCTGAAGAGTCAGTTTTGAAGTAGCGCAAGTCGGTTTTAAGGGACTGGTTGTCCGAGAGGGCAAGGGTGTGAATTAATCCAAAAAAATGCTGCGTATAGTAGTTATCGAGGTTGGCGTAGTAGTACTGAGCTGTCAGATCCTTGGTGACGTTCCAATCGCCCCCGGCGAAGTCAAACTGATTGCTTTCACGCGTACCACCCGCAACGGCCAACCCCGTCTGATCGCTCGAACCACGTCCTGTTGCATGTTCGATCCGACCTCCAGTCAAGGTCAGCCCCTTGAACTCGCTCGAGGTGATTTGACCGCCCTCGAAGGTTTGTGGAAGCACGCGCCCATCGTTGGCGACCAGAATGGGGAGTTTCGGAATCAAGGTGCCGTAGCGAAGTTCAGTTTTCGACATTTTGACTTTTCCGGTCAGCCCCAACCGGCTCCACTCGTCGACGGCACGGTTGTCACTGTCAGAAGGCATCATGGTGCTGCCGACATGCCGTCCTTTGCCGCTGTCCAAGGTAACCCCCAGCAGCCCCAGCCCATCGACACCAAAGCCAACCATGCCATCGGTATAGCCCGATTTGAAGTCCAGCATGAAACCCTGCGCCCATTCTTCGTTTTTGGAAGGGGCGGCAATGCCATCGCGGTTGTCGTTATTGAAGTAGAAGTTTCTCATTCCCAAGGTGGCTTTGCTGTCACTTAGGAAGTCAGCATGCGCCTGGGTACTCAGGGTGAAACAAAGAAACAGCGAACTTGCAGCGATTGTTTTTCTACTCACTTGTATAGCGCTCCATTTGTTGTTTTTAAGTAATAGAAGCAACGGAAAAACTTCCAGGTCAACGCAATGCGCGCGAAGGATCAGTATGTAGTTAATGTTAACTAGCCCGATAAATGGCGCGTGATTTTATTGTTCTGAATATCCTGCTGAAAGCGAAAGGTCGCCCCCTGTATTAATGTGGTGCCGTGTAATGCAAGCTCCAAAACCGCTCATCGCAACTATTGCGATGACAATCGAAATACCACTATTTAAAATTATTCCTGATGACGCTGAGTGGTGAATTAATTTATCTATTTTAAATAGATAAGGGCGCCGATATGGCCTGTTTGGTTTTCGATAGCAGATGGGAAACTAGTCATTTTTCGCGGCTCTTGTTGTTATGCAGCGCGATAGCGTTAGAGCCGAGTGTGTGAGAAAGGCGCAGGGAGCGCCTTGCCTGGGGAGATGGAGTTCTGCGTTGGGGTCTGAAAATTTATCTTATCGTCTGATTTTCAGGACTGTGCCCCGACACAATTGCCGGTTACGCCGCAATGATCGAGATCCGCTGCCGCTCAAAAGGTATGGCAAGAAATGCGGGTTTTTCGACCTATGCATTCAAATCCGCCGGACTAGCATGCATGGGCACCAACAACCCGAGTGGACGGTAGGTCAAGCCATCCCCCTTGCCACTGCAATCACCACCTCCCATTAGTCTGCGTGCGTCGTCACCCAACTAATCTCATCCAGACAGGAACGATCATGACTATTGAAACGCAGAACAAATCCATCGTGCTTGAAGCTTTTGATACGTTGTTCAATAAACGGGACTACGTTGCTGCCGAAGCGTATTGGTCTCCTGCCTACATTCAGCACAGTGCCCTTATTGCGCCTGGGCGTCAGGGGCTGTTTGACCTGATCAAAAGCCTGCCCGATACATTGACTTACGAACCTGGCGTCATCATGGCGGAAGGTGACAAGGTTATGGTGCACGGCCGTTTCTCTGGCAATGGTCAACCTGCCGCGCTCATTGCAGTCGATATCGTGCGTCTCGAAAATGGCATTCTGGTCGAGCACTGGGACGTTCTCCAGGACGAGGCAACCACCGGCAGTTCGGCAAGCGGCCTACCGATGTTCGGCGCACGTTTCCCGGATTCGGTTGAGTAAGAGCTGGTTCCGCGATGACCCAACAATGGCCCCTGAGATTAAATGGCGCATCGGGGCGAGTCTGTATCCGCCCCGGTTGCGCCAACGGAGTCTCATACTCGATTGTTCAATACCGAGAAGTTTCACAGGCATCAGTCGTTACGCGACCCAATTGAGGGGAGTTTGAGTCCCGCCCTTTGCCGCATCCAGCAGCTGATGCAGGCGCAATGCATCGTTGAACGTCGCCGCCGCTTGAGTGCCTTCGGCAACATCCTGCGCATACACGTGATAGAGCTCTGCCAGTTCAAGCACCGCTGACGGCAACGACGAGGCCGGCAGGCGCTGATAATTGTCAGGCAGCGGCAACACCTCCAGCGTCAGGTTATCGCCATGCGCGCCCTCGATGACATAGTCGTCGCCTACATCGCCAAACGCCGAACGGTTGCTGATTTTCAGGTCGCCCTGATCACCGGTGATGTCGATTTGCACGCCGGAGCCGTTTCGCTTGCCGCCTTCAATGTGGATGGAGATAACACCTCCATCCTCCAGCATGCCGCTGAGCACCAGTTGGTCAGGCGCGGTACTCGGCAGTACTTCGCCGGTTTCCTTGATGGTCACCTGCGGGAACTGGCTGACCATCAGGCCTGACACGCTGAGCGGCCAGCCAGTCGCCGTGAAAAGCATGTCCAGGAAATGGCCGGCATAGATTGCAATCACGCTGGAGAAGTTTTCTTCCGGTGCGGTCCAGCGCAGCGCATTGGGTCGCACGGCCTGGAAGTAATTCATGCTGACATGCATGCGCACTGAACGCACTTTGCCGACGTAACCTTGCTGCAGCAGATCTTGCAGGTAACGGTTGTGCGGTGCATGGCGGCGCTGCAGACCGACGATGTGACGCACGCCCGTCTTGTTGGCCAGTTGCAGCAGGTTCTGCGAGTCAGCGGTGGTCGTCGTCAATGGCCATTCGCAATAAACATCCTTGCCGGCAGCAATGGCGGCACGCACGGTTTTTTCGTGCTGGGGCGCGGTGTTGAGCACCACTACCAAATCAACTTCGGGGTTATTGACCAGTGCTTCTACCGAGTCGGCAACCTCGGAGATTGAATACTCGCCGGCCGCTGCTTCAGCACGTTCACGCCGTTCGCTGTAGACCACCTGTAAATGATACTGCGGCAAAAGGTTAAGCACGCGCAGGTGGCCATGGCGTGCCCAGTTGCCTACGCCAATAATGCCGACGCGAATCGGTGAGTGTTTGGATCTCATGGGAAAGTCCTCGCAAGGTAATGAATGATTGTCGAGGTGGAGTCTATGGAGTGAGCGCGTGGGAAAAAACCGGCCAGAGGGCAGAACACTTCGGACACGGATGGCGCTAATGAACGGTGTGAATCGTCTGATTGTGGAGTGATTGATCCGCAGTGATTGGAGTTGCGCCCTGTTTTTCGCCGGCTGCTCGATACCTAACATGGCGCCACTCATTTCTTGTGGAACTGTCCCATGAACGATTCACACGCAATACCTGCTGCTTCAGCGCAGCCTCAGGAGCAAGCGCCTTCCTCACGCGATTGGTTGTCGGTGTATTCCGTTGCCCTTGGCGCATTTGCCTTTGTTACTACTGAATATCTACCGGTAGGCGTCTTGCCGCAGATCGCCAACAGCCTCAACGTCACCGAGGGTGTTGCAGGGCTGATGGTCACCGTGCCGGGTGTGGTCGCCGCAGTGTCGGCGCCGGCGATCATGCTGGGAGCGGGCCGTATGAACCGGCGTCACTTATTGCTGCTGCTGACCCTGGTGTTGGTGGCTTCCAATGTGGTGTCGGCATTGGCTCCTTCACTGGCAGTCATGTTGCTGGGGCGCGGGCTTCTCGGTGTTGCGCTTGGGGGATTTTGGGCTGTGGCCATTGCGGCGGCGGGGCGGTTGGTCAGCCAGTCGAAGGCAGCCAAGGCCACTGCTTTGATCTTCGCGGGGATCACTCTGGCTACGGTATTCGGAGTGCCGTTCGGGACGTTTGTCAGCACGCTGTTTTCATGGCGCATGTCCTTTGCCGTGACAGCAGGGCTCGCGTTGCTGGCGCTGATTGCGCAAGCGTTGACCTTGCCGTCATTGCCTTCCAACGAAGGCTTGAAGTGGCGCGCGCTCGTGGCATTTCTGTCGCGCAGCAATGCCCGTCGCAGCATGTTGCTATTGGGCACTGTGGTGGCGGCACATTTTACGGCCTACACCTACATTGCTCCCTTCCTTGGCCATGACGCCGGCTTCTCACCAACGGCCATCACCGCGATTCTGTTGGGTTTCGGCCTGGTCGGCATGCTGGCGAATTTTGCGATGGCCGGGACCATCACCACCCATTTGCGCGCCTCATTGGGCGCCGTGGTATTGCTGATGGTGACAGCACAATTGGCCTTGCCTGCGTTGCAGGGGATGGCCGTGTCGCTGGCGGTATTGGTGTGGGGAATCGCTTACGGTGCGATCCCTCTGGGCGTGAGCAGCTGGATGCAACTGACATCACCCCAACTGCCAGAGGCGAGTTCGGCAATGCTGGTCACGACCTTTCAGATTGCCATTGCCTCAGGTTCATTATTGGGTGGTTTGATGGTCGATCATGCCGGTGTGCCGTCGGCTCTCTGGTTGGGCGCGGGCATCGGTTTGCTCGGGCTGGCGGTGATGCTCAGTTTCGGCATCCAAAAGACTCCGATCGCCCAGTCCCTGCAACGCTGATTTCAACCCTTCAGAATGTTGTCTTTGAAAAAGTCGATCAACACTCGCAGCCTCGGTGCTGTCTGCTTCGACGCAGGCCAGAGCATCCACAGGTTGCCGGTGTGGTCGGTGTAATCCTCCAGCACCACCTTCAGCCTGCCGTCCGCCAGCGGTTCACGGATTGAAAAGTCCGGCAGACAGGCAATCCCCACTCCATCGATTGCCAGGTACGTCAGCGGGTCCATCGTGGTGCAAGTCAAGGCACGCGTCAGGTTCGGCTCGATGTGCGTGTCGCCGACGCGCAGCGGCCAGCGCTCGATCATTCCGGTGGCCGGAAACTTGTGCAGCAGGCACACGTGGCGGATCAAATCGTCCGGGTGCGTCGGGTCGCCATGGCGTTCCAGATACGTCGGCGAGGCCACCAATTGCAATTGGTAGCCGCCCAACTTGCGCGCCATTAACCGCGAGTCCTGCGGTGCGCCTGTGCGGATCACCGCGTCGAAACCTTCCTCGATCACATCCACCATGCGGTCGGACATGTCCACGTCCAGTTCGATGTCCGGGTAGGCGCGCATGAATCCGGCCAGCACCGGCATGATCAACACATTCTGAATCGGAACGCTGATTCGAACCTTGCCGCGTGGCGTGGCGGACAGTTCCAGCAGCTCCATTTCTGCCGCTTCCACTTCGCTGAGGATGCGCTTGCAGCGGTCCAGGAACAGCTCGCCTTCGGTGGTCAGGGTGACGCTGCGGGTGCTGCGATGGAACAGCCGCACACCCAGGCGTTCTTCCATGCGCGCCACGCTCTTGCCCACTGCTGATGAGGAGATTTCCAACAGTCGACCGGCTTCGGTAAAGCTGCGGGTTTCGGCCACATGAATGAAGGCCGTAATGCCGCTGAGGCTGTCCATCATTTGAGGTGTGCTCGGTGCGCAGGGAAGGTCAATGCAGAGTAGAGGCGGGCGGGGGAATTGGGAAGGGACACCGGCTATTCATGGGGGCCGGTAACTTTCATGAACCTGAAGTGACGGCCCAGTCTGGCTGCACGCTCTGCATTTGAGTTTGCCAATCGTGCAGCCAGCGAATGGCCTGAAACGTCGGTATTTCGACCCATGTGCTTTTTTGTTCGCGCCTAGCATAGACCCTGAATTCACAGCACGGGCAACCCGCCCTTTTTCTCAATCATTCACGCTTTGCATTTGCGCAATCTCAGAGGACTTACCCATGAAACTTACTCAAAACACCATCTTCATCACCGGCGGCGGTTCTGGCATTGGCCGTGGGCTGGCCGAAGCACTGCACAAACTGGGAAACCAGGTGATTATCTCCGGTCGACGCAAGGGCCATCTGGAAGCCGTCGTTGCGGCCAACCCGGGCATGCACGCGGTCGAACTGGATATTACCGATCCCGCCAGTATTACCGCGGTCGCGAAACAGTTGATCAGCGAATTCCCGCAGCTCAACGTGCTGATCAATAACGCCGGGATCATGTTGCCGGACACTGCGGCCGGCCAAGTGGATGACGAATTGCTGGTGTCGACCGTTACCACCAATTTGATGGGCCCCATTCGCATGACATCGGCGCTGATCGAGCACCTGAAAAAGGCCGATGACGCCTATGTGGCGTACACCTCTTCGGTACTCGGTTTCGTGCCCATGGCGCTGACGGCGGTGTATAGCGCCACCAAGGCGGCGCTGCATTCTTATGCACTGTCACAGCGCTTCATGCTGCGCGATACCTCGGTCAAGGTGCTGGAAATCGCGCCGCCATGGGTACGTACCGAGTTGATGAACAGTTCCGAAGTCGAACTGGCGATGCCATTAGATGAGTTCATTGCCGAGACGATAGCGGTGCTGGGCACGGACGCGGTGGAAATCCTGGTCGAGCGGGCCAAGCCAATGCGCGCTAATGCCGGGGCGGATGAACACGCCTTTGTCACTGAGTTCAACACACAGGTATTGGAACTCTACGCCCAGTGAGCAACCTGCGGCGCTTGCATGAGTGCGGGCGCCGTTATCCGAACATCGACAGTTCGATCTCCATGATCACCGGCATTACAGCCAAAAAGTCCGAAGTGTTGGGAAACACGGCCCATTTATCCACTGCGGAAAATCACCTTTACTGATGCCAAGCGCCCCAACCCCGAAAGGCCACATGGCTATCGACCCGGGCAGATATCCAATCGCTCTACACATACACTTCAATCGAGGCAACCATGTCCAAACTTCATTCCCCAGTTAAAGTCGGGCGGTTCACCTTCGCCCATCGCATTGTATTGGCACCGCTGACCCGCATGCGTGCCGAAGAGGGCGCTCGTCCTGGCGCCCTGATGGCCGAGTACTACGCCCAGCGCACTTCCGAAGGCGGTTTGCTGATCGGTGAAGCCACCATCGCCGCGCCAAACGGCAACGGCTATCTCGGCGCACCGGGCCTGTTTGACGACAGCCAGATCGCGGGCTGGAAACACGTCACTGACGCCGTGCACGCTAAAGGCGGCAAGATCTTTCTGCAGCTTTATCATGCCGGTCGCCAATCCAATGTCGACGTGCAGCCTGCAGGCAGCATCCCCGTCGGCCCATCGGAAGTCCTGCACGGCGGCGTTGCTTACACCACCGAAGGTTGGGTACCCAATACCCCGAACCGCGCCCTGACCATCGAAGACATCGCAGGCCTGGTAGAAAACTTCCGCACTGCTGCCGAACGTGGCGTGAAAGCCGGTTTTGACGGCGTGGAACTGCATGGTGCCAACGGTTATTTGATCGACCAGTTCCTGCAGGACAACAGCAACAAGCGCACCGACATCTACGGCGGCTCGTTCGAAAACCGCGCACGCTTTCTGCTGGAAGTGACCAACGCGCTGATTTCGGTGTGGGGCAGTGATCGGGTGGCAGTACGTGTCGGCCCGAGCGGCACCTGGGGTGACATGGGCGACAGCGATCCAGAAGGCCTGTTCACCTACGTCGCGCAACAACTGGCGCCGCTGAACCTGGCTTACCTGCACCTGATCGAGCCGCGCATCCTGGGCAACATCGAGGATGAGAATGCCGACCCGGCGCCGGTCGCTGCCCAGCTGATGCGCAAACACTACAAAGGCGTGATCATTGCTGCCGGTGGCTTTGACGGCGAATCCGCCGAGGCCATCCTTCAGGCTGGCGACGCCGATCTGGTGGCTTTCGGTCGCCACTTCATCGCCAACCCGGACTTGCCGGAGCGCCTGCGCCACAACCTGCCGCTGAACGCGTATGACCGTCCGACCTTCTTTGGCGGTACCGAAGTGGGTTACACCGACTACGAGTTCTATAAAGAAGAAGCGACTGCGTAACGTCGTTCGCCGAGCGCGAACGGCTGTAGCGTAGAGACCAAACGAAGCCCCCTCATGGGGGCTTTTTGGTTGTACACGAGCTCTGATGAGCCCGTTTATCGTTTGCCTACCGGATGTAATTCAGCTGTCAGGGCCTTACCGTCTGAAGACGCGTCCCAGTGGCGTTAGTCTCCATCCCTTCCTACCCACTCGTTTCAGCGACACATGTGGTCACTGCGGCGCTTCGGCACGCGCCAAAAAAAACGCCTTTTTCGGTCAACACACAATGGCTTGAAATGTTGGTTTTTCGACCGATGTCCTCAACCTATACAGCCCAAGATACTTCCCATGAGCAGCGCAGAGCAGTTAAGGCTCCGCACTCCTCACGGTGAGCCTCGGCCAGAAGTTAGTACTTCTTTTCTGCGGATCTTCACCACCCATTTCAACTTCGCTATCCCGTAGGGGAGTTCAATATGACCGCTATCAAGAAAGCCATTTTTGTCCACGGCGCCTGGGCCGACAGTGACTGCTGGGACAAAGCCCGGGCGTTGATCGAAGCCGGTGGGGTCGCCACCAGCGTGGTGCATCTTCCCCTGACAAGGTTGAACGAAGATGTGGCTGCGGTCGCAGAGGCACTCGAAGCAGAAAGCGGCCCAGTGTTGCTGGTTGGTCACTCCTACGGTGGCGCGGTGATTACCCAGGCGGGTGTCCACAAGAACGTCGCGGGATTGGTCTACATCAATGCGTTCGTTCCTGATGTCGGCGAGTCGGCACTTGGCCTGACAGCCCTTGTCGCGCCATCACCAATGAGCGCGGAATTGCGTCCGGACGAAAAAGGTTTCCTCAGTTTGACCCACACGGGTGTCTTTGAAGGCTTTGCCCAGGACGTCTCTGAACAGGAGAAAGTTGCACTGTTCAAGAACCAGCGGCCAACCTCTGCCGAGGCTTTATCCACGCCCGTCACCGAGGCCGCCTGGCACAGCAAGCCAAGCTGGTATCTGCTCGCGACACAAGACAACGCCATCCCGCCTGAACTTCAATCAATGTTTGTGACCAAGATCGGAGCCGTGCAGGCCACGGTTGACGCTGGGCATTGCTCGATGATTTCCCAGCCTGGCGCAGTCGCTGAACTGGTGCTTCGCGCCGCACTCTGAGTCGCCGGTCCGGCGCGGTGAAATCCCTACCGAACCCTTGCGCATCGATATAAAACCTCTTTTTGGAGCACACCTGATGAATGATCTACTCGCTTTCGCCGTTGAGGCCCACGGTGGCCTGGATTGCTGGAATAGCTTCGCAAAACTGCGAGCCAACGTTTCGATCGACGGTGCTATCTGGCACCTCAAGCAGCAGCCGGGTCAGCTGTTCGATAAAGAACTGGATATCGAGACGCAGACCCAGCGCCTGAGCATCACCCCCTTCGCCGGACCGAACCAACGCAGCGTGTTCTTACCAGGTCAACTGACCTTGGAAACCCTCGATGGAACCATCGTCGAACAACGCGACCAACCCGCCGACTCCTTCGTTGGTCATACCTTGGAAAGCCCTTGGGACCTGCTGCATGTGGCCTATTTTGCCAGCGAAGCGTTGTGGACCTACCTGACTTCGCCTTTTCTCTACACCTACCCCGGCTTCGAATCCAGGGAGATCGAGCCATGGAAGGAAAACGGCGAAGTATGGCGGCGTCTGGAAGTCACCTTTCCTGATCATATCGAGAGCCATACCCGCAAGCAGATCACCCACTTCGGGCCGGATGGCCTGATGCGTCGCCATGATTACACCGTCGACATTCTTGGCGGAGCTACCGGCGCTAACTACGTCAGTGATTATTGCGAGGTACAGGGTCTGATGATGCCGACCAAACGCCGTATCTACGCCTACGACGAAGCGGGGCAAAAAATCCCCGAGCCTTTGCTTGTGTCGCTGGACTTCAGCAAGCTCATTTTCAGCTAATCGGCTCGTCCGCCACGCTGGGTGAAACCCAAGTCCTGCGTCTGCAATTCATTACCCCTTTTTGACTTCAGCTATTGCGGAGTACTTGCTCATGTCCATCGAAAATCTTTATGCCCCCCTGCGATTGGGTTCGCTGCAACTGCCTCATCGCATCGTCATGGCCCCCCTGACGCGCATGCGTTCAGCTGCCGGTGGCGTACCGACTGCCCTGAGCGCCGAGTATTACGCTCAACGTGCTTCAGCCGCGTTAATCATTACCGAAGCCACGGGCGTCAGTGTGCAGGGCATGGGTTATCCGAATATGCCGGGGCTGTACTCGGCCGAGCAAGTGGCCGGATGGTCCGCAGTGACCAAGGCAGTGCACGCTCAAGGCGGGCGCATCATTGCGCAAATCGTGCATAGCGGGCGGACCTCACATTCTTCCTATAGCCCCGAGGGCGCTTTGCCGGTGGCGCCATCTGCATTGGCTCCGGTCGACGGCCAGGCGTTCACACCCGAATTTTCGCTGGTGCCTTTCGAAACCCCGCGCGCTCTGGACATCGATGAACTGCCCGGCATCGTCAATGACTTTCGTCAGGCCGCTGAAAATGCGATGGCCGCAGGCTTTGATGGGGTCGAAATTCACAGTGCCAACGGTTACCTCCTCGACCAATTTCTTCAGGACAACAGCAACCTGCGTGAAGATGCCTACGGCGGTTCGATAGCAGGCCGCGCTCGCCTGCTTCTGAATGTGGTCGATGCGATCGCCCACACCATCGGCGCGGACAAAGTGGGGGTACGTCTGTCGCCGTCGGGCAATTTCAATGACATGAAGGAAAGCAACCCCACGGACCTGTTCAGCTATGTCATCCAGGCATTGAGCGAGCGTGGCGTCGCTTATCTGCATTTGATCGAGCCTCGCGCTTCGTCGGTAGGCCTGGGTGATGACCTGAGTTTGGATGTCGCCAACAACGCTCGATTATTCCGCCGTCTTTTTAAAGGACCGGTGATCTCGGCGGGAGGCTACACCGCGCAGAGTGGCAGCGAAGCGATTGCTGCCGGGGATGCCGATGCCATCGCTTACGGGCGCATGTTCATTGCCAACCCGGATCTGGCCGCTCGTTTCAAATCCGGTGCTGAATTGAACGCGTACGACCGCAACACTTTTTACGGCGGCGCCGAAGTGGGCTACACGGACTATCCGACGCTAGTTTCGGCTTGATTGAGACCCGGGTGGCTTAATTCACATTTCCACAGCTGGAATACCATGAACTCAACCCAATACATCAAAAGCAACCGGCCGCTGTATTGGCTGGCCTTAGGCACGTTTGCCGTCGGTACCGAAAGCTTCATGATCGCGGGCCTGCTTCCCGGCATGGCCAAGGATCTCGACGTCAGCGTTGCCACGGCGGGCCAGTTAGTCACTGTATTTGCCCTGGCCTATGCACTGAGTTCTCCAGTGCTGGCTGCGCTGACCGGGAACCTGAACCGGCGCAGGCTGCTGATTGGGGCCATGGCATTATTTGCGGTGGCCAATCTGCTGGCCTTCACGGCCAGTGGCTATTGGTCGTTGATGGCCGCGAGACTGGTGCTGGCGCTCGCGGCGGCAGTGTATGTGCCCGGTGCGAACGCACTGGCCAGCGTGGTCGTGCCGCCTGAACAGCGAGGCCGCGCCATCGCTATCGTCAACGGTGGACTGTCGCTCGCCATTGCCCTGGGTGTTCCGGCGGGCACCGTGCTGGGAGCGGCAATGGGTTGGCGCGCCACGTTCGGCAGCGTCGCGATCATTGCCGCGTTGGCCGTTGCCGGTTTGCTGATAGGCCTTCCACGTGAGATAGGAACCGGACTCGCTACTGCCAGCCTGCGCCAGCGCATTTCAACTGCGGCTCAGCCTGCGGTTTTGCATACGCTGCTGATCACTACGTTGTGGGCGATGGCGAGCTACACCACTTACACCTACCTCGCTCCGCTGTTGGAGGCCACCACCCTGATAAATGGCCCGGCGATAGGCTTCGTGCTATTTGGCTGGGGTGTTTCAGCCGCAATCGGCCTGGCCATCAGCGGCCGAACGGTAGACCGCAGCGGTCCGCGCGCAGTGATCCTGCCAGCGTTGGCGACATCCACTACCGCGTTCGTCGTCCTGTCGCTGGCGCCGCACTTTATCGACAAACAGTTTGTAATTGTGCCGGTTGTCCTCGCCATCGCTGCCTGGGGCGTGGCGCACTGGGCTTTTTATCCTGCCCAGCAAACGAGGCTGGTCGGCGTGGCTGGCGTTGCGAGCGCGCCGGTGGTGTTGTCGCTCAACGCCTCCTTCATGTACCTCGGTTTCTCACTGGGTGCGGGTCTTGGCTCCCTGACATTGCACTACAGCTCGTTGGCCAACCTTGGCTTTGTCAGCGCCCTCTGCACAGCAACGGCCTTGATCCTGGCCTACACATCCGGTCGTCGACCTGCACCGCAACTTCAGCCTTCAAATTAAATAATCTGCACGCTCAAAAAGTAGCGTTCCAAGAATGAATAACGGCGACCAATGGCCGCCGTTATTCTGCTGCGAAAAAATAGAAGCTTATACGTCGGCGTTAGAACCGAAGGTCCGGCGCAACGATTGCGGGGATTGGCCATATACGCGCAGGAAGGCCCGGCGCATACGTTCGCGGTCGCCAAAGCCGGTCTCCGAGGCCACCGCTTCGAGCGTTAGACGGCCCTGTTCGATCATCAATCGGGCGGCCTCCAGCCGCAGGTTTTCGATGGCCTTGGCGGGGGAGCTTCCGGTCTGCTCGCGAAAGCTTCGACTGAACTGCCGAGGGCTCAGGCACGCCGCATCCGCCAGGTCTTCTACGGAAAGGTCGCGACGCAGGTTTTTTCGAGCGAAGTCCAGTGACTGCTGAATGCGGTCGGAGCTCGGACTCAGCTCCAGCATCGCCGAATGCTGGGACTGCCCACCCGCACGGCGATGGTAAAGCACCAGCCGCTGCGAGACGGTCCGGGCCAGTGCGGCACCGTAATCCTTCTCGACCATACCGATGGTTAAATCGAGCGCAGCGGTCATGCCCGCCGAGGTCCAGATCTTGCCATCGATGATGAAGATGCGATCTTCTTCAACCTTGATTGCAGGGAATCTGTCGCGCATTTCCTTGGCGCGAGCCCAGTGCACTGTGGCTCGACGCCCATCGAGCAACCCGGACTCGGCAAGCGCAAAAGCGCCGACGCACAAAGCACCTACCCGCCGTGAATCGGCATTGGCTTCAACCAGAAAGGAGTGAATACCGTCCGACGCCGAACTGCGATCCATTGCACCGCTGATCAAGACGGTATCGAAATCAGTCTTGTTGAACTGCTGAGTATCAACCGAGGTGAACAGCGAGCTGGCGACCAGGCCACCATGCTCGGAGAGCACGCTGATGTCGTAGAGTTTTTCACCCGCAGCCAGGTTGGCAAACTCGAAAGCTGAAAGCGCAGCCAGGCTCATCAACTGAAAATCGGGCCGTACGATTAACGCCACACTTTGCATAAAGACTCCCGTTCGCCCAGTTGAACACTGGCTTGACGCATGGACCCTGGTGACATGCGAAACGTTAGCATGCGCGAAAATCGCGGGACTGCAAGCAGAACCGCGATTTCGCCAGGGGGTTAGCGTTTTGTGCCGGGTAAATCAGTAGGGCCGGCGCGCGCGAAGGCCGAAAACGATGGTTTTACGGCCTTTACCGACATTAAGGCGCTCTCTACTCTGATCGTATTTCATGCACCCGCCTTTGGAGCAAACCGCATGTCTCATAAAGGCACGGCCGTCATAACCGGCGCAGATACCGCAATAGGCACAGCTTTCGCCCATCGACTGGCACAGCGGGGTTACGACTTGATTTTGATTGCGGAAAATCGGCCGCGATTAATGACACTCGCTGCATCGCTCACCGACTCCAGCGGTCGTTCTGTTGAAGTGTTGAATGCCGATTTGGCAGTGTCCGCCGAAGTGCTCCGCATTGAGAGCGTACTAAGCCAGGACGCCAGTATCACGTTGCTGATCAACCATCACGACATCACGGAGGAGCATGAGATAGGGGCGACAATCGCCTTGGGCGTGACAGCTCCCGTATGCTTGTCTTATGCCTTGGCGAATGGTTTCGTAAAACGGGACACCGGAACAGTGATCAACCTGGTGCCCGTGTTCGAGGCGAGTTCCGGCGCTGCCATAGAGTCGGCGAGTAGCGCTTTTCTGCTCTCGCTATCCGACACGCTGCAACAGCGCTTCAATAACGTAGCCGTACGTGTTCAAGCCGTTTTGTATGCGGGGTTACAGCCGATCCAATTCCAGAGCGCAGTGGCCATCGTGGACGCAGCGCTAGAGGATTTTGATTGTGGAGAAGCCATCTCGCTACCCACGTTTGCCCATCGGGTGGCGTGGGATGCTTTCGTGGCCGCCCGGATGGAATTGTTCAGCGGGGTAGGGGGCGGGTCCATCATCGTGCCGCCTGCGCGTCTGCTCCATTGAAACGTGGGGATAGGGTATAGCTCAACCGGACATGTCTGTTATCGATCGTGGCAGTCGGGGCATACGCAGAGTGCCGCGAGCTCTCTAATTCAATGACCAACCCGATATACGCGACCGCTCTGCACGCCTTCCACGCTGCGTCGATAGGCCATTGCTACACGGATCGCCGGCACGCTTTCGTAGCCAGGAAAGTACGGACCAAACCGGTCCATCGATTCCGTCAGCACTGTCGGACTAACTGCGTTGATGCGGATGCCTCGTGAAAGATCGCACGCAGCAGCACGCACGAACCCTTCTATCCCAGCGTTCGACGCTGCGGCATTGGAGCCCTGCGCAATCGGATCATCGACAGCGATGCCAGAGGTCAGCGTGATCGACCCGCCGTCGTTCAGATAATGCTGACCAACCAGCGCGACGCGCACCTGACTTAGCAGCTTGTCCTGCAAGCCTTTGTTGAAGTCGGCCGCCGTCATTTTTTCGATTGGAGCGAGGATTACATTACCTGCGGTAGCAATGATGGCGTCGATTTTTCCGATCTTCTTGAACAACGCCCCCACGCTGTCATCACTGGCGATGTCAACCTGGTGGTCGCCTTGGGTGCGACCGACGCGAATGATTTCGTGTTTGCCGCCACGCCCAAGCTCATCCGCTACCGAACGACCTACATCACCACTGGCACCAATTATTACGATCTTCATAGAACACTCCTTTTCGAGTTCAGGTTGGAACGCCACTATTGTGTATCGAACCATCAAGGTGATAAATGTGCTCTAATTTCAGACTCTACTAACCTACAGTTAGCAATATGGACAAACTTCGTTCTATGGAAACCTTCGTTGCCGTCGTGGAGGGAGGCAACTTCACCGAGGCAGCGCGGCGGCTTGAAATATCGGCGGTAATGGTTGGAAAGTATGTGCGTGAACTAGAAGGGCGCCTCGGTGCGCGCTTGCTTGAGCGCACCACACGACGTCAGAGCCTGACTGATGCTGGTCGCGCTTTTTACGAAGACGCCAAGCGTGTGCTTGAACACGTACGTATCGCCGAAACCTCGATCGAACGGTTGCGCGCTTCGCCATCCGGCACGTTGCGCATTAGCGCTCCAATCACCTTTGGCTCGTGTGTCATCGCTCCTCTGGCTGCGACTTTCCAGCAGAAATATCCGCTCGTGCGCATTGAACTGGAATTGAGCAATCGCGTCGTTGACCTTATTGACGACGGTTTTGATCTGGCGATCCGCATTGGTGATCTGGGCGATGCCGACCTGATAGCAAGGCCGCTGACCATGTATCGAATGGTGATCTGTGCGTCGCCGGACTACCTCGCCCGACATGGCCGACCAGAGACACCACAGGACCTGAGCGCGCATCACTGCCTTTCTCACACAGTGTGGAACAGCCGCAACGGCTGGAAACTCAAAGGCTGGGATGGGGTGCAGTTGCCGATTGACCCAGTCTTCACATGCAATGATGGCAACGGACTGCGCATGGCAGCGATCGCCGGTGCGGGGTTGTTGCTGCAGCCCGAAGTTCTGGTGGCCCACGATCTTGCAAGCGGGACGTTGGTGCCGGTCCTGCAAGCCTACTTGCCCGAACCACACCCTATCCATATCGTGCATCGACACGATCGGCGACCGCTGCCAAAGCTCACCCATTTTATTGCGCATTTGCTCACGCATGTGGCGGAGCAGGAGTCGCCCTAGTGCTTTCCCCGGGTTCTGGCGCCCACGAAAGGTGTTGTTGCCGCTTCAGATGTGAGAGCCAGGGAACGCTTCCAACTGGCTAGGTGGCACATCGATCAGGAAACAGTCCTCGATTAGAGGCTCAGAAAACGGAAAATTAAGCACGTTAAGACAAATGCTGCGGCGGCCGCTGATGTCGTTGAAATACAAAACGCCCGATGCAATGCATCGGGCGTTGGGGTGAAACAGGTGTAAACCTATTCAGGACTAGACACTAGACAAAAGTAAACCCGTCCCTTTTTTCCAATTACCCCCGCAAACTTAACCAGTGGCGAGGGGGCTCACGCCTTGGCCACGGGGAAATCCGGCTATCACTCACGCGGGACGTTATGCCGTCGCGACTTCTTTTGGTGTAAATGTATCGCGCGCGACGTTACCGATGGTGTTGGTCGTGTAGGCATCGAAACTTCCACCAATCAAGCCACCCAGCAGGGGCACGGCTTTACCGAGATTGATCACGCCTTTTTCACCAAATTTGGTGAACAGCTTGAAGCCTACCTTTTTGTTTATCTCTATCAGCGTTTTACCGGAAATCGACTTCACGGCGTTCATCGCCAGCTTGTTGCCGACGGCAATGCCGATGTCTTTCAACACTTCCTTGGCGGAGTTGGCTGTGAGGCAGGCGAATACTAGGGTCTTTACCTTGTCATCCTTGACGTCGTAGCCGCCCAAGTGGGCGATGGCGGCGATCATGCGAATTTGTACGAAAAGCACACTCGTGATGTTGGCGGGCAACGCGACGGGCAGTGTGATCAATCCACCCAGGCCGGTAATGAAGCCTGAGGTGGCCGATTTGGTGTTCTGCCAGCGAATCAGAGAATTAGCTTGATCGTAGGTAGGGCCTTCATCCTTGGCATAGCTGGCTGCGAGCTCCTCGGCGGAATCAAGACCGGAGAATCCATTCACAGATCTCTCGTAGGCCCAGTCGAGGACTTGCATTATCTTTTCTTGACTTATCAGTTCCATCTTCAGTCTCAGCGTATGATTGATGGCCTTATGATGCCACACATGTTTCGTTATCCGCATTACCTTGCTTTGAACAATTTTCCTTCGCCACATCCATTAGGTGGGGAGGTCGGCCAGATGATTCTCAGATTTATTTTTAGGAAAATAGGTCCGTCCCGAATGGCACTTACTTAACATGTTTTGCGTGCCCATTTTTCCTGACATCTGCCCTTGCTGACCGACGTGGTTTGGTCAGCAAGGGGTAGGCTTGAGGTCTTCGTTTTATGGCTCGCGGCTCGATACGACCAGGCCGGTTTCCAACGCGCCTTTGAGCGATCAGCGTCAATAAATTTGAAAGGCCATTCTCTTCTTCAGGGCTGCCATATTGTCGCAGCGCCAGCCATAGCTGAAGGCTGTGTTTGAAGCTCAGTTCGCGAGGTAAACAGTCAGCTAACAGAGCCGATTGTGCCATCAGCATTCGGATCATATTGTGAGCTAACAGATAGACCCATAACTCCTTTACTGCCATGCCTGGGGTTTTGCAGCTCAACTTTCCAAGTCCCAGCGTAGCTTTGAGATTTCGCAAATCCAGCTCGACATGCCATCGCCCCTTGTACAAAGATTTGAGGGCTGTTTTGGGTGTCTGCCTCGGGCAATGCAACGTGGTCACCAATGTCTTTCCGCCAGCCTTCAGCTCCCGCACTGTCAGTCTTTCAGGCGCCTGTTCGTAATGCGCCTGACTCATCCAGGGTGGCCTTCTTTCGGGCTTTTTCAACTCGATCGGCCGTTTTCTGCCTATCGCGAAGGGCTGAAAACGGCAATCCATGGTGCAGTAAACACCGCTGATCAGATGACCGAAACGCCAGCATCGGTTGCAGCATTATTAAAAGATGGGCAATCGAGAACCCACACCATGACGTCAACTGTGCTGATCGTAGAAGATGACGAAATCCTGCGTAGCCTGACGGTTGACGCCATATCTTGATCTGGAGATGGTGGACTGTGCCTCGGCCGATGATGCTCTCTTTGTGCTGGAAGACCATCCTTCTATTGCACTGGTGATTACCGACATTTGCATGCCGGGCAGCATGGACGGACTGGAATTGGCGAAGGTCATCTGGACACGCTGGCCGCGCTTGCCCGTCATCCTGACATCGGGTGATAGAACGGTTCCCGTCGGATTGTTGCCTGCCCACGCTATGTTCATGCGAAAACCTTGGTCACTGGATGCATTACATCAAGCGGTCAGGGCGTACCTGCCGGTTTAGTCCCAGCACCACCATTGCAAAAGCTCAACGGTGCTAAGAGACGATTTACCTTGGCGCGAAACAGAACGAGCCGGGGAGAGTTAAAGGCGGCGTAGGAATGACCTGACAATTGATTTTGTTCAGTCCCGTTTCTTCCAGGAGTTCCCGAGCAGCAGCTCCAGCAGTGGATTCGCTACTTTCTACCCTGCCACCAGGAAGAGCCCATTTTGACTTGGGCTTGCGAACGAGCAAGATTTGCCCATCTCTCACGCATATGACCGTTGCTCTCACTTTCCTCTTCTGACCCGAAAAGCTCTACGAATCCAGGATTTAGAGCCTGCCAAATTCGAAAGGTGCCAGATCGCCTTCGGAATGAGTGATTTTGATGTGTTCCTGACTGACTGCTTCTGTCCGACTTCTGTCTGTCTCGAAGGGCTGAAACCGGCCGATTCTGTTGAAAAAGTAGCTCCCCTGGCTGGCCTCCGGCAAAATCTCCGCATTGGCCGGAGGGGGATCACACAGCATGATGGGACAGTTATCGAGTGGGCAGGAGCGACTGTTTTACTCGTTCAACCTTGAAGATCACATCCCAGCCAATCACCTTCTGCGCAGCATTGATCAGTGTCTTGATCTGAGCGACCTGCGCCATTACCTCGCCGATTTCTATAGCCCGATTGGGCGTCCGTCGATTGATCCCGAACTGATGATTCGCATGCTGATCGTCGGCTATTGCTACGGCATTCGCTCAGAGCGGCGGTTGTGCGAAGAGGCCCATTTGAACCTGGCGTATCGCTGGTTCTGCCGGTTGAGCCTTGAAGACGAAATCCCCAACCACTCGACCTTTTCCAAAAATCGACACGGCCGTTTTCGGGACAGTGATCTGTTTCGCTGGTTGTTCAATGAAGTCCTGCGTCGCTGCATGGACGCCGGTCTGGTCAAGGGCGAAGGCTTTGCCGTGGACGCCAGCATCATCAAAGCGGATGCGAGTCGGCAGCGCGGCGTACCGGGAGATGAACCGGTCAACTGGAGCGATCCATCCCTGAGCACCCGCGCCGTGCGTGAGTATCTTGAGGCACTCGATGAAGAGGCTCTGGCCGAAACGCTACCGAAGCGCCTGTCGCTGACGGATCCTCAGGCCCGCTGGACCGCTGCTTCAGGCGGCCCAGCTTTCTACGCTTACTCCACGAATTATCTGATCGATACCGAGCACGGCGTGATCATGGATGTGGAACCCACACCGGCTCATCGAACCGCAGAAGTCGAGAGCACCAAGACGATGATCGATCGGGTCGAAGCGCAGTTCGACATCAAGCCAGAGCGCCTCATCGGCGACACCGCTTACGGTACAGCTCCGATGCTGGCCTGGATGGTGGAGGAAAAAGACATCGAGCCGCATGTGCCGGTGTGGGACAAAACCGAGCGCAAGAACGACAGCTTTTCGAGTAACGATTTCCACTGGAATGAAGAGGCTGAGGAATACCGCTGCCCGGCCGGCAACCCATTGCGCAGCGAATGGCGAGCCTTCAAGAATGAGCGTTCACACGTCACCAAAGCCAACACCATCATCTTCCGATCCCGACAGGCCGACTGCGCTACGTGTCCGATGAAAGCCAAGTGCTGCCCGAACACTGCGTTCCGCAAGATCGCTCGCAGCGTCCATGAAGCCGCTCGCGATGTGGCTCGACGCATCGCGGCGACGCCGGAGTATGTGCGCTCTCGCCACGAACGTAAGAAGGTTGAAATGTTGTTTGCCCACCTCAAGCGCATCCTGAAACTGGATCGCTTGCGACTACGTGGCATGAGTGGCGCGTCCGATGAGTTCACGCTGGCGGCCGCGGTACAGAACCTGCGACGTCTGGCCAAACTTGCATCTCAAGGGCCACCTTCTACGGGATAGGTGCGCCTGCACGAAGCAAAAAACCTCAAATTAACCCAATAACAGAGCAGCAAAGGTCAACGAAGGGCCGAGAAACCACTGAATGTGGTGAGTAGGTTCTCCGGTGGTGGTCGTGCCTGAGTTCAGGCGAGCTGAAAATCCGACTTTTTCAACAGAATCGGTCGAAAACGGTCGCTCGTGAGCGGCCGGTTTTAGCGATTTTCTGCCTCTCGCGGCGCTCAGAAAAGGACCCACTGCGGCCCTTTGCTGCATATACGAAACCGCGGGCGATAAAAGTCGACGCCCCTACCTTACTCAGTAACCCGCTTTTGAAGCGGGACAAAACAAAACTGTTAGGGGAACGTTCCAGAAATGGGGTAAGCGGTATCTATTCGATAGCAGTAGGGTAAAGCTAGTGATAAGGCAGCAGGTGGCGCGCTGGGCCACGAAGCAAGATACGGCTTGGATGACTAGGAAAGCTGCCAGCATTGACGACGGTCAGAAGCGACGTATGTTCCCAATGCCTTGGGGACATACGCCTACAATTGGATACGCAGTGGTGTTGATTCGCGTACCGACCGACCCCGAGGTCGCTTTGCTCTGCTCGACTTCGCCCGGTTTGCTACCGTCATGATCGCTGTCGCTGTCTACCTGCACAACTGGGGGCTTTTGGGGTTTGATGGCTGCGGTTTGAGGCAGAGTAGTATGGGTCGAACCATTAATTGCCGATGTCATGTTGATCCCCTTAAGGAACAGTAGTTTGAGTTAATACTATCGGCGTCATATTTAAAATATTCAGATATTTAACGTGAGGTCTGCTCAATTAAAATAAGTGAGATCGGTTCCCAGTCACAAGTCCGGCTGTATATTTTAAAAAGTTGTTAGTTGTGAAAAAATTGTGAGGCCTCTGTGGAAATAGGCGGTTTGATTATGACGGATTTGATACAGTCTTGCGTAATAGCAATACCGTTCCGATTCAGATACGCGCTGCAAAAGATCGATGATCAATGATCAAGGTCTGGGCGTTGCCAAGGATCAAAATGTGTCATTAGATTTAAAACGCGGTGCCTCCGCATAACGTTCGTATGCGATCCATAAACCCCACCTACCGTATGGCCGTGGTATGAAGTCAGGTATCCGAGTCGGATCCATGCTCCACTTGAGTTCTTACCCCAAACAATCGGTCGGCTATCTGCCGACCGCGCTCCAGCCCTTCAGCCGTCAACCAAATCGATTTGTTCTTGTTCACCGGATTGCTGATGAAACCATGTTCATGCAATCGGCTCATGGTCTCGAAGTCGAACCCTTTCCAAGCATTGCCGTTATCAAAACTGAAGGTTACCAACAGGGCAAGCACGGCTTCTTCAATCAGTTTGTCGTCGTATTCCATGATCGTTGCTCCGCTCGTTCTTTAAACTCACCGTAAACCCTACCAGCCATCAAGATGGACAGCGCGTTTAACTATGCGATACCGGCGAGCAGTTCCAGGGCAGTAAAGCTTCGTAATCCTCAACCGAAGAAGCTGTCGGCAGGCGCTCAAGTGCGTGGCGCAGCCACGCATAGGGCTCTTGGCCGTTGGCTTTAGCCGTCTCGACCAGGCTGTAAAGTTGAGCGCTGGCCGTCGCGCCTTTGGGCGTGTCGCTGAACAGCCAATTCTTGCGCCCGATCACGAAGGGCCGGATCGCACGCTCGGCGGCGTTGTTGTCGATCGGCAAGTAACCGGCTTCGGTGTAGCGCACCAACTTGATCCAGTTGCTGGCCAGGTAGCTGATGGCTTTGCCCAATGCATTTTGCGCAGTCACTTGTGGCTGGGTTTTCTCCAGCCATGTGTGCAACTGGGCCAACACCGGCAGGCTGTTTTGCTGTCGGCTTTCATGGCGATGTTCATCGCCGACTTCTTTTAAATCTCGCTCGATACCGTACAGCTTGTTGATCAGATTCAGGGCGATATCCGCACGCCCGGTTTTGCCCTTAGGCTGCACCTTTTGCGCCTCGACAAACTTGCGTCGCGCATGTGCCCAACAGCCTAAACGTTCGACACCGGATTGCGCACCCAAGGCGTTATAACCGGCGTAATCGTCGGTCATCAGGTAACCGCGATAACCTTCGAGCAGGCGCGACGGAACCTCCTGCGCCCGACTGGTCGAGTAGTCAAAAAGGATCACCGGCTGATTCGGCGGCCCGCCGGTTTGCACCCACATCCAGGATTGGCTGGCGGGGTCTCGATCAGGCTCTTTCATCACTTGGATACGCGTTTCATCGCAGTGGATCACACGACTTTCCAGCAGCCGATCCCGCATCAAATTGATCAAGGGCTGCAGGTGTTCGCCGCACTGGATAACCCAGCGCGCCAAGGTCTGGCGTGGAATATCGACGCCGTGGCGACCGAGGACTTTTTCGAAGCGATGCAGCGGCAAACCGTCGACGTATTTGGTCGTCAGCAACATCGCCAACACACTGGGGCTGGCCATGCTCTTTTCGATCAGTTGCGCAGGCTTGTCTGCGGTAACCGGTGCGGTTTCGCAATCGCGGCAACCGTAGACCTTGCGCACATGTTTGATCACGCGGATTTGCATCGGCACGATCTCCAGCTGCTCGCTGATTTCCTCGCCAATGGCGTACTTGCGGCAACCGCAGGCGCAGGTCAGCTCGTGCTCGGGCAGTTCGTGAATGACTTCGATACGCGGAAGGTCGGCGCTACGACCTCTTCTTCAACCGCTTCGTCGACCAACTCGGCGACGCTTTCAGCTTCGTTGAACAAGGCCATTTGCGGGGTCGCAGGATCGGCAGTCTGCTCTGACTTGCGCCCGAAAAGACGCTGACGCAACAGCGCGTTTTCTTCTTCGAGATGAACGATCTTGCCCTTATCCGACTCGCGCTCACTCAGCATTTGCTCAAGCAGCTGCTTGAGCAAAACAGGGCCGTCAGGAAGGTCTTTGGGCATGGAAATCATGCCCTGGATTATACCGAATCAGGCGACAAATCGAGGCGTCAAAACTTGATGCGGACGGTTGCGCCACAAATCAAAACCGTCCAATAACCAGTTGAGTTCTTGAACCGTCAGCACGATGGCTTCATCCGAACAATCCGGCGATGTTTTGAAGCGCTCGGATTCCAGCCGCTTTAGCCAAAGGCAAAAGCCGTTGCGCTCCCAATACAAAATCTTCACTCGGTTGCGAGGCTTGTTGAGGAACACGAAAAGCACCGGGTCAAACACCGCGACCTTGATGTCCAGTTCGACCAGAGCGGCGAGGCCGTCAATGGATTTTCGGAAGTCGACAGGCTTGGGATAGAGATAGACTTTTTCGACTTTTGCGTCGGGACGCATCATGAGGTGCTGGCTCCGGAAAGGAATCGGGAGCACAGCATCGGGGATCAGGTGATGACTTTGAATGTGGGGTTTATGGAGCGCTTACTAACGTTCTTCCTTGCCGCGACGGCGATAGCAGGACCCAAAGCTGCAAAGGCAACCCCAATAGCGACTTACTCGCCCGGCAAGGATTAGCCCAGCCTACGAGCAACATAGGGCAGTTGGATTGGAAAATTGATCAATCCCCTTTTCCTTGCTCGCGGGCGCTCACCCCAAACTATGGCCTATTAATAAAGATTCCACGATATCTGAAATTTAGGAAAACATAACAGATCATGGTTGCTGTTAGGCCGACCAATATGTACTCGACGCGGGGCATGAATATAACCAACCCACCCAAAGACAACACGATCAAGGTGTTTTGTAGTATGTATTTTCTTATTTTAGGTACGGCTATGAAATAGCCATATTGCTTGCCTATGAAAAATAAGGCCATGCCGATGATTGACATAATCTGGAAATCGCGTATCGCAATGTCATTCAGGATCGCATGTCTGATCAAATTTGCAAGAAGTGCTAGCCCCATAAATAGAAAAAGGTGCGAGTAGATTAAGGCGTGCCCAGTCATATTGCTTTCATTATTGCTCAGCAGGTAAAAGCTTTCAAAATAGATCCACCAGATACTGCAAATCATGATAAATCCGGTGATTGCCGTCATCACATTATAACGATCCCATTGAATGTTAGATAACCCTGCAGAAAGGCTAATTACTGACTCGCCCAATAAGATGAGGGTGAGCAAGCCTAATCGTTCAACCAAGTGTTCTGTATGTGCTGGCAATGGCTTTAGTATACTCCCAACAAATACAGGCAAGAGAACGTCAAGAAAAATCCCAAAGTAAGCGACGAGGTAACGCATAGGTGGGTCAAAAAGAACGGATGAAATAGTAACAACTGCGCTAACTAACAGGGCAAAGCCAAGCCTGGAGGCGAATTCGCCACGGCCATCGAGTTTACTTCTGGACGAAATGTACATAATACTGATGATGACACGTATACCAAAATAACAGGCAATAACAAGTGGATAGTTTACTTCTGGTTTTTCCCCAATCAGTGCAGAAAGCACGATGAGCAGCAACATTATAAATAATGTTGCCAAACGGTGAGGGTTACTGTCTGTATCAAACCTGTTGGAGTAAATCGTGTGACTAGACCAGAGCCACCATAATGGAACAAAAAGCAGTAAAAACGTCCATAACTGTTCATGCTCAAAGTGGCCTTGATGAACATCTCCGAGAATATGCGTAACCTTGCCAATTGCAACAACAAAAATCAGGTCAAAAAACAACTCTAACCATGTGGCGTGTCGATTTTTTTCATAATATTTCAGAGACTTCATTCGCTGCTGGCTCCGTGTGCACCTCTTTAATGTAGAAGGAAACTAACGGATAAGCGAACGGGTGGCCGGGTATAGGCGTCAACCTTGGGCGCGGTCGCAAAAACTGAGTGCAGCACCTGACTTTTTCTGTACGGTGTTGCCCCTATGTCCTGTAACGAACTCGGCGTCGAAGGACGCGTCACCATCCCGCTCGGCCAAGCCCAAGGCTTTAGTCAGCGAAGGATCGCCCGCTTGATCAACCGAGCGCCCTCGACGGTAAGTCGGGAGTTGCGTCGCAACCGAGAGGCCTGTGGCATCAAATTTGAGCCCGCACCAGCTGTCGACCCACACAGGTCTGGCGCTAGGCTTTTCTACTTTGTGCAGGGCTCGGATGGAATGAGGAGGACCAGATCCGTATCACCTATGTCGACACCCGCTTGTGAAAGCAAGGTAGTCACTTGTCCACGGTGATGCGTCTGATGATTGAAGAAATGCATGACCAAACCATAAAAGCACCTGTCAGCGGGTATTCCATTCATGCTTGTGTAATTGAGGGTGTGATCTAGATCCGACTCTGCAATGGAGCAAGACCACTCGACAATTGTCTGATCGAGCCACTCTCGATGTGCCGAAAGTTCTCGGATATTCGAGAACAGCAACTGGTCGAGGCTTTTGAGCGTAGGAAGCTGCCGAATCGGTCCCAGAGCCAAGTAGTTCGCTGGGTGCTTGGCGAATCGCTTTAGCCAGACAGTATCGCCGGCCACCAGATGGTTCAACGTCCCGAGAATTGAACCAAAGAATGCTTTCCTATCCACTGAGAGTTCTGCATCTGGCAGGCTTCTGGCTGCCTCATAAATGTTTGCATTCATCCACTCGTTATAGGTCGCCATTAGGCGGATATGACTGGTTCGGCTCATCATGCTCATCCCTTCAATGAATACTTCATAAGCGATCCACGCTCATCTTGAAAGCCAGTCTAGTGTTGGGCAGCCGGGCGACCCTTTAAAGCGGCCGGTTGAGCACCAGCAAACGTGCCGCCAGAGCTGTCATCACCGCAGCGAAGCCATAAGCACCAAGGCGTTTGGATATCAAGCCGTTGCGCAGACGCCCATGCAGCTTTCCGGCGCAAAATCCGAGCAGGGAATGGAAGATCAATGCGATCAGCGCAAGCAACAAACCCAAGAACATCAATTGCGAGGTGACGCTGCTGGCACCTACGGTGACGAACTGCGGCAGGAATACCATGAAGAACAATAGCGCCTTGGGGTTTAACAGGCTGTTGAGCGTGGCTCGGGCCAAGATCTTGCGAAACAGAGCCTGTGTAGCTTGAGTATCAGTATCCGCAGGAGGAGTCTTCAATGCCTGCCAGGCCAGCCACATCAGATAACAAGCCCCGGCCCACCGTATTAAGTCAAACGCTGGCGCCCAACTCATCACCAGCGCACCGAGACCTGCGCTGACCATGACGGTCATCAGCACATCGGCCAGGGATATTCCCAGTGCTGCGGCGAGGCCGGCGCGCCAGCCGTGAGCAACTGCATGGCTGCTGACGAAAGCCATGTTAGGGCCAGGCACGATCAGCAACAGCAAGGCGGCAACAACGAATAGGTAGAGGTTGGTGGCGTCCGGCATAGAGCGATACCTCCTTGAGTGTGGGGTAATGCTAACCGGTAGTCGTCAGGCACAAGCAGATACAGTGGGGATGGATTTTGCCGCAACAGTGTGGTGTGAAGAGGCAAAATAATTCGTTCGACAGCATGGTAAAACACGTTCGAGCGGCTGCTATTGGCTGAACAATACGACTGGATTGCGAGATAAAGAAATTCCCAACTGGTCATTAGTCATGGACTATAGGGGCTTTTTTAGCTGCCTCTTTATGAGGCAAGCACTGGTAGCTTCGGGAGCCCGTGGATGAACATCAAGATTGAGGCGCTGATCGCTCGTAAGATCGGCTTCGCTTCCCACCAGAACGCCATTCCGCTTGTACGAGAATTGAGCATTTGGAACCAGGAAGAAACAAATCTTGAAAATCTGATACTGACTTTAAGCACCGACCCGGATTTCGTTGAAAGCCGGTCTTGGCATATTGACCGGATTCATGCGGGTGATCGCCTTAGCATTTCTGAGCGCGACATCAAGTTCAACGCTGGCTATCTGTCCGGGCTGAGTGAAAGCCTGAGTGCCGATGTGGTATTGCGCTTGTCCCAAGGCGAGAACCTACTCGTCGAGCAGCGCTTTCCCACTGAACTGCTTTCTCGCACTGAATGGGGTGGTTTGAGCGCCATGCCGGAGTTGCTGGCAGCTTTCTGCATGCCCAATGACCCTTCGGTAGACCGAGTGCTCAAAGCCGCTTCTCAAGTCTTGCGGCGAGCAGGAAAGAAAGACGGCATCGATGGCTATGAAAGCAAGTCACGCACCCGCACATGGGAGCTTGCCTCAGCCATTTGGTCTGGGGTGTGCAGCTTTCAGTTGAGCTATGCATTGCCTCCAGCCAGTTTTGAGCAACAGGGCCAGAAGATCAGGGCGCCAAGCGTCATTCTGGAAAACGGCGTGGCGACCTGTCTGGATATGGCATTGCTGTTCGCTGCGGCTTTGGAGCAGGCTGGATTGAATGCCCTGCTTATCATGACAAAGGGGCACGCGTTTGCAGGCGTTTGGTTGCAGCCTCAAGAGTTTTCCCAACTGTTGACTGACGAAGCTTCGGCAGTACGCAAGCGCTTGGATCTGAAGGAGATGGTGGTTTTCGAGACCACCTTGGCGACCCAATCGCCGGCACCGAATTTTAGCCAAGCGGTCGCAGCTGCGCAGCGGCAACTCGATGATGAGCAGTTCATCATGGCAATCGATTTGCACCGTGCTCGGATGCAGAAGATCCGCCCAATGGCGCTGGTGTCAGCAGTCAATGCATCCGATCTGACAGACGATGCTCCGCCAGCCGCTGAAAGCTTGGAAGAAGCCCCAGTACTGCCAGGGTTCGATGTCGAAATCAACGAGGGTAACGAAGGTCCTGCCGGTAAATTAACGCTCTGGCAACGCAAACTCCTCGATCTGACTACTCGCAACCGTCTACTGCATTTGCCAGACAGCGCTAAAGGCGTGCGTCTTCTCTGCCCGGATCCTGCAGCGCTTGAAGACCTTCTTTCGAGTGGCAAGCGCATTCGAGTGGTGCCGGTACCTGACCTGAATAGCGGCGGCCGTGATGTGGCCGTGTACGAGCAGCAGAACAATGAAAGTCTGGTAGACGAAGTCGCCCGTCAAGCGCTCGCGCGGGGTGAAGTGCTCGCCAGCCTGGAGAAGATCAAGCTTGAAGCAACCTTGATTGATCTATTCCGAAAGGCGCGCAGTGATCTGGAGGAGGGCGGGGCAAACACGCTGTTTTTGGCAATCGGCTTTCTTAAATGGAAGAAAAGCGCCGAAGACCCGAAAACCTACTCCGCACCACTGATTTTGCTGCCGGTGAAACTTGAGCGCAAAAGTGCCTTGTCTGGGGTGACGCTGACGTTGCTCGACGAGGAGCCGCGTTTCAACCTGACGCTACTTGAATTGCTGCGTCATGATTTTGAGTTGGTGATACCCGGGCTCGATGGCGAGCTACCAAGTGATGAAAGTGGCATCGATGTGATCGGCATCTGGAACATGGTGCGGCGAGCGGTACGCGATGTGCCCGGATTTGAGGTGAGTACCGAACTGGTTTTGGGCACTTTCTCATTTGCCAAATATTTGATGTGGAAGGACTTGAATGCCAACGGGGCACAGCTGCTGCAAAGCCCATTGGTCAAGCATTTGTTGGAGCCTAAGGAAGCAGGAGAAGGCTTCTCTGGCTCGGACGAGTTTCCCAGGCCTGAGCGCCTGGACTCATCAGTAACGCCTGCTCAGCTTTTCGCGCCATTGCCAGCGGACTCTTCGCAGTTAGCTGCCGTGGTGGCTTCGGCTGGCACTCATAGTTTCGTAATGGATGGACCTCCGGGAACCGGTAAGTCGCAGACCATTGCCAACATGATTGCTCATAACCTTGCTCTAGGCCGTCGCGTTTTGTTCGTGGCAGAGAAGCGTGCTGCCCTTGACGTGGTTTATCGTCGATTAGCGGAGAAGGGGTTAGGCGAGTTCTGCCTGGAGTTGCACTCAAACAAAGCGTCCAAAGTTGAAGTGCTCAAGCAGTTGGATCGCGCATGGGATGTGAGTGACGCGTTGAGCGCCGAAGATTGGGAGCGTGAAGCTGCTCGACTACAAACGCTGCGGTCGCGACTTAACCAGTTGGTCGAGGTCCTGCATCGACGCTGGAGCAACGGTCTTTCCCTGCATCAGGCGATTGGTCGCGTCGTTCGTGATCACGGTCCTCAGACGCCGAGACTGGCTTGGCCACCAGGCAAGGAACACGATGCTGCCGAATATGGCGAGTTGCTTGATCTCGCGCGTCGGCTTGGGCTTAACGGCGTTGCGGCGCGCGACTTTTCAGGCAAGTTTGGCGCTCTGGCACAGACCCAATGGTCGAACGCCTGGCAGGCACAAATTGCAAGCGCCTCGCGTGAGTTGCCACAGGCCCTTGACGCGCTAAATACTGCAAGTGAGAGGCTTCTTGGCCTGACGCACTTGGCGTTGCCTGTGGCTGAAGCCACACAGGTACAGCAGCTTCACGATTTGACGAGCCTGATCGTGGAATCCTGCGGGATGAACCTTTCATTCGCATTTGCTCCCGATGTTGTCACGCGTATCGAAGCAGCCCGGCGTGCTTGTCAGTTGCTAGAGAGCTATCGGGAGTTGGAAGAAAGCCTGTCACTGGATTATGCCGATGAAGCTTGCCGTCGCATCCCTCTTGAGGCAATGCAAAGCGAATGGCGAGAGGCCGAGGGCAAGTTCTGGTTCCTGGCTACTTTCGCCAAGAAAAAGGTTGCGAAAAAACTAGCCTCTTTAGGGGGCGCGGCGGGCCTTCCGGACACGCTGGGTGACCTCGCAATTTTCGAGCGCCTGCATTCGCAGTTAACGGAGTTGGACGCGTTGGCAAGTGACATGCAGTCGATCCCTGGCTGGCAAGGTCTGACCAGCGACACCGCCCGTACATTGCGAGCTATCACTCTGGCTGAAACCCTGCGCGGGCTCCTGAGTAGCTTGGCCGAATCACCCGACCACTTGGTTTCATTGCGCGGCGCAGTCGCGCGTCTAGTCATCGATGCGAATGAGATGTTGGCGCCAGGTGGGCAAATCAGCGCAGCGTTATCGGCATTGCAACAGGCGTTGTCTCGCTATAACGAAGCAGCTCGGCTATTCGCTGGATTGGCTGCAACGGACACAGACGCGAATCCGAGCGTTGCAGCCTTGCGGGCTACTTCACTTTCTATCCAGCAGCAGGAAGAACAACTCAAGGCCTGGTGCGACTGGTGTCGAGTACGCAAGCAGGCTGGTGAAGCCGGCTTGGCAAGCCTCGCCCAAGCGTTGGAAGCAGGAAGCCTGATTCCGTCTGCAAGCGAGCAAACTTTTGTCACGGCCTATGCCCATTGGTTTGCGACACAGGGCATCGACAGCGAGCCCCTTCTGAGGAATTTTGTCGCTGCCGAGCACATGAGTGACATTGGAGCTTTCGTTCGCCTGGACGACGAACTGGCGAAACTGACGGTGCGTTATATCCGGGCGAAACTATGTGGCCTGATCCCTTCCAAGAATGACATACCCAAGAGCAGCGGCTTCGCCATTCTCAAGCATGAATTGCAGAAGTCCCGTAGACACAAACCAGTCCGGCAGCTGGCGATTGAGATGGGGGATGCGCTGAATCGCCTCGCACCGTGCATGCTCATGAGCCCACTGTCGATTGCGCAGTTCTTGCCTGCCGATCAGCCCCCATTCGATCTGGTCATCTTCGACGAGGCTTCGCAGATTGCTCCATGGGATGCAATCGGTTCGATAGCTCGGGGCAAGCAAGTTGTTATCGCCGGTGACCCTCGCCAGATGCCGCCTACGAACTTCTTCAGCCGTGGCCCTAATGCTGGCGACGACGACACAGCAGAAGACATGGAGAGCATCCTGGACGAATGCTTGGGAGCAGGGGTGCCGAGCCACAGTTTGAGTTGGCACTACCGTAGTCGCCATGAAAGCCTGATCGCGTTCTCCAACCATCGTTACTACGATAGTAATTTGATTACCTTCCCGGCAGCCGAAACTCGCGCAAGTGCTGTTGAGTGGCGCAGGGTTGAGGGCGTGTATGCGAAAGGAAAAGGGCGTTACAACCAAGCTGAGGCTGAAGCCATCGTCAGTGAGACCGTCAAACGCCTTACTGATCCTGCGTTCGTCGCTGCGGGTCATTCGATCGGTATCATTACGCTCAACTCTGATCAGCAAAAGCTGATCAACGACTTGCTCGATACCGCCCGTAAGCAATACCCACAAATCGAGCCCTTCTTTCAGGACACCCAGACCGAGCCCGTGGTTGTCAAAAACCTGGAAACGGTCCAGGGCGATGAGCGAGACCTGATTATGCTCGGGATAGGGTATGGCCCAACCGAGCCGGGTGCGCAGGTTATGTCGATGAACTTCGGTCCTCTCAACAAGGACGGTGGATGGCGCAGGCTAAACGTCGCCATCACACGGTCACGTCGAGAGATGTTGGTATTCACATCGTTCGACCCGTCGATGATCGACCTTAACCGGACCAATGCTCGCGCGGTCCGGGATTTGAAGCACTTCATAGAGTTTGCTCAGCGTGGCCCTAAAGCTTTAGCAGAAGCGGTACATGGCTCGGTTGGTGGATATGACTCACCGTTCGAAGAAGCTGTTGCTCAAGGGCTACGGCGACTCGGCTGGCAGGTAGTCCCGCAGATCGGCGTGTCGCGTTTCCGTATCGATCTGGGGATTGTTCACCCTGATCGTCCGGGTGACTATTTGGCGGGTGTCGAGTGTGATGGCGCGACTTATCACAGTGCCGCCACTGCTCGTGATCGCGACAAAGTACGAGGCGCGATTCTCAGTGGCTTGGGATGGAACCTGGTGCGACTTTGGTCCACGGAATGGTGGGTCGACAAGGAAGGCGCCTTGCAGAAGCTGCACATAGCTCTGAACGACCTTCTAGCTCAATCCCGAGTAGAGGCAGTTGGTAGCCAAGTGACCGAGGAACCATCGGCCACTCCAATCGTTATCGATTTCTCAACCGACTCCGGCATTAGTGATGAGTTGCCAGAAGCGCCCATTAGCTCCGTGAGTGAATTGCCGTCGGAGATTGCGGACGTTCGTGTTGCTCGCGCTCACAGCGATCAACCTGTTTCTGTGGGGCAGAAGGGTGAATATCGCGTTGCCGATCTTTCTACGCTTGCGCACATGATCCAACCCGAGCAGTTTCACTTACCGCATTACAGTCCAGTGCTCCGTCAGATCATTGAAGCGGTGCTACGCCAGGAAGCGCCAATTCTCGACGCACTCTTGGTCCAGCGAATCGCTCGCGCACACGGCTTCCAACGATCAGGACGGCTTATTCGAGACAGAGTGCTGGAACTGGTCGAGCAGCACCATCACGTCCGACAAGAAGAGTTTGAGGAGGCATTCGTCTGGCACGCCGAGGGCGATGTGATGGAGTGGTCGACATACCGTGTTCCGGCATCGGTCAATGACGCGCGTTCAATCGAGGAGATCGCGGCGCAGGAGTTGCGTATCGCCGCGAGCATTATCGATTCTGGGGACCGGGCCCTTGAGGTTGCCAGGTTATTAGGCGTCAGGCGTCTCACAGGGGTGGCACGTGAACGCATCGAGCGAATACTGAACGTATAGGGTCTGATTGATTCGTCGTGGTGTGGATTCAACCGGTCGATGCAACAGTTTGGCTAAATCGTTCAGCAGGCGTTTCGTGGTTTAGCGTTTTCCGAGGGCGGCTATTTAGCCGCCTTGCCACTTCATTGAGCGTTGCGTGCGGAACTGGCCGAAACTCTTCGGGCTCAACGCCTATCTTCAACGTAGGGACCCAAGTCGAAACCTTGCGAATCCCAGTTGATTTGGTAGATCACTTCCTTCCTCGGCCTGATGTTGGCCGCGACAGTTTTGATGGCGGCACCCGCGCATAATCCAGACTCAGCGAGACCTGTACCGAGCTTCACTTCACCGGCAGGCAAAATGAAAGATGCCTTTTGACCGGGGCCTATCTTCGCGGCGCGCTGACCATCGATGTAGAACACCGCGTCACATCCCGCACCGACAAACCCGTCATCACGGAAAATGGTCAGGCGTCCCGAATCTTCCGCATCTTCGATTTTGATCGCGTACATATCGTTGGCCGGCACTGGCCGTGCTTCCGAAACCAGCATTGGTGATGTTTCGCACCCGCCCAAGGTGAGCAGGAGTGCCGCCGTTGCGATAATCCTTCGCATCATTTTCTCCTGAAAAAGTTGTCTTCACAGCCCAGTGAACAACCCCGCCGTTCACTCAAGCGCTTTACCCACCTTCATTCCCATCTCGAACGCACGCGTCTCAAACCCGAACTCTGTGTACATGCGAGCAGCACGTGTATTGAACGGCCAGACAGACAACCTCAAGTCCTGAGCGTCATGTTCGATGGCCCAGTTTTTAACGAGTTGAATGAGGTTTCGTCCAATACCCTTTCCCCAAAATTGCTCGGCAACACATACCGATCCGATGCGAACAACATTCAGCGGTTGCATCAGCGGACCGGAGCTTGCCGACAGGCTCGCAGTAATGAAGGCTGCGGCCTGATGACCGACATTCGCAATGAATACAACCTGGCCCGGCTTCTCGAAAAGACCCGACCAGTGAGGAAGGTCGCGAGAGAAGTCTTCGGTGGCTGCCGCGTAAATATCGGGGCGGGCGGCGTGGTGCACGGCGTTAAGCAATTGCCCCAGCTCGCACATGCTCAATGCGTCTTCTACCGTTGCGGTTCGGTAAGTAATGGCTTCGTCCATGAGGTGTAACTCTCCTTGAGTGTGTGGAGTTTTGCAGGGTTCCCGGCTTTTGTCTCATGGCTGGGAGAATATTCCAATGGCCGTTCTCTACCGATCACTTCGTCGACGTGAATTGGCGTATAGAATGCAATCGCCGCTCAGCACTAAAGGGATTTATGGTGGTCAATAACCCGCACGATCGTTAGCGGTCGTACTGTTTGGAGCCGACTGGTTCCGTCTGGGTATTTTGATCAAGGACAGTGAAAGCATGCTCACCGCAACATAATCTGCAGCCGTCTCCATCGGCATTCGCCCTACGTTTACTCCTCAATCCCATTCGAAGATCTAAAGCATGCACCTACGCAAAATTGCAGTTGGGCTTTCGGCCCTTGTTTTGCTCTCAACCGGCGTGGAAGCCCGCAGCCTGCTGGATTTCCTCAAGCCGCCCAGCCAGTCTCAGGAACATGCGTCCCGCTCGGGCTCGATCAGCCAGAACGTGGCGCTGGACCTCTATTCAAACAAACAGAAACAGGCGTCGTTCGAGGGCTGTGCAGATCTGTTTCCGGCAGCCAAGCCGATCAACATGGCTACCGTGCCTGCAACCATGAACCCTTTGGCTTTGTGTTCCGACAACTTCGCGGTGCTGTACTCGCAAACCAGCAAGACGCCGCTGGTGGTGGTCGAGCGTCTGACTGCCGCCCAGCTTCAGGATGCAAAAGGGGAGGAGCGCACTAACCAGTTCTATGCGGACCCACGCATTCCCAAGGGTGGGCGGGCAGAGTTGAGCGACTACCGTAGTCAGCATCCGGCCGTGGACCGTGGTCATCAATCTCCGGCAGCCGATGCACCAAGTCCTCATGCGATGGCGCAATCCTTTGCGCTGTCGAACATGGTGCCGCAAGACCCCACCAACAACCGGAAGATCTGGTACTTCACCCCAACTGAATACTCATAGCAGGCCGTATAAGCTCGCCATCTGCCTAAAAATTAGTAGTTTTCTATACGAAAAAGCCTGCATCTCTAGAGTTGTCTGAGCGTTCGTTTTTTTAAATTACCCCAGTAACTATATACTTCTAATGGTCGTTGTATGAAGAAAGTCCTTTTAGCCTTTTTATTGGTTGGTTTGGCAATTGCTCCTTCAGGTGCATATGCGGCATTTGACGCGTGCCGTGATTACTTCCCAGGAAAGGTTGTCCCTCAGGTTGTAAACAAGGCCAAGTTGCGTGACATCTGCTTTGAATCCTTTGCAGTGCTGCATTCAGGAGAGAGCAAGACCCCTGTCTATACGGTAGAGCGACTTAATCGCGCTCGGCTTGCCGATGCCAAGGACGAAGAACGCACAAACAAGTTCTATGAAGACGCACGACTGCCTTCAGCTGAGCGAGCCTCGCTGAACGACTACAAAGGCTCTGGTTATGATCGAGGGCACATGTCACCCGCAGCCGATATGCCCACATCTGGTTCGATGGCCCAAAGTTTTTCCCTGGCCAATATGGTGCCGCAAGCGCCTGAAAATAATAGGGGTGTTTGGGCACGTCGGGTTGAGGCGGCTACCCGCCATTACGTCATGCGTGCTCAAGGCGATGTTTATGTGTTCACTGGCCCGGCTTTTGAGGGACAGGTGACGACCATTGGTCGTGGGCATGTCTGGGTACCTACGCATCTCTTTAAGTTGGTTTATGATCCGAATGCGCAGCGAGCTTGGGCCTACTGGGTTGAAAACAAAGATGATGCCACCGTTACAAAGCCCATCTCCTATCGTGAACTGGTTAATCGCATCGGTATTGAACTCCTGCCAGGTGTTCAGTTGAAGGGATAGCCTCAACAAAATGCGTTCATTACATGGACATTCCCATCTCTGTCTCGTAGTCGCTGATTCAGAGCGGAATGGTAAACTCATCCATCTCATCGTGGCCGGCGGAACTCCCGTTTGGCCACTTTTTCATTATTTCCAGGCCAGAAACCTCGACTTCTCTACCGAGGCAACCTACGCCGAGGCTGCCGGTCTTTTCATAGACTTCCTGGCGGTGAAGGCCTGTGAGTTTGCTAAGGTAGGGGATCGCAGCCGGCTACTTAATTCGTTTGCTAATGCCCTCTTGTATGGAACCATTCAGGATGGCGATGACCCCACAGGTCTCTGGTGGCATTCCAGGACGCAGCAGCGAGTTAATCGATTGGTGGACCTGGTCTGCGAGATAAGTGACTGGCTCCACGAGCGCTACAAGACCACAGCCATTAATCCCTTTCGCCGGCCCGCTTCTGTAGCCGAGCAAATTGCCTTCTGGCGCCGTTGGAATACGTCAAAAGCTGCATCGCTGCTAAACCATACCAAAGGCCGGGAGGCCGCCACCGAAAGCGCTAAGGTGGTGCGGGCTGTTGCCTTGCCAGGGGACGTCCCAATAGTCGCTGATAGCGCGCCGGCATTTCCTGAAGAGTATATTGAGAGCTTGTTGTTTGATGGTTTTGTGCTCAGTGGCGGCCAAGCCAAAAATTCACCCTGGTTACGGTGGAACATCCGGGACATCCTCATAACGATTCTCCTCCATCATGGCGGGCTGCGCGTTAGTGAACCCATGCACCTCTGGGTGGATGATGTTTTTATCGACCCCTCCAATCCCCAAGCTGCTCGGGTTCTGGTCCATCATCCATCCGATGGCATCTATGAACACCCGGACCCTATATCCGGAAGGATCATTTCCAGCACAAGAGCGGACTACCTGCAGCTTAAGTACAACCGGCGACCGTTAACCGAGGCGACAGGGAAAAGACATGCCGGTTGGAAGAATTCCCTGCTGACCCACCGAGCACGCAATGCCTTTGAGGTGTTCTGGTTTCCTCAGTCAATCGGCGAGTTGTTCCTATCGTTGTATCGTATGTATCTTCAACAGGTGCGTCCTTTTTCGCTAAACCATCCTTACCTTTTTGTTACGCAGGACGGAGAGCCCGTTGGCGTGGGAAGCTTCAGTAAAAACCATTCGAGCGCCATTCGACGCATTGGGCTGGATCCGGTGAAAGATTTAGGGACATCCCCCCACGGCCATCGGCACGCCTATGGTCAGAGGCTAGAGAAAGGGGGACTTTCTACGAAGGAAATTCAGGTCGCCATGCACCATGTTTCACCTCTTTCTCAAAAAGTTTACACCCAGCCAAGCGCTGCCGACGTAAGGGAAGCCATCGAGGTCGCTACGCTAAAACTGGCTGCTGCAGGGTTGCCGTTCAATAGTCCAGAGCTACTCCTACCTCCACTTAAATGATGATGCCCAGTGACTCTATGTTCAGAACAGCGCAATCCTATTTGACGGGGCGTACCATCCACGTAAATACCTCTGCCGAATTCGCCGTTCCGCCGACGTTCTCTGTTAAGCAAATTCGCATTTGTGCAGAGTTCATTGAGCAATACATCCGGGACACGTCCAGTAAAATCCGTCACAAACCGGCACTTCAGGAAATTTTGGCAGGTCTATCTAATATTGAAACGCCGGCTCAACTCATTGCGCTTGTGCATAGGCTGCTTTTTTATGTGGGTCAAAAGCCTGATCCGCATGACGTTGTGCACGTCCGCGAAGTGCTTCGCAAACTATGGCACTTTGATTTGTTGGCATGGCCACTGCTGCCGAATGAACAGGCAAGAGCCTTTGTGCTTACAAAAAAGTGGAATTGGGAGCCTGAGCGGCGGGAATTGTTAGATAGCCTAGCTAGCCTAGAAAATCACGAAGACACCGGTAGTATGCGAATTCGTGGTGTGATGAATTTAGTGCTGGCATCGGCGGGTTCCCGCGATATTGGAGATTTCACGCCTGAAGTGGTCGGGGACTACTTTGAACTGGTGCTCGACGTAAGAATGCGATCACGTGTCGTGCTGGATGTCATCTCGCTTCAGTATCAGAAATACGGCTCGACGGTTCTCCATGTCCTGAAAGATTACGGATCATTTGGCCGTATGCCAGTCAGAGCCGATGATAAGTTTCAGTGGGCGCTGGAAAAAGACGTCACATTGGTTGAGTGGGTTTTGCTTGCATCCCAATTCATGGCAACCCTCTCATCGAACCTTACCAAATACCGGACGACGCTCAACTACTTCTTCGATTTTTTAGTGGGACACCCTGAAGTAACCCGTGTTCCAGAACAATATCTGCGCCGAGACTATGCACTAGCGACACCTTTTCAGGCTGCTACTGAAAGCCACGAATCAGTATTGCATGCATTCTTCGAGCATATATTGGAGACGCGTTGCGTCTCCGAAGACGACTACGGGTATAAAGTGCGCCTGCCTGGGTTTCATAACCCGATTGAGGTCAGATCGCGACCAAAACGGCCTGCCGAAACACATCGGGAAGCTATGCCTACTCGCTTTGTACGGATGCTTCACGATATTTTGGTCGCCGATGATTTCGCTTGGGCCCGAAAATTCGGTGAGGCGCGTTGGAACGGTCACGGCGGCGACACCTTTAAGTGGTTTAACCCCGATACCAGACTTTACGAAGATGTGTGGTCTCCGGTTCGCGCCATTGCGCTTTTGGTGAAGTTGCTGTTGCCTGCCCGCACATTTCAGGTTCGTATGCTCGATAGTGGAGAAGCGGATACGCACGAGTATGACCTAGCTTCCAACAGTTGGCTGAAGAATACGGGGCATCTGGCTCCCACCGGTAAAAAAACCGTAGCTAAGGGAGTATTTGCTCGACACCGGGATAACGATGGGCAGGAGTTTGTGTTCCTGCGATTCAACACCAATAAAACAGCAGACCAAAACAAAGATAGCTCTGATGCTGGCTACGTCATGCCCTGGCAGCATCTCGAAGTTATTCGGCTTCTGACAGCCCTGCGAGATTGGCAGAAGAAGTACAACCCTATCAATGTCCCGACGCGGTGGCAGGACATCAAGGATATCGGTATCTCTAAGCGATACTCGGCCGAAGCATTGGCAGCCAAAGGCAGCAATTGCTTCTTGTTCCGAGAGGCTTGTTTGCCACATCGAGACCAACCTGTGAGTGATGTTCGGCTGAATACCCTGTGGCGTAACTTAAATTTGGAGTTAGAGCGCAGATTGGCGGGCGCCGGTGAAACGATGCCGGATGGGTCACCGATTATCCTTGTCGAGAAGACTCAGGTGGGCCGTCCCGTTTATGACTTGCACTCTTTGCGGGTAACCTTGATTACGGCCTTGGCCGAATCTGGGGGCGTTCCTCCTGCGGTACTCATGAAAGTTGTGGGCCACGCAAGCGTAATAATGACTCTTTATTACATGAAGCTTTCGCCTAACCACATCTGTGAACAACTCAATGAGGCAGAACTTAAGCTGCATAACCGAGAACAAATGGACTGGCAGGCATGGTTGGCCAACCAGACGCGGGAAATTTTGGTTAGCGCAGTGGCACACACTTCATCGTCTGCCCTGGAGGTAATAGCGATCGGCTCTCCAACATCTTGGGTCGTCCGGGACCACGGTATTTGCCCCGTAGGGTGTTCTCGATGTCACGAAGGCGGCGAAGCTATTATCAATTCGAAGGCTTATCAGAAATGGGGCGCTGTACCGGGGGGGGCCACCAATTGTGTACGCTGCCGCTTCTTTATAACTGGTCCGGCATTCTTGCTTGGATTGCAGGCTTACTTTGACAACATTGGCTACAAGTTGAAAGAAGCAAGCGAGCGCTACCAGGCAGCTAAGTCCAAATTTGAGGCGCTGGAGGCAGCCAATGTGGCAAAACACGCCAGTGGGGTCGCTATTGCGAAACAAGAAGTTCATCAGCTCTCGGTTGCTGCCAGTCATTTGGACCAGCGAACCCATGAGGTCGATAATCTGGCTCATTCATGGCATGCAACTTATCGCCTGATTCAACAATGCCTGAACATTATTCGGGCGAGCAAGAAACAACCTACGCAAAGCAACCAACAATATGCGTTGGTCGCTGCCGGAGGGGTGTCCAACGTTGAGGCGGTTTTGGAGCAGACCTCGGAGTTCGAGCAGGTCGACCGTATTTGTCAATCCGCGGTTTTTTTTGAAGGAATCGACTCCACAACGCCCAATTTAAAGCGTATGCGGGCGTTCGATGCCATGCTCAAGCGCAATGGACTTAATCCTGTCTTTGTTGACTTGGATGAGCAGGTGGCGCTGGAGGCAGGCAACCAGATGGCAGCCTTCATGTATGCCAAGTTTGGTCGGGACTCCACTAATGCGCTTATGGCAGGAAAAGAGACATTACGGCGGCTTGGTGTCGAAGCGGAAATGACCCGGCAGCTGGAGAGCCTTGTTCCGTTAAGGCTAACCCCGGAGCCCGTTATTGTTGAAGGTGATGCTGAATGACCACGTTATCTAGTTTGCCTGAAGCTCAATTTGCAGATGCACGGGGTCTGGTCCAAACACTAAAGCATCAAGCTGTTCGTGAGAGCAAGCGCAAGAATTTGGAATTGCTGTGGCAGGTTCTGGAGGGAATGTGGCGGGAGGGTGCCCGAAATTATTTTGTGGCCGAAGTTGGACGTAACCTTGCCAAGGTTGGTGGCCTAAAAACACAGTCTTTACGAAATGAAGGCGGTCAAGACTTCCGACGGGTAATAGAAGCATTTGCAGCCTGCGCTGGGGCTATTGGACGCGCTCAACTGACTCGGGGCCGCTCACAGCTTGATGTTGCTGTGGAGTCCTTGTCTGACCCCGCGGCACGTGCCATGTTCCGTCAGGTTATTGCCGAAAACAAGTTGTATAAAACTCAAAACGACCAGCTCCGCTCTGCTTTTAAGGAGTTATCAATCCGTCCTCCGAATGACACTGTGCAATCTCACGTATCGACACCGATCATGCAGTCGCCCATGCAGCCGTTGACTCGCCGGGAAATTGAATTATTGAAAAGGAACCTGAGTCCAGAGCGATTTGAAGAGAATGGTTGGCAGATTGTGGAGGGGGGCGCGGTTGTCGACGACTCGGGCGTTGTTGTGCTGACGCCCGGGTTCATGGAAATTGTTGCGAAGCTATTTGCTTAGCTAGTCTTTCACTAAAAATGTGAGGCGGCGCAGGGCTTTGGTTAGTTTGCGTACAAAGATATTTGAGGCGTTGAGGGGGGGAATTACCAAGCCTAGATATTGCCAGTCAAGCTGGGTAGTAGAGAAGTTGGCTCGCATTCCAGTGTGCGTGCGATTCGGTACAGCTTCTCCACAGTGATGTTCACCTCTCCACGTTCAATGCGCCCCATATAGCTTCGATCAACCTTGCAACCTAGCGCCAAGGCATCTTGAGAAAGCCCCATGGCCTTCCTCCGAACTCGGATTTTTTCACCCAACGACTTCGCCAGCTGCTGCATAACCGCCTCGACCCACTCGAGACGGCACTATCCTGCGTTTGCGGATAGATCGGCCACGGATTATAATCCGTATTTTCTCTGTTCCGCGTATTCCCCCCTAGGTACCTGCATGAAACCCGATTCATTCACTTTCGACAGGCGGTTGTTTGACCTCCTTCAGCAGGAGGGATATGCGCAATTTACAACCCGTGAATTGCGCGATGCCTATGCCAAACACTTAGAGGGAACGAGCTTTCGTCTCAGCGACGTACGTAGGTATGTGTATGATCAGATCCGCCGAATGCTGCATGTAGGCTGGGTTGTTCAGGACGTCGAGCGCCGCAAGCGAGGGCAGGTTTACCACCTTCAGCCATTCCCTGAACGTCTAAAGTTGGAGTTTGTTGAGCATGGATTCGAAAACAATTTCAACTCTTCGAGTACACCCCGGGAGGAACAAATCAGACAGGCTCGGGACACCGTTCTCGTAAAAGTCGATCCTGATACAACTCAGCATTTGGAATCGCTGCTCAAAGAGACTCGGCTCGACTTTCTATCGGCGATGGGGGAAACGGAGCGCTACAAGCAGCTTCTTGATGAAATGCCGCAACTGAAGGACAGACTGGAGGGTGAGTACCTGGAAGCAAGGGATCGTAGTTCTCGTCTTTTGGGCCACCTCCGGGCCGTTGAGAAAGTACTCAAGACGTTCACCTCAAAGCTATGAGGGCGTCTTTGAGAAATTGGCAGATTCGTTGTCTTGAGATGGCGTTGAATCATTACAACACTACGCCGCATCTTTTTTGCCAAGCGACACCGGGAGCCGGAAAAACTAGGATGGCGGCGGAGTTAGCCCGATCTCTGCTGGAGCAAGACAAGATTGATCTGGTTCTTTGTTTTGCCCCGTCTTGTCAGGTGGTGGAGGGCTTTCAGGCTACCTTCTCTGAAGTGCTCGGCAGACGGTTGGATGGTTTGATGGGAGCTATCGGTGCTGCCTTAACTTATCAAGCATTGGAATATCGGGAAGAAGCGTTCTGGAATCTTTTTGATGACTATCGTGTGTTCGCGGTCTTCGACGAAATTCACCATTGCGCCGGACATGATCCACTACTGGGCAATGTCTGGGGGCAACAGATTCTCCAGAAGATGCAGGATCGTGCGACTTTTACACTGGCGCTGTCTGGTACGCCATGGCGTTCTGATAACAAGGCCATTGCCTTGGCACGTTACTCTTCCCCTGATGGCAGTCTGATCTGTGATTATCGCTATGGATTGAGAGAAGCAATTTCTGATGGCGTTTGTCGCTCACCCCGTATAGTTCTGTTGGATAACCAACAGGTGAAACTTACGGAGGAGCTCGAGCATGACAGTAAGGTCAGGCTGTTTCCAAGCATCGAAAAGCTTTTATGTGAATCTCCGGTCTCCTACGAAGACCTTCTTTACCATGATGACGTCGTTAGCCAGCTACTCAGTTTGGGGTGCGAGAAGCTCAATGAAGTCCGAAAAATCAAACCGGACGCAGCAGGGCTAGTCGTTGCCTCCAATATCCAACATGCCCACCAGGTGGCGTTGGCACTAGAGAACATGGGGGAGAGTTGCCACGTAGTGAACAATAGGACTCCGGATGCCCAGCAGGTGATCAACGAATTCAGAAGAAGTCACTGTCGTTGGATAGTGGCGGTAGGAATGATCAGCGAGGGGACAGATATTCCTCGTTTGCAGGTCTGTTGCCACCTAAGTCGTATTCGCACTGAGTTGCATTACAGGCAAGTATTAGGGCGAGTTCTTCGGCGCACGGGCGAAGTTGACGATCAAGCATGGCTTTTTGCGCCGGCTGAACCAGCGCTCAAACAGTTTTCACAACGTGTTGCTGATGATCTACCTGAGGACTTAGCAGTTTTTAGTCACATCCAAACACCTACGGTTGCTTTCGGTGGGGTGGATGGTTGGGATTTGACGGGCAGTTGTCCTATTGGCGATTTCGGTAGCAGAGCGTCAGGACAGCCCGTGAGTGGTGGTGCGGGAAGTGGTTTGTCGCTAGGAGGGTTTGTATCTGAATCTTCATACCAGGTTAGTTTTTCGCAACATTATCGTATGCAGTTGCTGACCATTTTTTAAACTTCAGCATTGGTGTATGAATCGCCCCCGCATTCGTAGACTCTTCGAATGACTGCTTTTGGCCGATTGTGTTGAAAAAGTCGGTTCTTCCAGACTGTCCGCATACTGACCACTGAAAACGTCTTTTTTGCGCGTAGCTACGCGAAATCTGAGCCCGGAATCCTCTGTTCAAGTAAAGATTTCAATCTCAAGCGTGTACTTTTCTACCGTGGAAACCATTGCCGACTTTTTCAACAGAATCGGCCGATTTCTGCCTGTCGCGACTGGCAGCTATGAGGCGGGAATCGCTCATCAAGGAAGAGCCACGGGGGGGGGTAGATGATGCCTATAACCTCCGTAGTCGCATGATGGCGTCTGTGATGCCTTGAGCGTTTGTGCCCAGCGTTTCCATTGCCGCAATTGCGTTAGCCGCGACACTCCCCAGTCCATTTTCAGAGAGCCACTTTGTCACCTCTTCAATGGCCGCGCTAATGGCGTGCTGGTTATGCAGGAGCAGTGTGAGAGCGTCCGCTGTGGCAACAAGATGAATGTCTGGCTCGGCCAGCGCTGTCTTGCACTCTGGAGCGAGCTGGTGCATCCGCAGTACAACAGGCTAGGCCTCTCACAACCGAGTCTGGTTGGCTGTGCAGGGGCACTTGACTCAAGCGCTAAGCCATTCTTCAACCTTTTCACGGCTCGGGATGCCCCCTGAGTGAACAACCTTTCCATCAATCACGACACTCGGGGTGGACATGACCCCGTAGCCGACGATCTGTTGCATGTCTTCGATTTTTTCCAGCTTAACGGGGACGCCTTTCGCACTCGCCACCTGTTCGATGATGGCTACTGTCGATTTACATTTTGCACAACCGGTGCCCAGCACCTTGATGTCTTTCATAAAAACCTCGGTAGGTGGATTACAACGCGAAGTTGAAGATGTAACCAACGATGAGAATGCCGACGGCGACGACCCCAGTGAAGGTGGCTATCAGGCGAACTTTCAGCACCTTGCGCAATATCACCATCTCCGGAAGCGATAGAGCGATGACACTCATCATAAAGGCCAGCACAGTGCCCAGCGCTGCGCCCTTTGCGAGCAGTGCCTGCACAATGGGGATGATGCCTGCCGCATTGGTATACATGGGGATGCCGATAAGAACCGCGAGTGGAACTGACCACCAGGCTTCCTTGCCCATGAAGCTGGCCATGAAATCCTCAGGTACATACCCGTGAATGCCTGCGCCAATGGCAATGCCAGCAAGGATGTAAGGCCATACTTTTCCGACGATTTCACGCACGCTGCTGAACCCGGCATTTATCCGCTCATAAAGCGGCATACTCGTGTCTGCAGCGGTTGCCTGGATCTTGGGCATATCGCGAACCCAGTCTTCCAGATAGGCTTCCATTTTCAGACGCCCAATGACCCAGCCAGCAACAATCGCAATAAACAACCCCAGGCTGAGGTACAGCAATGCAACTTTCCAGCCGAACAGGCCAAGCAGCAGTGTCAGCGCTACCTCATTCACCATGGGCGCAGAAATGAGGAAAGAGAACGTCACCCCCAGGGGCACTCCAGCTTGAACAAAACCTATAAACAGAGGAACGGCTGAGCACGAGCAAAATGGGGTAAACACACCGAGAGAGGCCGCCATGACATTGGCCGTGCCCTCGCTTCGACCCGCCAACATTGCACGGGTACGTTCAGGCGTGAAGTGGGAGTTGATCATGCCCATCAAGAACACGATGCCGGTCAACAGCATCAGCACTTTGGGCGTGTCGTAGAAAAAAAACTGTAAGGCGCCTCCCAGGTGGCTATTACGATCAACAGGAAGCGCTGCGACCAAAGCCTCTGAAACAGGTATCAGGGCCTCATACAATCCGAACCAGACAAGCGCTGCTACCGCTAAAAACATGCGGGGATTGCGTTCCGGCCAGCGCACGATCATTTCATTCATGTCCTCTACTCCTGGGGGGAGGCGCATTAGGTCGCGGACGGATCGCCAAGATAGGTCGCGATCTCATTGGCTGTGCTGCGTGCTGTGCGTGTTACACCGATCAGCGTGGCGGAAGCCGAACCTGTCCACTCGCCATAGCCCACCAGCCATAGTCTTGGCTCTTGGATCGAGTGAGTGCCTTCGACCTCAACACGACCTTCAGTGTCGATCACCCCCCAGCGTATCCAGATGCTGAAGTGCGGGCCTGAATCCGGTACACCAGATCACCACATCCACTACAGATTCAGATCCATCGGCCCACATCACACCATCGCGAGTGAAGCGTTCAAAGGGGCGCACAGATTTGAGGACGTCACGCTCACGGGCTTCCAGAACTGGCGGCACCATGACAATGTCTCCCAGCCCGCCGACTGGCTGGTCAACGACACGCCCCTCTTGCTGGGCTTTCAAGCGCTGAGTGGCGCGCTCGAACAGTACCCGTCCATCCACTTCGTCAGGCAGAAAGACCGGCTCAGTAGGGGTTACCCAAGTGGTCTCGGCGACCTTGGATACTTCTGCCAAAATCTGCGCTCCTGAATTGCCACCACCCACCACCAAAACCTTCTTGCCAACAAAGGCTTGTGCATCAACATAGTTCGCGGAGTGCAATTGCCGACCGGCGAATAACTCGGCATCAGGGTAATGAGGTATATACGGACTGCTCCAGGTGCCGGTGGCGCTGATGACAACCCTGGCATCCCAATACCTGTCGTCAGAACGTACTCGTAAGCCAATTTCAGTACGCTCCACAGCGGTGACCCGAACCGGACGCTCAACAGGAAACTGATAGCGCTCCTCATATTGGTTGAGGTAGTCGATTACATGATTTCGCGTTGGATACCCCTCCTGCGCAGGAGGCATCATCCAGCCAGGGATCGAACTCCAGGTGGACGGGGAGAATAAACGCAGCGAGTTCCAGCCACGCCGCCAGGCACCACCGGGCTCCTCCTCTGCGTCGAGGATAACGAACGAAAGTTGAGTTCGGCGCAGGAAATACGCTACCGCCAAGGCTGACTGACCCCCACCGATAATCACTACATCTCGTTGGTCGCTGGGCGAAGGAGTCATGGGGAAACCCTTGAGTCGATGTTGGGCGGTAGCCAGTATAGCGACCCAAGTTTGAATCCAACTGATCTAGCTCATATGTTGAGAATGCTGATCGACATTGACTGAATGCTTCAATTCAAGCTTGTTATGGCTTGAATCTCCGGCCGCCGCTGCTTTAGGATGAAAGCAGGAGATGGCATTCCTCCTTATAACCGCCTTTGTGCTGATGATGCCTACGTGAACCCTGGACAGGGTGCGTAGGTGCGTCTCCCTGTTCTCCAATTCAGGACAGGATCGTGACTCAAAATCTCATATCAGCTACCACTCGTAATTTGCGCTTATCAGCACCTCCTCGGTTCTATCAGTCCTGGGGAGACATGCGACCATGCTGAAGTCACTTCTCGTCATAGCTATCGGCGCATCCCTTGGTGCCTGGTTGCGCTGGCTCTTGGGCATGACACTGAACGGACTGTTCCCTACGATTCCGCCAGGCACTGTGGTCGCGAACTTGGTCGGAGGCTACATCATTGGGTTAGCTATCGCTTTCTTGGCCGCGTCCCCCACCTTAAGCCCTGAATGGCGCCTGCTGATCATCACGGGTTTCTGTGGGGGGCTCACCACCTTCTCCACGTTTTCAGCCGAAACAGTTGCCCTGATTCAGGAGGGTAGACTTCTGTGGGCGTTCGGCTCAATTTCATTGCACGTTGTAGGCTCGTTAGCGATGACCGCTGCCGGGCTTTTGTCCTATCAAATGATTGGCACGCGTTAAGGAGATGGTAATGAAAGGCTTTCTGGTGATTTTCTTTACTCAACAGAACCGTCGTTATCAGGGAAAGATGCTTGGCGAGTGGATCGTTGATTTGGCTAAAGAAATGGGGCTGCGCGGTGCGACCTTGTCTACGGCCATTGAGGGCTTTGGACACACAGGGCGGCTGCATTCCTCCCACTTTTTTGAGTTGGCAGATCAGCCTACAGAGATTCGTATGGCTATTACCGAGGATGAATCTGAAAGGTTGTTCAAGAGGTTGGAGGTTGAGGACATCTCTGTGTTTTATATAAAAGCTCCTATCGAGTTGGGCACTGTCGGCAAGAAGGCCAGTTAGCCTGAACCCTTCCTATAATCTGGGAGATGCGAATTTGAGCTATGTGGAATCTCGATTGGTAACTCGATCACCTATGAGTTTTTTACCGTTTTTGAAATCCCTCCAAGCCGTTCTCCAATCTAGTGCGAGGCGGTCAGGTGAGCAACCCGCTCAGGTTTGGAAAGACAATGCAGAGGGACGGGGCTGTGCAACACCGGATTCTGGTTTTGCTATGGAGCGTTTTAAGAAAATCTAAAAACCTTGGTAACGGGCGTATTTTGGGCGAATGTCGCAGACGAATGAGGCCTTACGATCCACCCACCAAAACCAGTGTGACTTGCGTAAACGATAGAGAAGGATATTCAGGATGAGCCCCCTCAAAAATGACTCCGACGCTCGGCCTCCTCCAGTAAACGCAACTGACATCGCCGCTGCAACGGTTCTTCAAACGCTTGCAGCGCTGCATGTTAACCCTGATGTAGGTCTCACGCATGCGCAGGTCGAAACGCAGCGCATGGAGCACGGCTACAACGAAGTAGCGGAGACGAAAGGGCATCCGGCTTTGAGATTCCTGCGAAAATTCTGGGGGATCTCGGCTTGGATGCTCGAACTGATCATGATTTTATCCGCTGTACTGGGAAACTATACTGATCTTGCAGTTGTGGGCTTATTACTGGTTGTCAACGCTGTACTGAGTTTCACTCAGGAACAGCGCGCCGCTGGCGTCGTCAAAGCTCTACAAAAACGCTTACAGGTTAATACCCGAGTGCTGCGCGACTCGAAGTGGCAGGTGATTACCGCCCGAGAACTGGTACCAGGTGACATTATCCGCGTACGCTCAGGTGACATCATTCCAGCAGATGTGAAACTCCTCACCGGCGCGATGAGCCTGGATCAATCGGCGCTAACGGGCGAGTCGAAAGAAACTGATAAAGCACCCGGCGAAGTCCTCTCCTCCGGGTCTATCGTCCGTCGTGGGGAAGGCAACGGCGTGGTGATCCTTACGGGGGCACAAACCTATTTCGGCCGAACCACAGAACTCGTGCAGCAGGCGCATCCGAAACTTCATATCGAAGCGGTCGTGACTAAGATCGTGCGCTGGCTGTTTGTCATTGTTGGTGTGCTACTTGGCGTGGTGCTCACGCTATCGCTGATTCGCGGCGTGCCGCTGCTCGAAATGATCCCTCTCCTGCTTGTCCTACTCATGAGCGCGGTACCTGTAGCTCTTCCCGTTATGTTCACCGTCAGCATGGCTTTCGGGTCGAAGGAACTGGCCCAGCGTGGGGTGCTTGTCACTCGGTTGAGTGCTGCGGAAGACGCCGCGACGATGGACGTCCTTTGCGTGGACAAGACAGGCACAATCACAATGAATCAATTGGCGGTCACGGGAGTGACCCCACTAAAACGCTCGACGGAAGCCGACGTTCTGATCGCGGGCGCGCTAGCGTCACAGGAATCCAACCAGGATCCTATAGATCTTGCCTTTCTCGCCGCAGCTAAAACACATCATGCCTTCGACGGCATTGCCGTTGGAACAACCGTATCCTTCGCTCCATTCGATGCGAAAACTCGGCGGACGGAAGCTGTTATTGAGCAGAATGGTCAGCGGGTGCGCGTAATGAAGGGCGCCGTGCGCACCATCGCCGAAGCTTGTGGACTCCTGCCTCTCGAAATCGAGACGTTGGATGCGCGCGTCAGCGAGTCAGCGGCAAAAGGCTTTCGCACGCTAGCGGTAGCTCGCGGCGCCGAGGATGGCGTCCCTGTACTGATTGGACTCGTGGAGTTGTACGATCCTCCGCGACCGGACGCCAGGCAACTTATCTCAACTCTTAATGAGTTGGGAGTCCAGGTCAAGATGCTGACAGGGGACGCGCTCCCGGTGGCACTCCAGATCGGCGAAGGCGTCGGACTCACCCAGATCCGGCGCGTCGCGGATTTAAAGGCCGCGAGCTCACAAACGGGTGCCGGAGACGACCTTTTCGGCGGTGCTGACGGATTTGCCGAAGTGTACCCGGAAGATAAATATATCGTGGTAAAGCATCTTCAAGCCGCAGGGCACGTAACCGGAATGACGGGCGACGGCGTCAACGACGCTCCAGCTCTCCGTCAAGCCGAAGTTGGAATAGCGGTCAGTACCGCTACCGATGTCGCCAAGAGCGCCGCGAGCGTTGTTTTGACCGAGGCGGGGCTGATCAACATCGTCACGTTGGTCGAGCAGGGACGGACGATTTATCAAAGAATCCTTACATGGATCATCAACAAGATCAGCCGTACGATCCTGAAAGCCGCGTTTGTGGCCATCGCGTTCGTTGTAACAGGTAAGTTCGTGGTCTCCGCCTTCGCGATGCTGCTGCTGGTGTTCTTAACGGACTTCGCGAAAGTTTCCCTCTCCACGGACAATGTTAAGCCATCGAAGAGCCCCGAGACCTGGAACATCGGCGGTTTCATCTGCGTGTCGGTGGTTCTTGGCATCGCGATGGTTGCCGAAACGCTTTTTCTATTGTGGGTCTGTTGGGCCCGATTTGATTTGGCAAGCAACAACGACACTCTCTACACGTTCAGCTTTCTCATGCTCCTCTACTTCGCCATTTTTTCAGTCGTGTCCGCACGAGAGCGCAGCTGGTTTTGGGCTAGCCTACCGAGTAAGACCTTCATGTCAGCTTTAATAGCGGACGCCATTGTGGGAACAGTCCTGACGTTCGTAGGAATTAAGGGGCTCGCTCCTTTGCCCGGATGGCAGATGCTCTCAATATTCGGTTATGCACTGTTCTCCTGTCTAATTCTGAACGACACTTTGAAGGTTGCGATGATCAGATGGCGAGTTCCCAATGCAGCTTCAAGGCAACCAGCAATCGTGCCGGCGGCACCAAAAGGCGGAATATGAAAATCAATTCGGAGGATTTTAAAGTTCGGGAAGGCGACGCGGTCAATCTCCGTAAGTGGCCGACTAAGGTGGAACCCTTCTACAAATCAAAACAGCAATATCGCAAGCTTTTGAGAGCGCATGTTGCGCAATTGAGCGCGCAGCAACAGCTTCTTTACGCGTCCAATCGTTATGCCGTTCTGCTAATTTTCCAGGCGATGGACGCGGCGGGAAAAGATGGTGCCATCAAGCATGTGATGTCGGGGGTTAATCCGCAAGGTTGCCAAGTATTCAGCTTCAAGCATCCCAGCGCGGCTGAATTGGAGCACGACTTTCTCTGGCGAACTACACGTAATTTACCGGAGCGCGGGCGCATTGGCATATTCAACCGATCGTATTATGAGGAGGTATTGATAGCCCGTGTCCATCCTGAGATTCTCCGAAGCGAGGGGCTCCCGGATGCTCTTGAAAACAAGAGTACAGTCTGGCGCGACCGATATCGTTCGATCTCCAATTTGGAGCGACACCTCTCAGGCAACGGAACCCGAGTTGTAAAATTCTTTCTTCATCTCTCGAAAGAAGAGCAACGAAAGCGCTTCCTTGATCGCATCGATAAGCCGGAAAAAAACTGGAAATTTAGTGCTGCCGACATCGAGGAGCGCATGTATTGGAAAGACTACATGCAGGCGTACGAAAAATGTCTTAGTGCAACAAGTACGACCGAGACGCCTTGGTATATTGTGCCTGCTGATGACAAGAAAAATGCCCGACTAATCGTCTCTCAGATTTTTTCAGATGTGCTGGATGGACTGAAAATGTCATATCCAAAGACCAGTGAGGAGCGCCATCGCGAACTGTTGAGTATCCGCAAGCAGCTCCTGAAATGTAAGCGTCCGGCGAACTCACCTAGCTAGCGTAGCAAACTTCCTGATTGGCTAAATCCTACGATTTACTGCTGCACTGGCATGGTGCCGCCTGTGTCGTAGCTGCCATGATTCAGGTCGTATTTGGATGCCCACCAATCTTACCGGTCAGTATATTCGGCTCCGTCCCTCTGCCGGAGTGCCTTAAATGGACAATACCCGTGAGCGCTTGATTGACTCAGCGCTGAAGCTGTTTCTGTCACAAGGTATAAACATTACTGGTGTGATGGCCATCGCCGCGATGGCGGGTGTTACCAAGATGACGCTCTACAGCCATTTCCCCTCCAAGGATGCGCTGATAGTGGCTTGCCTTGAGGAGCGTGACCGACGCTGGCGTGAAGAGGTAGCGCGCACCTTGGCTGTGCATCCTGACCCGGTCAGCGGCATGCTAGCGTTCTTTGATTTGTATCAACGCTTTCTTTTGAAAGATAGCGGACGCGGGTGCCTGTTCGTCAACAGTGCGGCTGAATTCCCCCAGTTTAGCCACCCTGTGCATTTGGCCGTGAGCAGGCATAAGCAAGGGATACGCGAAAATCTTACTGCATTGGCCATGCGCGCCGGTATAAGCGACCCGGACGTAGTTGCGGAGGGGCTGTTTATCTTGCTGGAGGGCAGTTTTGTCAGCGGCGCCATGGGCCAGGACGTACGGGTATTCGACACTGCCCGGCACGTAGCTCATTGCTGGATCCAGAAGCTGGGGCAGCAGGAGCAGAGCGCATGACCCTAGGCTTATTAGCGGCCATTGCCGCCACTTTTTCCTGGTCGCTGCTCTACATCTTTCCGGGTTTGGTCGGCGATTACAGCCTTTTTGATCTGGCTGTGGTGAGCTATGCCTTTGCCGGCTTAGGTAGCCTGCTCGTGCTGTTTGTTTACCGTAGCGAATTGCGGCAATTGCGACTGAGCGACTGGGCCTGCACCGCACTGCTGGGCTTCTTAGGATACATCGGTTACTTCTTCCTGATCACCACTGCGGTCTTGGCAGCTGGGCCGGTGATCCCTCCGGTGATGATGGGGTCAGTACCGATCGTGCTAGCGATTGCCGGCAACTTGCGAAGCTCCAGCGTGCCCTGGCGCGCTATTGCCGGGCCACTGTTGGTAGCGGCATTGGGCATAAGTTTGGTCAACCTGAGCGTGTTTGACTTTAGCAGCGCGACGGTGGTGCGCCCTACAACTTCAATACTATCTGGGCTGCTCGCAACGTTGTTGGCGATCGGATTTTGGACTGGTTTTGGCCTATTAAATGAAAGTGCTTTGGCTCAACGTCCAAGCATGTCCCCCATGCTTTGGTCGGCCATGCTGATCTTCATGTGTAGCGTCGAAATGCTGGCCTTCATCCCAGTTGGGCTGTACTTGAAACTGTCCCACTTCGCTAGCCATCCGAGCGGGTTAGCAGGTACTCAGGCGCTAATAGTCTGTGGGTTAATTCAGGGGCTAGGGGCCACGCTTGCAGGTGCCTGGGCATGGTCTATCGCAACTCGACGCCTACCTCTGGCTCTAAGCGGGCAATTGATCGCCAGCGAAACCCTTTACGCGACTGCGATGGGCCTGTTCATCAACCAACGCTGGCCCTCTTCCATGGAAGCGCTTGGGACAGGGTTTCTATTCATCGGGGTGGTGTGGGCTATTCACGCCTTTTATCGCAGGCAAACACGCCTCGAAACGCATGGTGGGATAACTGACCTTAGCCAAAACTAATGCGAATGTGCAGGTATGGGCATTACAGGTGTCCGCTTTGGATTGATTTGGCATCATTGCCCTAAGTGCTGTGGTCGGGTAGGTGTGTTGGGCGGACGGTTACCCTGAAATAATATCTAGCCCGCTCGAACTGGCTCTTCGCAGGAGTAAACAAGCGGATGCGATCATAAGTTTTATATCGTTGGCACGGCCACGTCGGCATGACCCGTATGCGTATCTAGCAGCGTTACACCTTGTCGAGCGGGCCTATGGCGCAAAGCGTCCAGCTTTGTGGGGCAGTACATTTGTATGAACACCATGCTCAGCCCTATAAGCGGATGGCCACTACTGTGCTAGCCGTATGCCATAGGTGAAAGGGCAAAGTTTAATAATGCGTCCCGAGTTAAACGGAGAGCGCACTACGCGATCAATACAGCTAACAAACTCTTACTTTCCGGGCTTGGCCGGTTGCTGCCCCTGCATATAGTTTTGGTGCCACATCATGTGATTCATCATCATCTGTTGCATACCCGTGTACCTGTCCATCATGTACTGGCGTTGACTCTTTTGCTCCGGGGGCAAGTTCGAGTAGTCCTGCCACCCCATCATGTGGCCACCACGCATCATGTGTCCATTCCCCATCATGCCTCCACCACCGCAGCACCCCATCATTCCCGGCCCCCACATACCGTTCATCATGCTCATTCCACTTTGCATCGTATTCCAATGCTCCTGGAGGAGTTTCTGCCGTTGTTGAGGATCTTGGGTTTGCTGAATTTTCTCCATTTGTGCCTGCATCTTCTGGAAGGTTTCTTGCGCCTGAGCCATCTGCTTATCGAACTCGGCAATATTCGGCGTTTGTTGCTGCGTCTGGGTCACTTGAGATTGCTCGGCTGCTAACGCCCAGGTGGGGGAAAGCGAAGCAGCGAGGATGAGCACCGCCAATTTTGAGTTTTTCATTTCGAGCTGCCTTTGTGGGGGGAGTGGCCAGCTGAATCCGCTAAGTCAACCGATTGCGGTGTTTGGGTTCAACCGCACTCGCCCAAAATTATAGACTCCAGAATGACGATCACCTGCTAGCACTCAGCGATTAGCAGATCTGCCCAAAACGACCTTGTCTTATGGCATTGCCAAGGTGCTCCTTCCAAGTCCTCTGTTGGCGCCGGACACTCTCTACTTTTCGAGGGCTGGTAATCATCGACGGCAGAAATTACATTGAGCGACAGAATTACAATTAAGCGAGAAAAACTCGCCAACGCTGACAGGGCTAGCACAATTGAACACATACCAGCGCCGCCGACGCATCCTATTCTGGTTGGGCTCATTCCCGGTGTTAGTAGGCTTTACCATTCTGGTTCTCGCCTTGATTCTGGCTGGCCGAGCATCCCCGATAAGCCCTCAAGAACTCGATGGTGCAAGCTTGAGTCAGCAAGCGAAGTACTCCCCCAAATTGACCCATCAGAAAGCCGCAACAATTCTGGCCGTGTCCCAATAGCGAGCGTCCCCGGTGCTCCAGATGGCGCCATTCAGTATGCCGCTCTCCTGAGAAACTCAATGCACAGGTGTTAATCCACTGAGCTTGATGGCTGTCCTGGCGACCTTTGAACTCAAGTATTTCAACAGCGCTGCGGCCTCCTCTTGCTGTACGCCACCAGTGGTGATGGCGGCTGAGTACATCGTCATTTTCTGCACCTGATCTGGAATAAGCCCTATCACATCGATGCCTTCCATGTGCATCAGTTCACTCAATTGTTGGAAGCCTATCTCCGCTTCGCCACGGGCGACTGATTCTCCGACAGGCTCGGCGGAAATCGTTCGGGTCTTGACCATCAACCGCTCAGAGATGTGCATTTGAGGGAAGAGAATACGTGACAGATATGTTCCACTGGGCGTATCCGATAGAGCCAGGGACTTTGCGTCGAGTAACGTCTTTTTGAAGCTCTTCATATTGCTTATATCGGGTTTTTTCGTGCCTTTGCGGACAGCCATGGCAATGAACGATTTGCCAAGATCGATTCGACTCGTTTTTTGCAGCTGACCCTGATCTATCAGCTTTCGAAGCTCCCAATCCTCCATGATTACGACGTCTGCATTTTCACCGCGCGCCAGCCGATTCGTGATTGCGATTGGGGTAGTGCCGGTAGGTGGGGACTCTTTGATGATTAGGCTGAATCCCGTCGCTTTTTCATAAACGGAGGCTAAGGATTGAATCGCCGCGATGAAGCCTCCAGACACAAATAGAGTAAGCGTCTTGGTGGGGGTGGCATCCTGTGCCTCAATGCCATCTGCCAAGAAAAACAAGCAGGCCAATGCGAGCCTCATTAAGGTCTTCGTCATGACGGGATATCCTGAATTCAGCGTAGAAATGAGGTTTAGCGGTGGAGGCGCGAAAAAATAGTTACATTTCAAGCAATGTCGAAATTAAGGCGGGTTAAGAAAAATTTAGTTTACCGTCGGATGCTCCCTGCCTAGGCTGCACCAATCTTGAATATTTACGGCGCTTGGAGCTTGCTTGAGTTTTAGGTTTGCAATCGTTGTGTGGAGTCAAAATGAATCGCGCGCTGGTCATAGAGGACGATGAGGTTACAGCCAAGGCTATTGTTAACGCGCTGACCTCCCATGGGTTTGGTGTTTTATGGGCGGCTAACGGTCGTGATGGATTATCAGCGGCCATTTCTGGCGGCCACGATGTGATAACGCTTGACCGGATGCTGCCTGATTTCGATGGTTTGACGATAATCAGTACGTTGCGAAGCCTCGGCATTCAGACGCCGGTCTTGATGATCAGCGCATTGTCCGATGTCGATGAGCGGGTGAAAGGGCTTCGTTCGGGTGGCGATGACTACCTGACCAAACCTTTCTCTACGGTCGAAATGATCGCCAGGGTGGAAGTTCTGCTAAGGCGTCCGACTGCAAGTGTAAGTGAGCGTCGATTAAGTTGCGGCAACCTCCATATTGATCTCATCGAACAATCACTCAGTCGATTGGACGTGCGGATTCCGCTTCTGCCAACTGAGTTCAAACTGCTCACTTATTTCATGCGCAACCCCGGTCAACTGGTCACTAGAACCATGCTTTTTCAGGCGGTTTGGGGATATCACTTCGATCCTGGTACGAACATTATTGATGTCCATATCGGTCGGCTGCGGAAAAAAATCGAGGGTGGAAACTCACCTGTCATTCAAACAATACGCGGTTCTGGTTATGTCTTTGCCCCCCAGGAATGAACGCTGGCGATCTTCGAATAGCCGTCTTATAGGGCTCTATGCCTTATTTTTTATCGCTTGGGGCGCCGTTTTTACAGGCGTGCTTTATTGGAAAATCTCTACCTATCTCGGGGCTGTTGCCGAGCGGACATTGATGCAGCGCGCCCATTATTACCAAAAGATTGATGATGCAAATCTGGAAGGCGAACTGGCTGCCAGTGAGGTGTATTCGACTTCAGGGATCGACGCATACGGCTTGTTCGAAGCCGACGGCACTCATATTGCCGGTGACCTGCTCCGTTTGCGAGCAAGTCTGCCAGATGACGGCCAGGTACATTATCTGGAGAGAGGCTTGAGCATCGCCTTACCAAGAGAGCAAACCCGAAGTAGCCATGCGTTGATGCAGCATCGCAACGATGGTCGAATCTTGATCCTGTCGCGTGATGGAGGGTCTATATCCGCAGTCGGCGGTATCATCGAGCAGGCATTATTTTGGGGGTTTTCTCTTACCCTTATCCCTGGGTTGATAGGTTGGCGGCTCTTGAGGCGAAGGCCCTTACGAAGAGTTCAGCGACTTCAAAGCTGCACTGAGAGTATTGTCTCGGGCAACCTCGGTGAACGCCTGCCGCTATCTTCACGCCTTGATGAACTCGACATGTTGGCCAATGCCGTCAATGTCATGCTTGAGCATATAGAACAGCTTATGCACGAGGTTAAGGGGGCGTGTGACGGTATCGCGCACGATCTGCGTACTCCCTTGACCCGTCTGCGTGCCCATCTTTACCAGCTACAGCAGTTGCCCCTTGATAGCTCTCATGCAGAGACCTTAGACATGGCGTTGGAAGAGAGTGAATCCATCATGTTGCGTTTCCAAGGGTTGCTGCGAATCTCTGAACTTGAAGATACAAGGAGGAGGTCAGGCTTCGAATCTTTCCAACCCGCATCGCTACTGACACAGGCGCATGAGTTTTTCGAGCCCTTGGCACAGGAGCAAGGGCTGACATTGCACCTTGATCTATCTGCAGATCTTCCGGCGTTATCTGGTGATGTTTCTCTCCTGTTTGAGGCACTGGTTAACCTTTTGGATAACGCCATTAAATTCACGCCCAGGGGCGGTATGATTCACATGAGCGGCTCCTTGACGCATAACTCGCTCAATATCGAGGTTTCGGACAATGGCCCTGGAATACCGGAGACAGAGCGTGAAAGCGTGATTCGCAGGCTTTATCGCGGCGACTCTACTCGTCAGCAACCTGGGCATGGATTGGGGCTTTCTCTGGTATCGGCAATCGTTCGGTTACATGGGTTCGTACTACGCATCCAGGAATCACCGCGTGGTGGTGGAGCCACAGTCTCGATTATCTGTCCATTGCCTGAGATGACCGTCGCCAACGTCTAATTAAAGATATTTTAATCTGGGTTAATTTGAGCCCTCTCAAGTCCTCATCTAGTTTGGCGCGTCTTTCTGCTAAACCGAGGCTGGCGCTTGTGAAACACCCTAAATTGCGGCTTACACTCATTCTTGCGTGCTCTTTTTTGACACCAGTTTGGGCGGCTCCAATACCCACCCCAAGTCCCGTTTCACCGACTGCCCGAGCGATGATCCCAGCTCCACCGCAATTGAGCGCGAAATCCTGGGTGCTTATGGATGCGGTGACAGGCACGATTATAGGTAGTCAAAACGCAGATATGCATTTGCCTCCGGCCAGCTTGACCAAGTTGATGACGGTATATGTCGCTACCAATGAAATTCAGGCTGGACGTCTTAAACTCGACGATACGGTCACTGTCAGTGAAAACGCATGGAAAACCGGTGGTTCTAGGATGTTTCTGGTTCCAGGCGCCATTGTTCCTGTGCATGATCTACTACGTGGTGTGGTGATTGACTCTGGCAATGACGCCAGTGTGGCGCTGTCTGAACATATAGCGGGTAGCGAAGATGCATTTGCCGGCTTGATGAATGCCACAGCGAATAAACTTGGATTGACTGACACTCACTTCATGAACCCTACAGGCTTGCCGGCACCTGGGCACTATTCCTCTGCTCGTGATATGGCCCGGCTTGCGCGGGCGATTATCAATGATGAATCAGCATACTATTCGTTGTACGCGCACAAATATTTTACTTGGAACAGCATTCGCCAACCCAACCGTAACCTTCTGCTTTGGCGAGACCCAAGTGTTGACGGGCTCAAAACTGGCCATACAGAGGAGGCCGGATATTGTATGGTGACCTCTGCTCTTCGTGATGGGCGACGTCTTATCAGTGCGGTATTTGGCTCGACCACGATGAGCAATCGTGCAGAAGATGCTCAAAAGATCCTGAACTACGGCTTCCGTTTTTTTGAGACGAAGACTTTTAAGCAAGGCGGGCAAGTATTAGCGACACCGCGACTGTGGAAAGGCGAGAAAAATGTAATTTCTGTTGGGTTACTCAATGATGTGACATTGACGTTACCCAAAAACAGTAATCGCAAGATAGAAACGCGCCTGCGCATTAATAATGCTCTAGAAGCTCCTATTGCTGTCGGCGACGTAGTCGGAAGTTTCGAGCTGTATGACGGTGAAAATAAACTTACGACCCAATCACTCATCGCACTAGAAGCGGGAGAAGCAGGTGGTTGGTGGACGCGTACCTGGGATGCATTCCATCTTTTTTTTGCAGGATTGTTTGATGTGAAGGACGACACGGGAGAGGTAAAGGCGTGAATCTAAACGGGGGGATCTTGAGCCCCAATGCACCTCGCTGACAACCTTTGCGGTATGAGGGGAACGAAGCATCGGCAAAATCAGCCCCATCCAAAATACAAAAAGCCCGACTTCGCGCCGGGCTTTTTGTTTTCTGTCGTTCTGCGCAAGAATTGAATCTGGGTTGAAATCACATAACCAAATATCAAACCAACCTATGGTCAGATCTTTTCTAGATGTCGTTTATCCACTGGAACGTAATCGCTCCCAACGCAGTCATCGCAAGCACGGCCATGACATGAAACGAGATAGCCCCAATTGCGGGAATGAACCTTACTTTTTGGCTCAACGAGGCAGATCCTGCCGAGGCTATTGAGAAGACAGCAAGCCCTATACAGAAGCTTGTGATGATCGCAAGGTGCCAGCGAGGGAAGAGAAGTGGCAAATCAGCCCAAAAGCCGATGGCCAGGCCAATGAAGAACCCTCCGGCCACATTCGCTACGAGCGTTCCTGCGGGCATACCTGGAAACAAAACCTTGAGCTTTGCCCCCAAAATGCTTCGTAACCACCCTCCAAGCGATGCGCTTATGGCGATGGCCACCAATGTTCTCACCAAGCGATCGAACTCCTTGCAGCTCCAGGGACTGAGCGCTTACGGATGTACTGAATGAAGAAGGGTGTGTTATCCAAAACGACCGGTAATGTAGTCTTCCGTCTGCTTCACTTTTGGCGTGGTGAAGATCTTATCGGTCACATCATGCTCAATCAATTCGCCCATGAACATAAAGGCAGTGTAGTCCGACACACGTGCGGCTTGCTGCATGTTGTGGGTCACGATGATAACGGTGTATTGCTCTTTCAACTCAGTGATCAACTGCTCGATACGACCGGTGGAGATCGGGTCAAGGGCAGAGGTCGGCTCATCCAGAAGTAATACTTGGGGTCGCAATGCGATGGTGCGCGCGATACACAGCCGCTGTTGCTGGCCCCCCGACAGACTCTGTGCGCTTTGTTTGAGCTTGTCCTTAACCTCGTCCCAAAGCGCTGCACCGTTGAGGGCTTGCTCTACGCGTGCATCCATTTCATGACGGGAGAGTTGTTCATGGTGACGCACGGCGTAGGCAACGTTGTCGTAAATGGACATCGGAAACGGTACCGGCTTCTGAAATACCATGCCGATATGGCTACGCAGCCGGTTCATCGAGTAACCAGGTGCGAGAATATTCTCACCGTTAAGCAGCACCTCGCCGCGCGCTTCCTGCTTCGGGTACATGGCGTAGATGCGATTGAATACCCGCAGTAACGTCGATTTCCCGCATCCTGAGGGGCCAATGATCGCAGTGATGCGCTTCTCTGGTATATCCATATCGATGGACTTCAGAGAGCGCTGGTTGTTGTAAAAAAATTCCAGGCCACGAACACGAATTTTAATTCTTTCGTTGGCAAGGTCACGGCTATTCATCAGGTCAACCTATTGCGTAAAAGGATCAAGCGGGACAGTAAGCTGAGTATCAGTACAAACAAGGTCAGCACCAATGCGCCAGCCCAGGCCAGAGAGTGCCAGTCATCGAATGGGCTCATCGCGTACTGGAAAATCACCACGGGCACGCTGGCTATCGGTTTGAGCAGATTGCTGCTCCAGAACTGGTTACCGAACGCTGTAAACAACAGCGGTGCTGTTTCACCGGTGATTCTGGCGAGTGCGAGAAGCACCCCGGTAACCACACCCGCTTTTGCCGCTCGCAATACGATTTGCAGAGTCAGTTTCCATTGCGGGACACCTAGCGCCAGTGCAGCTTCGCGCATGGTTGAGGGTTGCAACTGAAGCATCTCGTCAGTGGTTCTCACCACCACAGGAATCACCAAAAGCGCCAATGCCAGGGCACCGGCGATCGCAGAGAAACCGATCTGATGGTTCGTCAGCAGGTTCAATGGCAGGATCACGCCGGTGTAAATGAACAGGCCCAGCACAATGGACGGTGCCGACAGCAGAATGTCGTTAATAAAACGGACAGTGTTGCCCAGTCGCGAATGTCGGGCGAATTCCGCTAGCCAGATTCCTGCCATCAAACCAATAGGCGTCCCGATGAGCAGGGCGATAGCCGACATCAGGGCACTGCCATAGAAAGCATTTGCCAGCCCACCTTCCGTACCGGGCGGCGGCGTCATCTGTGTAAAGAGGCGAAGGTTGAGCGCCTGAAATCCGTTGATCACCGTGGTCAGCAGAATCCAGACCAACCAGATGAGGCCAAAAGCCGTGGCACCACAACTGAGCACCATTGCCAGTCGATTCTTGAAAGCCCGGATTTGGTAGAGACGTTCGTTGCCAGTCATAGACCCTCCTTGCGTGAAAGGCGCATAAGCAGGAGTCTCGCTAACGCCAGCACGATAAAGGTGACGATAAACAGCAGGAAGCCCAGCGCAATCAGCGCGGAACGATGCAGGTCGGTATAGGCTTCGCTGAACTCGTTGGCGATGACTGATGCAATGGAGCTGCTTGGCATCAGCAATGAGGCGGAGAATTGTTGAGCATTACCCAGCACGAAAGTCACCGCCATGGTCTCGCCCAAGGCGCGTCCGAGCCCCAGGAAAATTCCCCCGACGACCGCGGATCGCGTGTAAGGCAGAACGATGTCCCAAACCACTTCCCAGGTAGTGCTGCCTAGTGCGTACGCAGACTCCTTGAGGGTTGTGGGAACGGTACGAAACACTTCATTCATGACGGAGGTGATGAAGGGCATGATCATGATTGCCAACACTATGCCCGCTGTCAGCATGCCGATTCCTAATGGGGGGCCTTGAAACAGCGAACCCACCAAAGGAAGTTCACCCAGATAGTCGTTGATCCAGGGTGATAGATGTTCTGCCATGAACGGGCCAAAAACGAACAACCCCCACATGCCATAGATAATCGATGGAATCCCCGCGAGCAGTTCAACCGCCGAGGCGACAGGCATCCGCAGCCAGGGTGGTGCTACTTCAGTGAGAAAAATCGCGATGCCAAAGCTGACAGGAACCGCAATCAGCAGCGCCAGAAAGGACGTCACGAGGGTGCCGTAAATCGGCACCAGAGCACCGAAGTGGTTGTTGACAGCATCCCATTCAGTGCTTGTAAGAAACTCAAGACCGAAGGTCTTGAAGGCAAGACTACCGCCCCAAAGTGTCGAGGCGGCGATGCTCGCCAGTAGCAACAGCACCAGCATTGCAGCGCCCAGCATTGACCGCTTGAACCAGAGATCATGACGTTGATCGCGCATTGCACGCCTATCATTCGCAACGTCGCTCGTGTGAGTGGTCATGGCCAGAGGATGGACTGTGTCGTTCATAATTCGTCTGCTCACAAACAAACCCCTTCGCCAGGCAACATGTGCCTGAGGAAAGGGTGTTTTAAGTGTTGCCGGATCAACGGGCGAAGTCAGACTTCCAATAACCTTCGATCCGCTTCACCAGGGAGTCAGGCAAGGCGACATAGTCCAGTGCCGATGCCTGTTGCTGGCCATTCTCCAGCGACCATTTGAAGAAATTGAAGGCCGCTTGGCTTTGCTCGGCATTCTTGGGCTGTTTGTACATGATGATCCAAGTGGTCGCCGTGATCGGCCATGCGCCATCGCCAGGCGCGTTGGTCATGATCAGGTTGAAGTCCTTGGCGTTAGCCCAGTCGGCAGTATCGGCAGCCGCCTGGAACGCTTTGGAATTGGGCTGAATGAATTTCCCGGCGGCGTTCTTCAACTGTGCATGCGTCATCTTGTTTTGCAGGGCATAGGCGTACTCAACATAACCGATTGAGTTTTTGATCTGCTTCACGTAGGCGGAAACGCCTTCGTTGCCTTTGCCGCCCACGCCAACGGGCCAGGGCACAGTAGTGCCGAAACCGATTTTCGATTTCCAGCCATCGCTCACTTTGGAGAGGTAGTTGGTGAAGTTATATGAGGTGCCAGAACCGTCGGAACGGTGAACGACGGTGATTTTGCTGTCGGGCAGTTTCATGCCCGGATTCAGAGCGACGATAGCCGGGTCGTTCCAGACAGTAATCTCACCCAGGAAGATTTTCGCCAGGGTCTCACCGTCGAGCTTCAATTGGCCCGGCGCGACACCCTCAATATTCATCACCGGAACGATACCGCCAATGACACTGGGAAACTGGCCCAGACCGCCGGCCTTGAGGTCATCAGCGGACAACGGGGCGTCGGATGCGCCGAAATCTACTGTGGCAGCCTTGATCTGAGCGATACCGCCGCCCGATCCAATCGACTGGTAGTTGATACGGTTGCTGGAGCTTTTGCTGTAGTCCTGCGACCACTTGGACAGAACCGGGTAGACAAAACTGGAGCCTGCACCGTTGACATCGGTCGCATGAGCAAGGCCACTCATGCAGAGGGAAGCCAGCAAGACAGACAGGCTTTTTTTAGTCAGCAACATCACGACAACACCTCAATGAAAGGAGTTAAGTGGAGGTACCCACCTATCGGAGAAGTGACGATTTAATTCTTTAAATATTTCTGTCTAATGACAATTTCGGTGCCTTCAGCAATATTTTGAAATAAATGTGAGTCGATCCCATTCGCTCGCTTGCTCGTCGAAAACGCACGACTGCACCGACCTAGAGCCGATGGGACAGCTGTTAGGCCCTCATATGCACAAGCGTTGGTGGGAAGCCGAGTGAGGTCAGGCAGGACAGCCTTGCTCACATAATGGACAAATAGGCCATGAGTAAAACGCCCAGGATTGCCGTAGAGACGTTAATGCCGGGGCCAGCATTGACGCTGTAGCCAAGGGGGATCTCAACGGGCTTGAGGGTCTTGACTACCTTTTTGTATTGCCAGGATGACCAACAGGCAACCCATGAACCCAGCATCAGAAAAGCCAGTCCGATCCAGAACGAAAAATGTTTTCCAGGGGGGCCCAGAACGCCCGGCTTCAGCATCTGCAGCAGTAGTCCGGATCGTTCAATCACAAAGCCAAATGCCATCAGCGAAAGGCTGGTTCGATTCCATGCCAGCAACGTTCGCTCAGCGGCAAAGAACACGCGTGGATCGTTCAGGTCGGACATTAAAATCTCCTTGTTCAAACAAGTTTTGAAACTGCTCCGCTCAGAATAGTTTTAAACACTAGCAACTCACCACGGGCACCTTCAGGCACCCGCAAGTGTGCAACGGTGGTCGCTCAGCAACGGTTACAGGTTTTGATGCCTAGCAATGTATAGACAGGGCAGAAACGGAAAATGCCAGTGGCCAGCGGCACTAAACCTATCCAACCCCACACGCCGATCACACCGGACAGACTGAGGCCAATGAGAAGCAGACCGGCGATAATGCGCAGGCTACGGTCAATGGTTCCAATGTTCGCTTTCATGGCGATCTCCCGATCAATGACTGCGCCGGGTCTCCAGCGCAGTAAACAACAACATGCCGGCCAGCATGGCCAACATGAATACGATCACTTGCCAGTGTCCTGTCAGCAAAATTGCCACTGCGGGGCCCGGACAGATGCCGGCGATTCCCCATCCGATGCCGAACAACAGGCTCCCGCCAATCAAGCGCGGGTCCAACTCACGTTTGATCGGTAGCTGCATTGGCCTTCCCAGCAGAGAACTGGATTGTTGTCGCGCCCAGGTGAGCGGGCCAATGGCAACGCCAATTGCCCCGACCATGACCAACGCCAAGGAAGGGTCCCAAGCACCGGTTAGATCCAGGAAAGCGAGTACTTTGCCGGGGTTGGCCATGCCTGCCAGAAGCAGACCCAAGCCGAACAGCAGGCCAGCAATGAACGCAGTCAGTTTGGTCATGTTCAACCCCCCAGCAGATGACGCAAGACAAACACCGTGACGAAACCACTGAACATGAAACACACTGTGGCGACCATCGATCGCGGCGAAAGGCGCGATATACCGCAGACTCCATGACCACTGGTGCAACCTGATCCGTATCGTGTGCCGATGCCCACCAATACACCGGCGACGATCAGTCCGAACCAGCCACTTTTGAACTCAATCTGTGGCAGCGAGGCGAACAAACCCCACAGGAGCGGCGCGATAAGCAGGCCCAGGAGAAAAAGTGCTTTCTCACTCACCCCCTCGCTTCCACGCTGTAAAAGACTGCCGATCAGGCCACTGATGCCTGCGATACGCCCATTGGCGACTACGAACAGACTGGCCGCCAGGCCAATCAATGCGCCGCCGGCAAGGGATGACCAGGGAGTGAAGTTGAGCCAGTCGACATTCATGAAACTTCTCCGGAGCAAAAATGTTGATACAGGGTTTGGATTACTGCCAATGCTGCGGGACTGCTGATGCGATAGAACACCTGCTTACCGTCGCGGCGGGTCTCCACCAGTCCTTCACGACGAAGCACTGCCAGTTGTTGAGAAAGTGTCGGTTGCTGTATCTCCAGCAGTGACTCGAGATCGCTGACATTGCGTTCGCCTTGAGATAGCTGGCACAGGAGGATCAAGCGATCCGGATTGGCCAGGGCTTTAAGGAATTGGCTGGCAGCATCGGCATTCGCGTGTAGCTGCTGGAGATCTAATTCGGGCATAAAACTGATCACTAATTGGTCATTTTGCTAAATTATAATATATAAATAAATATAATGTTTGGCTACACTGATTTCAGCTCGTCACTGGCAGGACAGGTCGGGGCAAGTCACGGGCTATAGGCGAGGCTTGGGTAGTCCTTGAAGAGGATGGCTGATGAGCGGGACTAAATAGCTTTCACCAGCAAGGCCACCGCCACCACCATGGAAACCGCGGCGAAGCCTCTTTGTAAGTGTGGCCCCGCCAGCCGTGCCGCAATCAGACGCCCGCCGATCATTCCGACCAATGCGCCAGTGGAAAACGGAATGGCGACTGCCCATTGCAAGTGCCCGGCTGCGGAGCTTGCAGCAACACCGGAAATTGAAACCAGCGCAATAACGGCAAGAGACGTCGCAAGCACCGACTGCGCTGTCAAATTGGTGTATCGCTGGAGCGCCGGCACCATCACAAAGCCACCGCCCACGCCGAGCAAGCCGGAAAGCCCACCCGCGACAACACCAGAGACGGTGAGTGCCCACGCACACGGACCCGTCCAGTTAAGCTTTCCCCGGTTCACGTCCAATAGACAAGGTGGCGGTTTGGATGTGACGGGGGTCTTCGACTCCGTGGAGGGAGGGAGCGATCGTTGATATACCCGGAATGCAACGTACATCAGCACGAAGGCAAACAGGATCGTCAACGGACGGTTAGGCGTGCGCTGCGCCAGCCAAAGGCCAAGTGGAGAACACACGATCCCCGCTCCTGCAATCAGCAGCGCAGCTTTATAGCGGACGGTGCCATTTTTGAGTCCCATTACGGCACCCAGGGTCGCGGCCAGACCGACAGCCAGTAAACCAATTGGCCCTGCCTCGGCCATGCTCAACCCCACTCCAAACACCAGTAATGGAACAGCCAGTATTCCTCCTCCGGCGCCGGTCAGAGCCAGGATGACCCCGACAGTAAGCCCGAGCAGTAAGACGACGATCATCTCAGTCTCCTTGCTTTCAGGCCTGGTTTCATACGTCGGCCATCTCAGGTTTCGCCATCCACTCATGGCCCTTGAGCATTCCCTTCCAATACAGCGGTGGAAGAATCCGCTCTTTGAGCAGCCATGCCAGCCTTGATGGCCGGGTACCGTCGATTAGCCAGGATGGAAAGCTGGGGGCGACCTTGCCGCCATAGGTGAACTCAGCCAGTACGATCTTGCCGCGTTCAACCGTCAGCGGGCAGGAGCCGTAACCGTCGTAATGGGCGCTGCCTTTCGCTTTACCCATTGCAGCCAACACGTTATGGGCAACAACGGGCGCCTGCTTGCGTGCTGCTGCCGCGGTTTTGGCGTTGCTGGTATTGGTGGCGTCTCCCAGTGCGTGAATATTGACCCAGGTTTTATGGCGCAAAGTGGCGGGGTCGACATCGATCCAGCCAGCTGCGTCAGCGAGAGGGCTGACCCGAACGAAATCCGGCGCAATCTGCGGTGGCACCACATGGAGGAGATCAAAGTCGCGCGTAACAGGATGGGAGCTGCCATCCGGATTCACGCAGTTGAACGTTGCAGTCCGTGCGGGTCCATTCACGCTGATGAGTGTGTTGCCGAAATTCAGGTCGATACCATAGGCCGTGATGTATTCCATCAGTGCGGGCACATAGTCGGGAACTCCGAACAGTACCGCGCCGGCGCTGCAAAATTCGATCTCGACGTTTTCCAATACACCGGTACGTTTCCAATGATCGGCAGACAGGTACATTGCTTTTTGCGGCGCCCCGGCACATTTGATTGGCATGGGCGGTTGCGTGAATACCGCACGGCCACCACGCAGTTGCTGCACCAGTTCCCAAGTGTAGGGGGCAAGGTGATACAGGTAGTTTGAAGTCACGCCGTTGCGGCCCAGGGTGTCCGACAAACCCTCGATGGCATGCCAATTGAGTTTCAGGCCAGGGCACACGACCAGTTGCTCGTATTTGACGACTCTGCATCCATCAAGAATGACGGCATTTCTCTCGGGTTCGAAAGCGGCGACCGCCGACTTGATCCAGTGCACACCGTGGGGGATGGTCGTACCCATCGTGCGGGCGGTTTGGGGCGCATCGAAGACTCCACAGCCGACAAGTGTCCAGCCAGGCTGGTAGTAGTGCACATCGGCCGGGTCGATGATGGCAACGTCGAGCCCGGGATCTCGCGCCAGTAAACTGGATGCAGTCGCGATACCTGCCGCACCGCCGCCGATGATGACCACGGTATGCTGCGCCTCAGCCACTTCGACCGGCGTGCGGCCCTGATTGGCAATCCGGCGAATGACACCTTTCATATCGAACCCGGCTTTTTTGGCCGTCTCGACGATGTGTGGCAAGGATTGTTTACCCGCTTGTGAAAGTGCCCACATCGTTGTCGAGCGCATCCCGGAACGGCAATAGGCCAACACCGGTTTTGGAAGCGATTCAAGAAGCTTGCCGAAGGCAATACCTTGCTCATCAGTGACTTTGCCTGATTCCGCAGGAAGGTAGTGCGCTTCAATGCCGACTGCTTCGGCCGCTCGTTTGATTTCGGCAAACAAGGGCTGATCACTGCCTTCGCCATCGGGACGGTTACACACGACGGTGCGAAAGCCGGCCTCTTTCAGTTCGGCCAATTGGTTGGGAAAAATCTGTTCGGATACCGACAGTCCAGGCGCAAGGTGGCGAATGTCCATAAGTGTCTCCGTTATGGGTATTTTTTCTTATGCGTATTTTGGGAAAGCAACGTCAGGCGACGTTGAGCGGGATTTTCAGGTAGCGTGTCCCGTTCGCTTCAGGCTCAGGCAAGTGCCCGGCGCGCATGTTGACCTGAACCGAAGGCAGGATCAGTGTCGGCATTTCCAACGATGCATCACGTTTTGTGCGCATCGCCACAAACTCCTCCTCACTGATGCCGTTACGCACGTGAACGTTGTGGGCGCGCTGGTCGGCCACGGTACTGACGAATTGCACCTCGCGCCCACCCGGCTGATAGTCGTGGCACATGTAGAGCAACGTATTCGCCGGCAGGCTCAGCACCTTGTTGATTGACTGGAACAGCGTGCGGGCATTTCCACCGGGAAAGTCACAGCGTGCAGTACCGTAGTCAGGCATAAACAAGGTGTCGCCGACGAATGCAGCCGTTTCGGTGCCATCGCTGACCACATAAGTCATACAGGCTGGTGTATGGCCCGGTGTATGGAGTGCATGGCATTGCAGCGTGCCAATGGCAAACGGCTCGTCATTGACGAACAGGTGATCGAATTGACTCCCGTCGCGGGGCATATCGCCAGCCGTATTGAACAGCGTGCCAAACACTTCCTGCACCGTGGAAATCTGGCTGCCGATTCCTATTTTTCCACCGAGCTTTTCCTTCAGGTAGGGCGCTGCCGTGAGGTGATCCGCGTGGACGTGGGTCTCGAGAATCCATTCGACTCTCGCATTGAGTTCGTTCACCCTCGCAATCAACTTATCGGCAGACGTTGTGGCGGTGTGGCCGGACTTAGGGTCGTAATCAAGTACGCTGTCGATCAACGCGCAGTGGTGGGTGGCCTCATCCAGCACAAGATAGCTGACGGTATTGGTAGCAGAATCGAAGAATCCTTCGACGTGAAGTTTGACGCTCATGACCTGTCTCCTTAGGGGCTTTTACCAAGCCGCTCACACTAAGGACTGACATAGCAATAAGCCTGCCAGGCTAGAGCTGTACAGAGCTATGATCATATCTGTATGATTTTATTAGTTTTTTATTTTATAAATAGTTTGATTTTTTCTACATCATCCTTGATTTACTGCCATTGGCAGTCCGTATTGACAGAGGTGGCAGTGCCATTACAGGATGGACGGATTCTCAGGAGCCACGATGAAGACTATCCTGCCCACCCCAGCCCACTCGCTCCCGCACTCGGATCAAGTGCAATCACTTGTTTCGTTTCTTGAGCACGAACCCCAGCCGATGATCGTGCTCGATCCGGACTACAACATCCTGGCTGCCAACACTGCCTATCAACGGCAGTTTGGCAGCGCTGACAAACCCTTTATCGGCCATAAGTGTTATCAAATCTCACACCATTACGACGTGCCTTGTGATCAGGCGGGTGAGAACTGCCCGATGAAAAAAGCGCAGGAGATGCGCGGACCGGATCGTGTTTTGCACATTCACCACACGCCTCGCGGTCCTGAGCATGTCGACGTCGAATTGCGCCCGATTCTAGACGAGCACGGTGTTATTACTGCCTACGTGGAGCGTCTCACCTTGGTCCGCAGTGCATCAGCGCGACCCAGTAACGAAGGGTTGGTCGGCCATTCACCAGCCTTTAATCGTGCCCTGTCGGAACTGCAGCGGGTGGCACCATCCATGCTGCCGGTGCTGCTGCTAGGCGAGTCCGGTACGGGCAAAGAACTGTTCGCCCGTGCGGTACATGAAACCAGCGAGCGGGCCACTGGACCCTTTGTCGTCGTTGATTGCTCTGGATTGACCGAAACGTTATTTGAGAGCGAACTGTTCGGCCATGAAAAAGGAGCATTCACCGGAGCCACCACGCGTAAGCCTGGCTTGGTTGAAACGGCCCAGGGCGGCACCTTGTTTCTCGATGAAATTGGCGATGTTCCGTTGGCCATGCAGGTGAAACTGTTGCGCCTGATCGAATCGGGCACCTATCGCCGTGTAGGGAGTGTCGAGACCCTTCACGCTAACTTCAGGTTAATTGCTGCGACCCACAAACCATTGGAAAAAATGATGGAGAAAGGTGAGTTCAGGCAGGACCTGTACTACCGCATCAGCGCTTTTCCAATTCAGCTACCCCCCTTGCGCAACCGGGTTGAAGACATTGGGTTGCTTGTAAATTCATTTCTACAACGTGCCGGTTCAGGCAAGCGCCGGCTGACGATAGATGCGGATGCTCTGATGCAATTGCAGGGGCTTTCCTGGCCCGGCAATATCCGTGAATTACGCAACGTTCTGGAAAGAGCCAGTCTGTTTGCTGACGATGGTGTGATCCGCTCCATACATTTGCCACAGGCATCCGTGGTGGCGTCTGCTCAGGCCTCTACTTCAACTCCGTTCGACGGCAGCTCGCTGGTACAGGCACTGGCTACTTTCAAAGGTACCCGCAGTGAGCTGGCCAAGCACATGGGGATTAGTGAACGTACTTTGTACAGACGCCTGAAAGAGCAGGGGCTGGCCTAGTAGCCAGCGCTCACGCCGCAATACTGCCAATGACTGCCGGCACTGGCAGTCATTGGCAGCGCACTGATCTGCCAACCCATTCCGCGCACCGCTGGGTTGTTGTCTAAGTAACTGTTTTAAAACGATACAAACAGACTTCTTTCCCTTGGCATGCCGTGTGCTAACTGCATAGACATGACCATTTCCGACAAACGACTGCGACGCCATCTGTTCACGGCAGTAGTGATCAAGCTACTCGTGCTGACAGTGTTGTGGTGGGTGTTCATCCGGGATTCGCGCGTCAGCGTCGACTCGAACACCATCGGCGACAGGTTCGGCGTACCCACCTCGACTCAAGGGGCAAGCAAGTGATTTCAGAACACCTGGTGGATTTGTCTCGGCTGCAGTTTGCAGCCACTGCGCTTTACCACTTTCTTTTTGTACCTCTCACGGTTGGCATGGTTTGGCTGCTGGTCATTATGGAAAGTGTCTATGTGATGACAGGCAATGTTATCTGGAAAGACATGACGCGCTTCTGGGGCAAGTTGTTCGGCATCAACTTCGCCCTGGGGGTGACTACGGGCATCACCCTGGAATTTCAGTTCGGTACCAACTGGGCTTATTACTCGCACTACGTCGGCGATATCTTCGGAGCCCCGCTGGCAATCGAGGGCATGATGGCGTTCTTTCTTGAATCGACCATGATTGGCCTGTTCTTCTTTGGTTGGGATCGTCTGAAGAAAGAGCACCACTTGCTGGTCACGCTGCTGATGGCTGTTGGTACAAACCTTTCAGCGTTGTGGATTCTGATCGCCAATGGATGGATGCAGAACCCGGTGGGTTCAGAATTCAGTTACATCACCATGCGCATGGAGATGGTTGATTTTTGGGCGGTGGTTTTCAATCCAGTAGCACAAGCCAAGTTTGTGCATACCGTCTCAGCCGGTTACGTCACCGGCTCGATGTTTGTGCTGTCGATTTCCAGTTGGTATTTGCTCAAGAATCGTGATGTCGAGTTCGCCAAACGCAGCTTCCGGGTGGCGGCGGCCTTTGGTTTGGCATCAGTGCTGAGTGTGATCGTGTTGGGTGACGAGTCTGGTTACACGGTAGGTGAGGCACAACAAACCAAGATGGCAGCCATGGAAGCCATGTGGGAAACGAAGCCTGCGCCGGCGGGCCTGACATTGGTGGCCAGTATTAATGAAGCCGAGTCCAAAAATAACTGGGAAGTTGAAGTGCCATGGCTGATGGGCCTGATTGGCACACGATCAGTCAGCAAGCAAATTCCAGGCATTTATGAGATCAAAGAAAAGAACCGCGCTCGAATTCTCCGAGGCATTACCGCCGTAAATGCCCTTGAAGCCGTCAGAGCCAATCGCACCGATTCGGCAGCTCTCAAGAGATTCGAAGAATACAAAGCCGATCTGGGCTTTGGCCTACTGCTCAAGAAGTATGTCGAGGACGTCAACCAGGCCACGCCGGCCATTATCGAAAAAGCCGTAAACGATACCGTACCGCGCGTGACACCTATGTTCTGGGCGTTCCGGATTATGGTAGGCCTTGGTGTTGCCATGCTCATGCTCTTCGGACTTGCCTTCTGGAGCACCTTGAAGTCGACCTGCACACGACGCCGCTGGTTACTGCGCTGGGCGCTTTGCATGCTGCCTGCGCCATGGATTGCCTGCGAGCTGGGCTGGTTCGTCGCTGAATACGGCCGTCAGCCCTGGACCATTTACGGCGTGCTGCCGACCCACATGAGCGTATCTACGCTTAGCGTCAACAATCTCTATGGCTCGCTGGCGGGATTCATCGTTTTCTACACCGTGCTGCTGGTGGTTGAAATGTTCCTGATGGTCAAGTTTGCCCGTCAGGGTCCTGGCAGCCTCGGTACCGGCCGTTATGTTCACGATGCCCATTTGAAGGAACTCCAACATGCTTGATTACTTCACCCTGAAAATTATCTGGTGGGCACTGGTTGGTGTATTGCTGATCGGCTTCGCCATCATGGATGGCCACGATATGGGGGTCGGTACGCTGCTGCCCTTTGTTGGCCGCAATGACATGGAGCGTCGCGTCGTTATCAATACCGTCGGACCGCATTGGGATGGGAATCAGGTTTGGTTCATTACTGCGGGCGGCGCATTGTTCGCGGCGTGGCCAGTGGTGTATGCCACTGCATTCAGCGGGTTCTATTGGGCGATGATTCTGGTTCTCTGGGCGCTGTTCTTCCGCCCGGTGGGTTTTGACTATCGCAGCAAGATCCACAACTCCACCTGGCGCAGCACCTGGGATTGGGGACTCTTTGTGGGTGGGGCAGTGCCGCCCCTGGTGTTCGGGATTGCGTTTGGCAACCTGCTGCAAGGTGTACCTTTCCACTTCAACGATTTTCTGGTGTCGACATATACCGGCAGTTTCTGGCAACTGCTGAATCCCTTCGCGTTACTAATCGGCATTGTGAGCAGCGCAATGATCACCCTGCAAGGTGGTACTTATCTGGCACATCGCACTGAAGGTGTTATCCAGGCAAGGGCAATTAAAGGTGGGGTTGGTGCAGCGATCGTGCTGGTGTGTTCATTTATCGTTGCCGGCATCTGGCTGCAATGGATTGATGGCTATCGGATTACGTCGGTAGTTGATACAGCAGGACTGCCTGACATTCTCGGCAAATCCGTGGTGCGCGAAGCTGGAGCCTGGATGGCCAACTATGGCCATTACCCTTTGCTGTGGCTGCTGCCTGCATTGGGATTGATCGGCGCAGCAGGTGCGGCCCTGTTGTTGAAGGCGCGCCGCACACTTTCAGCGTTTATCGCGTCGTCGCTTTCGGTAATCGGTGTTATTTGCACGGCTGGCGTGTCGATGTTTCCATTCGTCATGCCGTCATCAACGATGCCTGGGGCAAGTCTTACCGTGTGGGACAGCGTCGCCAGTCACTTAAGCCTGGCCATCATGTTCTGGGCTACGTTGATCTTCATGCCACTGATTGTGCTTTATACCTCGTGGGCTTATCGCGTTATGCGGGGCAAGGTAACTATCGCGAAAATCAAAGCCAACGAACATTCCGCCTACTAGTGATGGCAAAGGAGTAATGAACATGTGGTATTTCGCCTGGATGCTTGGGGTCGGTTTTGCATTGCTACTGGCGATACTGAATGCGATGTGGGGCGAGAACGAAGCTGGCCGAGCCTTGAGCGACAATGACGAGACACTGTCATGATGCCGCGTGTCGCTAATCCTCAACCAACCTCACACATTCATTTTCTGAGTTTGGTTATCGCTTTAGCGATCATGCTCGCTTGTACGCTCTATCCCCCCATGATGGCTGCCTCTAATGGGAAGCCTGACCATGTTCTGGCTACGGCATTGTTCGCAGCCATGAGTGTGGCCTTTGTGAGAGGTGTGGGTTTTGTCCCGCGGATGCTCGTCTGGCGTTGGCTTTTCTCAGGCTGGACCTGTTTTTTGTCACTTGCAGTTGCTGGTTGGTTAAAGTTTCTACATTGAGGATTGACGGCTGGAGAAGAAGCAGCGCTACCAAGCTATGACTTGATGGCGCTCGCGCAGTCAGTGATAGCTTGGTTTCGTCTGAACTGGCTCATTCAGTACCTTGGCCGAGTATCACTCCGTTCACCTTTTGCCCGTAGAGATTGACCCCATCATTCTCATGAAATTTCAATCTGGTCTGCTCGACAGAGCCGGCAATCATCCTTGGGTCTTTTGGTCGTTCGTGGCTGTTCATATAGGCTGCAACGTGCCACGCCTCATCGGAGGAGAGTGTTCCACCCTTACCTAATGGCATATTCGATTTTATGAAGCCGGCAGCGGTATTGATTCGATGCATTCCCGCACCCCAGTTGAATGAATCTTTACCCCAAAGTGGTGGAAACACATAGTCGCTTCCTGCTCTCTGGCCTTCACCATCAGCTCCGTGGCATACAGAACACTGCTTGGCGTAGATAGCCTTTCCCTTGGCGAGATCGAAGCCTCCGGCTGGTTGAGGAATCTCGGGATAAGAACGTCCGGGCAGTTGTTGTCCTGTAGGGGCGCCCGTTGCGAGCCAGTATGAGTATGCGGTAAGAGCAGCGATGACTTGACTGTCCGCTGGAGGCGGTTTTCCGTTCATGCTGAACTGAAAACACCCTTGTAAGCGCTCAGCGTAGGTATTGACCTTGTCGTTCTTTTTTCGATAGGCCGGGTACATTGTGTAAGCCCCCCAAAGAGGCGCAGAGTCAGCTTTTCTTCCCTGTTCTAAATGGCAGTTGGTGCAATTTAATCCGTTTCCTACGAACTCGGATGCATTGGCTTTCGTATCTACAAAGATTGCGTGGCCTTGCTGGACTAATCGACCAAAAGCATTGTCAGGTAGCGTCTCCTCCGCGGGAGGGAGAAATGTGGGAACCTTATTCTGAGTTGGATTAGGGCTTTCGGGTGGCGCGGTTGGTTCTACAATTTCAGTAGCACAAGCCATTGATATGATGTTGAAAGTAATAAGTGCAGCGATGATGGATTTCATGGCCAGGCCTCTATTTACTGAGATCAGCAAAATATTGGGAAACAGCCTCGACCTCGGTATCGGTGAGTGAGCGCGCAATGTGGCCCATGAGATCGTCTTGATCATTTTTTCGAGTTTGCTGCCGCCAGGCATTCAGTTGTGATTTGAGGTACTGAGCCGACTGGCCGGAGAGCGGCGGAAAGTTGGCACCGACACCGATGCCACTTGGACCATGACAAGCTACGCACTCGGGAATATTTCGATCCCATGCGCCTCTCAAGGCCAGGATTTCTCCGGGGCCTTTTGCTGCGTGCGCGCGATTCACTGGTTTTACCGCTGGACTTGGCATCTTGGCGAGCATCACTGCGAGGGCTTTTGCCTCGTCTTCGCTCAATGCCTGAGCGATTGGCTGCATGATTGGATTGCCTCTAGTGCCTGAGCGGAAATCAGAGATTTGCTTCGTCAGGTAATCAGCAGGCAGGCCTGCAACCCTTGGAAAACCCGCCGAAGGCATGCCTAAACCGTCCGCACCATGACAGGTTGAGCAGGCTATGGCTCCTGGATTAGACCCTCCTTGGGAGAAGATTTTTTGAGCGTCCGCTGCAAAAGCGGGTGTCGTCAATGCACCGGATAAAATACAAACTAATGCCCATCGCGAGATTTCCATTGACTAGCCTCATTGTTATTTTTTTATAACAGGAGTTTTGAATAATTAGGTTAGCCGTAACGTAGGCGTATCTTCTGACTTCTTTTTTGCCGTGACGTGTTGACGCAAACGCCGAATTAATCACGTGCTGACACAAGACTGACCCACCTCCAAATCTACACAAATTCAGCAAAGGTAATGGTTCGCGAGGAACAGGCTAAATCAGAGACATCTCGGCAACCGGGTCAATTCTGCGTCGGCGTCAACAGGCATTTTTGGAGGTCCCGCTGGCAGCAAGTATTTCTAATAGGGAAGGCCTTCCTCAATGGGTAACGTCAAGTCTCGGGACCATTCGTTCCAGGACCCGAGGTAAAGGCGAACGTTCCTGATTCCGGCTTCTTCCAATGCCACAAAAGTATTGGAAGCACGTGCGCCTTTGAAGCAAAACACGACCACAGGTGTATCGGGGCCGATTCCGACCGTAGCGCACTCCGCGAGAATCTCGCTGGGTGACTTGAACATCGGTCCCTGAGAGGTCGGCTTCATCATCCGGTACCACTCCAGCCAGACGGAGCCAGGTATGCGGCCCTTGCGCGGGCAGAAATCTTTTCCATAGGGCGATGAGCTTTCGCCGATCCATTCATCAACGTCCCGTACGTCGAGTTTCACTATGTTGGGGGTGGCAACTATCCGCTTCATTTCGTCGAGGTTGACGAAGAGGCTGCGTTCTCCATTGGCAGAAGGAAAAGTGGCAGGGGCAGGCGTGGAAGCTTCACTGGTACTGGGAAGTCCTGCGTTGCGCCAGGCGCTGTAGCCGCCATGCAGAATCTTGATCTTGTCGCGAGGGTAGCCGAGATAGCGGAGTAGCACATAACCCCTGCAGGACTGCCCAAAGCCAGTGGTCATGGACTGCTCATATACGAGCGCCACCTCCCTGCCAGACAAGCCTGCCTTCGCGAACGCCTGGGCGAATACATTGTGCAATGCGGTCAGGCCCTCGGGCGTGGTGGTGGCCAAGTAGGTGAATATCTCATGGATATTTACCGCGCCCGGCAGGTGGGCCTCGGCGTAACTCGCCGCATCTCGGGTGTCGATGAGCACGACGGGCTCACGCTTGAACATTTCGTCCAGTTCGGAGGGCGAAACGAGAACTCTCTTGTGCATGAGGAGCCTCCCATTGCAGAGATAGGCGATCCCAGCCTTGAATGAAAAAGTTAATTAACCCCCCGTACGCGCTTTCTCTGGAAAGCACTACTTGAACATTTTCAATGTAATGAAGGCGGTAAAGTGCTCATTGATTTAAATCAACTCTTTGAGTGGAACCAGTGGCTTGGCCATTTTCAAACGTAGCGTTCTGTTGAGGTACCGTGGGGGACTCATGTTTACGGTGGCCGCGCGTCGCGCGATCTGTTCTGGATCTAAGAAACACTCTGCACTGACAAGAATCTGAAGAATTCTTATGAGTATACATATTAGTTGAGATACTCCTCTAAACTATTGAATATTAATACTTAGTATGTGTATCGGGGTAAAGTGGCCTGGAGCAAGGTCGAATCCGATGTCAGGAAGTTTGCCAAGCGCGCCGATGGCGATGTTTTTGTGTTTACCGGGCCGCTCTTTGACTCGGGTCACACCACCATTGGCGACAACAAGGTCTGGGTGCCGACCCGTCTGTTCAAGCTGGTTTACGACGTATCGTCCAAGCGCGCCTGGGCTTATGTATTACCCAACGCAGAAACTCGAATCGAGCGACCGATGGACTATGACGCTTTCGTAAAAAGTACGGGGCTCAAGTTGCTGGGTAATTTACCGGTCACAGGTTCCGTGGGTCGTAGTTGATGCCTTCCGCTTGAGGGCGGCATCCTGAAAGCATGAAAAAAAGGGGATGGATTTATAGTTTTCTTAAACTATATCCGTCCCTTTTTTCGTCTTGTCAGCCAGTCGTGCAACCCACGGATTGGCACTTAAACCATGCAGCAGCACGCTGAGTAAAACGGTACAGGCAGCGGTCGCAATCAGCGTACGACTGGCGTTCAGTGGGTAGTCCAGGATTATCACGGCGAAGACGATGCTGGCCAGTCCTCGCGGTCCGAACCAGCCGATGAACAGACGGGTTTCGCCGTCGAAGCGGGTTCCCGTCAGGCTGATTAATACAGGCAGGATGCGGATTGCGGTCAAGCTGAGCACCGCGTAAATCCACATGTTCAGGGTGATACTTTCCCAGGCCCAGGGGATCACCAGTGCGCCAAATACGATCCAGGTAATGACCGATAACAAGCTGGCGATTTCTTCGCCGGCCTCGAGCAGATGGTGCTTTTGCTCGGTAAACAAATAGCCCGCAAGCAACCCCCCGACGAAGGAAGCGATAAAGCCGCTGCCGCCCAGGGCTTGCGCTGTGGCGAAGCATAGAATCGCCAGCCCGGGCAGGGTCAATTGTGACCACAAGGGTGCTTGCCAGCGGTGTTTTGCGGAGTAACGCTGCAACAGCCAGGCGATGAGAGTCATGGTGATACCCACCAATGCGCCGATGCCCAGTTCTTCAATAAACAGCTCCGATGCCAGCGAGAGAGGAGACCGCGTTTGCTCTTCCACCAGCAGTGCCAGGAACATCAACAGTACCGGAACACAGATACCATCATTGAGCCCGCTCTCCACGTTCAAACCTTCACGCACCGGCGCTGGAACCTTGGGGTTGCTTACAACCGCATTGCCCAGCGCTGCGTCAGTGGGCGCCAGGAGGGTTGCCAGGATGGCCAGTTCCAATAAAGGAACTTGTGGAAACAACCAGATACCCGCCAGCCAACCACTCAGGATGGTCAGTGGAAGACCGATCAATAACAAACGCAGTGGCAATCCTTCGTGTGCCCGTAACACCTTGAGGTCGGCTTTAGCCGCATCGCTGAACAAAACAATCGCCAGGGTCAGTTCAGCCAGGATTTTCAGGCCTTCCTTGCCAATCCGAAGTTGCAGAACGCCCAGCACCGCCGGGCCCAGAATCAATCCCGCCAGCATGAACATCAGCGGACCATTAAGCAGGCGTGACTCGAATCTCCCGGCAAATATGCTGTAGGCCAGGAGGAAGGCGGCAAGCAAGGCTAAGTTCTGATACATGGACGACCTACCTTTTCAGGTCAGGGTAAGTTGCTCAGATACTTTGGTTTGAACGTGTTCCCAAGCTTCCTATCGCATAAGGGTAGCTGGCCTGGTTGAGGCCGCAGCGAGCAGTTGACGATTTTGTCAGCCAACTCGCCATGCTCGCATGGCCGAAGGAACAACTTGCCCGTCTTGTAGAACAACGAGACAAGAGCGTTGCTGCACCCTCTGTCAGAAAAAGTTGATCTCGTAGCCGAATCGTGAGGCTGCGTTGACGATATGTTCTCCCATGATCTGGCGTGCCGCCGCCGCATTGCGATCGATGAACGCTTGTACGAGCTGTTCATGTTCTCCGCGAGCCGCATGCGGAATGTTGCTGAACACCGGGCCTCGCCGCGCGAAGGTCATCGTGATCAGCGCGCGCATCGGTTCGAGCACCGTGCGAATCATCGTCTCCAGATAATCGTTGCCCGACGCGGCTGCCACGGCCCGGTGAAAATCGAGGTCGGCATTGACGGTTTCCAGGGTCGGCTCGCCTTCGTATTGCATGCGCAGGACCGCGGCTTGAATGATTTTCAGCTTGGCGGGGGTCATGTGCGAAGCGGTGAGGGCGGCGGCCTGGCTTTCCAGGACGGCCCGCACTTCAAACATGTTTCGGATGGTGTTGTCGCCGTCCAGCATCGGCGCACTCGCGCGCGGAGCCAAAGGCTCCGACGATTGCGGGGGTTCGGAGACGAAGACACCTACACCCTGGCGTGACTGAATCAGCCCCTGCGCCCGCAGCGTGGCGATGCCTTCACGCACCACGTTGCGGCTGACGCCGAAGTTCTGCGAGAGAAACTGTTCGGTGGGCAAGCGGTCACCCGGTCGCAGCCGTCCGGAAGCGATCTCGTCGCTCAGCGAGCGGGCGATGTGCTCGGCCAGATGAGGTCGTCGGGTTACGGGTTGCACATTCATTTCACTCATTCTTTTTCATCCCCTCACTTGTCTGCTTAATCTACATCAGAAGACTTGTTCCTGACAGTTAAAACTGAATTTCGTTAAGCGCATAAAATATAAAAACCAATAAAAACAATGACATGGTAGGAATTTAGATCGAGATCTATCGAAATCACTCAGTTGTTCAGTTGAAGGACAACAGAACGTCATGTACGTTGTCCTCAACCTGACACGGGCGAATTCCAAAAATCGCTGTGCCAGCTTCGCAACCCGCTTGAGGCGCAGTCTTATGAAAATTGCCAGCATTGAAACCATTCCGCTTCGTATTCCCTTCACCACCGGTGGCCGATCGGCCGGCGGGGTCTGGGGGCCGAAAGACCTGCAAATGGTCGATTCTCTCGTGGTCAAGATCACCACCGACGACGGTATCGTTGGCTGGGGCGAAACCTTCGGCTTCACTGCGATCCCGGCGGTCAAAGTGGTGATCGACACGATCCTTGCGCCTGAACTGATCGGCAGCGATGTCACCCGACGGGAAAAGTTACAGGGCGATCTGCAGAAGAAATTTCACGTTTTCGGTCGCAGCGGCGCGTTTATCTATGGTCTCTCGGCGATAGACATTGCGCTGTGGGATATCGCCGGCAAAGCCGCCGAAAAACCGATCTACCAGTTGCTGGGTGGCAGTGAGGCGACGTCTCTTGCGGCGTATGCAAGCCTGATCCGTTATGCCGACCCCGAACTCATCCGCGTCAATGTGCAGCGCGCGGTTAACAGCGGTTTCCGTCACCTCAAGCTGCACGAGGTGGACATCGACGTCATCCGCGCGGCGTGTGAGGCCGCCGGTCCTGGCGTGGAAATCACCCTCGACGTCAACGCTCCATGGACGGTGCGCGAAGCGCTGGACATGACCGAGAAACTTCGCCCGTTGAACCTGCGCTGGATCGAAGAACCGGTGTGGCCACCGGAAGACTATTCGGGGCTGGCAAGGGTGCGCGCGCACGGCGGAATTCCGGTGGCAGCTGGCGAGAATGCCTCGACGCTCATGGACTTCCAGCATCTGCTTGAGGCCGGCGCTGTGGATTTCGTCCAGCCGAGCCCCGCCAAAATGGGCGGCATCACCGAATTGCAAAAAGTCTATGCGCTGGCCAACGCCCATGGCGTCACCGTGATGGTCCACGCCTTTTATGACGGTCCCGGCCTGCTGGCGGCGGTGCATGGAAGTGCGGCCCTGGGCGGCGCCAAGTCACTGGTCGAATGGCGTTACTTCGATCTCGAAGCGCAACTCTATGGCGACGCCATCATTCCGCGTAACGGCCGCATCGACGTACCGCAAGGACCGGGGCTCGGCATCGAGCCGGACCCGGACGTGATTCGGGACTACCGCTTCAAACCTTGACCCCAAAAGCCGCTTGTTCATTGCAGTGTTGATCGAAGCCGAGGTGTCGGCCTCGATCAGTCATGACGACATTCTTGATAAAAACAAATACGAGGATTGATGACATGTTAGACAGGATCGTAGGACCGATTTTACCCGTCGCCTTTGTGATCGCGCTGGGCTACATCGCCGGCAAGCGTGGACGACTTACCCATTCGGACAGCCTGCTGATCAGTCGGCTGGTGCTTGGCTGGATATTCCCGGCGTTGCTATTCGTCGGGATGGCGAGCACGCCCCGTGAGCAGCTCTTCGACTTCAAGTTCATCGTGGCGACTTTCATCGGCATCATGGGCATGTACACGATGGCGCTGGCGATCGGCTGGTTCAGCTCCCGCAATCTCAAGGTGGCAACGCTCAAGGGTTTCGTGAACGGTTATCCAGACGCTGCCTTCATGGGCATCCCGATCCTGGGCGCAATGTTCGGCGCGGGCAGCATTTACTCGGTGCTGGTGCTGAACCTGGTCGCGAGCCTGGTAATGATTCCGCTGACGACCATGTTGCTCACCATCGCCGATGGAAAGGCCAGTGGCGGCCAGGCGTTCGTGTCCAGCCTTTCAGGGGCGGTACGCCGTCCGCTGATGTGGGCGCCGGCGTTGGGGATTCTGCTTTCCGTGCTGCAGGTCAAGTTGCCGCCGCTTGCTGCCGAGTCCCTCACTCTTCTCGGCAAGGCGACGCCTGGCGTATCCCTGCTGTGCCTGGGCCTGATTATGTCGTCGGAAAAACTGAAAATGTCCGGTGAGGTCTGGGGCAACCTTGGGCTCAAGCTGTTCATTCACCCTGTGCTGATGTTCGGCGCGACGGTCCTGCTGGGCACTCGTGGCCTGTACGCACAGCAGATGATCCTGCTTTGCGCACTTCCATCGGCGACGATCCCGGCGATGTTCGCGAACCAGACCGGCGCCTATCAAAGTGAAGCCGCGACCTCCATTCTGGTCAGCACTGTGCTGTCGATCGTGACGTTTTCTGTGGCGATCTATTTTATTGACGGAGGCCTTGCCGCCGCTTGATTGCGGGGTGCCGCAAAACGTAGGAATGGAGTGGCGTGGAATGAGGCACCTGTGCCGAAATACCACGCCGCGCTTTTCCCCTGAATCCATTGAGTTTCAACTGGCAGGTTCACTCAACAGGTCAAATCATTCGCCAGTCGGGCCGACGTTATATTCCTCGTCAGTGACTTTTTCCATCCAGACGACACTCACACCGTCCAGCGCTTCCTGGACCCCAATATGGGTCATGGCGGTGGTGGCGCTCGCGCCGTGCCAGTGTTTGTGACCCGGTGGGCACCAGATGACATCGCCGGCACGAATTTCTACGATTGGTTCGCCTTCACACTGCGTCCAACCGCAGCCTGCGGTGACAATCAGCGTCTGACCCAGCGGATGAGTGTGCCAGGCGCTACGAGCACCGGGTTCAAAGGTGACGCTGACGATGGACGCTCGGGCCGGTTCAGGAGGGGTGTTGATTGGGTCCATGCGGACGGTGCCGGTGAAGTACGCTTCAGGGGCTTTTATCGATGGCTGCGAGCCTGCGCGCTTGAGGATCATGGTCCAGTCCTGTTGATGAATGAAAAGGAAACGCAGGGGGCTTTATGCTCCGCATACACTCTCTGAATGTTCTGGAGTAAAGCTACCCATGGAAGCCAACCGATTTGGTGACATCGCCGCATTTGTCTGTGCCGTGAAGGCTGGAAGCTTCACCGCTGCGGCGGCCTCGCTCGGCCTGACCCGATCGGCAGTGGGGAAAAGTATAGTTCGCCTGGAAAGCCGGATGGGCGCACGACTGCTCAATCGCACGACGCGCAAACTGAGTCTGACTGACGAGGGGCAGGTGGCCTATGAGCGCTGGCGGCAGATTCTCGAAGATCTGGATGAAGTGGAAGCGACCATGGCCTTGCGCCGTGGAAGACCAACCGGGACCTTTAAACTCACTGCGCCCTTGTCCTTTGGTCAGCGCCACATTCTGCCGATTCTGGGCGCTTATCTGAAACAGTGGCCTGAACTGCGGGCGGATGTCTGGTTTACCGATCGCTTTGTTGATCTGATCGAAGAGGGCATCGACATCGCCGTTCGAATCGGTACGCCCAACGATGACTCACAATTATTCACCCGTACCGTGGCTTGGCAGCAGTTTGCGACGTGTGCCTCGCCTGCCTATCTGGCCCAGCGCGGAGTGCCGCAAACGCCCGCTGATCTTGCCGGGCATGACACCATCGCTCTATTCAATGGCGAGCAGCCGACCGTCTGGCGTTACCAGACACCTGCCGGCCTTCATCTATACGAACAGCCAGGGCGACTGAACATCGACAGTTCCGAAGCCACGCGAGAAGCAGCGCTGACAGGCATCGGCCTGATTCACCTGCCGACCTACATTACCGGCAACGACCTGCGCGACGGCACGTTGGTGGAAGTGCTGAAACCCTATCGCGCACCTCCCGACCCCATCCGAATCGTCTACACCAGCAAGCGTCACCTGTCCCCCCGCGTTCGCCAGTTCATTGATCTGTTGATTGAGCGTTGGGAGGCGGGAGTGCCTTGGGAAAGGTAACGCTATTGGGGAATCAGCGGACCGTGTCAGGGTCGTGAACTGCTGTTTATCCAGCCTGAGGATTCAATAAATATGTCAGTCATCGTCACTCACGGGACTGCCATCATGACTACCGCCACACACTTCTCGTCACCCGCTCAACCAGCCACTTTGCCGACCGCCCATCCTTCGCTTGAGCGTCATCCCGGGTTTCAACGCTTGTTTAAACCGGAGGCGCTGACGATTGGCCTGATTTTGCCCCTCGAAACCCACCCGGGCCGACCGGCTCCGACCATGCGTGATCACGTAGAGATGGCGCAACGCGCCGAAGCGCTTGGCGTTGGTGCGTTATGGATGCGCGACATACCTTTCTACGACCCGGAGTATGGCGATGTGGCGCAGATCTTTGAGCCACTGGTCTACATCGGCTACCTGGCCGCCGCCACTCGCAGCATCGTCCTGGGCACCACGGGTATTGTGCTGCCGACCCGTGATCCGATGTACCTGGCCAAGCAAGCGACGTCCCTCGATCAACTCAGTGAAGGTCGCCTGGTGTTGGGCCTTTCCTCGGGCGATCGATACAGCGATTACCCGATGCTGGGCATCGATTATGAATCCCGTGGCGATCGCTACCGTGATGCTTTTTCGGTGTTTCGAACCCTGATCGAGCAGAGTTTTCCCCGTTTCCGTTCCGAGCGATTCGGTGGCTCGCCGGGCAACCTCGATCTGGTGCCGAAAGCGCCGTATGGCCGCGTTCCCTCAATTGCTGTCGGCCAGGCGCAACAGAGCATTGAATGGTTGGCTCAGCACCTCGATGGCTATCTTGCCGGCGTCCAAAGCCCAGAGCGGTTGGCATCGTTGGGCGAGAGTTGGCACGCCACCGTGCAGGAGGCAGAGAACCGCAACGCCTTCAAACCGTTGGGCCTGGGTGGTTATCTGGACCTCAGCACCAACCCGGATCAGCCGTTCCAACGCATCCAGGGCGGCTTCCGGGCGGGGCGCAACGGCCTGCGCAATTACCTGGAGCAAGCGCAATCTGCCGGCGTCTCGCATATCGCGCTCAACCCCAAGGTCAGCCGTCAACCCTATGGCGAAATCCTCGATGAACTTGGCGAGTACGTGCTGCCGTACTTCCCGTCACATTCCTGAGATCACGCGGAGGAATCACTCATGTCATCACTTTTCGAATCCTATGACCTCGCGGGTCAGCCGCTGCCGAATCGCATCGTTATGGCGCCGATGACCCGCGCTCGCGTCGAGGGCACCGTGCCGTCTGAAGACATGGCTACCTACTACGCCCAGCGCGCCGGAGCTGGCTTGATCATCAGTGAAAGCGCTCAGGTTTCTCCACAGGGACGTGGCTACCTGTACACCCCGGGCATCCACAGCGCAGCGCAAATTCAAGGCTGGAAGCGCGTGACTGATGCAGTTCATCAAGCGGGAGGACGCATGTTCCTTCAGCTCTGGCATGTGGGCCGCGTCTCGCATTCTTCCGTGTTGGAGGGACGCTCACCTGTCGCGCCGGTGGCCATGCCCGCCGCTCAAACGTTGGTGCACGCCTACGACAGCGACGGCAAGCCTGCCCAAGTGCCAGTGAGTGCGCCCGTTGCCCTGGATGCCGAGGGTATTCGGCAGGTCATTGCAGACTTTCGCCTTGCCTCGGCCAATGCCATGTTGGCAGGTTTTGATGGCGTTGAAATTCATGCTGGCAACGGCTATCTGTTTGAACAATTCATCAACGGCGGCTTCAACACCCGTGAAGACCGTTACGGTGGTGCACCGATTGCGAATCGCCTGCGATTGCTGCTGGAGACGGTCGATGCGGTGAGTGCGCAGATCGGCAGTTCGAAGGTGGGGGTGCGCGTGTCGCCTTTTGCCCACCTGGCGGATCTGCATCCGTTTGATGGCGAAGAAGCCACTTGGCTCGCCCTGGCCGGCGCACTGTCGCAACGCCAGATTGCCTACCTGCACGCCAGCCATTTAGGCACGCCGGACTTTCAAAAAGATTTCCGTGCAGCGTACGACGGCACCTTGATGGTGTCGGGCGGATTCACCCGTGAAACAGCACAGCAGGCCATCGAAGAAGGATTAAGCGACCTGGTGGTTTTTGGCCGGCCGTTTATAGCCAATCCCGACCTGGTTAATCGCTTGCGCCATGGCTGGCCACTGGCCGAAGCGGGAAGGGAGGCTTACTACGGCGGGGGAGCGCACGGCTACATCGACTATCCCGCGTACTCGTCGCCAGTCGCAGAGTGCGCATAGCGGACTTCGCCGTGCAGGTTCTTCATTTTGACGAATTACGAGGGTCGTCATGACTATCAATATACTCAAGCCCCAAAGGGCCTGTTCCATACACCTGAGAGATGTACTCCCCCGACTTGGCCCAATGAAAATGCGGCGTATTGGCCGGGAGCACTACAACACTGCCAGGGCCGTAAGCAATCAACTTGTCCGGATCAAAGACAGACCCGAAACCAATATAAAACACACCCGACATTACGGTGTAGATACGGTCTTCAGGATGGGTATGGGGCATTAATTTAATGCCGTCAGGCACTTTGACCCGCACAACGTACGGGCCTGGCTTACTAGGGTCGCCGACCACCACCGCCAGCTTCACTTCTTTCGGGAACGCTGGAAAGCTACGCCACTCCACGTCTTCATTATGCAAAGCCCCGGGTTTGCCGAGCGGCAAGGGTTGCGCTTGAACGAACGGCATTGCTGCGCACGCGACAAGAAGGGTGGTCAGGCAAGCGGTTTTCATAATGCTCTGAATCATGAGAGACACCTTGGCTACGTCATCTGTAAATCGGCATCGACACCGGGTTCTCTATAAACACGTGAGGCGAGTCGCCGCTGAAGAGACAAAAATCCTGCCCAATTTATCGGTAGGGCATTGCTGTGATAACGCCGCGGATGCGCATTTCAGTTGATACGTAATGTAATCAATGGCTGATGTCCTGCCCCTCATTGAAACACCACCGTCATTCAGCGTTCGACCGGCTGCCTCGAACAAGACAGATGGACCCTTGATCTATCGGTTGACGGTGAGGTGACCTCCCAATAACTGTAGCAAGCGAACTGGAAAAGAATAAACCAACCCTCTAATTCCTATCGCCTAAACTTTGTCTCACGAATGATTCATCTTCGATGGTTTTGCGCTATTAACTTTATCGTGAATAAATATATTTGCAGGTTGTTGAGTGGCTACCATAAAAGCATTGGATCCGTAGACCAAGGTGAAGGTTATGAATAAGGTAATTATTTATTCACTAGTCGTGCTGTTCATGACGGGCTGCTCTTCTTCTGGTCATCAAACTGCGGCTGATGCTCACGCCGCTGCGCCGGCAAACGCGAAACAACTAAGTGGGAGCGAGATTAACTCGACGGTGATAGGTCGCAAACATTCCAGTGTGACGTCTACCGGCTATCCCTTTACTGAAACGTTGAACCCTGACGGGACTGCAGTAATTCAGATTTCCAGCGACCCTGAGCAGGCCGGTCATTGGGTGATTATGGAGGATGTTATCTGTGTGACCTATCAGAAATATGGCAAGGAGTGCAATAAAGTACTCACTGATGGGGTTGCAATCTGGTTTGTCGATAGCGTGAATAACAAAACCAATAACAAGTTTAAAGTCAAATAAAGGCTGTGACTGTTGTCTTTTGATTGATAAGTTTTATCGGGGTTTGCGGACAGTGGAGGTGCGGTATGAATATTGAACGTTGGAGTTGCCTGTTCCTGGTACTTGCCTTATCCGGGTGTGCTACGTCTGGTGGAAATACAGTGAAGCCGGTTTCTCCTTCAGCGGTGGCGCTTGATGATGAGCAAGTCCGCAGCACCTTGGTTGGGAACAAACTCAATAATATCGGCCCTTCAGGCCTACCCTATACGTTAAGTTTTAATGCCGATGGGACAGAAATATTCACACTGTCAGGCAAACCACCCGAGACGGAATACTGGACCGTCAAGGATGGGGTAATTTGTTTCACCTCGCCCAAAATCCCCAAAGAATGTTATCGACTAAAAAAAGACAAGGATGATTACTGGCTGGTACATCCACAGACAGGAGCAGTCCACTACCACTACACACTGACTCCACAGTGATCGTGGCTTGCTCGCGAAAGCATCGTGGCGGTGGTTCGTCCGCAGTCACATACCTTCATCCCGTTTTTTAGCTGTCTCTGTGTGCGCCATTCACCGGCAGTCGACTGCCCAGGCGATAGCGTGAGGAGGGATGAATCAGGCGCACATAGGTGACAATTTTGCTCTGGCTCCAGGTCCGGCGCATGAGGACCAGGCAAGGTTCATTGGCGTCGATTTGCATGTGTTTGCTTTCATCGCTGCTGGGGTGGCTGGCTTCGACGATATGTTCCATTTCATCGGGCCTGATGACCTGCAGCAGGTATCTGGCCGGTTGCAGGTGCTCGCCAAAGTCTTGCTGCAAAAAATCCGGCACCAGCTCGGGATTGACGTAACGATCCTCGAGTTGCACCGGTACGCCTTCTTCGCAATGCACGCAGACCAGATGAAAAACCGACGAGCCGGTGGTCAGCGCCAGGGCGGCGGCCACCGGCATTGAGGCCGCTTCGCGTCCCAGGTGCAGGACTTTGCACGTGTAGCTGTGACCTCGGGCGAGGATTTCGTCAGCGATGTTGGTGATTCTCAGCAGGTTCGATTGCGGTTTGCTTTCAGCGACGAAGGTGCCTACACCTGAAATCCGCACCAAATGTCCTTCTTCGGTCAGCTCGCGCAATGCCCGGTTGACGGTCATGCGCGACATGCCCAGTTCTTGCACCAAACGGTTCTCTGACGGGATCAGGTCGCCCGGTTTCCAAACGCCCGCGCGAAGCTGGCCTTGCACAAAATCCTTCGCGCGCTGATAGAGCGCTTGCGGTGCATTTTTAATCATTAGTCGGTCCGTGTTTCTTGTGCGGCAAGGACTGTTGCCAGTGCTTGGAGGAAAAGGTCGTTATCCTCACAGCTTCCGATGGATACCCGCAAGTGCTGAGCATATCCAGCTTCGCGCCAAGGCTTGATGATGACCCCCTCGCGCAGCAGTGCCTGGTTGATGACTTCGGCAGGGTAGGGCGTGTGGAAGTACAGAAAGTTTGCCATGGATGGAGCTGTCGCGACGCCTTGTTCGTGCAATGCGGCCGCCACCCTGCGGCGTTCGCTGGCGACATGGGAAAGACAGCTGTGCAGGTATTCATCGTCGGCCAGCGCAGCAACCGCCGCAGCTTGGGCCACGCGGTTAACATTGAAGGGCGTGCGCAGACGGTTGATCAGATCGGCGAGTAGCGGATCGCTGACGATTCCGTAGCCGACTCGCAAGCCCGCCAGGGAATAGGCCTTGGAGAAAGTCCGCAGCAGTATGAACGGTTTGCCACTGGCCTGAATCATGCCCAGGCAATCTGGATAGTCGGCCTCCCATTGGGCGTATTCGTAATAGGCCTCATCGAACACCAACAAACACTGTGCGGGCAATGCGTCGAGCAACTGCTGCAACTCATCGGCGCTCAGGGTGCAGCCCACCGGATTGGACGGGCAGGAAAACATCAGCAACCGCGTGCGGGGCGTGAGCGCGGCGACCATGCCCGCCACGTCGAAAGTGCCTTCGTCGGTCATCGGCACGCCCACTACCCGGGCACCGGCGGCCATTGGGTAGATAAAATGCAGCCCAAAGGACGGCACCACGGTGACGACTTCATCGTCATGGTCCAGGAACACGCGACTGATGACGCTCAGCAAATCTTCCGAGCCATTGCCGAATACCAATTGATCTTCCGGCACATCGAGTTTTTTCGAGAGTGCGGCGCGTAATGCCTGGCAACCGGCGTCGGGATACAGCGCAATCTCGCTGCAGGCCTGGGCCATCGCGGGGGTGACCGCGCGTGCCGGTCCCATCGGGTTTTCATTGCTGCCCAGTTTGGCTACACGGGTCAGGCCAAAGCGCTTGCGCACCGCATCCGAGCCGAGGCCGGCGTTGTAGCTGGCCAGGTCGCGCACTTCGGCGCGGGCCAGCAGATTCAGGTCGTTGGAGTTCATACCGGGCTAACCTCTTTGGTGTCCTGCCAGAAAGCGTTGCGATCCAGGTAGTTCTGTAGGAATTGCTGCAGACGTGGCTGTTCGGCGTTGTGAAATATTTCGTGAGGGGTGCCCTGAGCGACCACTTGGCCCTGATCGAGAAACACCACCGAGTCGGCGACCTGAGCGGCGAACCCCATCTCATGCGTGACCACCACCATGGTCATGCCCTCCTTGGCGAGGGTTTTCATGACCTGCAGCACTTCGCCAACCAGTTCCGGGTCGAGGGCCGAGGTGGGTTCATCAAACAGCATGATGTGCGGCTCCATGGCCAATGCCCGGGCAATCGCCACGCGCTGTTGCTGACCACCGGACAACTGCGCCGGATAAGCCGCGGCCTTATGGGCCAAGCCGACTTTATCCAGCATTGCCATGGCGCGTTGCCGGGCGTCATCGGCGGATAACTTGCGCACACGCAGCAAGGCTTCACTGACATTGCCAAGGGCGGTCATGTGCGGCCACAGGTTGAATTGCTGGAAGACCATGCCAACGTTGCGCCGCACCAGATTGATTTGCGACTGGGCCGCGCGCTTGCGGCCCTTGCCGTTCTCCGGCACCCAGCCAAGCAGCTGGCCTTCGATGTAAATTTCGCCCTCGTCGTACTCCTCAAGAAACGCCATGCTGCGCAGCAGGGTACTTTTGCCTGAGCCGGAAGGACCGATCAGGCACACCACTTCAGAGTGCCGGACCTGCAAATCGATACCCTTGAGTACCCGCAGGTTGCCGAAGCTCTTGCCGACGTTGTGCAGTTTCAGCATCGGCGCGCTGTTGTCGGAGAGTGTCTTGGAAGTCTTCATCGCTTCACCTGATTCGTTCAATACGGATGAGTGTGGCGCAGCTGTCGGCGTCGAATGGAAGTTGCTCATCGCGGCTGCTTCTGCATGAATCGCCCGACGCGCACTTCCAGCAGCATGCCCAGCCGTGAGCAGGCTTCCACCAGGAGCAGGTAGCCGATGCACAGCACCAGCAGGGTCTCGACAAAGGCGAAGGTTTCCGAGCCGATGCCGGTGAGGACCATGGTCAATTCGGGGATGGTGATGATCGACAACACCGCCGTTTCCTTGCACAGGATGGTGATCAGATTGACCAGTGCCGGGAGGATGATCACCAGCATTTGTGGAATCTGGATGCGCGTAATGCATTGCAGGCGGGTGATGCCCAGGCAGTCGGCCGCTTCCAGTTGCCCGCGGGCAACGGATTGAAAGCCGGAGCGGAAAATTTCAGCGAAATAGACGCTGCCATAAATGCCCAGGCCAAGAATGCCGGCCGGAATGGGGTCCAGGTTCAAACCGAAAGACGGGCCGCCGTAATACACCAGGAACAGCTGGACCAGAAACGGTGTACTTCGAATCATCTCGATGAACGCCCGCAACGGCGCGCGCACCAGGCTGTTGCCGAACAGTTGGGCAACCGCGATCAACATGCCCAGTATCAGGCCCAGCGCGACACCGGCAGACCAGGTGCCGAGGGTGATCATGAAGCCTTGTCCGATTTCGCCGAGATGGTCGGTGATGATCGTGGGGTCAAAGATCATGCGTAGCGCTCCTTCAGATGACGCTCCAGCAGGCCGCCGAAGAACGCCAGCGGAATGTTGATCAGGCAATAGAAGCCGGCCAGCATCAGGTAGTCCTGAACGAACATGTAGTCACTGGCAGCAATGTTCTGGGCGGTGCGCGTCAGGTCGGCCAAACCCACCACCGACACCAGTGACGAAGCCTTGATCAACAGGATCATTTCGTTGACCAGTGCCGGCAAGGTCAGGCGCACGGCTTGAGGGACGCGAATGCGCACCAGCATTTGCCCTGAGCTCAGGCCCAGCAGGCCGGCGGCTTCCAGCTGACCGCCAGGGATGGCGAGAAAACCACCGCGCATGATTTCAGCGATATACGCACCCGCCGCCAGAGACAGCCCGATCACCGCTGCCACCATGGGCGAAACGTTGGGCAGGCCGATACGCGGCAGGAAGTAATAAATGAACAGCAGTTGCACCAGCAGCGGAATGCCACGGAACACGAATATATAAGCGCCGCCCAAACGCCGGAGCAGCGGCAGGGGTGAAAGACGCAGACTGCCCACGATCACGCCGATGACAAAGCCGATGGCCAGTGCGGCGACGGAAATTTCGAGGGTCACCAGCAGACTGTCCAGCAGAAGGGGCAGGTTTTGCAGCAGTAAAGGCCAATCGAACATCGTCGTGCCTCCAGCATGGATAAATCACCGGCTCGGCTGAGCCGGCGATCCGTTCATAAACCCCGTGGTCCTTCTTTACCAGGTCGGCTCGAAGTCGGCTTTCGGCACGTCCATTTCGGTGCCCAGCCATTTCTTTTGCAGGGCGGCAAGGCGACCGTCTTCATGCATTTTCAGCATGGCGCTATCGAGGGCGGCGATCAGGCTGTTGGCGTCGTCATCCTTGCGTCCCAGGTAGGCGAAGTAGGATTTCTTGCCAAATGGAGGCATCACTACTTTGTACTTGTCTGGGTGCTGGGCCGCGACATAGGAGATGTTCGGCAGCGAGTTGGCGACGGCAACGATGCGCTTGGTCCCCAGCTCTGCGTAGGCCTGGTTGTTGTCGATGTATTCACGGACATCGACTTTTTTCGGCAGGGTGGCGGCGAAGGTTTTCAGCTCTTCGAGTTGCGCCGAGCCTTTACCTGCGCCCACAGCCTTGCCGGCAATGTCTTCAGGTTTGCTGATGGGGCTGTCCTTGGCGCTGACCATCAACGCTACGGTTGCCTCGGCTATCGGCATGACGAAGTGGTAACGCTCCTTGCGTGCCTTGGTAACGATGATAGGCCCTGCGACGACGTCGAATTTCTTCGCTTCCAACCCCGGCAACACACTTGGCCATGGCAGGTCCATGAATCTGACCTTGACGCCCAACTCTTTGCCCAACTGCTCGAACAGCTCGGCGTTCATGCCTTTCTGTTTGCCGTTCTCGGTGAAGTCGAAAGGCGCAAATTGCAGTTCGGTGCCCACCACCAGTTCTCCGGCCTTTTTGACATCGGCGAGCTGATCGGCCTGGGCTGCCATACAGGCGCCAGCCAGGGTCAAGGCGATGAACAGACCGTTGAATTTTTTACTGAACAGAGAATCGAGTTGCATGGTGTAACTCCTTCATCAGGTGCAGCGAGGCTTATGGTGTGTGTTGGTTCTGGTTATGCGTTGCGTATGAATCATTAGGGCTACAGCAGTTAACGTGCCATGGCGGTATATACAGCTTGAATCAGCACTCAATCGAGGATTTTTCCCGGGTTGAGAATGCCCTTGGGATCGAAGCAATCCTTGAGTTGCTGCATCGCCTGGCGAGCCTCGAGGCTGACCGAGTGATGGAGAAAGTCGCGCTTGAGCAAGCCGATGCCATGTTCGGCTGAGACCGAGCCGCCCAGTTCGCCGACAGCGCTGTAGACCAGCTCCTCGACCTCAAGGATGGGGGCGGGCTCGGGCAAGGAAGCGCAGTCCACAGTCAGGTGCAGATTGCTGTCACCGATATGGCCGAAATACACACTGTGGTTGCCCGGCCAGCGCTGCTCCAGACGCTGGCGACAGCGCTCGGCAAAGTCGCCGATCTGGCCGATGGGCAGGCTGATGTCGAAATTCAAAGGTTTCATGCGCAGGGGAAATTCGCCCGTCGCTTCACGGATCTTCCAGAGCGCCCGAGCCTGGGTCTGGGAGCTGGCCAAAACCGCATCGACCACTTCACCGGCGGCAAAGGCATCTTCCAGTGTCTGCTCAAGCAACTCCCGAGGGCTGGCGCATTCGAGCAGCACATACAACGGATGGTCGAGCGACAACGGCGCGGTCGGGTTTTCCAGCCAGGAAACCCCCAGGCGGAAAAAGTCCTGCCACATCAGCTCATACGCTTGCGGCGTACCGACGCTGCGCTGTACCCGGCGCAGCAGGCTGACCGCACTGGCGTAATCGGGCAGGGCGCAGAGCAGGGTGGTGGTTTCGCCAGGTTGAGGTGCCAGCTTCAATACCGCACGGGTAATCACCCCAAGAGTGCCTTCGCTGCCGATGAAGCACTGTTTCAGGTCATAACCGCAGTTATTCTTGATCATCTTGTTGAGCAGATTCAGCACCCGGCCATCGGCCAGGACCACCTCCAGGCCGAGCACCAGATCTCGGGTCATGCCGTAGCGGATTACGGCGTTGCCGCCGGCATTGGTGGCGATGTTGCCACCGATCTGGCACGAACCACGGGCGCCGAGATCCAGGGGGAAGATGAATCCGGCATCGAGCGCTGCTTGCTGAATCTCTTGCAACGTAGTGCCGGCCCAGACGCTGATGGTCGCCGCCGCAGGATCGATTTCTTCGATGCCGCGCAGGCGTTCCAGGGACAGGGCAATGTCCGTTTCACGAGGCACTGCGCCACCGGCCAGCCCGGTCATTCCGCCTTGTGGGACCACCGGTTGTTGCGCGTTATTGCAGATGCGCAAAGCGCTCGCGACCTGCTCGGTGGTGCGTGGCAGCAACAGTGCGGCAGGGCAGGCCGGTGCATGGCCCGTCCAGTCGCTGTAGTGTCGTTGACTGATATCGGCGCCCGTCACTACCGCGCCATCACCCAGCGCCAGGCGCAATTGTTCGAGGGTCTGTTGCAAATCGTTCATCGGTTCAACTCACGGTGAAGGATGTGGAGGGCGTCGCGCACAGCTGGCGACGGTGGAGCTGGTTCAGGTCTGGTGTTCCGAGCAGCGACAGGGCCAGACGCAATTCTTGTGCGAGCAGGTCGAGCGCATGCCCGGCACCCGCCTGCCCGCCGACTGCCACTCCATACAAGGTAGCGCGCCCGAGCAAAACCGCATCGGCACCGAGGGCGCAGGCTTTGAGAATGTCGGTGCCACGGCGGATGCCGCTGTCGAGCAGCAGCGTGAGCTTGCCTTTGGCGACGGCGGCGATCGCCGGGAGGCAATCGATGCTCGCCGGGACGCCGTCCAGTTGTCGGCCGCCGTGGTTGCTGACCACCACGCCATCAAGACCCAGCGCGATGGCTTTCTCGGCATCCATCGGGTGCAGCACCCCTTTGAGCAACAACCGTTGTGGCCAGCGGTCGCGCAAGCGGGCGAGGGCATCCCAATCCAGGCCGGTGTCCATTTGCGAACCTATGAAATGGGCGGCACCTTCGATAGTGCGTTGCGCGGAGGGTAGATAGCGTTCGATGTTGCCCAGGTTTGGCAGGCCATGAGGCCACAGTGTCTGGGCCATCCACCGTGGATGATTGAGCACGTCGATCTTGTTGCGCAGGCTCAGTTGCCGAGGCCGGACAAAGTTGCGTTTGTCCCACTCCCGGTTACCCAGCAGCACCGCGTCGCTGGTCAGTAACAAGGTCTTGCAGCCCACGGAGGCTGCGCGCAGGAGCAAGTCTTCCTGGACCTTTGGGTCACGCAGGCAGTAGAGCTGAAACCAGAGATTCACCTCTGGCACCGCCGCGACCACTTGCTCCAGAGAACTGGTGGAAACGGTACTCAGGGTAAAGGGCAGGCCGCGCTCGGTTGCAGCGCGGGCCAAGTGAATATCGGCATCGCGATAAAGCATGGCGTTATAGCCGGTGGGGCCGATCGCCATGGGCAGCGGCAGCTCTCGACCGAACAGCGAACGCTGGGATTGCGTTACGGAGCAGGGCACCAGGGTCTGCGGCAGTAGGGCAATATCCGCGAAGCCTTGACGGTTGCGGCGCAAGGTCAATTCTTCTTCGGCACCACCCTCCAGGTATTCCCAAGCGAAATGCGGCAAGCGTCGGCGGGCCATCACTGCCAATTCGGCAATGCTGTGTGCTCGACGATAGTCCGGACCTGAATAATAGCGGCGCATGGCATATACCATCGGCTACGCAAGAGTAGGTGTTCGCCGCAGTAGGGCGGCGAACGGGTTCGGCTCAGGTGTACAAATCAGGCATACAGGCGTTCCGCTGGCAACCAGCGAGTGAACGCCGCGTTCTCGACCCAGGCTCGCGCAGCGGCGATATCCGGGGCGAAATATCGATCTTCATCGTAGTGAGCCACTTCACGGCGAATCATCGTCAGCACTTCGCTGAGCTTTTGCGACGTCTGCAGTGGGGCATGCAAGTCCACGCCTTGAGCTGCGCCCAGCAATTCGATGGCAACCACCGCACTGCTGTTGCCGGCCATGTCCAGCAAACGACGTGCCGCAAAGGTCGCCATCGACACATGGTCTTCCTGGTTGGCTGAGGTCGGCAGGCTATCGACTGATGCCGGATGCGCCAGGGTCTTGTTCTCCGAAGCGAGGGCGGCAGCGGTGACCTGAGCGATCATGAAACCAGAGTTCAGGCCGCCTTCGCGCACCAGAAAAGCCGGTAGGCCCGACAATGCCGGATCAACCAGTTGTGCGATGCGCCGCTCGGAAAGGGCGCCAATCTCGGAGATGGCCAAGGCCAGAACATCGGCGGCCATGGCGACCGGTTCGGCGTGGAAGTTTCCTCCCGAGAGCACGTCGCCGTCGGCGCAGAACACCAGCGGGTTATCCGAGACGGCATTGGCCTCACGCAGAAAGACTCCGGCGGCAAAGCGCATGTGGTCCAGGCACGCGCCCATGACCTGAGGCTGGCAACGCAGTGAGTAAGGGTCCTGCACTCGGTCGCAGTTGCGATGGGATTCGCGAATTTCACTGGTAGCCAGCAATTCGCGGTAGAGCTGCGCCACGTCGATCTGCCCCGGTTGTCCGCGAACGGCCTGGATGCGTGGGTCAAACGGCACGTCCGAGCCTTTCAAGGCTTCAACGCTCAGGCTACCGGCGACGACCGCAGCGCTGAACAGCTTTTCGCAGGCGAACAGGCCACGCAAGGCCAGCGCCGTAGAGACCTGTGTGCCATTGATCAACGCCAGGCCTTCCTTCGGGCCCAACACCATCGGCTCGAGACCTGCAATCGCCAGACCCTCGACAGCCTCCATTTCACGGCCCTCATGACGTACCCGGCCAACGCCGATCAACACCGCGGACATATGCGCCAACGGTGCCAGGTCGCCCGAAGCGCCGACGGACCCTTGTGACGGTATGCACGGGTAAACCCTGGCCGCATAGAGCTTGCTCAGGGCCTGAATCACCTCCCAACGAATCCCGGAAAAACCACGGGCGAGGGAACCCACCTTGAGCGCCATGATGAGAGCGACACTGGCGTCATCCAGCAGCGGGCCGGTGCCGGTGCAATGTGAAAGCAGTAGGTTGCGCTGCAGTTTGGCCAGCGACTCGGTAGGGATTGAGGTCCGTGCCAGCAGGCCGAACCCGGTATTTATGCCGTACACCGTCCGCTCGTTGGCGATGATTTCGTCTACTGTACGAGTACTTGCATCGACGACGTCGCGTGCAGCCGGGTCCAGTTCGAAAGGACTTTGCAACTGGTAGATGGCGCGCAATTGATCGAGGGTGAGATGACCGGGTTTGAGCTGCAACGGTGCGTACATTGAGAGTGTCCTGATGGCAGGTGATGGGGAATAGAGACAGCTACATGTTCCTGTATATACAGGTAAGGCAAAATGCAGGCCAGCTTTCCGTATCGGCTCGCCAACGAGCATTCCAGACCCGCTCGTTCAGACGAAAAGAGAAATTTATCAGGACGGTTTTTCTAAAGGATGTAACCGAAGGTTGCACCAGTTGTGGGCGCTCTGCCCACTGCTGGGGCGAAGGGAAACGGGCTAGTAACAGGTTTGATCGGGCTCTTGCGTCGCAATATTCGCATTAGCTCGAGGCTTGCAGATAGGTAACTGGTGAGGCGGCACAGTAAATGCTATGTCCTGTATATACCGGCTTGTCATTCGCTGGCAAAGCCGTCACCTCGCCACCGCTGTATTTACTTTTGCAGGAGTGAACATGACCTCTATCACCAATCTGCCTCTGATCGATATGACCGGAGTTCGTGAGGGTAATCAGGCAAGCATTCGCAGGGCCGGTGATGCCATTCGAAAAGCCTGCAGCGAAATCGGTTTTTTCTACATTATCAATCACGGCGTACCGCAGCCGGTGATCGACAGAGCGATGGCGGCAGCTGCACAGTTCTTTGCCTATCCGACTGAGATCAAGCGCCAGGTGGCGGTGAACAAGCGGCATCGAGGCTGGCATGCGCTGGGTGGGGCGACCATGTATGAAGCCACCAAACCTGATCACAAGGAGTTCTTCAGTATCGGTCTGGAGCTGGCGGAGGATGATCCATGCGTTGTTGCTGGTGAGGCTTTGCGCGGGCCGAATCAGTGGCCGGAGTTCATGCCGGAGTTGCAAGACGCGCTGTCTGAATACTATTCAGAAATCGGTAAGGCCGGGGCGGATTTACTGAGGGCAGTAGCGGTAGGGTTGGGTATTGAAGAGGATTTCTTCACAGACAAATACACCAAGCCCCTGCAGCGTACGCAGATGGTCTATTACCCACCACAGCCTGCACAGGCTGAGGCTGACCAATTCGGCGTGGCGCCGCACACGGATTACGGTTGTATTACCTTGCTCTATCAAGATAACAGCGGCGGCCTACAGGTACGCGAGCTTGGCTCCAACCGGTGGATCGAAGCGACCCCTATTCCTGGCAGTCTGGTCGTTAACGTTGGAGACCTTTTGGCTCATTGGTCCAATGATCGCTTTCGTTCGACCCTGCACCGGGTGATTAACACTTCGGGTCACGAGCGCTATTCCATTGCCACGTTCTACGATCCAACTTATAGCGCTGTTGTTGATCCCTGCGATCTGGGAATCGATCCGGCGCTGAGTCTGTATCCTCCGGTAGCGGCGGGCGACTACATTCTCAAACGTATCGACGACTCAATGGCGTATCGCAAAAAGGGCTAACGTCAAATCGGCTATCTATCTTTCGAAGATTCAGCGATGGGCGCGGTGGCTAACCGTCGTCACAGAGGGGAAGTTTTGGGGGGTAAATTCAGCACGGATCTGCCACCGGCGCCGTGGTGCCGGCGCGGCTCCAGAATGCAACGGCAACCGCCGCCAGCAAAAGCGCGGCTGAGATTAGCAATGCGCTGCGCACGCCGCCCATGACGGCCGCGTCGGTATCGCCGGCTACGATGGCGCCGAAGATGGCGACTCCGGTCGCACCGCCCACCTGGCGCGCCGTGTTCAGTACGGCCGACGCCGTCCCCGCCTGGTGCCGTTCGACGCTGGACAAGATCGACGTTGTCATGGCCGGCACCGCGAAGCCCATGCCGATTGGGATCAGCGCCAGGCCCGGGAGCATGTCGAGGAAGGTGGCATGCTCCGAGATACCAAAGGTGCCGAGCAGTGCGTAGCCGGAGCAACCGATCAGGCCGCCACCCACCATGAGCGCACGCAGTCCGGTGCGCGCCGACAGGCGGCCGACGGCGATGTTGGAAAAGAAGGCTGTCCCGGTCAGCGGCAGGAAGGTCAGCCCGGTTTCCATCACCGTATAGCCGCGCACTTTTTGCAGGTAGAAGCTAAGCACGAAAATCAAGCCGTAATAGGTGAAATTGGCTAGCACACCAAACAGCACTGCACCGGAAAAACGCATGCTGTGGAACAGTGTCAGCGGCAGCATCGGCGCCCGCACGAGGCTTTCGACCACCAGGAAGGCGCTGCCGGCGACGATGGCCAACGCAAAGCCGCCTTGCACCACCAGACTGGAAAAGCCCAGTGAGTGCACCTCGATCACCGCGCCAATAAAGCCGATCAGCGCGAGCACCGACAGCAGCTGGCCCGGCAGGTCGAAGTGGCGTGACGGTGCCTTGCTTACCATGCGCGGCACGACGTAATACGTCAGCGCGAAGCCGATCACGCAGATCGGCACATTGACCCAGAAAATGCTGCGCCATCCCGCTGTCGACAGCAGCAGGCCGCCGATCACGGGGCCGGCTGCGATCGACACGCCGCCGGCTGCCGTCCACCAGCCGATCGCCTTGGCCAGCCTATTTTTATCGTGGGCATAGGTAGCATTGAGGATGGCCAGCGAACTGGGTACGAGCAGCGCCGCGCCGACCCCTTGCGCGGCCCGCGCCACGTTAAGCGCCATCGCCGAGGGCGCCAGCGCGCAGGCGATGGAGGCCAGCGTAAACAGGGCGAAGCCCTTCAGGAACACCTGCTTGGAACCGAACTTATCGCCCATCACCCCGGCCGATAGCAGAAAGGTGGCGAAGCCCAGGGTGTAGGCATCGATCACCCACTGCAGCGTACTGACCTCGGCGCCCAGCTCCACGCCTATCCTGGGCAGTGCGACATTGACGATCGTGACGTCCAGTTGGACGATGATAAAGGCGAAGCTGCTGGCGAGCAGCACCGCCAGTGACCTCTGCTGTGCCGCCGGGTTTGAGGTTGTATGCATCTTGTTTCCTATAGACACGCTGAAAAATGCTGGCCTGATTCCCCAAAACGTCATCCTGCTATCGAAATGGAACGACCTGGTCGGACATAGGCATCGGTGGCGATGCACTTTGCGGCGATCCAGGAAAGGGAGGCGGTAGCGGTGATTTGACGTTGAATAAAATCCGTGCGGTGGCTGGAAAAATCAGCGAGATGACAGCGCGGTCTTTACTTTCGGAAGTGAGTCTTTGCTACTCGCGAATTGGGCGCGGGGTATTCCAGTTCGTCCTTGCACCAGGGGTCATGTGGAGTCCCTTGCGATAGCCGCAAAGGGCTCCGTTGGCGTCCTTTACCGACCGGCGCTCTGGCCACCGTCGACGTGCAGGATTTCTCCCGTGATGAACTCTGCTGAATCCAGGAAGACGACGGCGTTGGCTACTTCGCTCGCTTCGCCCATGCGGCCCAGCGGATGGAAGCTGCCCAGCATTTCGTGGTATTCCACAGGATGCATAGGCGTCTTGGTGACACCCGGCGCGACAGCGTTCACGCGGATCCCCTGCTGGGCGTATTCAATCGCCAGCGCTCTGGTGACGGCGTTCAAACCACCCTTGGTCATCGCTGCCAGTGCCATGTGCGCGCCGCTGATGCCGTTTTCGATGCTGGCGGTGACAGTCACCACGTGGCCGCTCGCATGCTTTTCCATTTCGGCGATGGCCAGTTTGGTGATGTGATAGAAGCCAGCCATATTCACGTTCATGACGGCGTTGTAGTCTTCGATGGTGTACTCGGTGAAAGGCTTACCGATGTAGATACCGGCGTTGTTCACTAGTGTGTCGATCCGGCCAAATCGCGCGACACCTTCGCAAATGACACGCTGGGCAGTCGCCGGATCACCAATATCACCAGCTACCGCCAGTATGTTCGGGTCGTCCGACGGCTTGATCGTACGAGAGGTCGCAACCACGCGGTAGTCGAGCTTTCGAAACGCCTTCACGATTTCATCGCCTATGCCTTGCGACGCTCCGGTAACGACAACAACCCTTTGCGATGCACTCATGCTTTACTCCGAAAATTAGATATTTGGGTTCAAGGGCATTGCGCCGACGGCTTTTATGCCGGCACCTGTACCCCCCAGGACCAGTAATCTTTCTAACTACCGATGAGTAAATTTTATGAGTTATGGGTTTTCACTGAAGCGATGGCTGTGATGATTTTGGGCCAACCCCTGCGCGTTTTTGGCCACCCTCGCTAAATGTCCAGAATCTTGTGTATTTGAAATGTCGGACGGTTGCCGCGCAGATACGTAATGTAATCAATGGGGTGATTTTCGAAGCCGGCACCGGACATACCCATTGCCACCCCCAGACTTCGAACTCGCCACATCTCCCTGTGGGAGCGGGCTTGCCCGCGATGGCGTCAGATCCAACACCATCAATTTTTGCCAAGTCATATTCGCCCAACGTTTGATGCCTTAAACAGGTTTCAAGGCGCACGTTTAAAGACACTCGGTGTTACGTCCGAACGGCTACGGCTACAACGCCTTGCGTCGTTGCCTACGCGTACGCCAGAATCCGCCGGCTTGTGCGTCTAGGGCCCCGTCGGTAACTTCATTCCAGTCACTGCTCATCAGTGATCGGGTCTGCAAGCCCGCCGGAATACCAGTCGCATAGCCCTGCCACAGGACGCTCGTTCGGGTCCGTTAAATGGCGGCTTTGTGCGGGAGACCTCACAGTCTGCCGGGTTCCTGGTTTCCCGGTCTTGCAGACCCGCGCATAGCTGCCACCCATCATCTGCAAGTGATGTTGGTAGCTCCTAGTGAACAATCAGGAGTTTCACCATGATCAAACCCACACCCAACCCACCCGATACCGATCCGGCATCCCCCTACGAATCCGTCGACTCGAAAAAATTCCACGACGCCGCCGAGCGTGCCCTCGACCATTACCTCAACCCAGGCGCCCACATCATGGCTGCGGCCAACGAACCTGAGCGCATGTTCCTCGTCAATCCCAAGTACGACACCGAATCCCTGCTGGCCAACGCGAGCGAATCTTTAGGCTCGGCCACCACCATGCTCAACAATTTCGCGGCGTTACTGGACAACTCACACCGCAAGACTTTGTTGGGAATTACGCAGGTCGTGATGCTGGGGGAATTGGCGGTGAATCAGGCGCTGGATCAGGTTGAGGTGAAGGAGTAAGAGCAAGCCCTGTGTGGCGGTGGTTAGTCCGTCGTCACAGAGGGGAGGGGCAGTCGGCAACCGCATCCATGAAGTCTCAGCTTTCAGGTGAAGAGTCGGATCGGTACCGGGTTTCGTTCGACCCATGGCTGCCTTTCGCGAAAGGCAGTTAACGGCCGATTCTGTTGAAAAAGTAGCTCCCCTGGCTGGCCTCCGGCAAAATCTCCGCATTGGCCGGAGGGGGATCACACAGCATGATGGGACAGTTATCGAGTGGGCAGGAGCGACTGTTTTACTCGTTCAACCTTGAAGATCACATCCCAGCCAATCACCTTCTGCGCAGCATTGATCAGTGTCTTGATCTGAGCGACCTGCGCCATTACCTCGCCGATTTCTATAGCCCGATTGGGCGTCCGTCGATTGATCCCGAACTGATGATTCGCATGCTGATCGTCGGCTATTGCTACGGCATTCGCTCAGAGCGGCGGTTGTGCGAAGAGGCCCATTTGAACCTGGCGTATCGCTGGTTCTGCCGGTTGAGCCTTGAAGACGAAATCCCCAACCACTCGACCTTTTCCAAAAATCGACACGGCCGTTTTCGGGACAGTGATCTGTTTCGCTGGTTGTTCAATGAAGTCCTGCGTCGCTGCATGGACGCCGGTCTGGTCAAGGGCGAAGGCTTTGCCGTGGACGCCAGCATCATCAAAGCGGATGCGAGTCGGCAGCGCGGCGTACCGGGAGATGAACCGGTCAACTGGAGCGATCCATCCCTGAGCACCCGCGCCGTGCGTGAGTATCTTGAGGCACTCGATGAAGAGGCTCTGGCCGAAACGCTACCGAAGCGCCTGTCGCTGACGGATCCTCAGGCCCGCTGGACCGCTGCTTCAGGCGGCCCAGCTTTCTACGCTTACTCCACGAATTATCTGATCGATACCGAGCACGGCGTGATCATGGATGTGGAACCCACACCGGCTCATCGAACCGCAGAAGTCGAGAGCACCAAGACGATGATCGATCGGGTCGAAGCGCAGTTCGACATCAAGCCAGAGCGCCTCATCGGCGACACCGCTTACGGTACAGCTCCGATGCTGGCCTGGATGGTGGAGGAAAAAGACATCGAGCCGCATGTGCCGGTGTGGGACAAAACCGAGCGCAAGAACGACAGCTTTTCGAGTAACGATTTCCACTGGAATGAAGAGGCTGAGGAATACCGCTGCCCGGCCGGCAACCCATTGCGCAGCGAATGGCGAGCCTTCAAGAATGAGCGTTCACACGTCACCAAAGCCAACACCATCATCTTCCGATCCCGACAGGCCGACTGCGCTACGTGTCCGATGAAAGCCAAGTGCTGCCCGAACACTGCGTTCCGCAAGATCGCTCGCAGCGTCCATGAAGCCGCTCGCGATGTGGCTCGACGCATCGCGGCGACGCCGGAGTATGTGCGCTCTCGCCACGAACGTAAGAAGGTTGAAATGTTGTTTGCCCACCTCAAGCGCATCCTGAAACTGGATCGCTTGCGACTACGTGGCATGAGTGGCGCGTCCGATGAGTTCACGCTGGCGGCCGCGGTACAGAACCTGCGACGTCTGGCCAAACTTGCATCTCAAGGGCCACCTTCTACGGGATAGGTGCGCCTGCACGAAGCAAAAAACCTCAAATTAACCCAATAACAGAGCAGCAAAGGTCAACGAAGGGCCGAGAAACCACTGAATGTGGTGAGTAGGTTCTCCGGTGGTGGTCGTGCCTGAGTTCAGGCGAGCTGAAAATCCGACTTTTTCAACAGAATCGGCCAATAGCTGACTGTTGTAACCGACTGAAATCGACCCGCTATGGCGGCGTTTCATGCGCTAGCCCCCGCCAGCCTAACTACCTGTGAGCTTTTAGCTTGCTTGTATAGTTCGCGGGTCAGGAATAGATTCGATCCTTCAAGGATCCTATCAAGCTACAAGTCAAAGGGAAATTGCCGTGATTTACTCAAAATCGCTCAGTAACAACCTCACCCTTTGATCTCAACGACGTCTATTTTTTGCAGGTGGCCGATAATCCTGGTCCCTAAGACGTTGAGAAGTTGCGTGTCAAACCAGTGAGGATACCGAATGCGAGTGATGATTCTGGATGATGACCCCTGGATATCCGATCTTTTAAAACAGCTTGTGTTGAGCATCCGTCCGGTTGCTCAGGTCGATTGCTTTATCGATGTCGCTAGTGCTTTAGACGCTTGGCAGCCAAGCACCTATCAGTTGGTGATGGCCGACTGGAATCTACCGGATGCCCCCGGCGTCAACCTGTTGCAGAAAATTCGCGAAAAAGATCAAGACACGCCGCTGATCATGATCACCGGGCGCGCTGATCGAGACAGTGTGCTGGCGGTAAAATCGCTGAGGATCAGCGCTTTTTTCACCAAGCCATTCCAGGTTTCGCGCGTCGTACAATGCCTGGATACGCTCCTTCCGCTTGATGAGCCCCCCCGGACGACCACTGTCAACAATGAAGACCTGATTAGCTATCTCAGTGGTTTGTCTGCGGCAGAGTTGGACTTGCCTTTACTGGCTTCGGTAAAAGACAAGCTTCAGCTCGGCTATGGCGGGGCGGTGATGGATTTGCGGGAACTCGCTAATGATTGGCAGTATGACCCGGCGCTATGTGCGCACTTGATCGCCGCCGCCAACGGTGCCGCGTATCTCGGGCTCGGGCAGCCATGCACGAATTTGAACGGTGCCCTGGCGCGGCTGGGAGGGCTTACCAGCGTGAATCTGGCGATAAGCCAGGCCCTGCGACAGACCAATACTCAACCTGACGGCATGCTGATGACTTTCATTCAGGCTCATCTGGATGATGCCGAGCGTTTAGCTGAAAGGGTTGTGCTCCTAGGTCAACAATGCGGAGTGGACCCCGCTCCGCTGCAAAGCGCCGCGCTGTTGCACCGCATGGGCGAACTCTGTGTGCTGTACCAAACTCAGAAATGGGAGAACCTGGGTAATAGCGTGACCGAAGAAACGCTCACCCACGCTGTCCGTGATTTTTCAGCGCCTTTTGCCATTCGCTTGAAAGCGCGCTGGGGGCTGCCTATGGTTCTGCGCGAGTTGATAGGCGCAATTTATGCGTTGCCCCGCATGCAAGTTCGCCGCGAACAAGTGGTGATGCGCCTTGCTGCCGCCATGAACAACGGCGAACCCGAAGCGGACATAGACAGACTTCAACGATTAGCGGGCCTGACCTGAGCGTATTCGTGACTTACAGGTTGGACATCTTGCGGCCCCCAATAGGGTATGAACGTTAATCTTGAAGGCTGAAGGCCTTCTGCGATGGGACAATGCGGGTGAGAAAGCATAAGTTTTTTGCATGGAACTGGGGAGTAGCTATCACTCTGGCCGTGGGGTTAGGGGCAAGTATTCTGGGTGGCTGGATCCTTGAACGCATCAACGAACAGCAGGCTCAAGAAGCGATTACAGCGGCGACAGAAGACGCCGCAGAGTTGGTTTTAACTCGCCTTAATCTTTACCAATACGGTTTGCGAGGCGCTCGTGGAGCGGTGCTGACAGCAGGCGAATATGACATCAGCCGTGAAGTGTTTCGCCAATATCACAGAACCCGTGACCTCGCTTTCGAGTTCCCCGGCGCCAGTGCCTTTGGTTTTATCAGGCGTGTGCCAGAACGTGATGAAAACGAGTTTCTCAAGCACGTTCAAGCTGACGGCGCGGCGGATTTCTCCATTCATCAATTCTCAGCGCATTCAGGCGAGCGCTACGTTATTCAGTATGTCGAACCGGCTGAAGGTAACCAGGCTGCCATTGGCTTGGACATAGCGTCAGAGACAGCGCGGCGAGAGGCGGCACAATCCTCAATACAAAGCGGTGCGGCACGGATCACTGGGCCCATCACGCTAATACAGTCCATAGGAAAACCGCAGCAGTCTTTCCTGGTGTTGATGCCCATCTTTCGCGGCGGAGTGACTCCGGCGACCGCTGCTGAACGAGAGACCGCAGCTTTTGGCTGGAGCTATGCTGTGTTGCAGACCGAGGAGGTACTCAAAGGCCTGCGCATAGAAAATGAGACGGTGCATCTGCGATTGAGGGATATCACTGTCCCAGGGCAAGAGAAACTGTTTTATGAAAGCACCGACGACTCGGCTCGCCGTGAAACGCTGATGACCCATCAGCTGGAGCGCGAGGTATACGGGAGGCGGTGGCAAATCGAACTCGACGCAAATTCGCTGTTCATCCAGCACCTACATCAGGTCTCGCCAAAAGTTGTGCTGTTTTTCGGTGGTTTTCTCACGCTTCTTCTGGCGACCTTGGCGAGTGTCGTGAGTGTCAGCCGTCAACGTCGGCGGCAGATATTTACCGAGCAGGCAAGATTGGCCGCCATCGTCGAAAGCTCGGGCGATGGCATTATTGGAAAAACCCTCGATGGCGTCGTCACCAACTGGAACAAAGGGGCGGAGCACCTTTTTGGTTACACCACCGAGGAGGCCGTGGGCCAGGCACTGGCCAATTTGATTGTGCCGCTGGCGCTTGTCACAGAGGAAGCTCATATCCTTGCGCGCATCAGGGCGGGTGAGCGTATCGGCAGCTTTGATACGCAACGCCATCACAAAGACAGGCGACTGATCGATGTCTCCGTCAGCATCTCACCCATTTATGACGAGGGTGGTCGCGTCATCGGGGCGTCCAAGACGTTGAGGGATATCTCGGCGAAAAAAGTGGCAGAGGCCCGAATTCTTGAACTCAACTCCAACCTCGAAGAGCAGGTTGCGCAACGAACATCCGAGTTGCGGCATCTCAATCTGTTGTTGGACACGGTGCTACGCTCGGCTACTGAAGTTTCGATCATTGCGACGGATCTCGATGGCGTTATCCGCGTGTTCAACAAAGGCGCCGAGCATTTGTTGGGTTATGACGCCGATGAGTTAGTAGGCAAAGACACCCCGGCGCTCTTCCATGTCCCAGAGGAAGTCGCTTCACGTGGCGTTGAGCTGAGCGAGGAGTACGCTCAGACTATCGACGGTTTCCGTGTGCTTACCCATAAACCTGAGCTTGAAGGCGCAGAAACCCGAGAGTGGACTTACACACGCAAAGATGGCTCGCGGTTTCCTGTCACGTTAGTGGTCACCTCCATGCGCGATGCCGATGGGGTATTGAGCGGTTACCTGGGTATTGCGGTAGACATCACCGAACGTAAAGCAGCTGAAAAGGAACTGGCTGCGAGCCTGAAGACGACACTGGAACAACGTAGCGAACTGATGGCGGTGCACGATCAACTGCTGATGGCTGCTGAAGTGGCCGAATTGGGCGTCTGGTCTTGGACGTTGGCGGACAATAACTTGCAGTGGAATGACCGCATGTTCGAGTTTTACGGGCAGCCACTGTCGTTGCGCGATACCGGTCTGAGCTATTTGCACTGGTACTCACGTGTTCACCCTGAGGATGTCGTGGCAGCGGCTGCAAAGCTGAATGCTGCCGTCGAGGGGACTGATGTGTATGACACAATTTTTCGTGTGATTCGCCCGGACGGCCAGATCCGCTTCATACAGGCCGGCGCACAGATAGAACGCAGTCCAGACGGTACAGCTTTGCGCGTGACCGGTATCAATCGGGACATCACTGTTCAACGCGAGCTAGAGTCACATCTGCTTTACGCCAAGGAACAGGCCGATGCGGGGAGTGCGGCCAAGTCTGCCTTCCTGGCCAATATGAGTCATGAAATACGCACACCGATGAACGCCGTGTTGGGTATGTTGCAGTTGGTGCAGAACACTGACCTGAATGGTCGCCAACTCGATTATGTGACCAAAGCGCAGACCGCTGCGAAATCACTGCTGAGTTTGCTCAATGACATTCTCGATTACTCCAAGATTGAGGCTGGCAAGCTGCAACTCGATGTGCACCCGTTCGAGCTTGAACCGCTCATGCGTGACCTCGCCGTTGTGCTGACAGGTAACCAAGGCGAGAAGGAGGTTGAGGTCATGTTCGACCTGGACTCCAATTTACCCAACGACCTGATCGGCGATAGCCTGCGACTGCAACAGGTACTGATCAACCTGGCGGGTAATGCCCTCAAGTTCACCCTGGAAGGCCAGGTCGTGGTCAGCGTTGAACAACTGAAGCGCACGGAAAATGTTGTGAGCTTGCGCATCGCCGTTGCTGATACCGGCATCGGTATTAGCCCGGAACAACTTCAACGCATTTTTGAAGGCTTCACTCAGGCCGAGGCTTCAACTTCCCGGCGCTTTGGTGGCACAGGTCTGGGCCTGGTGATCTGCAAGCGGTTGGTCACCTTGATGGGTGGTGAACTTCAAGTGGAGAGCCAGCAAGGTGTCGGGAGTCGTTTCTGGTTCGATATAACTCTGGATGTAGCGCCGACGTCACTGCTGAAATCCGCATGTACTGGAGTCGATGTGTCCTTACGGATTCTGGTCGTTGACGACAACGCCACGGCGGGTGAATTGCTGTTACGAACCGTTCATGCATTGGGATGGAAGGCTGACCGCGTGAGTGGTGGTACGCAAGCGGTGGAATGGGTAAAGAAAGCCCAAGCGCTAGATGAGGCCTACGACGTGGTGCTGATGGACTGGCGGATGTCCGATATTGATGGGCTGAGCGCTGCGCAATTGATTCATCAGCAGGGTAACGGTGTGCCACCTCCGATGGTCATTATGATCACTGCTCACGGCCGCGAGGTATTGGCCGACGTCCACCAGGCGGGAGACGCTCCCTTCGTGGGGTTCCTCACCAAACCTGTCACTCCCAAGCAGCTAGCCGACGCTGTTCAGCAAGCGTTCAATGGCAAAGGCCTTCTGCATTCCCCCATTCCCCGCTCAACGGGTGAGAGACCACCGCGTCTGGCCGGGCTACGGCTATTGGTGGTGGAAGACAACATGCTCAATCGACAGGTTGCCGATGAGTTACTGACAAGGGAAGGCGCGCAGGTGACGCTGGCTGAAGGCGGGCTGGAAGGTGTCAGCAAGGTGATGAATGAGCGTGTGTCCTTCGACGTCGTATTAATGGATATCCAGATGCCAGATATTGATGGCTTGGAGGCGACTCGTCGCATTAGATCGAACCCACGCTTCGCAACACTGCCGATTGTGGCAATGACCGCAAATGCTTCCAGTACCGACCGTGAAGCCTGTCTTGCTGCGGGGATGAATGATCATGTCGGCAAACCTATAGACCTGGAACAACTCGTCGTAACGCTGCTCTTTCAATCAGGCCGTGATGATAGCCAGGCATCTTTAACCTTGGGGCAAGTCAATACGGGAGAAGGCGTTATAGAGTCTCGTGCATCAACTATTGACCGCTTTGGTGGTGACCTCGATTTGATCCGCAAGGTGCTACGTACCTTTGGTCCAGAGATGGAAAAACAGCTTGTCCAGTTGCGCGATCAGATCCAGCGGCAAGATGCATCGGGGGCCGCTTTTGTGCTCCATACCATTAAAGGTAGCAGCGGCACCATGGGGGCCAAGGAGGTGTCGCTGCTGGCCGGCAACCTGGAGCACACACTAATACACGGAGATGCAGAGTCTGTAGCGAGCATCTTTGTAGACCCAACATGGTTTGACGAATTGAGCAGGTTACTGCAACAAAGCCTTGAGCAAATGAATGTCGATTTTGGTCAGAGCCCGCGTGCAAAAAGCAGTGCTGACGAAGATTCCATGGCGCCGGCGCAATGGAGAGAGTCTCTAGAGGAGATTTTGCTATTGCTGGAAACGGGTAACCTTCAAGCCATAGAACTGGCAGACGCACTGGCGTCAAAAACGCCGCCATCCCTGCGCCCACAGTTCGACGAACTTGTTGTCAGGGTGCAGTCGCTAGACTTTTCCGCTGCGATGCCGATTGGTCGTGACCTGTTGAGATCTGCCTGATGGAACAATCGATGGAAACCTGGCTGCCGCATTCCTTTAACCGTCCCAAACTCCTTATAGTCGACGACCAGCCGACTAACATCCGGGTACTTCATGAGCTATTTCGTCAGGACTGCGATGTGTTCATGGCCACCAGCGGTGAACAGGCAATCAGCGTTTGCCAGACACAACTACCCGATTTGATTTTGCTGGACGTGGTCATGGAAGGCACGGATGGGCATGAAGTATGCCGTCGACTCAAGGCTGACCCTGCAACCCAGGGCATCCCCATCATCTTCATTACCGCACAGCAGCAGGAGTCAGATGAGGTGCTAGGTCTGGAGCTTGGCGCGGTGGACTTCATCAGCAAACCCATCAATACCACCATTGTCAGAGCACGTGTGCGAACACATCTAACCCTGAAACTACAGAGCGATCTGCTGCGTTCCATGGCGTTGATAGATGGTCTTACCGGGGTGGCCAATCATCGCAAATTTAATGAGGACATATTGGCGGATTGGCGTCAGTGCTTTCGAGAGCAAAAGCCGCTATCGCTCATTTTGGTGGATGTCGACTATTTCAAACGCTACAACGACCGTTACGGACACCAGGCTGGAGATGACTGCTTGAAATCCGTTGCCCAAACGTTATCTGAAACGGTTAGGCGGCCCTATGACCTGGTCGCTCGGTATGGTGGCGAAGAGTTCGCCTGCGTTCTGCCCAATACAGTTCTTTCTGGTGCGGTCGAGATTGCAGAAAGAATGCAAGAAAGTGTTCGGACATTGGGCATCGAACATTCTGCTTCTGATGTCGATCGTGTGCTGACAATCTCTCTAGGTGTCGCAACATTGACACCCACTGGCGAACTAGGATTCGAGGCTTTGATAGAAGCTGCGGACAAGCAACTCTACGAAGCGAAGAACGCGGGCCGGGCGCGGGTATGTTCATCTGCAATATCGTCCAGTTAAGAGTTTCTCCCGTTGCTGACGGCATGTTTGGTTGGGGTTTACTTCCGGCAGCAAGATGGTAAAGGGAGCGCCTAATTAACGCGAAAATCAAAGGATAATCTCCATTACCTTGCTTTACGTAAGCTGGCGATCAGGGCAAATGCATCTGCCCGGTTTGCTGCTTGGCTTTGGGCCGCGTTGGGTCGGCCCTTCGCGACAGGCAACAATCGCCCAGAAGCAGCCCTTCAAGCCATCTCAAAAACAGACGACTTGATGTATTTACTGATTCACCATGGGGTGACAGGAATGGGATACCTTGTTGACCCAGTTACTCGCTCAGGGAGAGCGCCATGTCTGTAGAAATCCAGCTTTCGGAAAATGCGACTGAAGCAGAACGACTAGGAATTTTGACCCCGTTGCTGGCCCATAACCTGGCCAACGGTGGAGACGACGCCCATGAAACATTTGCTCTGTTGCTACGAGACCCTGACAGTAACGAAGTCATTGGCGGACTGTACGGCAAGGTCTCTTATCGATGGCTGCTCATCGATCTTGTCAGCGTTCCCGAGTCGATGCGTGGTCAGGGTATCGGTGAACGGCTAATGCGCATGGCCGAAGAAGTCGCGCAGAAAAAGCACTGCACCGGTATCTGGCTGGAGACCTTCAGCTTTCAGGCGCCCGGGTTCTATCAAAAACTTGGCTACTCCGAATTCGGACGCCTGGCAGATTATCCACCGGGACATACCCGGCTCTATTACCAGAAATCGTTGCGCTGATCGCCACAAAAAGGCACAAAAAGGGGACAGATTTATTATCTTAAAAATAAATCTGTCCCCTTTCTATTTTCTACACTATGGTCGAGGTCGGCAATCGGCTGATCGGTCATTAAGAGTATTTACAAAACGTGGTGCGATTCAGTTCATGGCGTTTGCCAGCTCAAGTTCGGACAGCAACGACTCGGGCAAAGCTTGCAATGCTTGCAATGGCTGCGAATGCAACTGCCCCCCATAACGCAAACGTTGCTCCATGCTCGCTCGATAACATGAAGCAATAAGCAACCAGCGCTGCACCAATTGCCTGTCCAACTAACCTTGACGTAGCAACCATGCCGCTTGCACTGCCGGCACGTGTCGATGGCACGCTACCCATAAAACCTTTGAGGTTAGGTGCTTGGAAAAAACCAAACCCAATTCCTGACATAGCCGTGCGCCAGCTAATATTCAAAGTCGAGGGGGCATCAGGCATGAGTACTAGAGCTATCAACCCAACCGCCAGTATCGAAAGACCGATTCCTCCTAATGCGCCGGGAGAATAATGATCACTTAAGCGGCCGGCAACTGGGGCCATTATCGCTACCATGACAGCCCATGGCGTCATTAGAAAACCAGCCTCTACTGGGGATTTCCCAAGCGTCGTATAGAAATAAAACGGCAGGGCTACGAACGCCAGTCCTTGTGCTGCGAAGGTGCAAACGGACGTCACGACAGAAAGCGCAAACATGGGCCGACGCAGCAGATCAATCGGCAGCATCGGCGCCTTATGGTCTGCCTGCCGATTCAAGAGCAGTGCGAAGAACAAAGCAGTTGCGGCCAATTCCAATGCCAGGGTAGTGAATTTCTCTTGGTGGGCAGCATCCCCGAATAACAAAATCAAAAAGCTGAACGCGACTATGTTGTAGAGGGCAGTCAGACCATCAAACTTGTGGGTCGCCCGGCGGGTTTCAGGCAATACTTTGCGTCCCAGGAAAAGTGCGACCAAGCCGAGTGGAACGTTGATTGCGAATAACCACGACCAACTCGCGACTGACAAAATAAGGGATGACATGGTCGGCCCGATTGCAAAAGCGACTGCAACCACCAAGGCGTTGGTCCCATAACCACGTCCTAGCATGCGCGTCGGGTAGATGGCTTTAAGCATGGCTGTATTCACACCCATAACGGCGCTAGCCCCAATTCCTTGCAACAGCCGAGCTATGACCAGTGAAGGCAACGACCACGCCAGAGCACAGGCAAGTGATGCCAATGTGAATAATAACAATCCGAAAAGTAGAACCCGCCGGTAAGAGATGATTTCACCCAATGCAGCGAACGGGAGGAGCGTTGCGACCATGGCTAACTGATAGACGTTGATGATCCAAACCGATGATGCGGGTGTTGTCTGCAATTGAGCAGCTATTGCAGGTAAAGCGACATTGGCTATTGCGGTGTCGAGTGATGCCATGGCGACACCGATCGCCAACGAAAATATCGCGAGGCGGCGGGCGTTTTCAGGCAACCCATCTGGCTGAGAAGTGACGGTCTCTGCATCCATTGTTGTTTGTCTGGACATGCTGGCTCCAAGATGTAGAGGAAGTGGTTTCTTCTATCAAGTTTGCTTCGTTGGTATTGCTCATTGGGTGGTGCTTAGGTGAGAAGCAATCTTCTGTCGCTTGCTTGATAGCGTCCAAGACCGATATACAATCCTTTATATAGGCCCAGCCTATAGTTAAAAATGTCGTGTGTTCTAGTTCGCAGCGAGACATCCATTGACCAATCGCCGCCTTACGCGAAAGTCAGCTTTGTGGAGGTTTCTGCCTGTCGTGACCGGCAGAAAACGGCCGATTCTGTTGAAAAAGTCGGATTTTCAGCTCGCCTGAACTCAGGCACGACCACCACCGGAGAACCTACTCACCACATTCAGTGGTTTCTCGGCCCTTCGTTGACCTTTGCTGCTCTGTTATTGGGTTAATTTGAGGTTTTTTGCTTCGTGCAGGCGCACCTATCCCGTAGAAGGTGGCCCTTGAGATGCAAGTTTGGCCAGACGTCGCAGGTTCTGTACCGCGGCCGCCAGCGTGAACTCATCGGACGCGCCACTCATGCCACGTAGTCGCAAGCGATCCAGTTTCAGGATGCGCTTGAGGTGGGCAAACAACATTTCAACCTTCTTACGTTCGTGGCGAGAGCGCACATACTCCGGCGTCGCCGCGATGCGTCGAGCCACATCGCGAGCGGCTTCATGGACGCTGCGAGCGATCTTGCGGAACGCAGTGTTCGGGCAGCACTTGGCTTTCATCGGACACGTAGCGCAGTCGGCCTGTCGGGATCGGAAGATGATGGTGTTGGCTTTGGTGACGTGTGAACGCTCATTCTTGAAGGCTCGCCATTCGCTGCGCAATGGGTTGCCGGCCGGGCAGCGGTATTCCTCAGCCTCTTCATTCCAGTGGAAATCGTTACTCGAAAAGCTGTCGTTCTTGCGCTCGGTTTTGTCCCACACCGGCACATGCGGCTCGATGTCTTTTTCCTCCACCATCCAGGCCAGCATCGGAGCTGTACCGTAAGCGGTGTCGCCGATGAGGCGCTCTGG